>JAHEEE010000009.1:0-3951 GCA_024640845.1 Myxococcales bacterium | reverse complement strand
GAGAGAACCAACCGAGGTCGGCGGTCTCCGAAGCCAGAGCAAGGCGAGACGCGGGCACGACTCGAGGCGGTTTACGGGGGTTCGGATAGGCAGGTGGTACGTCCTACGGGTCTCGACCGTCGAGTGTGGATGTCATCGAACGACTGAACGCCACAACTTCGGCGCCGCAGCCGCACATCAACCCTGCTGCCACTCGGGCAAGCGGCGACCGATCTGCTCAGACCAGATTAGTTGAACTCGCAGCAGAGGCTACGGCCCGGGTCCGCATCGAGCCCGGTGCCACACGCGCATCCACCAGGTACCTTCCGGAAAGCAGGCACTGCGGTCTCCCTCTGTCCACTTCGCCAGGGCGCGCGTGTAGTGCGCACGAAACGCGCGCAATCGCTTGACCGCCTCGGTCGCCGCGCCTCGATGCCCCGCCGCAGCGAATTGAGGATTCAAGCTCCCAAACACCTCGTGGCTCTTGGCGCGCTTCGTGTGCGCGAGCCGCAGCACGCGCCTCTGGCCCACGAATGCAAGGCCGGTGCGCTTCGCCTTATTCCACGCCTGGTGCCGCCGCTGTCGCACCCGCGCCGCGATGCGCTCCCGCGCCAGCTCCGCGCCGTAGTCGAGCTCGAGTGCGACTGGCATTTCGAGCCGAAGCTCGATGGCCTCAGGCCAGTCGGGGTTGTTGGGGTCGAAGTAGTGCGGCGGTCGCTTGACTCGAATGATGCGCGTGCCGATGTGCGCGGGGAGGGTATGTGCCCCAGGCCAGTCCTTCGCGTAACGGACCGCCAGCGCCTCGACCGGGTTGGCGATGAGGTAGGCGATGGACTCGATCATGGCCTCGGGGGTCACCAGGGCATGGGCGCCGCTGCTTCGCTTGTTGAAGACCTCCTCGGGCCATCCTCGCAGGGCCTTGGTGCACAGCGCGAGGTTTCGGTGAAAGGTTTCCAGGAACCTCGGGTACTCGCCCCGGACGTCGGTGATGACCTCGTGTGCGTGGGTCGACATGAGGCAGGCGGCATGCACCAGCACGCCATGAAGCCGCGCGGCATGGCCCAAGCAATACCAGTAGATCTGCTCCATCTGCCGCGCCTCGTCCGGATTGAGCAAGAAGTGGCGACGCGTGGTGCGACGCGAGAGCGCGAGGGTGGCACCGGGATCGACAATGCGAGGTCGAGTCATACCGGCTGGACAGAGGCGAAAAGAATGCCGAAGCCCTATCTCGTAGTTTCATGAACTTAGGGGACTCACACTGGCGCATGGGCGGCGGACCACCGGCGGCCGTCAGCGCACGGAACTACAGAGCAATCGGCCACGCACCGCGGCAGTTTCCGCAACCACGGTCGGATCTGAGCCGAGCATCCTCGGAGGGATGTGCCGGGTGGTGCTATTCCGGCGCCCGCTGACCTGAGCAGCCGGGGCTCGACGATCCACCGCGTGCGGTGTCTCGTGCTAGAAGCAACGCATGTCGAGCGCCCGGACGACGCCCCTCCGTGCCGAACAGTTCCTGAGCGCGCGCGGTGTGCAGCCCTGGTGGTACCGCGCAGTCAACGCCGTGGGGCGCCTGTTCCCACGCGGTAGCCGACCCTCGGCAGAGGCATGGTTCGAGAAGGCGCGGCGCCGGACCCCCGGTGCCGATGATCCGCGACCGGAGACCGTGGTCGCGCTCGACGCTCTGCTGACGGCGATCGAGTCCGACGCGACCCTTAGTTTCTCCGGTTGGCTCGCCGCCAAGATGGACTGCTTGCGGATGGCGGGACAGCACTTGGCGATCGAAGGGGCCTTGCGGGACACACCCGAAATCGAGCAGACCGAGCTCCCGGCACCGATCTTCCTCATCGGTTGGATGCGCACCGGCACCACGTTCGTGCATCGGCTGCTCGCGCAAGACCCCGAGACCCGCACCATGCCGTATTGGGAGAGCATGTACCCGGTGCCGCCGAGAGACGGCAAAGACAAGCGAGCCGCGGAGCTGACCCGCGTGCTCGGGCAGCTCGAGGCGCTTTCACCGACCTACGAGGCGATCCATCCGATGGGCGCGAACGAGCCCGAGGAGTGCGTGGCCCTCTTCACGAACGTGTTTCGGACGCTGCAGTTCAACGTGCAGTACCGTGTGCCGAGCTATGTCGCTTGGCTTCAGGAGCAGGACCCGCGCATCGCCTACGGGCAGTACAAACAACAGCTCCAGCTCGTGCACTACCACCGGCCGCACGGCGTGCGGTTTGCCCTCAAAGACCCCACGCACTCGGTCTTCATCGACACGATTCTCGAGATGTTCCCGGACGCGCGCTTTGTTTTCACGCATCGCGACCCGGCAACCACGCTCAGCTCGCTGTGCAGCCTCTACGCGTACACCCGCGCACTCTTCAGCGACGACGTCGACCCCAAGGCTCTCGGCCCCGAGCTCATCGGCAGCTACCTCCCGCCAACCCTCGAACAGGCGCTCGACGTCGTGGATCATTTGCCTCCCGGCCGAGTGGCCCACGTGCGCGCTCCTGACGTCTTTCGAGACCCGCTCGGCGCCATGGCTCAGGTGTACCGTGATTTGGGAATGGAGCTGGGCGACACGGCGCGCGAGGCGATGCAAGCCATGCTCGAAGCGGAGCGTCAGAAGCCAAAGGACGTGCACATCCACAGTCCGGAGGGCTTCGGGTTCACGCCGGAAGAGATTCGCGGGCGGCTGCAAGGCTACTGCGAACGCTTCGACCTTTGATGCGAATAGGGGGTGTTCGTGCAACGCTTGGCGTCGAAATGAAGACTTGCTCCCGGTTCCCACATCTGGCCGCCATATCCCTCGGCTTCCTGCTAACCGCCTGCTCGACCAGCAGCAGTTCGAGCTCCGACCCTGGGGAGATCACGGAAGCCGCTCCGTTGCTCGATGGCGACGGCA
This sequence comes from Myxococcales bacterium, assembly GCA_024640845.1. Classification (GTDB taxonomy): domain Bacteria; phylum Myxococcota_A; class Polyangia; order Polyangiales; family Houyiibacteriaceae; genus SG8-38. The sequence goes on along the minus strand of JAHEEE010000009.1, from coordinate 1,076 downwards.
CGCTGGCCGCGCACGGCTGGGCGCGTGGGCCGTTGATGGAGTACGACCGGGCGCTCGTTCAACCCGAGCGCCAGGATCAGCTTCGCGAGTGGGAGTACTACGCCGTCTTTGCGCCAAACTTCGCAATCGGACTCACGCTCGCTGACCTCGGCTTGTTGTCGTTCTCGATCCTGACGCTCGAAGATTACGCGACGGACGAGATTCACGACGCGATCATGTTCCAGGACAGCGATGCCTTGGACTTCCCGTTCACGCCTTTCGAAGACACGCTCTTCGAATCCTCGACGGGAAGCGTCGAGTATCGCTTTGAGGGCGACCACCGCAGCATCACCGTGTTGGCGGGAGCGCCCGGGAGCGCAGACCGCATGGAGGCGCGAATTCGCCTCGCCGACCGCGAAGCCGTGCAGAGCATCGCCGTCTCCCATCTCTTCGACGAGCCCGGCGAGTTCTTCTACGAGAACAAGCGGCTCGGCATGCCGGCCACCGGCACTGTCCTCGTTGGTGATACGACCTACGACTTAGGCGAAGGCGAATCCTTTGGTGTGCTCGACTGGGGCCGCGGCGTTTGGCCCCACGAGGTAAGATGGGAGTGGGGTCACTTCACCGGCACGACCGAGGGGCACCTAATCGGCATCAACCTGGGCACGGTGAACGGCGACGACACCCCCGGGAGCGCAGACTCGATCACCGTCGACGGCGTCCTCCACAAGCTCCCCGAGAGCATCTGGGAGTACGATCTAGACGACATCATGGAGCCCTGGCATTTCACCAGCGACGACGGACGCATCGTGCTCACGCTCCTACCCGACTTCGACGACTCGACCGTTCTGGCACTCGGTCCGCCCCTGACCCTGGACCGGAGGAAAGTGCACGGCGTCATCGAAGGCACCATCGGCCTAGACGACGGCTCGACACTTCAAGTGGCGGGCGTCCGGGGCGCCGCCGAGTACGTCGAGATCATCTGGTAGCAGTCCCCCCGGCCGTCCGTTCAGATCTCCTAAGTCCGAGGGCAGGGCAACGCTGTCCAGGTGTCTGGGAATCCGAGCGCCAAACCGACCTTGCACGTGCGGGCTCCC
>JAHEEE010000008.1 GCA_024640845.1 Myxococcales bacterium | reverse complement strand
TTCCGAGCCCCTTATGGACGACTCTGTGCATCCAAAGGGCTGCGACGGCGTGTGTACGCACAATGCCCCGTTCACAAGCCATGCGCGGTAGCGCGAGCCGGAACGGCGAAGCCCGGCGCAATGCGCCGCCAAGCCCGAGCGAAGCAAGGGGCGCGGAGGGAGGACTCCGGGCGGGGGTGGGCGGGTGGATGTAACTAAACCTCCCGACGCCAATCGCGTTCACGGCCACGAAGGCATAAGTGAGCGTGACCCCCTACTGCGGAACTTCGTCGATCACGACGGGGTTGCGTGGGGGCGCATCGGGGGTGCCTGTGGGGGCGACCGGCTCGGTCGACGGCGGGGCCGGCTCGGTCGGCGTCTCCTCGGGAAAGTCTGGAACGCTCCAGTCGATCCCCTCGTCGGACACCGGCGCTGACGCTGGTGCTGGCGCTGAGGCTGGCGCTGGCGCTGGCTTCTTGGGCTTTCTTGCTTTCTTCTCTTGGGGTTTCGGCGGAGGCTCCGGAGTTTCCGGTTCGTCGATCAGCTCCTCCACTGGCTCCAGCTCCAAGACAGGCTCCGGCTCCACTACCGGGACATCTGTGCCAACGTCTGCAATCGGTGTCTCTTCCTCGATGACACGAGGCGGCGGGGCGACCGGCTCGGGCTCGGCGGCGGTTGCCCCGGGCGCTTGCTGCCTGAGCCACGCGCCGGCCGCGAACGCGACCGACACCACCGCGAGCAGCCCGAGCGCCGCCCACAACCAGCCTCGGTTCTTTTTCTTCGTCCTGGGCGCCGGCTCGAGATCGTACCCGGTCGTTCCGAACGGCGTCGGAGCGGAAGAAAGCAACGCTTCGTCCTTGGGGTCACGACCGGTCGCGACGGGTTGCGTCTCGTCGAATGCCGGGGGAAGGCTCGACGGCTGACTCGACCCGAGGAGATCCGCCAAGTACGAGCCCGGCGCCGCGAGCTCGTCCCCCCAAACGGTACCGAGCAGCAGCGCACGCGCATCGGCGAGCAAACCCGCATTCCCGGCGGCCTCCGCAAGCGAATCGAGAAACTCGGCAAGCGTCTGCGGACGCGCTTCGGGCTCCTTGCTCAACGCGCGCATCACCACGCGGGCTACACCATCGGGCACCTCGGCTCCCCTGCCCTTCGTGCGCAGAGGCGGGGGCTCGTTGTGGACATGTTGCATCAACACAGCCCCCGCGGTGTTCCCCTCGAAAGGCAGCTCGCCAGTCAACAGCTGATAACTCAGGACGCCGAGCGAGTAGATGTCGCTTCTGCGATCGGTATCATCGCCAGTGGCGGCCTCCGGCGAAATGTAAGTCGCCGTGCCGAACACGCGACCATTCTGCGTGGTGGTCGGGTCCGTTCCGTCGGCCTCCAACACCCGAGCGACTCCGAAGTCGACGAGCTTGACGAAGTCGCCATCGCGTCCGCGCTTCACTAGATAGACGTTCTCTGGCTTGATGTCGCGATGCACGATGCCCGCTGCGTGCACCGCGTCGAGACCCGCACAGAGCTTCATGATCATGATCACCGCACGCTCGAGAGAGGGCGGTCCGTGGTCATCGAGCTCGTCCGCCAGAGATCTCCCCTCGAGAAGCTCCATCACGATGTAGAGCCGATTGTCGGGAAGGCGCCCCGACAGGAATACCCGAACCAGGTTCGGGTGGTCGAGCGAGGTGGCGAGCCGCGCCTCCCGTTCGAACCGCGCGACCGCCTGCTCGTCGCGAGCCAGCTCCTGCCGTAGCACCTTGATCGCGACGTCGCGCCCGAAGGTGGTCTGGTGCGCTCGATACACGGTGCCCATCCCGCCGACGCCGATCTGCTTCTCGACACGAAACTGTTCGAGAAGGACGGTGCCCAACAACGGGTCGGCGATTTCGTCGTCGGTCGCTAGCAAGCTGCCGTCGTGGGGGCAATACTCGGCTCGGCTCCCAAACTTCGAACCGCAGCGAAGACAGATCTTCCGCATGTCGGTGCCCCTTCCTCGAGGCATGGAGGACGTAGCATCTGGTAGTGGGTAGTACAATTTCCCACTCCGACGCTCGATTGGCCGCAAGCTTCACTTGGTTACGCCGTTTTTGCGCTAACGTGGACGGCAAAGGCGATGCGGGTGATTGGCGGAGCGCTCTCGGGGCGGAGGTTCGGGGCCCCAAGCGGGCGGGGTACCCGGCCGACCTCCGATCGGGTCCGAGAAGCACTTGCCTCCGCGTTGCAGTCCCGAGGCGCCTTCGTAGGCGCGTCGGTATTGGACTTGTTCGCGGGAACAGGAGCGCTCAGCTTCGAGGCGCTGTCCAGGGGAGCCGCGGAGACCGTCGCCGTGGATCGAGACCCGCGCGTCCTTCGAGAGATCGAGCGGAGCGCGGTCGCGCTAGGAATCGATGAGCAGACTCGCACCGTGCGCCTGGACCTTCTCGGCAATCCGGTAGCAGCGGTTCACAAGCTTCCAGCGGTCGCAGGCGGTTTCAATCTGGTCTTCGCAGACGCACCCTACTCCGACATCGAGGCGGTACCTGCGCTTCTAGGCGAGCTCTGCTGCCAAGGTCGCCTCGCGTCAGCCGCCTGGGTCGTCGTGGAGCGCCCTTGGACGCACGAATGGACCTGGCCGAATGGGCTCGCGCCCGACGCCGAGTACCGCTATGGTCAGACGGGTATCAGCTTGGGCGTCTACGAAAGCGAGAAAGGCAGTCAGTGAGAGGTGTCGCCGTCTACCCCGGATCGTTCGATCCGATTACGAAAGGCCATACTGCGATCCTCCATAGCGGCCTCGTCGCGTTCGAGAAGATCATCGTGGCCGTCTTGAACAACGAGTCGAAGCAACCACTGTTCTCGGTAGCCGAACGCATGGAGATGATTGCCGAGGCAGCCGAAGAGATGGGCGTCGAGCCCGGGCGCGTCGAGATCGACAGTTTTGATGGGCTGTTGGTCAATTACGCTCGAAGCCGCGGCGCACGCGTCATTCTTCGCGGCCTGCGCGCAGTTGCAGATTTCGAGTACGAGCTTCAGATGGCGAACATGAACCGTCATCTCACGCCGGAGATCGAGACGGTGTTCATCATGGCGGACGACGCCTACTTCTACGTTGCGTCGACCCTCGTCAAAGAGGTCGCAAGGCTCGGTGGTGATGTTGCAGAGCTCGTGCCGGCTTCCGTCCAACCGCGGCTTCTCGCCAAATTCGACAAGTAAGTCGGCTGGCCGACGCGTCCTTCTGCCCGCAACCGGCGCACCTCGGGAAGCGAGGCCAGCGATATCTTGCCGAGTTGAAGCTCTGCAAGGCTCGTCTCGCCTCGGCTGACCGCACGGCGTACGCGAAGCCAGCTCGCCAAGTACACCGCGTCGCGAGCGACACCGCCCGCTCGGAACGCGCGCTCGCACAGCGTCACGGACTCCGTGGGTGTGAACTCGTGCTCGATGACGAGGGTTCGGGCAGCGTCACCGAAGGAAACCCCGGCGTGCATCGCGTACGTGGCGAGCAACCGCCCGGCCAAGGTGCGACGCCGGTTCGGGCTCAGCAGCCCTGCGAGCTCCTCGAGAAGAATGGCTACGCCTTCCTGGTCGCCATAGGACCCGGCAGTGCCAATTGCGAAGAGTCCCCAAAGTTGGGCTCGCCCGTTGAACGCCGAGACCAAGTGACCGTACACCTCGTGGGTCCCCAAGCGCTGCGCTTCGTGAGCGCCAAAGAGCCGATCGGCGATGAACACCGTTCGCTCTCCAACCGCCGCATTGGCGATGAGATGCGGGTCGACCCGCACCGCAATGTGCAGTCCCACATGTTTCGCATATGCGAGCATGAGGTCGCGAAGGTTGAGCCCTTCGAGGGAAGCAGCGGGGATGGTCTTCGCTTCTTCCTCGGCGGGCGGCTGGGCGAGAATCTCGTGGGCCGCGTCTAGCGTGGTCTGCGCCTCGTCGTCGAACACGCGCTCGCCGCCGGTGCCAAACAACCGCGCGGCCATGGGGCGCACCTGCTTCGTGCGTCCGAGTGATTCCAACAACATGAGCTCGGTCTCCAGCTCCTCGAGCCGCGGCAAGTAGAGCGCGGCGGCATCGGTGTCCTCTGCGAGCTGCCGAGCGCGCGCGAGGTGCTGCCAGACGGCGCGGTCGATCTCGACCGGTCGCCACTTCCACAGAGGCTTCGCGTGCTCTCCACGGGCCACGCTCTCGATCAATCGATGCCGCTCCGCTGGGTCGCTGTGCGTCGTCGAGCCGACGAGCAGCCGCGCGGTGTCGTGCACACGACGCAACTGGACGTCGAGCTCGGCCTGGAGCCGGCTACGCCCCCGATCAGAGGAGCTGTGTGGCGCGTTCTGCGAGCTCACTCCGCTCCCCTTTTGTAAGTGTGACGTGGGCGCCGATGCTTTCATCCTGAAAACGCTGAGCGACGACAGTCAAACCGTTGCTTGCAGCGTCCACGTAGGGGTTGTCGATCTGGTAGGGGTCGCCGGTCAGAATGATCTTGGTGTCCGCACCGCATCGCGTGATGACTGTCTTGACCTGGTGCGGGGTTAGATTCTGTGCCTCATCGACCACGAGGAACTGATTGGGAAGCGAGCGACCGCGGATGTACGTCAGCGGCTCGATCTGGATCACCCCCGAGGCGACGAGCTCCTCGTAATTGCGATGCTCGGACATCCGGCCGCGACCGTTGCTGAAGATGTACTCGAGATTGTCGAATATCGGTTGCATCCAAGGGTTCAGCTTCTCTTCCACTGTACCTGGTAGATAGCCCACGTCACGGCCCATCGGAAAAATTGGCCTGGAGACGAGCATTCGGCTGTACGCGCCATCTTGGACGACCGACTGGAGCCCCGCAGCGATGGCCAGCAGCGTCTTGCCGGTTCCTGCCTTCCCCACCAGCGTGAGCAGGTGGATCTCGGGCGACAGTAGCATGTCCAGGGCGAAGTACTGCTCGAGGTTGCGCGGGCGCACGCGCCAGACACCTTCCCGGCCGACACGAAGCGGAACGATCGCCCCGCTCTTGGGGTCGAAGCGCCCGAGCGCGGTGTGCCGTAGCTGCGCCCGGTCGCGGAGCACGACTCCGGCGTGCGGATAGAGCTCGACGTCGACGTTGCTGGCGTCGACGAGCTCGCGCTTTGCGAGTTGGTCCACGATGGCGCCGGCTACGTCCGCCGTGACGACTCCCGAGTAGAGCTCGTCGATCGATACGCGTCCGCCCTCGTACGTTTCGGCGCGAAGGCCAAGCGCATCCGCGCGAATCCGAAGGTTCGTGTCCATCGTGACGAACACGAGCGGCTGCTCCGGGTTCTCGTCCCGAATGTCGAGCGCCATCTGCAAGATGAAGCGATCCATCTCGCCGTGGCTGTTCGTTCGCGTCGGCATCTCGGGGGGCACCGCGACGCGCAGCTCGCCGCCGGTGCTCCGCAACGGCACGCCCTGATCGAGCGTATGCCCGTTCTGGTCACGCAAGTCGTCGAGGACGCGGGAAAGATGACGCGCGTTCTGCCCCAGCTCGCTGAGCTCTTTCTTGAACTGGTCGACTTCTTCTATCACGAAGATCGGTAGGACGACCGTGTTGTCCTCGAATTTATAGACCGCGAGAGGGTCGTGAAGGACCACATTGGTGTCCAAGACGTAGGTCTTCTTCACGCTGACGGACGTTAGCATGCTTTGATCTGCGAGGTACCGAGAAACGAAAACCAGCTATAGTGCGCGCCGGCGGAAGCGTTCATGATCGAGGAGCTGAGCTACCAGGGTCTTGCAGTCCTCGCCGGCGCTGGCGTGCTTGCAACGACCGTCAACGTGCTGGCAGGCGGTGGCGGGATGATCGTCCTGCCCGTCCTGATGGCGCTTGGACTTCCCGCAGACGTTGCAAACGGTACGTATCGGCTCGGTGTGGTCACACAAAGCGTCGCTGGCATCGCCGCATTTAATCGAGCAGGAAAGCTCGAGTCCTCGTCGATTGTTCCAATCCTGATCCCCACCATCTTGGGAGCTACCGTCGGTGCTCTACTCGCAACGTGGATCCCACGCGAGCAGCTGAAGCCGATCATGCTGGGGACGATGATTGTAATGGCGGCACTGATCGCGTTTCGTAAGCAGACTCTCATTGCGGACGAAGGCCCAGCGTTGACCCCATCGGAGGCGCCTCGATCGTTCGTTGGCCTGTTTTTCGCAGGTGTTTATGGTGGGTTTATCCAAGCTGGCGTCGGCTTTCTGCTGCTCGGCGTGTTGGTTGGAACACTGCGTCACAACCTGATTGCCGCCAACGCCTTGAAGCTGGTCGTGACCCTCGCTTTTGGCATCGTCGCGCTTGCCATCTTCGTGTGGGCGGGATTGGTATCCTGGGTGCCAGCCATCGTTTTGGCGGTCGCATCGATCGTCGGAGCACGTCTCGGCGTCAAGCTCATGCTCAAGGTCCCCGTAGCCGGTTTGCGATGGTTTGTGTTCACGTGTGTGGTCGCCACATCCATTGTCGCCTGGCTTCGATAGTTAACACCGATCATCCTTAGTGATAGTCTCGTGAACTAGGAGGAATTCACCATGGGGGAAATGGTCAAGCAGATAGCGGCACTGCAGGACTACGAGCGGTACCAAGACCTACACTGGGAAGGCTCCTTCGAAGACTATCTTCAGATCGTCCGGGAACGGCCGGAGGTCACGCGCAACGCGTTTCAGCGCTTGTATGACATGGTCGTGTCGTACGGCGAAGAGGAGTATATCGACAACAAGAAGAAGCTGATTCGATATCCCTTCTTCAAAGATCCGATCGAGCACGGCAAGGACGCGATCTTTGGTCTCGACATTCCGCTGATGCGTTTGGTGCACGTGCTGCACGCGGCCGCGCAAGGGTACGGTCCCGAGAAGCGGATCATCCTGTTGCACGGGCCGGTGGGTTCTTCGAAGAGCACGATCGCACGCTTGTTGAAGAAAGGCCTCGAGCGTTATTCCCGAACCCCCGAGGGAGCGCTCTACACCTACGAGTGGACGAACCTGCATCAGACGGGACTTGCAGGCGGAGACGACGTGTTTCCTTGCCCCATGCACGACGAGCCACTTCGTTTGATTCCGCCGGACTGGCGAGATCAAGCCATTCAGGAGCTCAGGCTCGGCAGCGACCGGCAGCGCGTCCAAGTGCGTGGCGAGCTCAATCCGGCGTGTCGCTTCATCTTCCGGAGCTTGCTCGAGCGCTACGATGGCGATTGGTCGAAGGTGATGAGCAATCACATCAAGGTGAAGCGTCTCATCCTGAGCGAGCAGGACCGCGTTGGTATCGGCACCTTCCAGCCCAAGGACGAGAAGAACCAGGACTCGACGGAGCTCACCGGCGACATCAACTACCGAAAGATCGCCGAGTATGGATCCGATTCCGATCCGCGCGCCTTCAATTTCGACGGAGAGTTCAACATCGCCAACCGCGGCGTCGTCGAGTTCGTCGAGGTTTTGAAGTTGGACGTGGCGTTCCTCTACGATCTCCTCGGCGCCACGCAGGAACACAAGATCAAGCCGAAGAAATTCGCGCAGACCGACATCGACGAGGTGATCATCGGTCATACGAACGAGGCGGAGTACAAGAAGCTCATCAACAACGAGTTCATGGAAGCGCTCCGAGACCGCACCATCAAGATCGACATCCCGTACATCACGAAGATGAGCGAAGAGATAAAGATCTATCAAAAAGACTTCAGCGCAGAGCGACTTCGCGGCAAGCACGTGGCACCGCACACACTCGAGGTCGCCGCGATGTGGGCGGTGCTCAGCCGCCTCGAAGAACCGAAGAAGCATCAGCTTGCGCTACTCCAGAAGCTGAAGCTCTACGACGGCAAAATCTTGCCCGGCTACACCCAAGACAACGTCAAAGAGCTACGAAAGGAAGCCAACCGCGAGGGCCTCGAAGGAATGTCACCGCGGTACGTGCAAGACAAGATCAGCAATTCACTCGTCCGCGAGGGCAACGAGGGCTACATCAACCCCTTCATGGTTCTGAACGAGCTCGAGAAGGGGCTCAGTGCCTCGCTCACCGTCGGCGAAGAACAACGCAAACGCTACGGGGAGCTGATCAGCGTCGTCAAAGCGGAGTACGACGAAATCGTGAAGAACGAGGTACAGCGCGCCATCAGCGCTGACGAAGAGGCCATCGGCCGACTGTGCGCCAACTACATCGACAACATCCGCGCGTACTTGATGAAGCAGAAGGTGAAGAACAAGTACACGGGCAAGGATGAAGAGCCTGACGAGCGCCTGATGCGGTCGATTGAAGAAAAGATCGACATCACTGACCCGCGAAAGGACGATTTCCGCCGCGAGATCATGAACTTCATCGGGCACTTGGCACTCGAGGGCAAGAAGTTCACCTATGAGACCAACGACCGACTCCGTCGGGCGCTCGAGATGAAGCTCTTCGAAGACCAAAAAGACTCGATCAAGCTCTCGAGCTTCGTGTCGAACGTCATCGACAAAGAGACGCAGGACAAGATCGACATCATCAAGAACCGGCTCATCAAGTACTACGGCTACAACGAGGCCTCGGCGACCGACGTCCTGGCCTACGTTGCCAGCATCTTCGCAAGGGGCGACGTGAAGGAGTAACGGATTGTCGCTGCGCATCGACCAGGACCACTCCCGGTTCCGCAACATCGTTCGCGGGCGCATCCGGCAGAATCTTCGCAAGTACATCTCCAAGGGAGAGCTGCTCGGGCGGCAGGGCAAGGACATCGTGTCCATTCCCATCCCGCAGATCGACATTCCGAAGCTTCGGTTCGGCGACAAGCAACAGGGTGGCGTCGCCCAAGGCGATGGTGACCCCGGCGATCCGCTGTCCGCTAACCCGCAAGACGGTGACGGCGAGGGGCAAGCTGGAGACCAAGCCGGAGATCACCCGCTCGAGGTCGAGCTCACGCTCGACGAGCTCGCGGACATCCTCGGCGAAGAGCTCGAGCTTCCAAACATCGAGAACAAAGGCAAGAACGCGATCATCGACAAGAAGGATCGCTACATTGGCGTACGCAATGTCGGTCCAAACTCGCTTCGCCACTTCAAGCGCACCTTCCGAAGCGCACTCCGACGCCAAATCGCGCTCGGCACCTACGATCCGAAGCGCCCGGTGATCATCCCGACACGCGACGACATGCGCTACAAGTCATGGAAGACGGAAGAGGAGCCGGTCGCCAACGCGGTCATTCTCTATATGATGGACGTGTCGGGGTCGATGGGTGACGAGCAAAAAGAGATCGTCCGCATCGAGTCTTTCTGGATCGATACCTGGCTCCGCAAGCAATACAAGGGCATCGAAACGCGCTTCATCATTCACGATGCTGCGGCTCGCGAGGTCGACCGCGACACGTTTTTTCGGACGCGCGAATCGGGGGGCACGATGATCTCATCCGCCTACCGGCTCGCGGCCGAGATCATCGCGCACGACTACCCCTCGGCTACGTGGAACATCTACCCGTTTCATTTCTCAGACGGGGACAACTGGAGCGTCGATGACACGCTGCTGTGCGTCGACATCCTCAAGAAGCTGTTGCTGCCGGCGTCCAACGTCTTTTGCTACGGACAGGTCGATAGTCCATACGGATCGGGTCAGTTCATCAAGGATCTCCGCGAGCACTTCTCCGACGACGAGCAGCTCATCACGAGCGAAATCAACGACCGCGACGCCATCGTGGAGTCGATTCGCGAATTCCTCGGGAAAGGGAAATAGCGCGTGGCCCAATTCGCATTGAAGACCGCCCTTCCGAACTACCTGCGAGACGAGCAGCTGCGCATCGAGGAGTTCGCCCGGGGCGTAGGGCTCGACTTCTTCCCGACCATTTTCGAGGTTCTGAGCTACGAGCAAATGAACGAGATCGCCGCATACGGCGGTTTTCCTACTCGCTACCCCCACTGGCGCTGGGGGATGGAGTACGAGCGACTCAGCAAGAGCCACGAGTACGGGCTATCGAAGATCTACGAGCTGGTCATCAACAACAACCCGGCGATTGCCTACCTGCTCGAAGGCAATAGCCTGGTCGATCAGAAACTGGTGATGGCGCACGTCTACGGGCACATCGACTTCTTCAAGAACAACTTCTGCTTTCAGATGACCAGCCAAGGGCGTGATGCACGCGACGGCGCTGACGTCCGCAAGTGGATCGACGGTATGGCGAACCACGGAGCCATCGTCCGCAAGTGGGCGAACCGAATTGGGATTGAAACCGTCGAGCTGTTCATCGATGCGTGTCTCAGCCTCGAGAACCTGATCGACCCGCAGAAGCCATTCCTTCCGAAGGATCTCTCGCCGAAGACTTCCGAGGAGGAAGCAGAACCGGAAACACCAGAGGTACCGCTCCTTCGAGTCGACCGCGAGTACATGGAGTCGTTCATCAACCCCGAGGAGTTCGTCGAGTCTCAGAAGCAGAAGCTTGCGCAGGAAGCCGAGCAAGCGCAGCGGTTCCCAACCGAGCCCGAGAGAGACGTGCTCGGCTTCTTGCTAGAGAACGCGCCCCTTCAGCGCTGGGAGCGGGAGTGCCTCGCCGTCGTTCGCGCGGAGGCCTACTACTTCCTCCCCCAGATGCAGACCAAGATCATGAACGAAGGTTGGGCAAGCTACTGGCACTCGCGGCTCATGACCGAGAGCATCTGCGACGCCAGCGAGATCGTCGACTACGCCGAGCGCTGTGCCAGCGTCCTGGCGACTGCACCCGGCCAGCTCAACCCGTACAAGCTCGGCATCGAGCTCTTCCGCCATATCGAAGACCGATGGAACAGGGGGCAGTTCGGAAAAGAGTGGGATGAGTGCGACGATTGGGAGCTTCGGCGCCACTGGGACCGCCGCACGGGACTCGGCCGCGAGAAGATCTTCGAAGTGCGCTCGCTCTACAACGACGTCACCTTCATCGACGAGTTTCTCACCGAGGACTTCGTTCTCGATCAGAAGCTCTACGCCTTCGGTTACAACGAGCGCAACGACCGCTGGGAGATCGAGAGCCGGACGTTTGGCGACGTGAAGAAACAGTTGCTCACCAGCCTCACGAACGCGGGCAATCCAATCATCTCGGTCCTCGACGCCAACCACGGCAATCGCTCCGAGCTCCTGTTGGAGCACACGCACCAGGGCGCCGACCTCCGGCTCGATTGGGCCAAAGAGGTTACTAAAGCGCTGTCACGCGTATGGACGCGGCCCGTCGAAATCCACACGGTCGTCGACGAGAAGCCGACGGCTCTTCGGTATGATGGTCGGGACTACTCCCAGAAGACCCTCTAGAATCCGGTACAGTTACTGAATCGAATCGTCGTAGGACCGCCACCGACCGCCCCGACGTCGAATCCGAGAACGCTAATGGAGCTCAGAAGGGGCTGACACTGTAGGTCGAACACGATCTCGCCGCCTTCGATAGAGACGTTGGCAATTTGGCAGGGCTGATCTACCGAAGGAGACGCGCTGCCACATGCGCCCGTCACGCGGCCGCCGTAGTCAGCGCTATCTTCGACGATCGTGACTTCGCAGGTATCCTCGACCGATCCGTTTCCCAGGATCGCGTCGAGCGTGAACGCAAATTGGTCGCCGACGTAGGCTTCAAGAGCGACGAACGTGCGCCCATCAGGCCGCTCGAGAGCCTCACACCGCACATCCAAAACCTCACCCGTGCAGGTGGTCTCCCCGCGAGAGCCCACGATGGAGCGCTGACCGACTGGACCGAGGCAGGTGTCCGGCGCGAGCGATCCACATTCAGGTGCGCTGCCGTCCGGGCAGGTGAGATTGTAGGTTGCATCGACGGCGACGGTCCCACCGCTCTCGGCGCACGAGAGCGCGAGCAACGCGGCCAGCAAGCACGAAAGACGGCTGATTGTCATCCCCAACCCCACGCGATCAGGTTAGCCAGCCGGGCCCTGGGTCGCAACTAAGGAGTGAAAAGGGCCTGCTGAAGGTCGTCTCGAAGGTCGGCGACGTCTTCGAGCCCGACCGAAAGGCGGATGAGGCCGTCCCGGATCCCACAGGCTTCCCGAACATCCCGGGGCATCGAAGCGTGGCTCATGAGCGCGGGCTGACCTGCGAGCGACTCGACCCCACCAAGGCTTTCAGCAAGCGAGAACAACTGCATGCGGCGCAGCACCGCGCTCGCGCGCTCGAGTCCACCCTCCACCACAAAAGACACCATGCCTCCGAAGCCTTTCATCTGCCGGGCAGCCAGACCATGGTGCGGATGGTTCCGCAACCCCGGGTAGTGGACCTCTTCGACTCCTTCTTGCTCGCATAGCCACTCCGCGAGCGCTTGGGCGTTGTCACAATGCCGGAGCATGCGTAGCGGAAGGGTCTTGATGCCACGCGCGACCATGTAGCAGTCGAACGGCGACGGAATGGCGCCACCAGCGCGCTGAATGAAGCGCAACCGCTCAGACAACTCCGCGTCATCGCAAACCACGGCACCGGCCACGACATCACTGTGGCCGTTGAGGTATTTCGACATGGAATGAACCACGATGTCGGCACCAAGCTCGAGTGGCCGCTGTAGCAGGGGCGTCGCGAAGGTATTGTCGACCACGCAAAGCGCGCCTCGTTTGCGCGCGACCTCCGACAGCACCGCAATGTCGAAGACTCGGAGCAACGGGTTCGTAGGAGTCTCGATCCAGAGCATGCGGGTAGCGTCCGTCATTGCACTTTCGACTACGGACGGATCGGACATGTCGACCCAGGTCAGAGCGATGCCCACCGGTACAACCAACTGCTCGATCAAGCGGTAGGTGCCGCCATAAATGTCGGCGCAGGCAACGAGATGGTCGCCCGGTGCCAGCAACTGGAGCGTCGCGTGCATCGCCGCACAACCAGACGAAAATGCAGCAGCATCTGAACCTCTTTCGAGCTCCGCGAGCGTGGCCTCCAACGCATCTCGGTTTGGATTGCTGATTCGACCATACGCGTGGGTCTCGTACTCGCCCGGCGTACGTTGCAAAAACGTGGTCGAAAGGGAAACAGGAGGCGTCACCTGTGTGCCGTCGCCGATGCCGCCCGCATGTGCGGCTACTGTATCAATTCGATACTTCATGGCGTCCGGGGTACCGCGGCACCCGCGCGCTGCCAAGAGGGTTTGCAGGAAAGGGACGGGTCACGCTAAAACGCGCGCGATGGTCGAGCTCCTGACGAATCCCGATGCGTGGGTCGCACTCCTGACCCTCACCGCCCTCGAGATCGTCCTGGGTATCGACAACATCGTCTTCATCGCGATTCTGGCGTCGCGCTTGCCGGTCGAGAAGCAGGGGGTCGCGTATCGCCTGGGCCTCATGGGAGCCATGGTGACCCGAATCGCGCTCCTTCTCACGATTAACTGGGTCATGCATCTCACCGACCCTTTTTTCGAGTTGATGGGGCACCCTTTCTCGGGTCGCGACCTCATCTTGCTCGGCGGCGGCCTGTTCCTCATCGCGAAAAGCGCCCAGGAGATCTACAACAAGGTCGAAGGCGAGCACCAAGATGACATCAAGGGCTGGTTCAGCGGTCTTCCCGGGGTCGTTGGCCAAATCATGCTCCTCGACATCATCTTTTCGCTCGATTCGGTGATCACGGCCGTGGGTATGGCCGAGCACATCGAGGTCATGGTGGCGGCAGTGATGATCGCGATCGGTGTGATGCTCGTGTTTGCGAAACAAATAGGTGACTTCATCAACAAGTACCCTTCGATGAAGATCTTGGCGCTGTCGTTCCTCTTGCTGATCGGCGTGCTGCTGACTGCCGAAGGACTCGGTCAACACATCAACAAGGGCTACATCTACTTCGCCATGGCGTTTGCGCTGATGGTCGAGCTCCTCAACATCCGCTTCCGAACCAAGCAAGAGGTCACCTGAGAGAGATTTTTGCTGCGGCGCCTCGCTGCATGCGCAACAATCCGGCGCAATGCGTTTGGCGCCCCTCATAGGACCGGATCTCCAGGACGCCATCGCGATCGGTCCCGATGCCGTTCGTGAGGCGGTGTCGGAGTTCCATCCCGAGGACATCGCCGAGCTTCTCGAAGACCTCTCGGCAAAGGAAGCGGTGCTGCTCGTCCGCGCCCTTCCGACCGAAACCGCCGCTGACGTCGTCGAACGCCTGAGCCCGCAACGCCAAGTCCTGGTGTTCAACGCGATCGACACCGGCCGAGCCGTCGAGCTCCTGAGCGAGATGGACCCCGACGACCGAGTCGACCTGCTTCAGGAGCTCGAGGAGGACGACGCGAAGGCCCTGCTCTCTGCGCTCGAGCGGCGCGAGCCCGAAGCCGCAGAGGAAGTTCGGGAGCTCGTTCGCTACGAGCCGGAAACTGCCGGCGGTCTGATGACCACGGAATTCGCTTCGCTGCCGCCAGACACGAAGGTCTGGGAGGCCATGGACGCAGCGCGCCAACTCGGCCGCGAAGAGCTCGCGGAGATGCTCTATTACATCTACGTCTGCCAGCCGAGCGGCGAGCTCCTCGGCGTCGTTTCGCTCCGTGACTTGATTCTGAGCGACCCGGGCCAGTCACTTTCCGAGATCATGATCGCAAACGTCTTCTCGGTGAAGACCTCGGACGATCAGGAAAAGGTCGCACACGAGATCGCCCGCTACGATCTCGCGGCCTTGCCGGTCGTCGATGATCACGGACGGATGCTCGGGGTGGTCACAGTCGACGACGTGGTGGATGTCGTCATCGAGGAGGCCACGGAAGATGCACAGATGATGGGCGGTGTCGTTCCGCTCGAAGATTCGTATTTCCAGACGGGCTGGGCCGAGTTCGTGTGGAAGCGCGGCTCATGGCTCGTGCTCTTGTTCGTTGCGCAACTCCTCACGGCGACCGTGATTCAAAAGAACAAAGCCATCTTGGATGCGACCGTCGAGCTCGTGCTCTTCATTCCGCTGATCATCGCATCAGGGGGTAACGCGGGGTCGCAATCCTCGACCTTGGTGATCCGCGCCATGGCCGTCGGCGAGCTCAAACCGTCCGACTGGGGCAAAGTGCTGGGCCGCGAGCTCTTGATCGGCCTCTCTCTCGGGATCGCGCTCGGGCTCATTGGCTTTGTCCGCGGCTGGTTCGCCGGTGAAACGGTGGAGCCGCTCGCCATGGCGACGGCGATCGGTACCAGTATTCTCGCCATCGTCACCTTGAGCACCATGATCGGGTCGCTGCTGCCACTTTTGATTCGACGCGTGGGGCTGGATCCCGCGGTGTCATCAACCCCCTTCATCGCCTCGGTCGTCGATGTGCTCGGACTCATCGTCTACTTCGCGGTTGCCCAGGTCATTCTGCACACCTTCTTCGGCGTCTAGCGTCTCGATCTTGGCGGCATCCGTGTTAGGCTCTCGGCTCGCAAGGGGAGCTGGTAGATGCCGCATCTGACGATCAACTACACACAAGACATCGACACGGTGTACCGCTTCGTGACCGACCCGGAGGTCATCAAGAAGCGCAGCGAAGCGATGGGCGAGATGAACATCAAGATCCAGGTCGACGAGGCAGGTGGCACGAAGACCATCACGTCGACGCGAGAGATCGAGAGCGACCTACCCGGCTTTGCCAAGAAGCTCTTCAGCTCTACCAACACCATCGTCGAGCGCCGCGAATGGCGTGATGCAGGTGACAAGAAGACCTGCAAGGCGCACATCGATATCCTCGGAACCCCAGGCAAGATCGACTCCAACATCACGATCTCCCCGAACGGGACCGGCTGCACGTACGACATCGAGTTCGAGGTCACCGCGAAGGTTCCGCTCATCCGCAAGAAGCTGGAGGAGTTCGTGGCGAAGACCACAGCCGAGGGCATGCGCGACGAGCACGAGTACAACCAGCGCGAGCTGAACGCCGCCGGTTGAGGGCTAGCCCGCGAAGACCGCCCGATCCTTGGCCCAATCCCGGAGCGCCGCGATGCGTTCGGCCATCGTTACCGAGAGCGGCTTGGTCAGCTCGATTTCCTCGACGAGCGCCTCGGTAGTAAGGTCCTCCTCGCGAGAGAACGCCGTGTAGAGCGAGGACACGACCGCCTGCTCGATCTCGGCGCCACTGAACCCTTTGGTCCGCTCGACGAGCCGCGCGATGTCGAACTTCGCCGGATCACGTTTGCGCCTCTCCAAGTGTATCTCCAGGATCCGCTTGCGGGCCTCTTCCTGCGGGAGGTCGACGAAGAAGATCTCGTCAAACCGGCCCTTGCGCATCAACTCGGGCGGGAGCTTCGAGATGTCGTTGGCGGTGGCGATCACGAAGACGTTCTCCTTCTTGTCCTGGAGCCAGGCGAGAAACGTGCCGAATAGCCGCTGGGCCGGTCCGCCGTTGGCGTCTTCCTGGGACAACGATTTCTCGATCTCGTCGATCCACAGGACGACGGGCGCCATCTGCTCCGCGAGCTTGATTGCGCGCCTCAGATTCTTTTCCGTCTCGCCGACGTATCGGTTGTAGAGATTCGAAGGGTCGAGCCGGATGAGGGGGAGCTTCCACTCGGCGGCGACGGCCTTTGCGCACAAGCTCTTGCCGCATCCCTGCACCCCGATCAGCAAGAGGCCCTTGGGGGGTGACAGGCCATACGCCTTGGCTCGTCCCGGATCCTCGAACGCGGCCTGACGTTTTCGGAGCCAGTCTTTGAGATGTCGGAGACCCGCAACGTCGCCCATGTCGTGCTCGTGCGGGAAGTACTCGAGAACGCCGGAGCGCTCGATGATCTGGCGCTTGGCCTGCAGTACGGCGGCGAGGTCCTCTCGCCCTAGGACGCCATCTTCAATCACTGCTTGCGTGATGATCTTCCGCACCTCGAAAAAGGTGAGCCCGTGGAGCGCCGCTAACAACTGCGAGACATCGACACTCGAAAGTTTGACCTCGATGTGAAGGCGGTTCGCCAAATCCCTCAACACCGCCTGCACGAAAGCGTGGTACGCCTCCGGCGAAGGCGCCTCGAGTTTCAATGGCGTGAACAAGTGCTCGAGCGCGGGGGGCAAATCGAGGTCGCTGCCCGACACCACGAGAGCACCGCGATGCCCGAAATATTTCTTATGAACGCTCTTGATCTGCGCGACGACGACGGGTTCGTGAAGGTACGGGCCCAGTCCGCGGAGATGAAAGATCGCCTCGAGATTCGATCGCTCGATGAACGAAAGCGCCTTTTGAGGCGGCCCGCTCTCCGGGGTCTGGCCGGGGTCCGGCAACTCACGTCGAAGGCCGTCGACTTGGTTCCACGAGAACAAGGGCAACCCAGTGTGCTCCGCCGCGTGCTCGAGCAGCACGTGGAGACGCTCCTCCTCGACCGTATCCACCAACAAGAGTGGATGATGCGCGCGAATCAAGATCTCGAGCTCGCGCAGCTGATCCGCGGACGGCGGCACCCCCCTAAGCACGGTTTCAGGATCGGAGGTCGCCGAGGGGGTGTCAACCTTCGGTGCAGCCGGCTCGCGGAGAAGTCACACCCCCAGGGGGGATTTGACAGTCGGTAGCCCGAATTTACACTCCGGCCCATGGTAACTCTGGGAGACAAGGTAGTCGACAAGCGGATCGTGGAACGCAACATCACGAAGGGCTTGGTCACGAAAGAGCAATACGAGCGACACCTGGCCGACCTTCCGGACCAAGAGGGCGCATACGAGCGCGTTGAAGTCGAGCCCAATGACTCGAGCGACGATGCGCCGCTGGAGTAGATCCCATGGGTGAGGAAGACAGCACGCCCCCGGGCATCGATTTCAACACCTTCGTGTTGTCGTTGAGCACATCGGCGCTGATGAATCTCGGCGAGCTTTCGGGTTCTGAGGACACGACCGTCAATCTCGCGCATGCGAAGCAATCGATCGATTGCATCGCGCTTCTCGAAGAGAAGACCAAAGGCAACCTCACCGGAGAGGAAGAGCGTCTCATTGGCGAGGTCCTCTACGACCTGCGACTGCGCTTCGTTGCGGCGAAGAAAGAAGCGGACAAGAAGGCTTGAAGCAGGTCACCCTCCGGTTGGACGCGTACGACGCGGACGCTCGACGCTATGTCGCCGGAGCACAACAGCTTGCCGACGACCGCCGGCACCCGGAGGTCGAGCCAATTCACCTCTGGTACGAGCTCGTCGACCGCTCGGATGCGACGCAAGCGGCCCTGCGCGACTCGGGAGTCGACCCGACCGACGTCCTGGTCGAATCCGAATGGGCCCTGCGCCGATTGCGAGCTTCCGATGCGAAGACCGAATCGTATCTGTCTGCGCGTTTTCTCGAGCTGTTGTCGCGGGCCGAGCTCGAAGCAACTCGCCACGGCGGAGCGCCTGTAAGCGTGCAGAACCTCTTACTCGCCTGCGCGCAAGAGCCCGAGGGGCCAGTTCAAAGGGTGCTTCGCATGGTCGGCGTCAGCAGCGCCATCCTTCGTGAGGCCTTGACCAAGGCGGACCCCGTGAATGAGAAAGGAAAAGCGAGACGAAACGCGGCGGCGGACGGAGTGCTCGAAGAGTACGGGCGCGACCTCACGCGCATGGCCGCGGAAGGGGAGTTCGATCCGTTCGTGGGACGTGAAGACGAGATTCGACGCATGCTGCAAGTGCTTGCGCGGCGAGAGGAAAACAATCCCTTGCTCGTCGGCGACAACGGAACCGGACGTACGGCGCTCGTCGAGGCGCTCGCATCCCGAATCGCTGCCGGGGACGTACCCGCCATGCTTGCAGACCGGCGTATCATCGCGCTTGACTCGGGGGCCCTCGTGGCGGGCACACGCCTGCGAGGCGAGCTGGAAGAACGCATGCGTGCGATCCTCGACGCTGTTCGCGACTCGGGAGGCAGGGTCATCTTGTTCCTCCCCGACCTAGCGACGTTCCTGCAAACCAAAGGAGGAGCTGGGGACATGCTTGCAAACGCGCTGAGCCGAGGTGAGGTGCGCGCGCTCGGCCGATGCACGCCGGACCAGCTCCGTACCATCAACGACGAAGCGAGCTCTCTGTCGCGGCGATTCGTCCCGATCCAAATCCAACCGCCTTCGCCAGAAGAAGCCATCGCAATTCTCCTCGGGGTCAAGCCCCGGTTTGAAGACGCGCACGGGGTTCGCATCTCGCAATCTGCAGTCGAGGCGGCCGTGCGTTTCGCGCGCCGATACCTTGCCGGTCGGGAGTTGCCGAAGAGCGCCATCGACCTGATCGACGAGAGCGCCGCCCGCGTACAGCTCGGACTCGGCGGCGAGGAGCCCGGCGAGTCGGTGGGCCCGGAGGACGTAGCCGAGGTCGTGTCGCTTTGGACCGGGGTGCCGGCCGCCAAGATGATGGAGGAGGAGGCCGAAAAGCTGCTCGACATGGAGGCTCGGCTTCGCAGAAGGGTCGTCGGCCAAGACCACGCGGTCAACGCGCTGAGCAAGGCGGTGCGCCGCGGGCGTGTTGGGCTTCGTGATCCCAAGAGACCGATCGGCTCGTTTCTCTTTCTCGGTCCCACGGGTGTCGGAAAGACCGAGCTCGCCAAGGCGCTTGCCGAGTTCTTGTTTGACGACGAGGCAGCGCTGACACGGCTCGACATGAGCGAGTTCATGGAGAAGCACATGGTCGCGCGCCTCCTCGGTGCGCCGCCGGGGTACGTCGACAGCGAGGCGGGAGGCTTCCTCACGGAAGCGGTCCGGCAGCGGCCGTACTCGGTGATCCTCTTCGACGAAGTAGAAAAAGCGCATCCAGATGTCTTCAACATCTTGCTGCAGGTGCTCGAAGACGGAAGGCTGACCGACTCTCGGGGACGTGTTGCGCACTTTCGCGACGCGGTGATCATCATGACTTCGAACGTCGGTAGCGAGCTAATCCTCGATCACGGCGGCTCCGATGACGACCTGCGCGAAGAGATCGAAGAGCGCCTGCGAGATTACTTTCGCCCGGAGTTCCTAAATCGGGTCGACGAGGTTCTGATCTTCGACCGGCTCGGCAAGGACGAGCTAGCCGCGATTCTCGAAATCCAACTGCGGCAACTGCGGGCGCTCCTCGAACCGCAAGGGATCGAGCTCGTGTTATCCGAGAGCGCAAAATCGCGACTGATCGAGCTGGGTTACGAGCCCGCGTTCGGCGCCCGCCCCTTGAAGCGGGTCCTCGTAAGGGAGGTGCAAGACCCTCTCGCGGAAGCCCTGCTCCGCCGGGAATTCACGGCTGGCGACACGATCACAATCGACTGCGATGGCGATTCCTTCGTCTTCGTGAGGGCCTGACGGCAGCATCACCTACGCTCGAGTGCGAAGTCGGCTATATTCGCCCGATGGCTCGCAAGCGCATCACCCACTACCGCACCTGCAACCTCTGCGAATCGATGTGCGGCGTCGAAGTCGAGATCGAGGGCAAAGAGGTCCTGTCCGTCCGGGGCGACAAGAACGACGTCTTCAGCCGCGGCCACATCTGTCCGAAAGCAACGGCCCTCAAGGACCTCTACGACGACCCCGATCGCCTCAAGCAGCCGATGCGACGGAGCGGCGACCGCTGGGACCCGATCTCCTGGGAAGAGGCGTTCGAGGAGGTGGTCGCCCGGATCCACCGGATTCAAGAGGATCACGGCCGAAATTCCGTTGGCGTCTACCTCGGAAATCCGAACGCGCACAACTTCGGCACGATGGTTTTCGGTCCCCCGTTCCTTCGAGCGCTCGGCTCGAAGAATCGGTTTTCGGCAACGTCGTGCGATCAACTGCCGCTGATGATGACCTCGTACTTCATGTTCGGTCACCAGCTGTTGTTCCCGGTGCCGGACGTCGACCGAACGGATTTCATGATGATTCTCGGCGCGAACCCTCTCGCGTCGAACGGGAGCATCATGGCGGGCCCCGGGATCAAGAAGCGCCTCGAAGGAATCAGCGAGCGCGGCGGCAAAGTCGTCGTCATCGACCCGCGACGCACCGAGACGGCTAGAATCGCGGACGAGCACGTGTTCATCCGTCCGGGCACCGACGCGCTTTTTCTGTTGGGCCTACTGCACGAGGTGTGCGCTGCCGGGGTCGACCTCGGGCGACTCGCGGGGAGCGTAAAGAACCTCGACCGGATCCTGGAGATCGCGAAGGGCTACCCTCCCACACAAACCGAAGCGATCACCGGCATCCCAGCGGAGACCGTCAAGCGGTTTGCACGCGAGCTTCGCCAGGCCCCCAAAGGCGTGCTCTACGGCCGAATGGGGGCGTCGACGCAGGAGTTCGGTTCCCTCTGCATGTGGCTGATCAACGTCATCAATGCGGTGACCGGCAACCTCGACGAGCCCGGGGGCTCGATGTTTTCGACGCCCGCGATCGACGTGTTGAATGCAGCGGGTGGGTTCGGCGCCGGACGCGGTTCCTTTGGGCGTTGGCGAAGTCGGGTTCGCGGCCTCCCCGAGTTTGGGGGAGAGCTCCCGAGCGCCGTAATTGCGGAGGAGATCCTCACTGAAGGGGAGGGGCAAATTCGAGCGATGATCATGCTCGCAGGCAACCCCGTGCTCTCGACGCCGAACGGCAGGCAACTCGACAGCGCATTTGCGTCACTCGATTTCTGCGTCTCGATCGATTTCTTCATCAACGAAACGAGCCGGCACGCCGACATCATTTTGCCGCCGGTGTCTCCCATCGAACGCAGCCACTACGACCTTGCGCTCTACCTGACGGCCGTTCGGAACGTGGCGAAGTACTCCCCACCACCCTTCCCACAGGAAGATGGACGGCTCGATGACTGGGAGATCCTCACCGAGCTGACTTGCCGTCTCGCAGCGCAACGCCACGGCAAGCTGAGCAAGCAGTACTTGACTGCGGTTGCTTCGAAGAAGGCCGGACCCGAACGCGTGCTCGACCTCGGTCTTCGCCTCGGGCCGTACGGCAAACGATTCAATCCACTGAGCCCAGGCCTCTCGCTCGCCAAGCTCCGGAAGAATCCTCAGGGCTTCGATCTCGGACCGCTCCAATCGACGTTCCCGGATCGCATTCCGGAGGCACATGGTCCGATCGACTTGGCGCCGGACCTATTGGTCGAGGACCTCGACCGTCTACAAGCGCGGTACGCCCCGAACACCGACGGGGGGCAATTGCTCTTGATCGGCCGGCGACACCTACGCAGCAACAACTCTTGGATGCATAACGCCGCTCGCCTCATGAAAGGTAAAGAGCGTTGTACGTTGATGATTCACCCGGACGACGCGGCACGCATCGGCGTGAGCGACGGCGACAAGGTCAGTATCAGCTCCCGGGTCGGGCAGGTGAGCGCGCCGGCGGAGGTCACGGACGACATGATGCCAGGGGTCGTCAGTTTGCCCCATGGCTTTGGTCACGGTCGCGACGGCGTGCAGCTTCGTGTCGCGACGAGACACTCGGGCGTGAGCGTCAACGATCTCACCGATGAGCAATCGCTCGACGTGAGCGGCAACGCTGCGTTCAGCGGAGTTCCCGTGAAGGTCGCACCAGCCGCACAAGTTGCTGCGGCCGAGTAGAGCACATCCGTACTCAGCGGCGCCGCTTCGTCGGCAACCGAGGCTGTCTCACGCGAACCGGAACGAGCGCAGGTGGCGGGGTGAGGAGGCTCTCCACGGCATCGACCAAGGTGTCCAGCACTTCTTGAACGCGTTCGGAAAGCTTTTTCGTCTTTTGCGCCACGTTCCTCTCATAATGGGCCCAGACGTGACGCTGTCAACACTCACCGCAATATTGCTGCTTAATTCCCACTCATGGAATCCCGTATGCACATTCACTTGATCGGCATTGGAGGCACGGGAATGAGTGCGCTTGCCGCGCTTTTCGCGGAGCGCGGACATCGCGTGAGCGGCAGCGACACCGCGTTCGACCCACCTGTGGGACCCTATTTGCGGGAAATCGGTGTCGAGTGTCTCGAGGGATGGAACGCGCAGAACCTGGACACGAATCCCGACCTGGTGGTCGTCGGAAACGTATGTCGGCGGGACAACGTGGAGGCGCAAGAAGCGATGTCGCGCGGCATGCGAACGATCTCCATGCCGGAAGCGCTCCAAACCGAAGTGCTCTCGACGCGGAGGCCATTCGTGGTGGCTGGCACCCATGGGAAGACCACCACTTCGACACTCACCGCGTACTTGCTTCGCTCGGTTGGTATCGATGCCGGCTTCTTCATTGGCGGTATCCCCTCGAACTTCGATAGAAGCTCGCGCCTCGGTAGCGAAGGCGCGCCTTTCGTGATCGAGGGAGACGAGTACGACAGCGCATTCTTCGAAAAGACGCCCAAGTTCTGGCACTACCTCCCCGACAGCGCGATCGTCACCTCGATCGAATATGACCACGTCGACATCTACCCCAACGAAGAGATCTATCTCGATGCTTTCCGAAAGTTCGTGGCGCAAATCCCAGCGGGCGGCTGGTTGTTTGCCTGGGCGGGGGACCCCAATGTACGCGAAGTCGCGAAAACGGCAGAATGTCAGGTGCGATTCTATGCAATCGATGGCGACGACTGCGGTGACATCCAGCCAATGTGGCTCGGCATGCTCGCCCCCGGAGGCTCGATGGATCTCTTCGGAGGTGGGTCGCTTTGCGGCCGGGCGACGCTGCCTCTGATCGGCAAACACAACGCGCGCAACACCGTGGCTGCACTCGCGATGGCAAGCGAAGCCGCGGGAGCGCCCCTCGACCAATTGATCGCTGCCCTCCCCGGGTTTCGAGGAAGCAAGCGACGGCAGGAGCTCGTGGGGATCACACGCGGCATCCATGTCTACGACGACTTCGCCCACCACCCGACGGCGGTGAAAGAGACGCTGGCCGGTTTTCGAGAGCGCGTGGACGGACGAGTGATCGCCGTATTCGAACCGCGGAGCGCGACCGCATCGCGGCGCTTGCATCAAGAGCTCTACCCCGACGCGTTCGCGCCAGCAGACGTATCGATCATTGCGCCGGTCGGTCGAAGCGAGGTCTCGTCAGATGAGAGGCTCGACATCGAGGCGATCGCCGAGGCGATTCGCGCGAGAGGTCGTCAAGCGTGTGCCTGCTCGAGCGTCGACGAAGTGGTCCAGGCAGCGGCTGCGGTCGCGAGGCCCGGTGATACGATCGTCGTGATGTCCAACGGACGATTCGAGGAAGCACCCGATCGAATTTTATTGGCCTTGATGGGCGAGCGCTGAAATTCAGCTCTGCGGATAAGCAGCGGTCGGTTTGCCCGCGTCTTTCCAGCCCTTGATGCCCTCTCGCATCACGTGAACTTTCTCGTAGCCATGCGTCGAAGCACGCTCGGCCGCGGAGTCAGACGCGGTGCAATTGGTGTTCGAGCAATAGAAGATCAGGTCTTTGCTCTTGTCCTCCGGGAGCTGCGCGAGGTCGTACTTGTATGAAGAGGTGAGGATGATGGCCCCTGGAACAGTGCCATTCTTCTCTCGCGTGCTTGCGGAGTTGGCATCGACAGCAACCGCCCCTGCCTGAATGGCCTTGTCGGCGTCCTCCACTGAGATCTCGGGAATCTCGGCGGGCGCTTCCTTGGCTTCGTTGGCTTCGTTGGCGGCGGCGGGGCTCGCGTCCTTGCAAGCGACCAGGAGGACGGAAAGGGCAAGGGAGAGGAGAAGTATACGCATTCAGCGAGTCTAAAGCTGGCTGGGACGCAAGCAAGCCCACGGGGCGCTAGTTGCAGCGAATGGGGGCCGCCTGGAGCTCGGGCGGCATCTTTTCCCAAGGATAACCCGCCGAGGCGCGTTCGTACGCGAAGTCGAATAGCTTCTTCATGTAGGCGACGTCGAACTCCCCTTTCGGCTTCTCGGAGAAGTCCGAAGGGATGTAGGCGAGATTGAAGTCGAGCCTGTCGCGGCACGCTTGGAGAAAAATTCGATAGATGTCGCCAATGCCCTGGGTCCGCACGAGAGACTCCACCGATCGGCCGGCGAGGGGGAACAGCTTGTTTCGCACTTGTTCGTACATCGGATCGAGGCGTGAATTCCGAATGATATAGGCCTTCGCGGGGCCGGGGGCCGCGAGGCGCCGGTGAACCTCCTCGAGGTCGAGTCCAAGGGGATAGAGGAAGACCTGGGAGGCGGCGCCCCCATCGACGTGAAGCTCGTCGTACGTCTCCCCCTCGTACTCGACGGGGATGAGCACAGGTGGAAACCCACCGGGGATCGACGCGGATGCCAAAAGGATCTGGCGAATCAGCTTGAGCGCGTCTGGGTGACCGCTATTCGCGATGGCGCCAATGCGCCAGATCACGGGTCTCATGGAATCGAGGTTTGCCGTCCCGATGTTGAGGCCGCGGCCGTCCCGATACGCCGCCGCGATCTTCTCCATGACCTCTTGATCGACATACTTGGCGATCAAGGCTTGGAGCGGCTCGGTCTTGGCCATCGCGTCGCTGCGAATCGCTTGGAGCAAGCGGCGCTCTTCGTACACGTCGTCTGCCTCGAGGTTCGCAGACACGAGGCGGAGGACATGATCGTACTCGGGCCCGAGGAACGCGAACGGGGCGACCAGCGCTCCAGCGCTCACTCCGGTGACCATGCTGAACTCGGGCCGATTGCCAGCCGCCGTCCAACCGAGCAAGACACCGGCGGCGAAGGCGCCGTTTTCGCCCCCACCTGAGATCGCGAGGTAGGTCCGGGGTTTGCCATAGACACCGGGGTAGCGATCTTTCATCTCCCGCTCCGTCCGAGTGAGCCATTCGTGTTCCCACTTCGGTGGCGCGTCGCCCCACATTCGGACGCGAGGGATCCCAAGAACCGTCGCGGCATCGGCGCCCTCGGGCGGCAACGGATTTCTCTCGGGAACGTGAGCGCAGGCGGTGGCGACGACAAGAGTGAAGGCGAGGATTGGGAAGAGCAGCACGCGCGCGCGCGAGGAGCAGGGTCGGGTTTTCATGGACCACGTTCACTACCACGAACGGCCGCGTCTTGAGAACCTCACTCGCATGCTCGTCGCGGCGCCGCGCCTGGCGGCGCAACTACTCGCGCTCTATATTCATGCCATGACATTGTCCAACAGCTCCACCACGGCCACCGCGTCGGGCACCACGAGGTCGGCGAAGGAGGTCGTCGAAGCGTTCGTCTCGGCCCTCGAGCGCCTGGACTACGACGCGGCCATCGCGCTCGCGGGCGAAGACATTCGCTGGGTCAACTACCCGTGGACGACCTCCCGGAACAAACGCCAGTTCGAGAGGGCGCTCCGAGGGATGTTTGGCGACGCCACCCGATTCGAGGTGCAGTACGCGGACATCCACGAGCGGGGCGATGGCGTGGTCTATACGGATCGGATCGACATCTTCGAAGGCGGCGGTGTGAAGATGAGCCTGCCGGTCCAAGGGGAATTCCGTGTCCGGGGCGGCCGTGTGGTCGAGTGGGTGGATCGGTTCAGCTGGTTGTCGCTCATCGCCCAACTCGGTCGCAGCCTGCCCGCGATCTTGAAACATCGCCTCGGCAAATAGCCGCGTCTCCCGTCAACGGACATCCGTACGGCGCCAAGCCGGCCACGTCCGATCAGGCATGCGGTGTAATCGAGATGGAGACGCCTGAAAACTAGTCGGTCGCCCTGCTGGCTGGCATCCTTCAGCGAATGCGCTTCCGAGCACTCTCGGTCCTTCTGGTTCTCGCGCTCGGGGGCGCGTCCGGCGCCCATGCACAGGACGCGGGGACGCAGGATCCGGATGCCGGCGCTACCGAGTCGAAGCCAAGAAGGGAGCGCGAGCCCTTCGTCAAGCGTGATGGGCAGCTCGCCGACAACGAGCAACTCGGCGGGGAGCCAACCCTCACCGACCCCGCCCCGACCGATGAAGTGCCACCGGTCGTCGAGAACCCGGACGAGTGCGACCTCGATTGCATCGAGGCGCAGCTCGCGAAAGAGAGCGAGCAGGAACAGCAGCGTAAAGGAACCCTGAAGGTCGCCCGAGAAAGCGGGGCGGTCACCTCGGAGGCGGCTGAGAGCAGCGCCAGCGACTCGCTGGCGGCTGAGCCAAGCACGACCGGCCTCGATGAAGCGAGCGGCGAGGCGCCCGATGACCGCAGGCTCCCGACACGACTCGGACCGGTGCGCATCAAGGTCGGCAAGACCGAAGACTGGATTGGCATCGGCTTGGCGACGCAAATGCAGTTCGAGTACGACCAGCAGTTCCCGACAGGAGGCTTCCCGAGCGAGAACAGCGAGACCCTGGAATTCCGCCGGATCCGCTTGACGCTCTCGAGCTTCTTCATCGAGGGGCGCATTCAAAGCCGTTTTCAGATCAATCTCACCCCGAGCGCGTTCGAGCTGATCGACCTTTGGTTCGCGTTCACCCGGTTCAAGTTCGCGAACTTCCGAATCGGTCAATTCAAGATCCCGTACGATCGCTATCGCGCGCAGTCGTTCGCCGCGCTTGCGTTCGTCGACTGGGCCTCTACGACCCGCATGTTCGGGTCAGAACGCCAAGTTGGGGGTGAAATGCTTGCAAGAGGCGGCTTTCTCGGCTTGGAATACGCACTTGGAGTGTTTACGGGAGTGAATGCCCGCGCTTCCCACGCGGTTGGCATCGTCGAGGTCTACGGCAACGTCCCGCAGAACCCGTCGAGCTTCGGCGATGGAGAGATCGTGAACACGTTTGCTCCGCTCATTGCAGGCCGGGTCGCGCGCAACTTCGGAGAGATCAATACGGACAGCAACAGCGACGTGCTCCGCACTCGATCCTTGCGCCATAGCGTCGGCACAGGCATCGCTTGGGACGCACGTCCTGTCGCCACCGAAGACCTCGGACTTCGCCTTTCCGCCGAGTGGCTCGGAAAGATCAGCGGCTTTCACATCAACGTGATTGCCTACGCGGCTTGGTACAAGCCGTGGGAGGGAGGCAAGATTCTCTTCGGCCCGCTCGGGTTCATGGCGGAGACGGGTTACCGCTTCAATCTCCGGTGGGGCCTCGCGATTCGTTTTAGCACGACGTACATCACGCCGTGGTTGCGCAGTGACGCGCGGAGCTACGGGCAGGCCCAGATCGCCAACGCGACGGATCCCGCACAAGCGATGGAGCAGTACGGGCGAAACGGCGATCAGACCACGAACCAGGAGCTCGCCTTTGCAGGAACGTCGTACGTCATCGGCAACAGCCTCAAAGTAGTCGCCGAGACAGCATGGTTGCAGCAGCTGTGGAACACCGGTCGTGCCAACGGGTTCCGGTTCAACCTGCAGCTACAACTGCTGTTCTAGCCCCGCAGACTCAGTGGTGGTGTCCGCCTGCCCCGTGCGGATGGCCGTGCTCCACCTCTTCGTCGGTGGCATCCCTGAGTGACTCCACCGTCACCTCGAAGTGCAGTGTCTCGCCTGCGAGGGGATGGTTGGGATCGACCGTGACCGTTTCTTCGGTGATGCCCGTAATGAAGAACGGAATCTGTCGGCCTTGATCGTCGTGCGCGACGACTTGCATGCCAGCGGCAAGCTCCGCGTCGCCAGGAAAGAGGCTTCGAGGGACCTCCTGCGCCTCACCGATGCGGGGCCCATAGCCCTTCTCTGGGGACACGGTGGCCTTGATCGTCTCGCCCTGCGCAACACCTTCCAGCTGTTCCTCGAGGCCGGGCACGATGTTCATCGCGCCGTGAAGGTACAGAAGCGGGCTGCCATCGCTCGAGCGATCGATGATTTCACCGGAGTCGTCTCGCAGGATATAGGCGAGCGTGACGACCTTGTTTGCTGTGATCTTGTCGGTCATGGCGTTGAGTCGAACATGGCACACTTGGCACGCGGCGCTAGCGCTTCTCGACCGCGAGGTAGAGCGCCTCGACGACGAAGCCGATTGTGACCAAGGCTGCAAGCACCCAGAGCTGGCGAAAATCCGACTGCGCGGTGTGAATGACGAGCGCCGCCAACGCGCCCACACACGCAATAACGCCGAGTCCGGCGATCAGCCGGTTGCTCTTGGCCTCCTTCGAGCGGACGAAGTTGGCCGCGTTGACGAACGCGAAGATCACCAAGAACCCTGCGCTGCCCATGCTGGAGATCGCAGTCAAATCGGCGAGATTCGCGAGCATCAGCGCCAGGATCATGGTGAGGACGAGTCCGGGGACCGGCTGGTTCCAGACACGCTTCTCGAGAAATTTCGGCCCCTCGCCTTCGGCGGCAATCGATGAGGCGAGCCGGGCGGAGCCATAAAGCGTGGCGTTGATGGCCGAGAACGTCGCGAGGACGGCGGAAATCGCAACCAACGTAAAGCCGACGCCGCCGAGGCTCGCGCGAGCGGCTGCCGCGAGCGCGAAGTCAGAAGCGCTCTGGATCGCCGCCGCATCGAGCGTGCCGACCGTCACGGCAGCGATCGTAATGTACAGAGCGACCACGAACCCGACTGACGCGTAGTAGGCGCGCGGCAACACGGTTTCGCGGTTTTCCACGTTCGGCGCGGTGTTGGCGATCAGCTCGAAGCCTTCGTACGCGACGAAGATCAGCATACCAGCACCGACGACGGCCAGCGGTTCTTGCCACTTCGCGGGTGACAGTCGCGACACATCAATGTTTCCGATACCAAACGCGATGACGATGACGAGGATGGCGACCTTGATGCAAACGACCGCGATCTCGGTCTTGCTGACGAGCGCGGGTGAAGCGAGGTTCACGACTGTCGGAATCAAGATGCCCGCGCTGATGAGCGCGTGGTGCAGCAGCGCAGGCTGATCGCCCCCGAAAAACGTGGCAGCATAGTTCGCGAAGGCGACGGAATAGAGCGAGAGGGTGACGATGTAGCTCAACCACAAGAGATTGTTGAGGCCCCCGGTACACAGATCGATGCCGAAAGCCCGATCGATGAATATGATCGTACCGCCGTCACTCGGATATGCGTTCGTGAGCTTTGCGTAGGAATACGCGGTGAGCAGGGCGACGAACCCCGCTACGAGAAACGCGGCTGGGGTTGCGCCACCTGCGAGACCCGAGGCCAGGCCCAAGACTGCAAAGATCCCGCCTCCAACCATGCCGCCAACCCCGATGGCCACGGCGCCCCAGAAGTCGATCCTTCGGGCTTGGCAATGTTCCTGCAGACGTGTCATCGGGTGGCTCTAGCGGGACCGCCCAGAGTATGCTCGCCGGGCGGAGCATATCAACAATGGCGAATTCGAGCAGCGACGAAGACAAGGCATTCCAGGCGCGTTTCATGCAAGTCATGATTCGCCTCTCACTCCTCGCTTTTCTCGTGTTCTTGTGCCTGCGCGTGCTGCAGCCCTTCATCAACCCGCTGATTGGCGGCGTCGTCATCGCCATCGCCTTGCACACCCCGTACGAGAAACTCTCCGCCGCCTTGGGCGGCAGACAAACGATGGCTGCGGTCGTTCTCGTCGCAGTGATTCTGCTCGCGCTGATTCTCCCTGCGGTCGCTCTCGGTACGAGCTTGGTGCAAACTGCAGGCGACCTCTCCGACGGCTTCAGCCCGGACAGCATCGCGGTTCCGCCGCCGCCCGATTCCGTAGCGACCTGGCCGATCGTGGGCGAACGAGTGTACGACACATGGCTCTCTGCTTCACGGAACCTCGAATCCGTGCTGGTGAAGCTCGCACCTCACCTCAAAGACGCGGGGCTCTGGGTGGTGGCAACGGTGGGCAACCTCGGTTGGGGACTCATCATGTTCATCGTGGCGATCGTAATCGCCGGCGCGCTGTTGCCCGTTCGAGAGCGTGGCGTAGCCACTGCCCGTAAAGTCGGTACCATCATCGCGGGTGAGCGAGGTCCCGAGCTCACCGACCTCGTCGGCGCGAGCGTGCAAAGCGTCATACGTGGAGTGATCGGGGTGGCGCTGATTCAGTCGGTGCTGGCGGGACTCGGCATGCTCGTCGCCGGCGTGCCGGGCGCCGGCCTTTGGGCGCTTCTCATTCTGATTCTCGCGATCATGCAGTTGCCACCCCTGCTGGTACTGCTGCCGGTCATCTTCTACATGTTTGCGGTCGACTCGACGACCTCTGCAGTGCTGTTCACGATCTGGGCGATGCTGGTCGGGGCCAGCGACAACGTGCTCAAGCCACTACTGATGGGGCGCGGGTCCAAGACCCCGATGCTCGTTCTCTTCATGGGGTCGCTGGGCGGCTTCATAGCGAGCGGCATCCTCGGATTGTTCGTCGGCGCAGTCGTGTTGTCGATCGGCTACACGGTCTTCATGGCCTGGGTCGACGGTTCGGTGGGCGGCCTCGAGGAGGCTTCTAGTGCAGGAGCCGAACCCGAATCGTCGCCGGAATCGACTTGAGCTCTTCGATGAGCGGACCGGCGTCATCGAGCTCGATGTCTATGACGACTAAGCCGACATCACCCTGAGTCTCGAGGTACTGTGCCGCGATGTTGACCCCATGGCTCGAGAACACGTGGTTGATCTGCTGCATCACCCCTGGTTCGTTCTTGTGAATGTGAAGCAACCGACGCCGGTCCTCGTGGTCCGGGATCGTAACTTGCGGGAAATTCACGGCGGAATGAGTCGAGCCGTTGGCGCTGTATTTGATGAGCTTCGCAGCCACCTCGCGAGCGATGTTCGTCTGCGCTTCCTCGGTCGCCCCACCGATATGAGGCGTGAGTATGACGTTGTCGAAACGACGTAGCGGAGATTCGAAAGTCTCCTTGTTCGACTTGGGCTCGACCGGAAACACATCGATGGCGGCGCCGCCGATGTGGCCGGACTCCAACGCATCTGCCAGTGCATCGATGTCAACCACGGTTCCGCGAGCTGCGTTGATCAACAGGGACCCAGGTTGCATCGAGGCAATAGCGTCTGCGTCGATCATGTTGCGGGTGACCGGCGTTTCGGGAACATGCAGGCTAATGACGTCGGCTTCCTGAAGTAACTCTTCGAGGCTGTTGACCGGGGCTGCATTGCCCAGCGGCAGCTTGTGCTCGACGTCGTAGTAGAGCACCCGCATGCCGAGGCCCTCGGCTAGAATTCCGAGCTGGCTTCCGATCCTTCCGTAGCCGACGATCCCTAGACGCTTGCCGCGCACCTCGAACGCTCGTACCGCCGTTTTCGCCCACTCGCCCCGCCGCGCACGCGCTGCCTTCTCGGGAATCCCGCGCATCAATAGAATGATGTCGGCGATGGCCAGCTCGGCCACGCTGCGAGTGTTGGAAAACGGCGCGTTGAACACCGGAACGCCCATTCGGCGGGCAACGTCCAAATCGACCTGGTTGGTTCCGATGCAAAAGCAGCCGATCGATTTTAGCTTCGGCGCAGCGCTCAGCACCTCGGCGCTGAGATGGGTCCGAGACCGAATCCCGAGGTAGTCGACCTCCGCAATGGCGTCGAGCAAATCCTGGCCCGTCAGCGAATGCGAGAGCCGTTCGACGTTGAAATAACCGGCAACCGCGAAGCTCTCGATCGCGGTTTCGTGAATACCCTCGAGGAGCAGGATGCGGGTGTCGTCGTCAGCCACGTGCCGAGTCTGGGTCGAACCTAGAGCTGCCGCAAGAACCGACGATAGGCGTCGACGACTACGTCCGGCGCCTCGAAAGATCCTGCGCCCGAGGAGATCCGAGAAGCGTCCCTGCTCGCGCCACTCCTCGATCGAGATGGTCATGCTCTGGCGAGCAATCCATCCGACATCGGGTGAATTGACATCAGCGCTGCGGCGCGCGCATCATCACGACCCCGGTGAAGGAAGGTGTTTTTGCCCAATATCGACGACCTCGCGGGCGCGCTCGTCCGGCCTCTGCAACTGCTGCGATCGCGACCGCACAATACGATGGACCGTCTCAGCGCATATGACGGTCTGGGCCGCGACGAGCTGTTCCCAGCGCCAAACCGACTCCCACGGCTCCGCTCCCGCAGGCGCTGGTCGCTCCCCGGGTTCGACAATGAGGACCTTTTTTTTGCGTCCCTGCACGAGCCCATCGAGCCGCTCTTCGCCAAGCACTACCATGCGCGAAGCCGCCGGTATCAGACTGTATATGCCCGAAGGATCCATCCTCGCGGCACGGAGGGGCGCCCTCGCCTGCTCTACATCCACGGGTACATGCAGCCAGAGACAATCGTCGAGGAGCTCACCCTCTTGAGTGGTATGGCTCGCTCGCTCGACATGGAGATCATACACCTGCAACCGCCCTATCACGGGCGCCGAACCCCGCGTAGCTCTGCCTACGGCGGCGAACGATTCTGGAGCGCTGACGTCGTGCGAAGCCTCGAGGCGATGCGGCAGACGTTGCTCGACGCGCGAACCCTGTTGTCGATCATGTTGGACGAATCCCCGGCACCGGTCGGCGTCGCTGGCATTTCGCTCGGTGGTGCGTTCTCCGCGATTCTCGCCTGCTTGGAGCCGAGGTTCGATTTTGCAGCACCATTCATCGCCCACATGGACATGGGCGCACTGTTGAGAGACGCACCGGTGTTGAGCGCGATGAGGAAGGATTTGGTCGCCTTCGGGTGGACGCCGCGCGAGTTCGGGGAGTTCTTCACGCGCATCGGATGGGATGAGCTTCTCCCCGTCATCCCGAAGGAACGCATTCTGCTGTTCGCTGCAGAGAAAGACCGCTTCTTCGACGCGGAGGTTCTGAGGAGGATGTGGCGGCGCTGGGGCGAGCCGGCCATCTATTGGTACCCGACCACGCACATGGGGTTCATCCCTCACATGCCCAGAGCCATCATTCGGCTGCGCGAGTTCGTCAGGGCGCTTCCTGACCACTAGGCGGAGCAGGAGCGGACGGGTCTTCGGCCGGCGGCTCGCTCTGCACCTCTGAGGCGGCAGGTTTGTCCAGGAGTCTCAACACCGTTTCGAAGTCGCCGTCCGTGAGACGGTACACCCCCCCTGCGTACTGCAAATAGCCAAACCCGTAGAGCAACGACTGCACCCCGAGCTCGCCTGTGAACTCGATGCGGTGCGTGGGGATGTACTTCATCGGATCCTCGACGACTCGCTCCAGGGAGCCCGTTACCCGTTCGATGTCGGTCTGATCGACGACCACGAGCACTTCGTCTTCGCCCATCCCACCGCCCGAAGGCAATGGGGTTCGGCCGAACACACGAATGCTCGTCAAGGCACCGAGCGGAGCAAGGGAGATGACCGTGGGAGCGACGACCGGAATGAAGGTGGTCCTCGCACGCATCGAAATGGCCGTCTTCGTCTCAGGCGTCGCGGTTGCGCACTTGTACGCAGTCGCTGCAACCTTCACGTTGGAGCCGGTCCCGTAGCCGTGAGCCAGCATGAACTCGGTGTCTTTCTCGTCGGGTCCCCTGCCATCGCCCTGCTCCAGCTCCTCGGGGTGCATCACTATGTGTGTTGCGCCGAGCTCGGCTGCCTTGTTGCGCGCATCGTTCTCGGCCGACTCTTGATTGATGCTCGGCTTCGAATAAGCCCCGCTGAGGCCGCCCCCGATACCGATGACGACGCCGAGGTCTTCGCAACCAACCGGCTCGTCGTAGAGGACGGCTACCTTGGCGGCGTGGGCGCTTAGTTGGTCGGCTTTGCAACCGAGCGACGCGGCTCCGAAGGCAAACAGAACCACGGCTGCGAGAAAGGTCGATCGATAAGGAATTCCAGGCTTCATCGCAATTTCTCCAGCAGGAATGCTGCCTATGTCGCCGCCGAAGTCAACCCGCGCTCGCGCGGATCGTGCTCGCTTTCCTTTCAGGGCGCCTGTATTCTGCCGCGCCGGAGAAAGACGTCATGGGATCAACAACAGAAATCAGGAAACGTTCACTCCAGGACCCAGAAGGCTTTTGGGGTGAAGTCGCTGAAGACATCGATTGGATCGAGCGCTGGGATCGAGTCCTCGATGACTCGAACAAGCCGTTCTATCGATGGTTCCCCGGGGCCAAGCTCAACACTTGCTACAACGCGCTGGACCGCCATGTGGAGAAGCGCGGCAATCAGGCTGCGCTCATCTACGACAGCGCGGTCACACATACGAGACGCACGTATACGTATCGACAATTGCGCGCCGAAGTTGCGCTCTTTGCTGGTGCACTTGCTGCCGACGGCGTTACAAAAGGCGACCGGGTTCTCATCTACATGCCGATGATTCCGGAGGCGGTAATCGCCATGCTCGCGTGCGCACGGTTGGGGGCCATTCATTCCGTCGTGTTTGGGGGCTTTGCTCCGCAGGAGCTCGCGACGCGCATCGACGATGCCGAGCCGAAGACGATCGTATCCGCTTCCTGCGGCATCGAGGGCACGCGGGTCATCGAATACAAGCCGCTGCTCGACCAAGCGATCGTCATGGCGAAGCACAAGCCCCGCACCTGCATCATACGTCAGCGGGAATCCTGCGAGTGCGAATTGCTGGAAGGCCGTGACTCGTCCTGGCAGGACGCGACGGCCGCGGCCAAGCCGCATGATTGCGTCCCGGTTGAAGCAACCGATCCGCTCTACATCCTCTATACGTCCGGGACGACCGGCATCCCCAAAGGAGTCGTTCGAGACAACGGCGGTCACGCGGTGGCGCTTCAGTGGACGATGCGGAACGTATACGGCGTCCAACCGGGCGAGGTGTATTGGGCCGCATCAGACGTGGGCTGGGTCGTCGGGCACTCGTACATCGTCTACGGACCTCTGCTCAATGGAAACACTACGATCCTCTACGAGGGCAAGCCCGTCGGAACCCCCGATGCAGGCGCGTTCTGGCGCGTGATCTCAGACCACGGTGTCAACTGCATGTTCACCGCACCAACCGCATTTCGCGCGATCAAGAAGGAAGACCCCACCGGCTCGCTGATCGGCAACTACGACTTGAGCACACTCCGCTCCTTGTTCCTGGCTGGCGAGCGGTCCGACCCCGACACTCTGAAGTGGGCAGAAGACAAGCTCGGTGTTCCGGTGATCGACCACTGGTGGCAGACCGAAACGGGCTGGGCGATCTGCGCCAACTGCCTGGGAATCGAGCATCTTCCGGTGAAGCACGGGTCGCCGACGGTCGCCGTGCCTGGGTGGGACGTACAGGTGGTCGATGAGGCCTGCCGACCGGTGGAAGCTGGGAAGACAGGGGCCCTGGTGGTGAAGCTTCCCCTTCCGCCCGGCTCGCTGCCAACGCTGTGGAACGACGACGAGCGCTTCTTGCAGTCGTACATGACGGAGTTCCCGGGCTACTACAAGACCGCGGACGCAGGCTATATCGACGAGGACGGTTACGTTTACGTCATGTCGCGCACCGACGACATCATCAACGTCGCTGGACATCGGCTTTCCACTGGCGGCATGGAAGAGGTCATCGCTGCACACCCCGACGTAGCCGAGTGCGCCGTCATCGGCGTCGCCGACCAACTCAAAGGCGAGATCCCACTCGGTTTCTTGGTGTTGAACGCGGGCGTCGATCGGCCTCAACACGACATCGTTTCCGAGGTCATCCAAATGGTGCGTAGTGCGATCGGTCCCGTGGCGGCGTTCAAGACGGCGATCGTCGTCCAGCGCCTCCCGAAGACACGCTCCGGCAAGATCCTACGCGGCACGATGAAGAAGATCGCGGACCGCTCCGAATGGAAGATGCCTGCGACGATCGACGATCCCATCGTCCTCGAAGAGGTCACCGGACGTCTGCAGGCGATTGGATACGCCTAAGTGAACAGAGAGCAGGAGCGAGCACTTCTCCTTTTCGTCGTCGCGATCGTGCTGATTGCGACGCCCGTGCGCGCCCTCTGGCTCCAAACCTGGTGGTCTCCCTTCGCCTTCTGGCTGTCGATGATCGCAGTGGTCGCGCTGGTTCACCGCAGAGATAATGCAGCTTAATCACTTCGTCCTGTTCTTCCTCGCGGCGGCCCTACTGGGCCTCTACATCGCCGGCTCCGAGATCGTGGAGCGATCGTCCCGCTGGGGTAGGCTCGGGCGGAACCGTTTCAGCTACGCGCTCGCGCTCGGCGTGTACGCCACCACCTGGACCCTCTTCGGAAGCGTCGGTTTCGCTGCCGCCGAGGGTTACGATTTCCTTGCGGTCTATTTCGGGGTGACGCTGTCGTGTATCGCGATCCCGATCTTGTGGGCACCCGTCGCCGAGCTCGTCGACCGTTACCGTCTCGGAAGCATCGCGGACCTCTTCGCCTTCCGCTATCAGAGCCGAGTGCTCGGTGCAGCCGTCTCGATCTTCATGGTCGCCGGCTTACTCCCTTACATCGCGCTTCAGCTTCGCGCCGTTGCGGGCGGCGCCGCCATCCTGGTGGGGGAGCAACCGACCGAGGAGCTTGGCTCGGTGTACGCGATTCTGCTGAGCGCTTTCGCGGCCGTGCTGGGTGTTCGCTACGCCGATGGGCGAGCTCACCGGCCAGGCCTGATCGCGATCCTCGCTTTCGAGAGTGTCTTCAAGCTGTTCGCGCTTCTGGTCGTCGGGACGGCCGCCCTATTCGCGGTCTTCGGCGGCTTTCAAGGGCTCAGTGCACACCTCGAACAGCATCCCGAGCTGATCGAGAACATGACCAGCCCGGTGATGGGCGAAAGCTGGATCGCCCTCGTGTTCGTCACGATGTGCGCGGCGTTTCTCTTGCCGCGTCAGTTCTTCGTCGCTTTCGTCCAGCGCCCGGGACCGCGCAGCCTGAAGACCGCCCGCTGGGCCCTCCCCCTCTACCTATTTGCGATCAACCTCCCGGTGCCGATTCTGCTGTGGGCAGGAAGCGAGCTCGCAACGCCGGGCATGAGCCCCGATGTGTATGTGTTGGTTGCGGTGCAGAGCTCCGCGTTGCTTCAAGTGCTCGCATTCCTGGGCGCGGTGTCCGCGGCGAGCGCGATGATTCTGGTATCCTCGATCGCGCTGAGCGGCATGGTGGCACACTATCTCGTTCCGCCATTGCTCTTGCCGTCGCCGCAGTCGCTGTTGACCCGGTGGGCGGTCTTCCGCCGGTCGACGATCATCGCAGTCATCCTGGCCGGGTTGCTCATCCACTTCACGCTTCCGCGCACGCGATCGCTCGTCGACCTCGGCCTTGCGTCGTTCCTCGCAGTCACCCACTTGTTGCCCGGCCTGATCGGAACTCTCTTTTGGCGGCGGGCGACGCGAGAAGGTGTGCTCTGGGGCCTCATCGTCGGGGCCGCCTCCTGGGCGGTCCTCACCGCAACCCCGCTGTTCGGGATCCAGGTCGACGTTTCCGGCCTCTACGCGTTGTTTGGCTTCATGGACCCCGCCGCGCGCGGCCCCACCATCTGGCTTAGCTTCACGGCCCACGCGTTCGTCTTCGTTGGCGTCTCGCTACTGACCACCCGTTCCACCGAGGAACGCAACGCCGCCGAGGCATGCCGCGAGCCCCGAGTGACTCGATTGCTGCAGGTACCCGATTCGGCTGAAGCCCTCCTCGAGCGCCTGACATCGTACGTCGGAAAACGCACCGCGATTGACGAGATCTATGGGGCCGCAGCCGCCGCGGACGTATATTGGCCGCCGCGCGATCGCCCCGAGCTACTGCGGTTGATCACCGAGCTCGAAGGGCGACTCAGCGAAAGAATCGGCCCCCTCGCGGCGCGCACCTACGTACAGGGTGGCCGACCAATGCGAACAGACGCGCTCGCCGAACGCCTCCGCGCGTTTCGAGAGCTCGATTCCCTCGGAGCCGAGCAGCGTCCGTCGCCGGCCCACGCCGCGCGCCGTTACTTGTCGCTGCTCATGTCGGAGCTCCCTGTGGGTGTCTGCACGGTTGATGACCACGAAGACGTCGTCGTTTGGAACGCTCAGCTCGAACGCATGTCGGGACTCGAAGAAGACGACATCTGCGGCAACCCATTGTGCGAGATCCCGAGCCCGTGGTGGCCGCTGTTCGACGAGCTGGCGCATCAGCCGTCCGGCTCGGCGATCGAGCGTGAATACGACTTGGGTGACAGGAAGATAGAGCTTCGCGCGCAGACCGCGATCATTCCGGGCGAGCCAGAGGAGGGGCGCGTGTTCGTGGTCGAAGACATTACCGCGCTTCGCCAGTTGGAGCGACACGTGGCACACAAAGATCGGCTTTCGTCGATCGGTACCCTCGCGTCGGGCGTCGCGCACGAGGTCGGGAACCCGCTCACGGGAATCCTCATGGTCGCCAAGAATCTCGCTAGCGACCCTGGCGCCGAGGATGCCCACGAGCGCTTGGGGATCATCGTCGACGAAGCGAAGCGAATTCACGGCATCGTGCAGAGCTTGCTCGCTTTCAGTCGACGCGACGAAACGCCGGTGGAGTTGCAGGCCATTCCGGTGGCGCGCGTCGTGAAGGCCGCAGTCGAGCTTGCCAAGCTCGAAATGGAAGGCTGTCGCATCGATCTCGACCTGAGCGCCGACCGGCCTGCCATGGCTACACCCGACGGTCTGACGCAAGTCCTCGTCAACCTGCTCAACAACGCGCGCCAGGCATGCCCGAGGGGCGCGACGGTGTACGTCCGTACACGTCTCGACAATGGGACGGTCCGCGTCGAGGTAGACGATGAAGGGCCCGGGATCCCGGAGGAGCTTCGGGAGCGCGTGTTTGAGCCGTTCTTCACCACCAAGCCCGATGGCCAGGGCACGGGTCTCGGTCTCTCGTTGTCCCGCCAAATCGTGGAGCGCTTCGGCGGCTCGCTCACCCACGAGCCGCGCTCCCCACGAGGCAGCCGCTTCACAGTCACCCTCAAAGCCTATGAAAATTGAGGGATTGAAGGACGCTACTATCCTTTGGTACTAATCACCGGTGGCGAAGATCCTTTTGGTGGAGGACGAGCGTGTCATTCGAGCCGAGATCAAGCGTATCCTCACGCGTGACGGGCACGAGGTCGTGGACGTCGGCGGTGTTCCGGAGGCGGAGAGGCAGCATCTGCAGTCCTTCGACCTCGTGATCACGGACGTGAGATTGACTGGCGAGACCGGCGACGTGCTCATCGAGCGGGTCGGGCAGATCCCCGTGATCGTGATGACGGCGTATGGTTCCGTGAGCGCTGCGGTCGATGCGATGAAGCGCGGCGCGGCAGACTATCTCTCCAAGCCGTTCGAGCCCGAAGCGCTCAGCACAGCCGTCACTCGGGTGCTCCGTCACCATGCGCTCAACCGGACCGGCGACTCTGACGGCGTCGGCGACCCATACGAAATCGTCGCCGCCGAATCGAGCCCGATGCGAGAAGCCCTGCGATGGGCCCGCAAGGTCGCCCCAACGGAAGCCACGGTGCTCATCCTTGGTGAGTCGGGCACGGGCAAGGAGCTCATTGCGCGGGCGGTACACAACCATAGCGGGCGGACCGGCGCGTTCGTGGCCGTCAACTGTGCATCGATTCCCGACACACTCCTCGAATCCGAGCTATTCGGGCACGAGAAGGGCGCGTTCACTGGCGCACTGAGCCGCCAAGAAGGGCTTGTGCACGCCGCAAACGGGGGGACGCTATTTCTCGACGAGATCGGTGAGCTCACCTCGGCGGCGCAAGCCCGGTTGCTGCGGATGCTACAACAGCGCGAGGTCCGCCGCGTCGGCGCCCGCAAGGCCGAGGCGGTCGACATCCGGCTGATTGCGGCGACCCATCGCGACCTCCCGAAGCTCGTCGAACACCAGGAATTTCGGACGGATCTCTACTTCCGCCTCAAGGTCATGGAAATCAAGCTGGCGCCCCTATGCGAGCGGGTGGACGACATCTTGGCGCTTGCAGAAGTGTTCCTCGCGAGGGCCGCCGCGAAGCTTGGAAAGCCGCCGCTCGAGCTCGGCGACAGCGCCGCCGCGGCGATGAAACGCTACAAGTGGCCAGGGAACGTGCGAGAGCTCCAACATGCCATAGAGCGCGCGGTGATCCTGCACGAATCAGGTCCGATCACCGAAGCTCTGCTCGGCTTGCCCTCTTCGAATGCGCCCGAGGAAATTGACCCTGAAGGTTTTGGCGAGGACCCTTCACTCGAAGGCTACCTTCGCCGCTTCGTCCTTTCGCATCAGCATGAGCTCAGCGAGACCGAGCTTGCGAAGAAGCTCGGCATCAGCCGCAAGACGCTTTGGGAACGCCGCCAACGCATGGGCATTCCACGACGCGACTCAAGACCACCCGAATAGGTGACTTGGGTGTTTCGGTAACGTTTCGAAGCGTAGCGTCTTGCTACGAATCGTAACGCTTGCCGCGACGCGTTAGACGAAGTTTCGAAGTCGTTTCGCGTCGATCGGCTTTGGTACATCTCTTGCGTCTACGCACGGCGACCCCTGTGTAAGGTGTACCGATGACACTCTCACAACCGACGCTCGATACAAGACGACGTATTGCTGACATGGAGGACTACCAGGCCCTCTACCACTACAGCCTTACCGACAACCTCGACTATTGGAAGGCGCAGAGCAAAGAGCTGCATTGGTTCTACGAACCGCACAGCGTCTTCGAAGAGCATGGACCGGGCGAGTTCGTCTGGTTCGGCGGAGGGCGACTCAATGCCACCGTCAACTGCGTCGACCGGCACGTGGCGAAGAACCCGGAAAAGACGGCGATCATCTTCGTCGCGGACGAACCGGGCGAGTATCAACACATCTCCTTCGCGGAGCTGAAAATTCAGGTCGGGCGGGTCGCAAACACTCTGAAATCGCTTGGTGTTCGAAAGGGCGATCGAGTTTGCATCTATCTCCCGATGATCCCGGAGCTCGCCTATACAATGCTCGCCTGCGCTCGAATCGGTGCCGTGCATTCGATCGTATTCGGCGGGTTCAGTGCCGACGCACTCCGTGACCGCATCATCGACGCACAAGCGAAGGTCGTCGTCACTGCCAATGAGGGTCTCCGCGGCTCGAAGCGAATTCCACTCAAGAGAATCACCGATGACGCAGTCGAGGGCCTCGGAGTCGTGGAGAAGGTGCTGGTCGTCCAGCGCACCGACGCCGAAACGAAAATGGAGCATGGTCGCGACATCTGGATGCACGAAGCCACCGCCCAACAGCGCATCACCTGCCCTTCGGAGTGGATGGCCTCCGAAGACCCTCTCTTCATTCTCTATACCTCCGGGTCGA
The DNA here is from genome assembly GCA_024640845.1 of Myxococcales bacterium. GTDB lineage: Bacteria > Myxococcota_A > Polyangia > Polyangiales > Houyiibacteriaceae > SG8-38. The sequence continues at coordinate 37,073 of JAHEEE010000008.1, read as the reverse complement.
CGGGTAAGCCGAAGGGTCTGGTTCACACCACCGCGGGCTACCTCACCTATGTGGCATCGACCTTCAAGTACGTCTTCGACATCTCCGAGGACGACATTCACTTCTGCGCCGCAGACATCGGATGGATCACCGGCCACAGCTACATCATCTACGGACCGCTGGCGAACGGCGTCACCACCGTCATGTTCGAATCGGTCCCGACATACCCGGACGCAAGTAGGTACTGGAACGTCATCGACGACATCGGCGCGACGACGCTCTACACCTCGCCCACCGCGCTCCGAGCCCTCATGCGAGAGGGCTCGGAGCCGGTAAAGGGCTCGAGCCGCGAGTCGTTGCGCGTCCTCGGCACGGTCGGCGAGCCCATCAACCCCGAGGTTTGGAATTGGTACAACGAGGTGGTTGGCAACGGAAAGGTGCCAATCGTCGACACTTGGTGGCAAACGGAAACCGGCGGGATCTTGATTAGCCCGCTTCCACATGCGACGCCGACCAAGCCCGGCTCTGCAACTTTTCCACTGTTCGGCATCGAGCCGATCCTCGTCGATCAAGAGGGCAAGGTCATCGAGGGCAACGACGTCAGCGGCTACCTTTGCATCAAGCACCCCTGGCCGGGGCAAGCGCGCACGATCCACGGCGACCACAAACGTTTCCTCGAGACCTACTTCTCGCAGTACCCGCCCCACTACTTCACCGGCGACGGGTGCAAGCGTGACGCGGATGGCTACTACTGGATCACGGGTCGCGTCGATGACGTGATCAACGTGTCCGGACACAGACTGGGCACCGCCGAGGTCGAAAGCGCCCTCGTCGCGCACCAAGCTGTCGCAGAAGCCGCGGTCGTACCCTGCCCACACGAGATCAAGGGCCAGGGCATCTTCGCATTCGTCGTACCCATCGCGGGCGGCGACTACGAGCCAGGTGAGCTTCAGGGCGCTCTGAAAGAACAGGTGCGCCAGGTGATTGGTCCCATTGCGACGCCGGACGAGATTCGGGTCGTAGGCGGCCTACCGAAGACGCGCTCGGGCAAGATCATGCGGCGAATCCTCCGCAAGATCGCTGCCGGCGAGGGAAACCAACTCGGAGACATTTCGACGCTCGCCGACCCATCCGTGGTCGAGGCGCTACTGAAAAAGGACTGAGCCGCTGCAGGCGGAGAAACAGGAGCAACAATGACTGATTCGGAAGAAGCGCGCAGTGCGAGACACACCCAAGACGTCGCCGATCGCTACTGGAAGAGAAACCTCCGGCTCTTAGTAATCCTACTGGCCGTCTGGTGGGTCGTCTCCTACGGCGCAGGGATCCTATGGGTTGGCGCATTGGACGAGTACACGATCCCCGGCACTGGTTTCAAGCTCGGCTTCTGGTTTGCGCAGCAGGGCTCGATCTACGTGTTCGTGGTTCTGATCTTCCTCTACACACGTTTGATGAACAAGCTCGATAGAGAGTTTGACGTACACGAGGACTAATCGTTCGAGTCGAAGAAGGAGAGAACAATGGACGTACAGGCTTGGACATTCCTCATCGTTGGTGCGACTTTCGCGCTCTACATCGGCATCGCTATCTGGTCGCGAGCGAGCACGACAGGTGATTTCTACATCGCTGGACGCGGGGTGCATCCCGTCGTCAACGGCATGGCAACGGGCGCTGACTGGATGAGCGCGGCGTCGTTCATCAGTATGGCGGGCTTGATCTCGTTCATGGGGTACGACGGTGCCGTTTATCTCATGGGATGGACCGGCGGGTACGTGCTGTTGGCGCTCCTGCTTGCTCCATATCTCCGCAAGTTCGGGAAGTTCACCGTCCCCGACTTCGTCGGCGACCGCTATTACTCGAACAGCGCCCGCATCGTCGCCGTCCTTTGCGCTGTGTTCGTTTCCTTCACCTACGTGGCAGGGCAGATGCGGGGTGTCGGCGTCGTCTTCAGCCGCTTCCTCGAGGTCGAAATCAACATCGGTGTCGCCATCGGGATGGCGATCGTCTTCTTTTACGCGGTCCTCGGCGGAATGAAGGGAATCACCTATACCCAGGCGGCACAGTACTGCGTGCTGATCTTCGCCTACCTGGTTCCGGCGATCTTCATCAGCATTCTTCTCACCGACCATCTGATCCCACAGATCGGGTTCGGTGCCTCGCTCGGCGGTGAGATTGGGTCGCAGATCTCCGGTGGCGAAAGCATCAAGCTGATGGACAAGCTCAACCAGCTCAACACGGAGCTTGGTTTTGCCGAGTACACATCGGGTAGCAAATCGATGCTGGACGTGTTGTGCATCACGGGCGCGCTGATGGCCGGCACAGCCGGGCTGCCGCACGTCATCGTGCGGTTCTACACCGTGCCGAAGGTGCGTGACGCACGGCGCAGCGTCGGCTGGGCGCTCTTCTTCATCGCCCTGCTCTACACGACCGCTCCCGCCGTCGCTGCGTTCGCGCGCACCAATCTGATCGAGGCGGTCAGCGGTGCGAGCTACGCCTCGGTCGAGGGACAAAAGTCGATTCCGCAGTGGTTCAAGACTTGGGAGGACACCGGCCTCCTCGCATGGGTCGACAAGAACGACGACGGCAAGGTCCAGTACGTCGCGGGCAACGCCCTGGCAGGCAAGCCGGAATTCACGGAGCAGCGGGGCGCGCACGGAGAGCGGGTCGTGAGCAATCCCAATCCCGACAGCGATAACGAGCTCTACGTGGACAGAGACATCATCGTGCTCGCAAACCCCGAGATCGCGCAGCTACCCGCGTGGGTCATCGCATTGGTCGCTGCAGGCGGGTTGGCAGCCGCTCTCTCGACGGCGGCCGGGCTGCTGCTCGTCGTCAGCACGTCGATCAGCCACGACCTGCTCAAACGCGTGTTCGTCCCGTCGATCACCGAGAAGCAGGAGCTCCTTGCCGCGCGTGTTGCGGCGGGCGTCGCGGTCTTGATCGCCGGCTACTTCGGCATCAATCCACCAGGCTTCGTGGCGCAAGTCGTCGCGTTCGCGTTCGGACTCGCTTGCTCGTCGTTCTTCCCGGCAATCATCCTCGGGATCTTCTCGAAGAAGGCCAACCGTGAGGGCGTCATCAGCGGCATGCTCGCGGGGATCATCTTCACCGCGGCGTACATCATCTACTTCAAGTTCATGGGTGGCACGCCAGACCAGTTCTGGTTCGGCATCTCGCCTGAGGGCATCGGCGCACTTGGCATGCTGCTCAACTTCGTCGTTGCGCTCGTGGTGGGTCGGTTCACGCCGCCGCCGCCCCAGGAAGTTCAGGAGATGGTGGAGCACATCCGCGTTCCCGTCGGAGCGAAAGCACCTACCGGCATGCACTAGCGGCTGAGTCGAAGCTGAGAGGAGGTTGTGATGAGGGAAGAACTGAAAGGCGGCCGTGAGCCGCAACATGCGAGGTGCGCCTGGATAGCTGCCGTCGCAGCGATTGCAATGGCTGGTCTCGTTCCAGCATGGGCGGCTGCACAAGTCCTTGTAGTGCCGGGCGAGACGGCGATCGACGCTGCGGACGACGCCACGGAAGTGGACGCGTTCGAGACGACGACCGAAGTCGACAGCGACCTGGGCGTCACGGACGAGATGCTCACCGAGCAGCAGCTCGACGAGGCCCAGCGGAGGATTGAGCAGGCGGAGCGGGACCTCGAGGAAGCGAAGCGCCAGATGGCGCTCGCGGGGCGCAAGTTGGCGCCGGAGCCCGAGCCTGTGCCGGGCACCGGTGTGGGACTCGTGTCAGCGGATGGACAGGCAAAGAAGCTCCAGTGGAGCCTCAACGACGACGGGACGCTCTACTTTCGAATCGCCACGTGGCTTCAGATCTGGTCCCGCGCGATTCAGTTGAACCCAGGCAGCGAGGTATTGGGGGACACCAATGATTGGTACGAAGACATCCTGATCCGCCGCGCTCGTTTCTTGATGTTCGGTCAGATCTTCCCGCGCACGTTTTTGTTGTTTCACTTCGGCATCAACAACCAGACCTTCCGGAATGCGCGGAAGCCGCAGATCTTCGTCCACGATGCCTGGGTGGAGTTCCAGTTGAGCAGGAACAAAGCCCTTTTCCTTGGCGGCGGTCTGATTTACTGGAACGGCATCTCTCGCCAGACCAACGCGAGCACCATCACGTTGATGAGCCTCGATGCCCCGATCATGAACTGGCCATTGATCGAGCTGGAGGACCAGTTCGCACGCCAATTCGGGATCTATGCGAAAGGAAAGTTCGGGCTCTTCGACTATCGCGTCGCTGTCACCCGGCCGTTTACGCCGTTTGACGTCGATACGCCGGCACGCGCCACGACTGGAGATCCGCCAACGAATTTGAACCCCCCGATCGCGGCTGGCGCGACCGGGAACTATCGTTACACCAATGCATGGGCGTACGCGGCCTACTTCATGTTCCAGTTCCTCGATGAGGAGTCCAATGTCCTCCCCTACACGGTTGGGACCTACCTCGGGGCCAAGAAGGTGTTCAACTGGGGCCTCGGAGGCTACGCCCATCCCCACGGAGCGCAGTACGTGACGGACGAAGCCACCGGCGCCTCCAAAGCCGTGCCGGTGCTGATCGGCTCGACCGACCTATTCCTCGACCATCCATTCGGGGGCGACGATGGCGGTTCCGTCACCTGGTACGGGGTCTATCAGTATCAGAGCTACGGTCCGAACAACCTACGCCTCGTTGGGATCGCGAACCCCGCCACGGGTACCTCTTCAACCACGACACTCGGGACTGGCAACCAGTATCCGATGATCGGCACGGGTCACAGCCTGTACTCCGAGTTCGGGGTGATGATGCCCGGACACGTCGCCAAAAATTTGAAGTTTCAGCCCTACGTGAACTGGCAGGGCTCGGGCTTCCAGGCGCTGGAAGAATGGATGCATCACGTGGGCGTCGGCCTCAACCTGTTCATCCACCGCCACAACGCCAAGGTGACCATCGAGTATCGCAATCGGCCGATCTTCTATAACGCGGACAACGGCGGAACCGTCGAAAGCCGCAAGGGCAACTCCTTCATCATGCAGTGGCACATGTTCATCTAGGAGCTAGCAAAGACGAACGAAGGGACGCTCCTCTCGGGCCGTCCCTTTGTTCGTGCTCTTGGGTCAGCGGCGCGCGCCGATGGGCCAATAGGGATCGCGCGCGCGCACGCTGGTCAATGAGTCGTTCGCACCCGTAGGGGCACCCACCGGCCAGTACGGACCATACGTAGTCTGCGAGCCGCGCTTGGGAGCACCCGTGTAGTAGTAGCGGTTGAAGTGACTTCGAACGTACACGTTCCGGGGAACGAAGAACCCATTGAAAAAGAGGTGCTGCCCATCTTCGACTGCCCAACGTGGTGGCACGAACACGTGACCAGCGCGCGGTGCGATGTACCGGCCGGCGACCCACGAGAAACCGGTTGGGCCGTAGATCCAGTGCCCGGCCACCCAGATCGCGCTCTTGTTGGGCGCGAGAGGCCGGTCGGCTTCGACTTCGGTCGTCTGCGGATCCGGCGGAGCGTCGGCGACCGCCGCGAGCGGCTGTGGTTCCTGAGTTACGACGAGACGCTGCGCGTTGATGAGGACGACTTGGCCGCGAGTGAGCGCCGGATACTCGGCGACGCTACCAAGTGTGTTGATCGAAACCGTGATTCCATCCCCAGACGGCACATCGGCGGACGCCGAGGCAGCGCCCAGCAGCACGGCAAGGCTCGGAAGACAGAGGGCACGATGGAGACTTCGCAGCATCATCGTGGGGCTCACTTTACGCCCTGAATGCCGCCGGGTCACGCGCGCATGGAACGGAAAAGGCAGAAAACTACTTGCGCGCTGCAATTCGTGGTTTGTTCGTGCCCAATTCGGATGAACCGCGAATCCACTCACCCGCCCATCTCCGTGGCCCTCGACCTCCCGTTGCCCGCACCCATCGCAGCTCGGCCGCGTCGCGAGAGGCTAGTGCCGCAGTTCACACACGCCGACGACTCGCACTCATGGTGGGTACGCGCAATCAACACGATCGGAGGCGAGCTCGAACCGGTGGGTCGTCCTAGCTCGGACATCTGGTGGGAGCGCGCGCAGCGGCAAAACCCTAACGCAGGAGATCCGACCCCAGACACACGCGACGCCTTGGATGCGTTCACGCGTTCGCTCAATGAAGACGCCGCGCTCAACTTCATCGGCAAGATCGCAGCTTGGCTCGACTGCACGCGTATGGCGAGCACGCACCTTCGCGTCGAGCAAGCCCTCCGACGCAAACCTGAAGTGGTGCACACGCGGCTCCCCACTCCGCTATTCGTGCTCGGCCTCTTTCGCAGCGGGACCACGATTCTGCATCGCTTGCTTGGCGAGGATCCTGACAATCGCACCTTGCCTCATTGGGAAAGCTTTGATCCGACACCGCGACCCGAAGGGCCGGCGCGAGCGCAGGGAACACTATCGCGCTTCCTGAAGATGGCCGACATCTTGTCTCCAAACATCAAAGCGATTCACCCGATGGACGCCTTTCAGACCGACGAGTGCCGCGGGATGTTCACCAATGTCTTCCGAACGCCGCAGCTCAACGTGCAGTACCGCGTCAATGGGTACGTGGACTGGCTATTCGAGCAAGACGCGACGATCGCCTACCGTCATCACCGACGGCAGTTGCAGCTCGCGTACCATCAGCGACCGTACGGGAAGCGTTTCGTCCTCAAAGACCCCACCCACACGTTCTTCGTCGATGCGATTCTCGAGGTGTTTCCGGACGCCCGCTTCGTGTTCATTCATCGGGATCCCGTCGATACGCTGAGCTCGATCTGCAGCTTGTACGCATACGCGCGCTCGGTCTTCAGCAGCGATGTCCACGCGAACGCGGTCGGCGCGGAGCTTTGGTCGAGCTACTTGGTGCAAGGGCTCGAGCCCGCGGTGCAACGAGTCGACCAGCTCCCCGCGGGACGCGTCGCACACCTGAGGGCGCCGGACCTCGCCCGTGACCCCGTCGGCACGATCGCGAGCGCGTATCACACGCTCGGCATGAGCCTCGGCGGAGAAGCTCGCCACGCCATGAGCGAGTACATGATTCGGAAGCGACTGCGCCCGGGCGCCCGTCACTTGCACAGCGCCGAGGGATTCGGTCTCGACCCCCGAGCGATCCGCGACCGCTTCTCGAGCTACTGTCAGCGCTTCGATCTGTAACCAGCTCAAGACGGGTGCACGCGCTGCATTCGGCTGAGCGTCTCGAGATCATCGATGATGGCGCGGAGGTTGTCCGCAAATGCTTTGCGTCTTTCGTGGAGATCGCGACCCTTACCCACGAGAAGGCCCTTGTTGTCCGCAAGCTTGAGTGCGTTGCGAAAGAGCTCGAGTGTCACGGATTCGGCGCTGTGAAGCTTCGCTTGAAGGACCTGTTGCTGACCGTAGCCGAGACAGCGTTCGAGGAGCATCTCCTGATCGACCTCTCGATCGTGCGGCCAACGGACGAGTTGATCAGCCACGACGCGGTAGGCGTCGAAGAAAGGGCGGAGGATGAGGTGCGCGAGGTGGGGTTTGCTACGCTCGAACCAAAGATCGATCTGCGCCCGTGTGACGACCGGCTCGCGAACCTGACGGCCTTCCCAGGCGGGGTCGATGAGACAGACCTCCGCAATCAGCTCCTCACTGAACTCGGCGCGCGTCGCGAAGAAGAAGTCGAACTTGAGCAGCTGCCGCAAGCTGATCGCGTGATTCCAAATCGATTCGCGCAGGTCCCCGGTCGCGTGCTCGCGCGCCATGAACATCGCGAGCTCGGCGATGGAGCGGTTCACCAAGAGGTGAATGAGCGTATTCCGGTAGAATGCGGCGACGAGATGCTGCTCGGGGGCGATGTACCAGACGGTTTGATCGCCAGCGGTGAACCGGTTCAACACCCCCGCATCGGTCAGTTGGTCGAGCGTGCCCCTGACCCAACCAGCGTCTCTCAGCTCCGGGCCGAGCATGTGAGGAGCGGTCGGGTGGCTGCTCAGATAGCCGATGATGGGGGCGAGCGCCTCGACCGTTTCGTCGAGCGTCAGCGCGCGCTCGGCTCCGAGCAAAGCGAGTGTCACGACGGCAGTCGGAATCGCAGGGGTGACCCGATTGATTCGGTGACAGACCTCGAGGGCAAAGCGCTCGACCTCCTGGCCGTTGGCACGCGGATCGCGTTCGATCTGCGCGATCCGCTCGCGCATCGGGATCGGTTCGCCGAAGTCGATCCGAACGGTACTTACGCGGCCGGGCTGTGTACGAGCGAAACGCAGCAGCCACCCGATGCCTTCGGGCTTCTTGCTCCCGCCCAAAGCTTCCGCCGTCATCGCGGCGACCTCCGCAAGCTGTTCATAAACCACCGATACCGGAACGACCATCGCATCGGGGCCGTCGGTATTCCGAACGGCGTCCACGACGTAGCGAAGCGCGCCATATCGGGGAGGTCGGAGTTTCCCGGTGCGCGAACGGCCGCCTTCGATCGACCAGGTCAGGTTTTGGCCGGTAGCGACGATGTGCCCGAGGTACGAACGAAGCGCGAAGCGATACACCGGGTCGTCCTGGGTGTCCCGTCGAATGTAGAGCACACCGGCTCGGCGGAGAATGGGACCGATGGGCCAGAAGTCGAGATTGTCGCCACCGAGAACGAAGGCGGGGTGAATGCCTGCTTCCTGTGCAACCTGCTCGAGGTAGAACATGTCGAGGTAGGAGCGGTGAGAGGGCAGCCAAATGAGCGCATGCTCACGGTCGAGCTCTCTCAATCGATTCAACCCTCCGTGGTCGACGTCGACACGATAACGCCGCGAGAAGAGTGCACCGATCGCCTTGTACGCCGCGACCGCCGCCGGGTCATGCCGTGCGATCATCTCGGTGAACGACCGCACGGCCAGACGCTCGACCTCATCGCGCGACTTTCCGAGCTCCGATGCGAGAGAGGAGAGGCCTTCTTGAAATCGTGGTTCTTTCAGGATTTCTTGGATGACCTCGTCCATGGCTAGGATTGTTCTCCTGACTCCTCGAGGATCTCGACGTACTGGGAACGAATGGCTTCGATCTCGGCTTCCAGCGTGTCCAAGGTCCACGACGACGTCTCAATCGGGGGGAGCGCCACGGCTTCGACGACCGCAGGTCGAACGATTGCTGCCCCCTTGGGAAGCGCATCCAGCACGTTGCGAAACACGATGGGTACGATGGGCACTCCCGCTTGCATCGCCAACCGGAACGCTCCCTTCTTGAAGGGTCCGACCGACGGAGTCTTCGAGCGCGTCCCTTCCGGCGCGATGATGAGCGAACGACCCTGTTTGAGCGCCTCGACCGCCGGCTCGAGCGCTTCGATTGCTTTCGCCGTGTTCGTGCGGTCGACAAAGACTACGCCGGCCGCCTGAAAGAGCGGACCGAAGATCGGATTGTGGCGAAGCTCTTCCTTGGCAATCCCCGTGAAGTCGCGCCGAAGCATCTTGAGCAGAAGGACCAGCTCGAGACCGCTCTGGTGGTTGAAGATGAACACAGCTGGGCGATGCGACCACAAGTACTCTTCACCCTTCACGCGGAGATCGATCCCGGCCGCCGACGTGGCCACGTCGCCCCAAACCGAGCCCATTACGTTGAATGCTTCGCGCTTGGAGCTGTTGAGAAGGCCCGCGCCGAGGCCGAAGACGACCGACGGAGCGAGCGCACCGTAGATCAGACCGGTCCGAACGACATCGCCGACGGTCGGCGTCCCACGGCTCGTGAAGCGCCGCACGGGCCATTGCCGTTCCTTGGCGATCTGAGCGAGCCGGCGAGTCGGGTTGAGTGGGCGGGGGCGACCAACGATGTCGAAGAGAGGCAGGTCCTCATGACTGTCGGAGTAGAAGTAGCTCTGGTCGAGGTCGAGATCGTATTTGGCAGTCAGGCTTCGCGCGGCGTCGGCCTTCCCCTCACCGAAGCACGTCGGTCGGATAACCCCGCCCGTGAGTACACCGTCGTCGACCTCCAGGCGCGTGCAGAGCACGTGCTCGATGCCGAGCTCCTCGGCAACCGGGTCGGCCTGGTAGCGCGTCGCCGAAGTGATGATTGCAACCGTGTGGCCCGCGTCTTGATGCGCCTTCACGAGCGCGCGGGACTCGGGATAGATCTCGGTGGCTAGATACTTCTCGAACGCGTGACGGCCAGCCTCTTCGAGCACGCTCTCTTTCATCCCTCGGTAGACGGCAGAGGTCGCAGTGACGAACGAAGAGAATCCCGTTCGCCCCAGCGTGAACGATAATGTCGCTCGCGCGGAGTCGAGCAAGTCCTTCGGGGAGAGCCTGCCTGAAGACAACTGGTCACGGGTGAAGGCGGTCGCAGAGAACCCCGCGAAGAGCGTTTGGTCTAGATCGAAGAACGCGCCCACGCGGGGACCTCTAGGTCCTGTGCGGATCTCGCGGGTGAGTTGCTCGTGCAGCGCCATGCGGGGTCGTCGAGCATACCCCAACTCGAACCGGATTTGATCCCTAGACGCCGAAGCGCTTGCGATAACCCGAGAACGCGTTCTGGATCTCGGTCTCCGTGAGGCCATAGTCCGCTATTTCGTAGTCGTGCTCGCCGAGCTGGGCAGTGGGGACGTCCTTGATCCGAGCCCGCAGCTTGGCAGCGAGCTCGTCGTCGAACGGCAGATCGCAGTACTCGTAGATTCCCTCGATGACTTCGAGGGGTCGGGCCTTGAGGTCGCTCAAACGAACGTCATGGATCCTGGCGCCGGGAAATGCCGACCTAGCCTCCAGACCTCGCTCGACGCCGATCCGCGAGTAGTCCACCCAAAACCGACCGACATCGTGCAAGTCGAGGTTTCGTTGGAACTTCGATGCAATGCGGGCGCTCAAGCTGCACTGGGAGCCAACGGTATCAACGAGCCCTCGGTGCGTTTGAATGACGGACGCATCGGGATAGACGGTGAGCAATGCCTTCAAGTTCCAGAGATGCCATGGGCACTTCAAGAGCCAGCGCGACGCTGAGCGATGGGTCCACAGGACCTGGAGCTGCTTTCTGTGCCACTGATACGGCTCGACCATGTCCCAATCCAGCATGCGCATGGCGTATCGGTAATCGCCCATGCCGACGAAGAGCTTCATGATCGCCATGTCGTTCTCGAGGAGGAAAAAATCCTCCTCCCAACCATCGAGGGTCACTTTGTGCGCTTCCGCTTGCTCGGGGATCATGATCTCGTCCATTGCGACCTCGTGACTGCCACGCCATCGACGCCATTTTTCGTCACCGAGCAAGTCGCGCTTGCGGCCGACCGGATGCGCGAGCTCCCACGTCCTCGCCGCACGGCTCTTCGGATCTGCCGCCAGGACGTTGTGGAGATAGGTCGTCCCCGTGCGGAAAAGCCCGGTGATGATGATCGGCCTCTCGATGGGGATCCGGGCAATATCCGGGCGCTGCTTCAGAAGCTCGACGAGTCGAAGCCGGTTCCCGAGATGCCAGTTCAAGATGTACCGAAGCCCGAAACGGCCGAGCGCATTCCAGTCGACTTCGAGGACCGAGCTCACCGTCTCTTCCAGTCGATTTAGAACGTCACCGCCCCCGTAGTCGTGGAGGCCGTTGATGCGCTCTGCGAATCTCATCACGCGCTCGGTATCGATCGGCAGCAAGCCGTGCCGGACTGGGTCTGCCGCACGGGTCAGCAGCGAGAGAGGAAACGTGGGACCGAGTGATTTCCTCAATGTACTAACCGCTGTGCACGCTGTGCGCGAGCTTGCTCGACCTCGGGAGTCTCCATCAAGGCGGGGTGACCGAGCCAGCTCGTCGGCACACGCACCGGGATGTCCAGCAGTTGCTGGGCGTACGCTTTGCCCTGTGGGTCGAAGCGCAGAGACGAAATCCCGCCACCACCGAGAGCATGGTGCAGCAGGAAATTGAATGCGTGAACGCCAGGCACCTCGTAGCGAACGACGGATCCCTCCACTCGATGGGCAAGCCACGCGGCGACTCGTCGTGCGGTGAGCTCGGCGCGGATCACCGGAACGAAGTCTGCATGGCGCGCGCGAACACCGATGTTTGCGTCGTCGCCCTTGTCGCCGCTCCGCGCATGAGCGAACGCGATGAGCGGAAGCTCGACTGATTCATCCGCCGCCAATTCCGATGCCATTGGCTGCGGCGCTTCTTCGGGCGTTTCTTTCTTGCGGCGCTCGGGCCCCAGCAGGGTCGGCTCTTCGCAGTGCAGCGTCGACCCATCGATGTGGATCGTCGGATGAAATCGATTGCGGGGGATGAGATAGCATTTCAAACGAACGAGTGGCGTCGGTTTCGGGAGGCCCCGGCCGCCGGCGGTGAGGCCAGGCACCGCCATGCCGAACGACCCTAGCTCCCGAACGATCGCCGAAAGCGCCTCGCGCTTGTCGTGATGGAGTGCGACCTTGACGACGACTTCTCGAACACCTTCGGCACGAGAGTGCGGCCCATACGTGCTCTCGGATCCGAGCACCTCGATATCGACGTCTCGAAGCCGCCCGAAACCTTCGCGCTCGAGGAGGCGTTCCGCGCGTCGGATGAAGTCGCTCCCAAAGCGCTTGGCCTTTCTCGTCGCGTCTCGCCCACCGATGAAGACCAACCCCAGCACCTTGTAGCCATCGATGACTTGTGCGCACGCCTTGAGCGTAGGCGGCGGCGGCTCTCCGCGCGCTCCAGTGACCTCGACCCGGTCCGGTCCCACCTGCAAGAGATCCACGTACCTCCAGTCGCATGTTACGTCGGGAAGCAAATATGCCGAAGGGTCACCGATTTCATACAAGAGCTGTTCCGAGACGGTCCGAAGGTCGACCAACCCGCCCGTCCCTTCCGGCTTGGTGAGGACGAACGACCCATCTTCGCGGCACTCGGCGAGCGGATAACCTAGGTCATGCCAGACCGGCACGTCCTCCCAATCGGTGAGCAGGCCGCCGGTGGACTGAGGTCCGCACTCGAGCAAGTGGCCTGCGAGGCTGCCCTGAGCAAGCTGGTCGAGATCTTTGGTGCCCCAGCCGAACTCGTGGATCAGCGGACCGAGCGCGAGCGCCGAGTCGACGCAACGACCGGTGATGACGACGTTTGCGCCCGCATCTAACGCCGCGCTAATCGGTCTGGCTCCGAGGTAGGCGTTGAAGCTCAGCGGCGCTGAGACCAGGGCCGAGCCGTCGCTCATCTCCTTGAGCCCCAGCGCTGCGAGCTCCTCCATGCGCGTTACCAGGTTGTCGCCCTCGACCCAGGCGACGCGCAGCGATACGCCCGCTTTGGAGGCGATTCGCTCGAGCCGGATCGCGGCAGCGCGGGGATTGACGCCTCCGGCGTTGGTGACGATACGCACGCGCTGCTCGACGATGCGCTGCAAGTCACGGCCGATCATCTCGATCACGTCGGTGGCGTATCCTAGGGATGGATCTCGGAGGCGGGCTCGCGCCAGAATGGCCATCGTGATCTCGGCCAGCGCCTCGAAGAGAATGTAGTCGCACCGGCCGGAATCGAGCAGCTGGGGCGCAGCAAACGAAGTGTCACCCCAGGCGCCCGAAGCGCCGCCGAGGACTACGACCCGGTCATGATCGCGCTTCGCTGTCATCGGAGCAGAGTATCGCCGATCAGCATCCGGGGCGCAGGTATTGCGACTCGGTGCTTTTCGCGTCTCGGATTCTCGTCTACAACGGCCCTCAGGCCAAGCGCTGCTGCGATGCCAATTCTCGCCATCGATCTAGGAACGACGAACGTCAAGGCTGCGGTCGTCGCGCGCGACGGGTCGCTCCTCGGAATCGGCCGACGCACCGTCCCGACCATCCATACGCCTGACAACGGGGCCGAGCAGGACCCAGAGCTCGTTTGGGATGCGGTGCTCGGCGCTGCAGACGACGCGCTTGCCGCGATTTCGGACCGCAGCGTCATCCGCGGGGTCGCATGCGCGAGCCAATACTCGTCGATCGTGCCGGTGGGCGTGGATGGCCGGCCGGTTGGCAACATGGTGCTGTGGATGGACAAGCGGGGCAGCCCGGAACTTCTTGCGCGGCTCCCCGGTGGGCGGGGCATGAAACCAAACCCATGGCAGATGCTTCGCTGGCTCCAGATTCATGGCATCCCACCACTTCCTTCCGGAGCGGATTCGATGGCGCACATGCGCTTCATCAAGTTGGCGCGGCCCGAGGTATACGAGCGCACCGCCGCGTTTCTCGAACCGACGGACTACGTGACCGCGCGCCTCTCGGGGCGACTCGTGACAAACATGTGTTCGAGCTTCATGTTTCTTCTTACCGACAATCGGCGATCACGGTCCGGTTATCATCCCGCGTTGGTGAAGTGGTCGGGCGTCGGCGAGGCGAAGCTTCCGGAGCTCGTGCCAGTCGACGAGCCGATCGGTCGACTCCTCCCCGAGGTCGCGGAGCGCCTCGGCCTGTCTCGCGATACGCGTGTGTTCCCAGGCATCAACGACACACAAGCCGGTGGCATCGGCGCCTACGCCTTCTCGGGTGATCATGCCGGGATCTCGATCGGGACCACGGCCGTGTGTATCACTCACGTAGACTTCAAAAAGACCGACATCATCAACTCGCTGGTCAGCATGCCCTGCCCGATTCCCGATCGGTACTTCGTGATGGCCGAGGCGGGTATCGGTGGCGGTGCGCTCGAATACTTTCTGGAGCGTCTCGTCTTCGCGACCGACGAATTCGGTGACCACGCCCTTGAAGAGAAATTCGCGGCCCTGGAACGCGCCATTGCCGGCATCGCCCCCGGTAGCGACGGAGTGCTCTTCTTACCCTGGCTCACGGGCTCGATCACCCCCGCGGAGGACGGAAAGGTCCGCGGCGGGTTCTTGAACCTCTCACTGACCACGACCCGAGAACACCTCGCGCGTGCGGTGCTCGAAGGCGTGGCGTTCAACCTACGTTGGGTCCAAGACCGTGTGGCGCGCTTCTCGAAGCGCGACATATCTCGGATCAAGCTCTATGGGGGCGGCGCTCTTTCTTCCGCCTGGGCGCAGATCTTTGCCGACGTTTTCAAACGACCCGTCGAGCAGCTCGCAGACCCGGAGTACGCCGTCAGCCGCGGGGTTGCGATGCTCGGCTTTCATCAACTCGGAGAGCTGCCGCTCGACCAAATCGAGACGCGGGTCCCGATCGCCGCCACTTATGAGCCGCGCGGAGGCGTGTCGGCCCTATATGACGAGATGTTCACGCAGTTCGTCCGCGTGTTCAAAAGAAACCGTGCTGTATTTCGCGCGTTGAATGCTGGGAGCGAATCATGAGCAACACGATCGAAGAGCTGATGAAAGGCCTTTATCCGTACGCCGACGAATACGGGGTGATCCGAACGTTTCCCGAAGAGGGACGTTCGACGGATTCGATTCTGGAAGAGCTTCGCGCGATCGCGAGAAAGGAAGACCAAGTTTGGGAGAACGGCAGGTGCTCAGGCACGATGTACAGCGGCGACCACGAGCACTACGACTTCTTGAACTCGGTGTTCTCACTCTTCTCCTACGTGAACTCACTTCAGCGAGACATCTGCCCGAGCATGACGCGCTTCGAGTCGGACATCATCGCGATGGCTGTGGACATGCTGCACGGCAGCGCGGTGACGAAGCACGACTCGCAGCACAAGGCATGCGGCGCGGTCGGTTTCGGCGGCACGGAAAGTATCATCAACCCACTCCTGGTCTACCGGGACAAGGCGCGCGGCGAACGCGGAATCGATCGGCCCAACATCATCGTTCCCGAGACCGCGCATGCGGCTTTTCGAAAGGGTGCCCATCTGCTCGGGATCGCCGTGATCACCGCCCCAATGAACCCGGCGACGACCCTCGTGGATGTGGACTTCGTGCGCGACCACATCGACGAACGCACCATCGCGCTCGTGGGTTCCGCTGGGAACTATCCCTACGGGACGATCGACCCCATCGAAGAGCTTTCCAACCTCGCTGTGAAACACGGCATTGGCCTTCACGTCGACGGCTGTCTCGGCGGCTTCATCCTCCCTTGGGGGGAGGCTCTCGGCTACGACATTCCCGTGTTCGACTTCCGACTTCCGGGCGTCACCTCGATCTCCGCGGACACCCACAAATTCGGCTATGGACTCAAGGGTACGTCGGTCGTGCTCTATCGGGACACGTCTTTTCGCAAGCACCAGTATCACATCGAGCCGATGTGGCAGGGCGGCATCTATGCCTCGAACGGGCTCGCGGGCAGCAGGTCCGGTGGGCTCATAGCGGCCACTTGGGCTGCCATGGTGCGATACGGCCGGGAAGGATATCTCCGATATGCGAAGCAGATCTTCGAGACGTCATTCGAAATGCAAGACTCTGTAAAGAGCCACCCTGAGCTCTCGCTGATGGGCAAGCCTACTTTCTGCTTCGCGTTCCGATCGGACGAGTTCAACATCTATCACGTAAACGATTTCATGAAGACGCGAGGCTGGCGTTTCAACGGCCAACAGCATCCAGCGGCGATTCACATGTGTGTGACCCGGCCGCAGACCCGGGAAGGAATTGCAGCCGCGTTCGCGACGGACCTCGGCGAGGCGGTGCCCTACGCGCTCCGAAATCGAGGCTCCGAGCCGAAGAGCTCGGCAATCTACGGCGGCGGGGCCGCTGGAATTCCGATGGATTCGCCTGAAGCCATCCACATGCTGATGAGCATGGCTCTCGACACGATTCAGGCCTATCCGTTTTGAATCAACGCAGCGGCCCGTTCGCCGATCATCATGCTAGGCGCATTCGTGTTGCTACCGGTCACTTCGGGCATGATCGAAGCGTCGGCGACGCGTAGCCCTTCGATCCCACGAACGCGCAATCGAGGATCCACGACTGCCATCTCGTCGACGCCCATCTTGCAGGTACCGACGGGGTGGTAGACCGTACCGGCGCGGAGACGGATCTCGTCGATGAGCACGTCGTCACCCACCCGATCGGCGCCTGGCTCGAGCTCTTCGGCTAGATGGTCGCCAAGGACAGGGTGCGCTGAGATCTCGCGCACGATCCGAATCGCGCGAAGAAAGAACTGCAGGTCCTCGGGCTCGCTCAGGTACGCGGGGTCGATGAGCGGAGCATGCGCTGCGTTGGCCGAGGCGAGCCGCACCTCTCCTCGGCTCTTTGGGTAAAGAAGAGTCGGCAGGATCGAAAAACAATACCCTGGGTCGACGTAGGGGCGCCCGGGGCCGTCGCTGTTCGGTGCTGGGTAGCCCCAAGGGAGTGTGTGAAGCTGCAAGTCGGGAAGACGAGCTGCCGGCTGACTCCTGACGAAAGCGCATGCCTCGAAAACCGTTCGCCCAAACCAGCTATCGCCCAGCATGTACTCCCTGATCATGCCACCGAAGAAGTGTGCGGCCGTGCCGCGGTGAAGGCTGGTGCGTGAGCGGTACACCAAGGGTACGAGGAGATGATCGTGTAAGTTCTGCCCGACGCCTGGCAGGTCGAGCGCCACGTCGATTCCATGCTCGCGAAGATGGTCGGCGGGACCGATGCCCGAGAGCATGAGGATCTGTGGGGATCCTATCGCACCTCCCGACAGGATGACTTCGCGATTGGCTTTCACGACCACTTGCTGTCCGCCCTGCTCGTATTCGATGCCAAGCGCGCGGCCCCCTTCGATGACCACTCGCCGAACTAGCGCCCGCATCTCGAGGCTGAAGTTCGGCCTGAGAAGGCTTGGCTGCACGTACCCCTCCCCGGTTCCGCTCCGCGCTCCGCTCGCGCACGACATCTGGAGAATGCTCGCGCAGTTTTGATTCGCGCCGTTGAAATCATCGAGAATGGGGACGTCGCAGACGTCGGCAACGGCGTCGAGGAACGCAATAGAAACTGGGCTGAGCTCATCGTCGGGATGACGGCTCACGCGAATAGGGCCGCCCTCACCGTGATACTCGCTCTCTCCGTCCTGGTGGTCTTCGAGCTTCTTGTAGAAGGGAAGGACGTCAGCAAAGCTCCATCCTTCACAACCCCGGGCCGCCCAGTCATCGTAGTTCTGTTTGTTCCCCCGAAGATAGATCATGCCGTTGACGGAGCTCGATCCTCCGACCACCTTCCCGCGCGTGAAAGTGATACGACGGCCATTCAAGCTCTGTTGCGGGACGGTGTGGAAGCCCCAATCCAGCTTCTTCTTGAGCGGTTCGATCTGATGGACGAGGCTGATCATCCCGGGCTTACGAACGAAAGTCGTGCGGTCGCTGCCGCCAGCCTCGAGCAATAGCACCGTCGTGCCCGGGTCCTCCGCCAAACGGGCGGCAATGATCGCACCGGCCGACCCCGAGCCCACCACGATGTAGTCGTACTCATGCATGCGGCTCGCTCTCTCGCATCCTCTACTCGCTGAAGCCTAACCGAACCAGCCGCGCTTGTAGAACGCCCAAGCGCCGCCGAGGCCGAGCGTCGCCATGAGCCCGAGGGCCGCCGGGTAAGCGTAGGGGTTATCGAGCTCGGGCATGTGCTCGAAGTTCATACCCCAAATGCCAGTGAGCAAGGTCAGCGGCATGAAGATCGCGGAGAGAATCGTGAGCATCGCGATTCTGCGATTGAGGAGCACTTGCTTGTAGTCTTGCTTGCGGCGAACCAGGTTCTCCATTCGATCGTCGAGGCGCCGCGCGAGACGTTCGGTCGATGCCGCCCCGGTGTCCAAGAGGCCGAGCGACGATTGGATCTCAGTGGCGTGGAACCCATCGCTTCGTGCGTTGGGCAGGAGCGCGAATGCCTCGGCCTGTTCGTCGGCGACCGCGAGGGTGAGCAAAATCGAGTGGACGAGATCTTCGAGCTCTTCGGGGCTCACGCTCTCGACATCACGATCCATGCGCTCCCCAAGCTCGAGAACGCTTTCTCGAAGTGCGTGTGCCTGGCGTCCCGTGACCATCGCGTGCTCGAACAGAACCGCGCACAAGACGGCCTCTGTGTTGAGCGCGCTCATCTCGAGGCTTTGGATGGCATCGGGTATCGATACCGGCTCCTCGATGGGCTCGGACTTCATCGTGATCAGGAGGTTCCGCAGCGCAAGCGCGCTCACAGGCACCCTCCGGGTACAGCTCCGATCCGCAAAGACCATCACATTCACGAACGTGCCTTGATGGCTGGAAACCACGACGGTGGTGAAGCCTGAACGAAGACATCGGTTCTTCAGGAACTCGTTGACCTCGATTTGTGTGAGGAGGGCTCGAAGCGAAGTCTCATCATACGCCTCGAGGTCGAGCCAAAACGCCCCGTCCCCACTGCGCCAGCGCCCGAGTGCGTCGCTCAGAGCAACGGCGGAGAGGCGTCCGTCGTGACCAAGCTCATGACAAAGGGTTTCCATTGCACGCTGAGGGTAGCCTCCGAGCCTGCTTGACCGCAATTTGTGCTCATCAAGAGGAGATGGGGCTAGACGGGAGACCTCAGACGCCGATAATCGGACCGATGCCGAGCTACGATGAGGTCTTCGAAAACAATCGCCGATGGGTCGCGGAGAAGACAGACGCGGATCCCGATTTCTTCAAGCGGCTCTCCGGCGGACAAGACCCCGACTTCCTCTTCATCGGGTGCGCCGACAGTCGTGTCCCCGCCAACGAAATCATGGGCTTGATTCCGGGAGAAGTCTTCGTTCACCGGAACGTCGCCAATCTCGTCGTCAACACCGACATCAACGCGCAGTCGGTCATCGAGTACGCGGTGGCTCATCTGAGCGTAAAACACATCGTCGTGTGCGGCCACTACGGCTGCGGTGGTGTCAAGGCAGCGATGCAGGCCGCCGACCTCGGCATCCTGAACGGCTGGCTCCGTGAAATTCGCGATGTCTATCGTCTCTACCAGAACGAGTTGGATGCGATCGAGGATGACGAAGCCCGCTACCGACGTCTCATCGAGCTCAATGTGCAGGAACAGGCCATCAACGTGATCAAGACAGCGGTGGTTCAGAAGACGTACTTGAGCGAGGGGTATCCCGAGGTGCATGGTTGGGTGTACGACATCAGCGACGGGGTTTTGCACGACCTCAAGATCCCGTTCGAAAGCATCCTCGCGAAGATCCGAGAGATCTACGACCTCGGAACGAGCTAGTGGTTCCAAGGCATCATGCGTCGAAGCGACGCGCCGTTTCGACACCCTCTTCCACGCGAACGCGGCTGAGCAGAAATCCACCAACGACGAACAGCAACGAGAGCGAAATGATGCTGTCTCTGTCCGTTGCCCCGACGATGAGCTTCGGGGTTAGCGCCATCAGAAGCGGCCCGAAAATCGTCGCGAACTTCCCGACCATGTTGAAGAAGCCGAAGAACTCGGCGGACTTCGAGGGTGGCACGAGACGGGCATAAAGCGAGCGGGAGAGGCTTTGCACCCCACCCTGCACCAAGCCGATCGCCACGGCGAGGAGATAGAAGTCGCCTTCGTCCGTGAGGAACTGCCACGCATAGAACAACGCTGCGAGGTAGACGCCGATACCGATCAGGATCGATGGCTTGGGGCCTATGCGCTGACCGAGCGCGCCGAACGCAAGTGCAGCCGGAAAAGCGACGAACTGGGTGAGTAGCAGCGCAGTGATCAGCGCACCTTGGTCGAGGCCGAGAATGCGATCGCCGAAGAACACGGCGGTCTTGATGACTGTGTTGACGCCATCGATATAGATCCAGTACGCGACCAAGAAGAGGAGAAGCGTCTTGAAGCTGCGGATCGCCTTGAGGGTATCCACAAGCTGCGCGATCCCCTGCCGCACCGCTTCGAGTGGCGGTGCCTGATCCGGCGTCGGCGTCTCCTCGACCCAACGCAATAGCGGCACGGTGAACAGCGCCCACCAGACCGCAACGCTCAGGAAGGAGGCCTCGACCGCAGCGCCCGCACCAGCGAGGCCAAACCACTCGGGCTTCTGCACCATCAGCACGTTCACCAGGAACAGAAGGCCACCGCCGATGTAT
Source organism: Myxococcales bacterium (assembly GCA_024640845.1). Taxonomy (GTDB): domain Bacteria; phylum Myxococcota_A; class Polyangia; order Polyangiales; family Houyiibacteriaceae; genus SG8-38. The sequence continues at coordinate 16,305 of JAHEEE010000008.1, read as the reverse complement.
CCAGCCGAGTAGCCAAGCGCCGATACGAGGTCGAGCTCGTCGTCGTCGGCGACGTCCACGAGCATCGAGTCGTAAAACACGTTGGCCCCGGAGAACCCAACCGTACCAAGCCCGTAGAGCACCAGCCCCATCCACCAATGCCCCGCATGGACCCAAGCGAGGCTGCCCGACATGAGAATCCCGAGGCTCGCGAAGAAGACCAGAAACTTCTTGCGGCTACCGCCCCGATCGGAGATCGCACCGAGGATGGGAGCGGATACCGCAATGAGGACGCTCGCCGCCGCCAGCGTCAGGTTGAAGTAGAAGCTCGAATCTTCCGCGCTGATGTCCCGCGTGACCGCGCTGTAGAAGACTGGAAAGAGCCCCGCCATGACCGTGGTCGCGAAGGCGGAGTTGCCCCAGTCATAGAGGGCCCACCCTAGGACGGGTTTGCGCTTCAGAACTCGCTTCAGCGTCGCCTTCTTCACCATGACGCGGACCATAGCGCATCGGGTTCAGAAACCTCGAAGGCTTGGTGCGATGGCTAGAACACGAATCGGGAGCTGCGCTCTTCCCATTGCACGGCCCGGGTCCTCGTAGGCTGGAAACTGTCGTTGAGCCTGCGCATCTTCCCCTTGCGGACACCGAGGATGATGCCTGAGACGAGGGCACCTGTGAGACCTCCGATGACCAAGGGCGACCCAACCTTCAGGAGGGTGTCGCCGGCGCTCGTGCACTGGTAGTCGCTTTCGCCACCGACCTCGACCGAGCTGCATTGACTGCTGGCGGCCGGAATCACGAGGAGGAGACCCACGGCGGCCGCGGCGGAAGTGCCGATCAAGGCGTTGCGGGAGCGCTTGGAGGTGCGCTCGAGCTCCTCGAGCCTGTACTCCTCGTAGCTGAGCTTGTATGCGGGCGCTGCGTCCGGCTCGAGCGTGAGGTCGAGCTGGTCGTCCGCCAGCGCCGAGGTGGGTTGGGTCGCGGCGGTGAGGGCAAGAGCAAGACTGATGAAAGTGAAGTGTCGCATGGCTTGATCTCCGTGACAGGGGTTGAACACACGAACTATCGGCCCCGCGTCGCGAATGGCTCCGATATCAGACATGAATGGCGCTCATGCAGCCCATCAACCGCTTTGGGCGACCAACTCGATCAGAGTTTCGCGAAACCATCGATGAGCGGCATCGCGATCCATTCGATCGTGCCAGAACAAAAAGAGCTTCGTCTGCGGAAGCTCGATCGGCGGTTTGAGAACGCGGAGCCGAAGCGGCTTCGCTGTCGCTGTCGCTAAGCTCGTGGGGCAGGTCAAAAGGTGGTCCGTGCCGGCAACCAGAAACGGCGCGCTCAAAAAGCTCGCGACCTGCACGGCGATGCGACGGCGAGCGCCTTGCTTGGCAAGCACCGCGTCGACGAGCCCGCCTGGCGTACCCTGGGGGGCTACGAGCACGTGGCTCTCGCTCAAATAGCGCTTCAGCGTCAGCCGGCCGCGTAGGCGCGGGTGATCTCGGCGCGCGACGACTGAAAATCCCTCGGAGAAGAGCATGCGCTGCCGAATGCCGCGCGTGTCCTCGAGACCTACACCGGGAACGCTCCCCTCTCTTGGTGCAATCGCGAAGTCGGCCTTCCCTTCAGCCAGGGCTGCGCCGGTGACGGATCCGCGCCCCTTCATTCGGATGCGCATCCCAGGAGCGACGCGTGTCAGATGGGCCAGCAGCGGAGGCAATAGACTGATCTCCGCGAGGTCGGCTGCCGCGATAACGAAGGTTCGCTCCGCGGTCGCGGGGTCTAGCTCTTCATCGAGAAGGAGCGCGTCACGCAGCCCGCGAAGGGCAACTCGAAGCGGCGCCTGGAGCGCTTCGGCCTTTGGCGTGAGGACCAAGTCATCGCCCGCACTCACCAACAAAGGGTCGTCGAAGAACTCGCGAATGCGCGCGAGTCGATGGCTGACGGCGGACTGGGTCACCCCGACGCGTTCGGCCGTCGCGGTCACGTTTCGGATCTCGAGCAGGACGTCGAGCGTCAGCAATAGATTGAGGTCGAGACCCTCGAGCGATGCCCGGAGCCCAGGGCCGTCTCTGTCCGTCGTTTTCATGAATGGAGCTGAGGATATGACCGCCACTCATGGGCCACAAGCGCTCCGCTCAGGCGAGCGCCCGATGAAGCCAGACACCTACGAGCACTGCGCGGAGCGACCAGGCCAGGGTGCGAATCCAGTTGCTGTTGCACAGGAATCGCCACGCCGACTCGTCGAACCCTCCGCCCAAGCGCTGATGCATGGGCACTTGGAGGAGCGCGGTCGATGCCCAAATCAAGGCCACCAAGCCGAGGCCGAGCCAGACTTCCCAAGACCCGGTGACGCGCTCGGGTCGCCAGACGAGCGCGGCGGCCGAAAGCGCCTCGAGAATCATCAGCGGCCCAACGATGAACGTGATGCGGGTCGAGTGAAACGCGTGGAACTCGCCGAAGCTCGCCGCATCGACGCGCGCAAACGAAGGGTACTGGACCAGCTGCACGAACCAGATGACCCCGGTCATCGCGAACGTGGAGAGCGCCTGTAGAAGCAGAAGCGTCATGAGATTGGCCCAAGGGTAGCCCCTCTGATGCACGAAAGTTTACAAATGGTAATTGAAGGGGACTTTACAGACTGTATATTAGGAGGGTGCACCCCGTTTCCGACCTTCCCTACGAGCAGCGGCCTTCGAATCGCGACCTCAGCCACATGCGTGGCGAGTACGGTTGGCCGTTCGTCGGCAAAACGCTCGAGATGCTGCGTGATCCGCAGGCGTTGTTCGGGCACTTCTACCAAGAATACGGACCCGTAAGTCGCATCTCGATCACGGGCAACAAGTGCGTGCTGCTCCTTCACCCCGACTACGCGCAGCGCGTCTTGATGGATCGCGAGAAGAACTTCTCGATCAAGATGGGGTGGGCCTCGGTGATGGCGGACTTCTTTCAGGGCGGCCTCGTCATGCGCGACTACGAGGAGCACCGCATCCATCGGGGCATCATGCAGAGCTCGTTCAAGCCGCCTGCGATGCGCATGTATGCAAAGAAGATCCAAGTCATCGTCGACGAAACGGTGGAGCGCTGGGCGGCGCAGGACAGCGTGTTGTTCTACGACGAGATCAAGCGTCTGCTGCTCGACATCGCCTTCGACGTGTTCTGCTGGGTGGACGAGACGGAGCGCAACCTCCCGAAGATCAGCAAAGCGTTCGTCGACATGATGGAAGGCGCCCTCGGCATCGTCCGCCTCGACGTGCCGGGCTTCGATTATCACCGCGGCCTCGAGGGGCGTCGATTCCTCAAGCGTTTCTTCATGGACCTCATCGAGAAGAAGCGCGCCTCGAACGACGAAGACGTCTTCGCGCACTTCTGCAAAGAGAGGAACGAGGACGGCGAGTACTACGCCGACGAGGACATCGCAGACCACATGGTGTTCTTGATGTTGGCCGCCCACGACACGACGACCAGTGCATCGACCATGGCCGCGTACCACTTGGCCCACGACACCGAGCTGCAGTCCGATCTAGCGGCCGAGGTCGGCGAGTGGCCCGATGAGCTGAGCTTCGAGACCGTGTTTCACCAAACGAATGGGCTCATCCGCGTCTTTTACGAGACGATTCGATTGCACCCGCCGGTACCGATCTTCCTCCGCCGCACGATCCGGGAGTGCGAGATCGGCGGCGTCCGGATCCCCGCGGACACCATGGTTTGCGTGCCCGGCAACTACATCCACCGCCTGCCGGATTGGTGGCGAGAGCCCGACCGCTTCGACCCCTATCGCTTCTCCGACGAAGTAGCCGAACACAAGAAGCACAACTTCATGTGGATCCCATTCGGCGGCGGAGCCCACAAGTGCATCGGCATGCACTTCGCCCGCATGCTGTTCCTTCTCACCTTCCGGCAAGTCCTGAGCAAATATCGGATCGAGTACGCCAAGCCCGGCTACTACCCGGCCAAGCTCCAGCACTTCCCCTTCACGAGGCCGCTCGATAGCTTGCCGATTCGGCTAGTCGCCTGCTGAGGGCGGAACCGCGTCGTTCCGCCATAGACGAATTCGCGAGGGGTTGTCCCATGCGACGCTGACGATATCGAGATCTCCGTCATGGTCGAGGTCGACTGTCTTGGTGCCAAGGTGGCTCTCCCTGCCACTGTCGACGAGTCTCCGCCGGAACTCACCGCAGTTCGTGTTCTCCCATACGACCACGCGCAGGCTTCCTCGATGCTCGCCGGTGATGATGTCCGGATCCCCATCGCGGTCGACGTCGGCGACATCGAGACTATTGGTCGAGCCTTGACTTGCGAGGAGATGAGCTTGCCAGACAGCCTGCCCAAGGTGCTTCGGTTGCTGCAACCAGTAGGTTTGTGCATCGTCGTCCGACCCGTTCTCCTCGGTCACCACAACGTCGAGACGGCCATCGCAATCGACGTCTGCTAGGCGAACGCGGTCGAGCCAACCGATCCCACTCAGTGTGGCAACCGGATGGGATAGCCAGTCCGACTCGAACCCTCCCGGGTTCTCGTACCACTCGACCTCGCCGCGATCGCCGCGCGTCCCTAGGAGGTCGACATCTCCATCCCGATCGATGTCGCCCAGCGCGAGGCCCTCGTCCGAGGTTCGATCCGTGAGGCGCCTACGGGGCCACGGTCCTTCGGAAACGATTTGAAACGCGTAGACTCCTACGTCCGTGGCAGCTTCGCCACCATTCGATACGACGAGCTCAATCTCACCCTCTCTTGCCAAATGGGCGACTTCGGCGCCTTGAGTACTGATGCCGTGATCGGCGACAGGAAGACGTCCCACTTCGGTAATTCGAAAGTTCTCATTCTCGGGGCGGAGCCACCAAAGCGTTCCGTCTGATGTCATCGCAACCAGGCTGGCCGCATGACCGACACGGCGGATAGTTGCAATGGCGTCGAGCGGCCGACCATCCGGGCGAGGCAGGTCGCGCTGCTGCCAAGGCCCGATCATGTCGCCTCTTGGATTGCGGTACCAGTACGGGCCTGCGGCGATGTCCTCGAAACCATCCTGGTCGAGATCGATAAACGTGCTGCCTAGTGCGCGCACGTGCGCGCGCGTAACTACGATGGCGGTGAAAGGTCCGATAGGCAGGCGTTTGGGATTGAGCTGATTCCACCAGATCATCGCAGTGGCGGGCTGACCGGTGAACCCCGCGCCAAAGAGGTCGAGGTCCCCGTCTTGGTCGAGATCGGCGACGAGCCCGTTGTGAATCGACCCCTGTTCGACGTTGAATACCTCGGTCCGCCATCTTCCACCACGACCATCGGCGTTACGATATAGAGTCCACCGGGGGCGCCCGAGCTCCGCAGCCAATACATCCCGATCGCCATCCAGGTCGAGGTCGGCGCTCCAGAGAGTATGAGCGGAAGAGGCCATCTGGGCGACAACATGGCGGTTCCACCCCCCGGGCGTCTGTTCCCACCAGGCGATGGGAGCGGTGCTCTCCGAGCTCGAGAACAATACGTCCTGGTCCCCATCTCCATCTATGTCGGCAACGAAGGCTTTGAAGTCCTCAGGCGCCTCCCCGATGGGGTGCACGCCCCATGCCCCAGCGGTGCGAGCGCTGCCCCCCCCGGGGTTCTCGACCCACGCGCCCCGCGTCACTAGATCGGTGTCGCCGTCTCCGTCGAGATCACCGATCGCAAGCCCTTCGCGGCCCGAGCCCTCTGCAACAACTTCCACGCGAGCCCAAGCGTTGTGATGCTCCTCGCCAAAAAACAAGAGCGGGGGCCGCGACTGCGGTTTGGCGACCACGTCGAGGGCGCCATCGCCGTCGACGTCGACCACTCGAACATCCTTGCACCATGATCCGGTCTGGCCGATGGAGTGGCGCGTCCAGTGGGAGCTGCCTAGCACCGAGGTTCCTCCGGGGTTCTCGAACCAGAAGAGGTTGTGCGGCTCGACGGTGGCGTCGGGAATAACAATGTCCAAGAAACCATCGCCATTGAGATCGGCCAAGGCGCAGTCGTTGGAGAACTCTTCCTCTGAAACGGCGATTTGTCGCCGGACCCATGTCCCATGGCGGACCCAAGCTAGCGGCTCGCCGGCACCCTTGCCGCCAACGACCAGGTCGAGCAGGCCGTCTCCGTCTAGATCGCCCGCGGCCTTACAATCGCCCGCGGTCCCGCTGGGGAGCAGCATTGGCCGAAACAGCGCGGGCTGGTCGTCTGGGATATGGAGAAACGCGATCGTTGCGAGGCCTGCGCAGGCAAACACGAGAACAGCGAGCCAGACCCGTCTCATTTCTCCGAGGACGCCGTATCGACATGTTTCTCGTCGTGATACTCGTACGCTCCGATATCGTAGCGTTTACCCCAGGGCCTCGGCACTTTATCCCGATCGAGGTCGGGCGCTTCGGCGGAGCTTCCGGCATCGACCGCACGAGCACCCGCTCTCAGATGCAGATCGTGCTGCCCCGCGTTCTCGAAAAGCTTGGCTTTGTCCCTAATGATCAGGTTGTGATCCGCCACCGTGCCTGGCCCTTCGATGTTGATGGCTCCCGCTAGATTGTTGCGGACGATGTTTCCCTTGGACGGTGTCCCGTCTTTGTGGGGCCCGATCATGATCCATGGCGGCCCTGGACCTCCTGCGCGCGCATCGACGACCGTGTTGTTGACGATCCGCGAATCCCGTGCGCCCAATAGCGTAATCCCGTGCCCGTGATCCACGATGATCACGTTGTTTTCAATGGTCCAGCCGACATAGCTGCCGTCAAAACAGCCGATGCCCTGCAGGGCGCCGCGGTGGGGCTGATTCGGGTCCTCGTGATTGATGAAGGTATTGCCGCGAAGCACGATGCCAACCACCTCTCCAGTGCCTACCCCATCCTTCCCGAAAGACCAAGATTGAAAGCCGTCATCGTGGTTGTCGTTGACGGCGTAGGCATTCTTGACGGTGTTGTATTGAAACACTGACCGCGCCCCGAACCCTCGCATTCCGTCTCCCGCGAAGTTCTCGACCAAGTTGCCCTCGATCAGCGAGTCCTCTGCATCGACTGAGATCCCGAAGTTCACGTTCCTGAGCACGTTGTTTCTTACGGTGACGTTCTTTCCTTGCGCTTGGACGCCGTCGCATGAGCGCTCGTTCCAATCTTTCCGACTCCATTTCGAAGAATCCTGGACGGACTGAAGGTGGCAATCCTCGACCACGATGTTGCTGACTGGCCCGTGAAAGCCGTGCGACTCTATTCGGAAAAGAAGGGTCTCTTCATAGCTTGGTGCGAACTCCGGACTGACATGCAAACCCCTGAAGACCCAGTGCGAACCGGCTCGCACAAGCACGCTGCGGAAGCGTGGCGTGTGACCGTGTTCCGCGACTACATGAATGTCGCTTGCGTTGTAGTAGCCAACGATCTCGAGATCCCCATAGTAACCAGAGCGCAGATAGATCGTATCGCCGGCCTCGATCGGCGCCCCTGCATTCTTGGCGACGAGCTTGGCGCCTTCCTTGTAGGGCAGGGACTCCCACCCCCGGCTCTCGACCAAGCCCCGATCAAGGACTTCCTGAAGGCTTCGCCAGGGAGATGAAGCGCTGCCATCGGCATCGGTCTTGCCGTGGACCGGATCGACCCAGAACTCCGCTGCCAGCGCCCTCGCCGGCACGAGCAGCCCCGTCAAGCAGAGTGCAAGCCACCATCTCATGCGACGAGCAGACGAGGCTCGAGCCCGAGCTTGCGGAGGGATGCTGCGATCTCGGTTTCGTACGCCGGGTTCATGATCACCACCAATGCGGGAGGATACTCCACTAGGTGCTCGGGCGCTACGATGGGCTGACCGGTCCCTGCTACGAACTTGCCGCGCTTCTTCGGGTTGATATCCACTATCGCGGATACGCCCTTGCCGACGAGATTGAGGAACGTATTGCCTTTGGAACCGGCACCCCAGGCCACCACCCTGGCTCCCTCTGCGTGTGCATCGCCAAGTTCCTTCCGCCATTGGCTGACCTTGTCGCGATAGGTGTCGGCAAAGCTCGCGGCCAGCTCTTCGAGACTCGCGTCCTCCGAGGCCGCGGTCAAGACCGTGTCCGACACCTTCGCATGAACGACGAGGAACTGGCCGTTGAAGCTCTCCTCCAGCTCGTGGACTTCGAGTCCCGCGAGCTGGAAAGCATGGCGGAGCGAGCTTGGGCTGAAGTAGCCGCAATGTTCGTAGATGATATCCCAGATGCCCCCGTCCCGAAGCGTGAAGAGCACGTTGGGGACTTCGAACACCACCGCCGTTCCCGACTCGAGCTTGCTCGCGAGCGCCCGAAGAAACTTGGTCGGCTCATCGATGTGCTCCAGTACGTGGCGACAACATACGAGGTCGCCCACGAGCTTTCCTTCGACCTCGGAGAAGCTTAGCGGGCGAATTGTCAGGCGCGGATCGTCGTTCCCGCCCTGGTAGCTCGGGTCGAAGCCAAATCCGGTGTTGTCGCCCGCCGCACAAAGGCTGCTGAGAAAATCGCCCTGACCACAGCCAACTTCTATCACGCGCTTGTTGCGAAGATCGTAACGCTCGACCAGATGCGTCGCGAGGTCGTCGGCGTACCTCTGGAACATGCCCGAGCAGTGAAGCGAGTTCTCGTAGTCCGGGCTGTACTCCACCTTGCTTCCGTCGAAGACTCCGTTGAAGACGTGACCGCAGTTTCGACAAAAGCAGAGCTGAATGGCGCCTAGCGGAACCTCACGCGCAACCTCCTCGGTCGGGCAGAGCTCGTTGCACAAGATAGGCATGTCGCCAACGTCGACAAGGTCGAGAACGTCAGCCGATTTGCAAACGGGGCAGCTCATGTAGTGAGAACTTCGGCCTCGAGACCCAACTTGCGGAGATCAGCCTGGATCTCTTGCTTGTAGATCGGGTTCATGATGATCACGACATCCGGGTTGTCTCTCGTGAGTCGGTCCGGGCCAATGATCTCCTGACCGGTCGTAGCCATGAACTGTCCGTGCCTGTGCGGATTGATGTCCACGGCGAACTCCACCTCATTCTCACCAAGTCCAAGCGTCGTCAAGAAGGATACGCCTTTCGAGCCGGCCCCCCATATGACGACCCGTTTGCCCGCGCTTCGAAAGTCACGAATCTTGGACCTCCAGTCCTCGAGCGCCCGAGGGAGCAAGCTCGAGAACTCCTCGACGAGTCGGCGAAGCTCGGGCATGTCTTTCTCTTCGGCAAGGGCGTCGGTGGTTGCGGCAGCTTCGGCTGGCCGGCAATCGATCATCAGATACTGGTCGTCGTAATCGCGACCAACGGCCTGAACCGAAAACCCCGACTGCCGAAACAAACGCGCAAGCGAGCCGGCGCTGAAGTAATTGCAGTGCTCGTAGTAGATGTCCCAAAAGGCGCGCTCCTCGAGGATTCGGAGAACGTCCGGCACTTGAAAGAACACGACGGTATTTGGGTCGTCGCCGACAGCGCGTCGCACGGTTGCAACGAAATCGGCGGTGGGCGCGATGTGCTCGAGCGTCATCTTGCAACACACGAAATCGCCCTTCCTGTCGGCATATTTCTCGGAGTAGAAATCTTGGACGAATACCGCCTCGCCCTGTTCAGGCACCCGCGTACGCTCGGGATCGACAGCAGGATCAAAGCCAATCCCGGAGTTTGCGCCTAGCTCGCAAAGCATTGTGAGAAACTCACCCTTGCCGCAGCCGATTTCGACGATGCGCTTGCCCCGGAGCCCGTACCGTTCGACGAGGGTTTCAGCGAGTTTCAAGTGCCACCGGTTGAAGGTGCCAGAAAACGCTTGGGTCGGATCGTAGCGCTCCGAGTACTCGAGAAGGGACTCATCGAATGCGGCATTGAAGATGAAGCCGCAGTCCCGACAAAAAGCAAGCGCGATGTCTCCCCTCGGAAACCCAAGGGCCTCCTCGCGGGTTTCTAGGGACAGACAACTGTTCACCGGCACCCCCTCGGCGCGGTGAAACACCCGCAGGTCGGCAGAGCCGCAACTAGTGCAGGTGCTTTTCTCGTTCATTCGACAACCCTCACCTCCGGCACCGGAATGATGAAGGTGCCCCCTTGGTCTCGATAAGCCTGCTGTTGCTTCATGATCTCCTGCGCGAAGTTCCACGCGATGACCAGCACGGCGTCCGGATGGTCCTCGAGGAGCTTGTCGGGCGGCTCGATCTTCAGTCGATTTCCGGTGAAATAAAGACCTTGTTTCATCGGGCTCAGGTCCAGAATGCAGTCGAGATATTGCGAGCCCACGCCGCAATACGAGAGAAGCGTACAGCCTTTGGCTGCTGCACCATATCCGTAGATCGTCTTCCCCTCGGACTTGAACCTCTCGAGCACGGCGATGAGGTCCTTTTTCAGACGCTCTACCCGCGACGCGAACGTTTCGTAGTAGGCGAGACCATCGACACCGAGCTCGGCTTCCTTGTCGAGAAGCGAGGTAACGGACTCACCGACATTCGCCTTCTTCTCGATGAAGAGTCGCAGCGAGCCTCCATGAATGGAGGTGCGAACGACCTCGTTCAGGGACAGCCCATGCCGTCGGAACAGATTGACCAAAGCCGTGATCGAGAAATAGCAAAGGTGCTGGTGGTAGATCGTGTCGAACTCACAGTGCTCGATGAGATCGAGCAGATATGGACACTCGATGACGGCCACGCCGTCGTCTTTCAGCAGCCGAGCGACACCTGCCGTGAAGCCATTGAGGTCGGCGACGTGCGCGAGAACGTTGTTCGCCAAAAACACGTCTGCTCGTTTGCCTTCGTCATAAAGCCTTTGAGCGAGCTCCTTCGTGAAGAAGGTATTCATCGTCGGCACGCCGGCTTCTTCAGCCTTCTTGGCCGGGCCGTCCGCCGGATCGATTCCGAGCACGGGAACGCCTGCGGCTACGAAGTGCTTGAGAAGGTACCCGTCGTTGCTCGCCGCTTCGATGACCAGGCTCTCGGACCCTAGGTCGCGAGTGTCCAAGAGGTGCTTCGCGCTGTCGCCGAAGTGCGCCATGAGGGCCTTCGAAACCGACGAGAAGTAAGGATAGTTCTGACAGAAGAGAACCTCCGGTGCGACCGTTTCTGTGATCTGCACGAGACTGCAGTCCTCGCACAAGACCACGTCGAGGGGGGCCACGAGCTCGACCTCGTCCAGCTGCTCCTCGGTCATGAGCCGATCCGCGAGTGGCGTAGTGCCCAGATTCAGGAACGAGGTCAGTTTCGAAGATCCGCAGGATCGGCAGCCCTCGATCGTGAATCCGGGAGCGCGCTCCGTCTTACGAGTTGGTTCCGGCATTTAGTCCCTGTTGATGTGACGCAATGAGTCGTCGATGATCCCGTCCGCGATGAGCATCCGTACGTGATCGATGCGCTTATAGCGCTTTCCTTCGAACTCCTCGAGCGTGAGTCCCGTCGCCTTGTATGCCTCATAAAGCTCTTGCGCGCCTTTGCGCACGTTCCATTGCGGCTGATACTCGGGGACCTGCCGTTGAATGAACGTGCAGTCGACGCGATAGTTGCGTTTGTCAGGCGAGGCGTCAGGCGCGAAGGTAACCTCGCTGTCAGGAACCGTTTCGCCCACGATCTCGGCTATTTCGCGGATTCGGAAGTTCTCGCCAGGCACCCCGACATTGAAAGCGCGATTGTGGACTTTCTCCGCTGGTGCGTGGAGCGTCGCGAGGAACGCTCGAGAGATGTCTTCGATGTGAACGATTGGGCGCCAGGGCGTCCCATCGCTCTTCAAGCGTACCTGACCGGTCGTGTATGCCCACGCGACGAGGTTGTTGAGCACGAGATCGAAGCGGAGGCGCGGCGAAACACCGTAGGCGGTCGCGTTGCGAAGATAGAGCGGGCAGAACGTGTTGTCAGCAAGCTTCGACACGTCTTGCTCGACCATCACTTTCGACTTGCCATACGGCGTCACGGGGTTCAGGTCGCCCTCTTCGTTCAGAAGGTCGTCGCCACCTGCTCCGTAGTTACTGCACGAAGAAGAGAAGATATAGCGCTTCACTCCAGCTTCTTTGGCGAGCGCGGCCAGCCGGACCGAGGCTCGATGGTTGATCTCGTAGGTCAAGTCGGCGTTTAGATCACCGAGCGGGTCGTTCGACAGACCGGCAAGATGAAGAACCGCATCGAACCCCTGGACGTCTTCGATCGTGATGTCGCGGATATCCTTGATCGTTTCCGGTATCTGCAAGGGGTCGTCGCCGAACGTACAGCGTGAGAAGATGTCGGAGTCGAGGCCATGCACTTCATGCCCCGCATCCAACAGCATGGGCGTTAGAACGGTGCCGATATAGCCTTTGTGACCAGTTAGTAGAACTCGCATTGCACGATCGCTCCTCGTAAGCGTTCTCAGAAGGGCGTGGTCCCAACCGAGGACAACAGTTTGGGGTAGAGTGTGGGGGGTTTTCAACAACGTGCCAGAGGAGCGGGCCGTCTGCCATCTTCAGGCGGTGAGATGGCGAACAACTCGGCATTATTTTCGTGGGCGCCGCGTTTTGATTTATCCGAGAGCCCCGCTACGCTGTCGGTGGGGCATTTGACGCCCTGGACCCTTCGGGGCCGATACGGTCATCAGGAGAGGAAGTTGGTGCGCGTATGAAGGTGGCGATCTTGGCGGGCGGCGTCGGTACTAGGCTGGCGGAAGAAACGGTAGTGAAGCCAAAGCCGATGGTCGAAATCGGCGGAATGCCGATCCTGTGGCACATCATGAAGCTTTATAGCCACTACGGCTTCGACGAGTTCGCGGTCGCACTCGGCTATCGGGGTGAGTACATCAAGAAATACTTCGTCGACTTCTGCTCGCTCCAGGGCAGCCTCAGCGTGAATTTGGGGACCTCGGAAGTTGAGCGTCACGGCGCCGAGGCCACCAACTGGAAGATCGACCTGATTGAAACCGGCGCCGATACGGCGACCGGCGGTCGCATCAAGCGGCTCCAGCCCTACTTGGGCAACGAGACCTTTCTGCTAACCTGGGGCGATGGCGTCGCGGACGTCGATATACCCAAGCTCGTCGAGTTTCACCGCTCCCATGGGAAGCTTGCGACTGTGACCGCTGTCCGACCTGCGGCACGATTCGGGCACATCGAGTTCGACGGCGACCGAGTCGTCGAGTTCTCGGAGAAGCCCCAAACCCAGGAAGGCTGGATCAACGGGGCCTTCTTCGTGCTCGAGCCACAGATTTTCGACTACATCGACGGAGACGAAACCCAGTGGGAGCTCGAGCCAATGTCTGGCCTGGCCCGCGATGGGCAGCTGATGGCCTACCGGCACACGTCGTTCTGGCAGTGTATGGATACACTGCGAGATAAGAAGCGGCTGGAAGAGCTCTGGGACTCCGGATCGCCACCTTGGCGGATCTGGAAATCGGGCTAAGCCCCTTCTCTGTCGGGCGCGGAGATGCATGGAGTCGAGCAAAAGAGGGTTTTGGCAGTCGCTTCCGGCGGGGGCCACTGGCAGCAGCTCATGCAACTGCGACCCGCGTTCGAGGGGCAGATCACAACCTACGTGACGACCAACCCTGCGTACGCGGCCGACGTGCCGGGCAGCGAACTCTATGTCGTAACCGACGCCAACCGAAGCAAACCGCTCCGCTTGCTTTGGTCGGCAAGCGAGATGCTCGTCCGAGTCATGAGGACGCGTCCCAAGGTGGTGATCTCCACGGGAGCCGCGCCAGGGCTTTTCGGCATCGTGTTCGGACGACTGGTGGGCGCCAAGACCATCTGGGTCGATAGCATCGCGAACGCCGAGAAGATGTCTTTGTCCGGACGAATCGCCCTAAGGTTCGCGGACATTGTCCTCACGCAGTGGCCGCATCTTGCCCAAGTGACAGGCCCCTTACATCACGGTTCGATACTGTGATTCTCGTGACCGTAGGAGGACAGCTTCCGTTCGATCGCCTCGTTCATACGGTAGACGAATGGGCACGGGAAAAGCAACGGGAGGACGTATTCGCGCAGATCGGAAACTCCTCGAGCCCACCGCAGCACATCCAGTGGAAGTACTTCCTGACACCCGCGGAGTTCCAAGCCAAAGCCCGGGAGGCAGACGTGATCATCGCACATGCCGGCATGGGCTCGATCCTGACGGCACTCGAGCTGCAAAAGCCCATCGTAGTCATGCCCCGGCGCGCTCACCTTCGGGAGCACCGCAATGATCACCAATGGGCGACGGTGAACCAACTGGATAAAGGTCTCGGCGTCGCCGTGGCTGCAAATGAAGCGGAGCTCGCCGCTCTGCTCGACCGGCTGACCGAGATGAAGACTCCAACCCAAAGGCGTACCGAGGAGTACACCCGACTGCTCCATTTCCTAAGCCGCGCCATCGACGAAACCCGATGACGGCGGGCACCGATCAAACGACGGGTACGTCAGAACGCCTGCCGACCGGCCGATTGCTGCTCGCCCTAGGCCTTCTGATCGCCGAATACGTCCTAGCTCTCTTCGTTTTCGACTCCGACCGACTCCCGATTGCCAAGGATACGGATGCCTTCAGATGGGTCGGAGAATCGATGTCGCTGATCATCGTGGTCGTGACGGCGGCCTTTCTCATCGGCGGCAACCTATCGCTCGCGGAGAAGAGGGAAATGTCCTCGGCATTTCGCGAGCCCCGACAGATGTGGCCGTATCTGGCCGGTCATGCGGCGACCTACGCGTTGTCATTGGCCGTCACCGTCTTCGTGTTCAACGCCAATCTCGGCTCCGATCATCCGTGGCTCTGGATCGCCCTTTGGCTCGGGTCGGCAGTCGTCTCCGTGCTCTTACTGGCAGCCGCCGTGATTCCACGAGCTGCGATCCGTCCGCTTCGAAGGCCTCTAGCCAGGGCACTCCTGACCGGAACGGTCGTCGGCATCGTCGCGCTGCTCGCTGGATATGCGACCTCAGTATTGTGGCGGCCGATGAGCCGGCTGACCCTCGAAGTCGTTGGTTTCTTGTTGTCCCTCACAGGCCACGATGTCGTCGGCAGTCCGGAAGAGCTGTTCGTCGGCACCCCCTCGTACACGGTCTTCATCGATCGGCAATGTTCAGGTTATGAAGGCATTGGGCTGATCACGGTGATGCTGGGCTTTTACCTGTACGTGTTCCGCAAGTCGCTTCGCTTCCCGAATGCCCTGGTTCTGCTCCCCATCGGCATGATCTCGATTTGGGTTGCCAACGGGTTTCGAATCGCCGCGTTGATCGCGGTCGGGACTTGGATCTCCCCGGAAGTCGCCGAGGGTGGTTTTCACTCGGCCGCAGGATGGCTCCTGTTCTGTGCGGTCACGCTCGGGCTTGTCGCCCTCAGCCGACGCTCGAGGTGGTTCGCCCGAGACCGAGAGAGCGGTAACAAGACCTTCATGACCCCGGAGGGCGCATACCTGCTTCCCCTCCTGTTTCTCATCGGCGCCGCACTCATGACGTCCTTGTTCACTGCGGACTTCGACTATCTCTATCCATTGCGCGTGATCACCCCACTGATCCCATTGTGGTTGTTCCGCCGCTACTACAGGGAGCTCAGGTGGTCGTGGTCATGGACGCCGATCGCGCTAGGGCTCGCGGTCTTTGTATTGTGGGTCGCGCTGGAGCCGAGTCCCGATCCCGCAACGGTGGACTTGATTCCGGAGACTCTCGGCAAGATGTCGAAGGTCGCCGCGGCAGCCTGGCTCGTTGCAAGGGTGCTCGGATCGGTCGTGGTCGTTCCGATCTCTGAAGAGCTTGCGTTTCGCGGCTACCTGCTGCGGCGACTGATCGATTCCGACTTCACCGCCGTATCTCCGCAGCGTTTTACGCTCCTCTCGTTCCTCGTTTCCTCGATTGCCTTCGGTGCGCTTCACGGCCGTTGGCTGGCTGGAATCTTCGCGGGGATGCTGTACGCGGGCGCCCAGTACCGGCGCGGTCAGATTAGCGACGCCATCATTGCGCACGCGGTCACCAATGGGTTGCTTGCGGCATACGTATTGATTTTCGACCAGTGGAACTTCTGGTGAGCGAATGATCGACTCGGACTACCCCCAGTTAGAACACGAACCGAGCGGCTCACAGCCAAGCCAGGCTAGCGCGAGGTCTCAAAGGGCCCGCGGTCCCAGGCATTGCCCTCGGGCCGGATTCGGCCCTTTACGTCGCGCGCGGAAATACCGCTTGGCGTCGTACCGGTATCGATTGCACCGCTCGCGTTGGGGACGAAATCCTCGAGCGTGAGGTTGCTGCCCTTGTGGTCCGCGGCGTTCCCACTCATCGGGATCCCGCTGAACTGAGGGTCACCCACGAGGTCGTGGCTGTTCGCCGAGTACTCTCCGCTGTTGATCATCCCAAACAGATTGTAGTCGAGCTTGTGCTCGGCCGGGTTTTGACTCGAGCCCATGTGACTGTAGTTGATGTTCAAAATGATGTTGTTGTACATCTCGAGG
>JAHEEE010000108.1 GCA_024640845.1 Myxococcales bacterium | reverse complement strand
AGCTCGCCCTCATCGATCACCACCTCGTCCGCGCCAGCCTCGCGCAGCATTTCGGCCTTTGCCTCGCTTCTCGACGTGGATATGACACGAAGGCCCGCGGCCTTGGCCATGGCGAGCGTGGTGAGCCCAATCGACGATGTGCCGCCTCGGATGAGAAGCGTCTCACCGGGGTGCACACCGAGCCCGGTGTGCAGCGACCCGTGGCAGGTCTGCAGCATCTCGGGTAGGGCGCCCACCAGGTCCCAGGGCAGCTCGGTTTCCAACGGGAACACATTCGCGGCGGGCACCGACGTATATTCCGCGTACGAGCCATCGAACTCTCGGCCCATGCCGCCCATCATCGCCGCGACGCGCTGACCTTCCTCGAGCTCGCCGCCGGGCGCGCGGACGACGGTGCCGACACACTCGATGCCGAGCACCCGCGGCAGCCGGACGGTCGGGGACTCGCCTATCCGTGTAAACCATTCAGACCGGTTGAGTCCGAACGCCCGAACCTCGATGAGCACATGACCCGGCTGTGGCTCCGGACGCGGGATGTCGGTGAGCTCGAAGGCTTCGGGGCCTCCGGGCTGTCGCAGTATCCAGGCTCGCATAGGCATTCCAGAGGTCATGGGATTCTCCTTGGGCGCCGGTCAATCGGCTCGGGTTCAGCCCAACATAGACCTCCCGATTGCGAACGGATAGACTCGGATATGAGACTCGTCCTCCTACGTCGGTCGAACGCTTGCCCGCTACCGGCACCCCGTCGTCGGCGCACCGTCGCTCGTGCAAGGCGTCGAGATCTTGCCCGACTACCCGATGCCGCTTATTCCGCTTCCGTTTGCGTGTACCCGGGATCTCCCTCGATTCCGAGCTGGAGGCGATGTGCTGGGCCGGCCGACGACGGCAGGGGCATCTGCTCCGCATCCTTCGAGCAGGCCAGCAGCAAGGGAAGCGAGAGTAGAAGCGTACTAACGATCCGAAGCCTCATGGGGCGTGGGTACCGGGTCACTGGTCGCCGGTCAAAGGACCCGGTACGGCTGCAAAGCCCAACTGCTCGAACAACGTGGGCGACTGCTTGAGGTAGTGCTCCTTCGCGGTTTCCATGAACCACGCTTTCGCCACCGTTTCGTTGTTTTGTAGCCGCGCATCCTGCCAGTTCAGGGGTGCGGCCTCGGGATACGTGCTCCAGTCCGCGTTGATGAAGCTGAGCGCTTTGATGTTCTTCTCGTATGCCAGGGAGAGGTAATTGACGAACCACGTGTTCCACGAGCTCAGGTCACCAGCGACGATTCCCTGAACAGGGCTCGATTCGGCCACCATGACAGGCTTCCTATGCGCTCTCGCAAAGTCGAACACGGCGTTCGCGCTTGGACCGGGATCGGGGCCGTACATGTGTCCGAACAGGGAGACCGCAACCCAGTCGACATACTCGTCGCCGGGGTACCAGGATGGCAGCGCGTAACCCTTGTACGGCGGTGACGCATACGAGTGCCACACGAACGCGACGTTTTGGACACCCTCTTCGCGGGTGATGTCGACGAACCGCCGATATGCAGTGACGTACTCCGACGGCTCCAGCTCGTTGTGCGGACCGTCGAACTCGTAGCCGATCCGCAGGTAGATGGGGCGGTCGATCGTCTTGGCCCAGGCGCTGAACCCGCGGATCACGTCGTCGTACAACCCTAGACCGGCGTTCTTCGCGACATCCCACTTACCCACCATCCATAGCGCGCTCTGCACCACCGAGTTGGGAAAGCGATCCACCAGCTCTTGATGGTTTTGGCGGTGGCCGTGCTCGTTGACGGCGGTGCTGGCCAGGCCGTCGGTGCTGGGGATGCCCCAATATGCCGCCCATCCGCCGGGCAGGGGCTCGTCGGGGAAACTGGCGACGTACTCGTCGATGGCCCCCAACGTTTGCCCTGCGATCAACAGTGTCTTGCCCGCCGGTGGGACGAACTTCGCCTGCTCGTACTCATACACGAATGCTGGGTCCACCTCGGTCCTGATCTGGGTCACCAGGTCCGCGATGAGGTGGTCGCTGCCGTCTCGGTCGTGGTCGTTCACTCCATCGCCGTTCGTTGATTCGGGTGAGTGAGTTCGGTGTCCCGTCGCGGCGCACGATATTGAGGTCAGCGCGGCGGCGACAGCCACGAGATGGATTCGGCCCCAAGATGCAGAGCTGATGCCGGCGCCAGACGGAAGACCATTCCGATTCGTTGCATGCGTGTGCTCACCCGCCGAGTTGTCTGAAAATGTTGGCATCGTGTCCACCTCGCGGACGATCTGGAACCGGGTTCGCGAAGAGTGACCGCCAACCCAAGACCCCGTGGTCTAATGCCATCCGCCGCTGATGTCCACGTTCTGCTCGACGCAGCTAAGAGACTTCGGCTTCGGCCGAATCGCGGTGCGCTCGACTCGCGTCGTCGTGATAGACATGCACGTCGCGCTGCGGAAATGGGATCGAAATACCCTCCGCGTCGAAACGCCGCTTCACTTCGCGGGTGACGTCCCAGTAGACGTCCCAGTAGTCGACGGTCTTACTCCAGGGCCGGACGACGAAATTCACTGAGGAATCGCCGAGCTCATGCAGACGAATCACAGGGGCGGGGTCTTCGAGCACCTTTTCGTGACTCGACACGATCTCGGCAAGCACCCGTTCCGCCTGTGCAATGTCGTCCGAGTAGGCGATTCCGAATGTCATGTCGATTCGACGGGTCTCTTGATGCGTGATGTTGCGAATTACATCGCCCCAGATCTTGTTGTTCGGTACGACCAGCAGTTGGTTGTCGAACGTCATGATCATCGTCGACACAAGGTTCATCTGACTGACGGACCCGATGACTCCGCCAGCCTCGATGGCGTCCCCCACGTCATACGGCCGGTAGACGAGAATCATCAGGCCGGATGCGAAATTCGAAAGCGTATCCTGCAAAGCAAAACCGACGACGAAGCCCGCGATACCGAGGCCGGCAAGCAAGGGGCCAATCTCGATGCCCAACTGAGCAATCGCGATGATGAGCCCGATGAGCATGATGAGCCGCCCCGTGCTCTTCACGAAGAAATCGCGCGCCAAGCTCGAGACCTCGAGCTTCGAGCGTTCGAGACCTCGTCTCGTGGCGCTTCGCGCAATCCGTGCAAGCACCCAAAAACCGAACAGGATCAGGAGAAACGTGAGGGCCCGAAAGACGAGGCCGGTCGCGTTGTTCCGCAGCCAATCCCGGGCATCCGTGAACCATTGTTCGAGCAAGCCCCCAGCAACCTCTCGGTCGAGAATGTCCTGCGAGAGTCTGCCCGTCGAGCTGATGATGCCCTGTCTGAGCTCGGCGGTCTGTAACCCGTGCTTGTCCATTAGCCGAACGGTGAGACGCTGGCTCTCGGCGAGCACGTCGCGGTAGTTTCTGAGGGAGACGAGCTCCTCCTGGGAGTCTGCGTCCTGATCTGAAACGGGTTTGTCGACGAGGGTATCGATGTCCTTCTTAGTCTGCCTAAGGAGGCCCGCGAGGCCGTCGGCACGAGCTTGGAGTCGGCCTCGCAGATGCTCGGTGACCGCGTTCACGTCCTCACCAAGCGCAGAGCGCTGATCGATGTTCGAATCGAAGTACTCGAGAAGTCGGTTAGCGTCGCGAAGTAGCTCCCCGAAGTCCTGACGAGCTTGCCTCGCTTCTTTTGCGTTTCCTTTGGAGATCGTCTCCAGGTCTTCGATCGCCTCGAGCGAGAGCGAATCCAGCCTCCCCTGCATGGACTGCGCGTCCTGCGTGAGGAGATCGATGGTTGCCGTGCGTGCAATCGCGATCTCGCCGCCAGCGTCTTCCGCGCTCTTCACGAGCTCCACTAGGCTCGCGAGCGACCGTCGATATCGGGAGCGACGCTCCGACAGCTCTTTTCGAACGGGCGCTGCCGCCGCCATGTCCCCCGCCTTCTTCAACTCCGCGCGCAGCTCGTCGAGCTCCGCCCGACGCGCTTTCAAGTTCTCGAGCATGTCGAGAGCTTGCTCCGCGGTTGTCTTGGTCGTCTCGGCTCGTGCCTCTTCTCCTGGTTGCCCTTCTTGGGCAAGCACCTTCGCCTCGAGCGAGAGGGGTAGCACCACGGAAAGCGCAAGAAGAATGGACGGCAGGAGCCGATCCGGATTGGCATGCTTGTCCATGCCGTGATTGTGCCCACTTGCGAGACTCAAGCCGAAAAAGTGACCTTTCCCGGAGGGGACGGCGGACTTCTCTTCCGTCAAGACGAAGTCTGCCTTGATGATCCAGGCGTCGTGAATGAAGTTGAGCATCCCTCGAGTCCGCGCGGCCTCGAGCACCGATTTGCGATCGATGTAGCAGTGCGCTTCTTTAGATCGGCCTCCCGCCAACTCTGGCCGCATGTCTTCACCAGCGAACCACCCTCTGCCAGGGCCGGACCCCAAGAGCCGCTCCGGAGGCCCTCTTGAGCTTTGACCGAGAGCTGAGTACAACGATGCTCGCATGGCCCAACAGATCCTGCTCGGTAGTCTTCTCATTCTGGTGACTACGGCAGTGCACGGCTTCTGCACGCTTCTGGCGCTCACCGCGTTGCGAAAAGTGCGCCATTGGTTCCATTGGGAGCACGAGAGGCTCACCAAGGGTACGCTCCTCGTCTCGTGCCTTGTGCTGCTCCTCTTTCTCGCATCGGTGCTCGAATCGTCGATTTGGGCTCACGTCTACGTGGCTGTCGGCGCGATCGAAGACCTGGAAGCAGCCGTCTACTTTTCCACGGTGACGTTCACGACGCTCGGTTACGGCGACTTGACCTTGGGGCCTGATTGGCGACTCCTGGCTTCGTTCGAGGCGGTCAACGGAACCATGATGTTCGGTTGGAGCACCTCGCTCGTCGTTGCCTACCTTCAGCGGATGACCCTGCATCGAAGCGATTCGTGAAGGAAGTCAGCTCGAGCGCAGGAGTCCCTTCAGGTAGGTCGAGCTAAACAGCTTGGCGACCGTCGATCCCTGTACCAACACGGAAAACGCAACCACCGCAAAGGTCATGTTGACGATGAGCGGCTTCGCTTCGCTTTCCGGAAGCGAAAGGGCAAGCGCCAGCGCCAGGCCTCCGCGGAGCCCCCCCCATGTGAGCAGCTTCGTCAACCCCAACGCATCGGCTTTGAATAGGCCGGCTTCGTTCAGCGCAGCGATCGGCAGGTATACGCTGATTGCGCGCGCTACGAGGCTTACCGCGACTGCAGCCGGTACGACCACCATCAGCGGTGCCCAGCTCAAATCGTGCACCAGGACGACGGAGAGACCGATCATCACGAAGAGCATCGCATTGAGCATGCCGTCGATGCCGCCCCAGAACGACTCCAGTGGCGCTAGCACAGCGTTGGTCAGGCGTGGAGCCGTGATGTTTCCGACCACGAGACCGGCCACGACCATCGCGATGGGACCCGATACGTCGATTGCGAGCGCGGTCGCGTAGCCAAGAGCGACCGTGGCCAACGTAATCAGGAGCTGATTGACGAAGGATCGCGTCCGCTTGAGCAGCCAGTGCGTGGAAGAACCGACGGCCAGCCCGAGGCCCAACCCGCCAAGCACCTCGCGGAAAAAGAGGACTAGCGCTGGTGCACTTTCCCCGCTCTCTCCGGCATGAGCGAGCGCAAGGGTGAAAAGGACGACGCCGACGCCGTCGTTGAACAGGGACTCTCCATTGACGATTGCTTCGAGCCGCTCTGGCAAGCCGGCCGACTTGAGGATTGCAAGTGCAGCGATTGGATCGGTCGGAGAGATGAGCGCGCCGAAGACGAAAGCATAGGTCAAGGGAAGCACGACGCCAAACCACCCGAGCACGGTGGTCAGCAAGGCGCCGGTCACGACACACGCGACGATCGTCGAGCCAATCGCCAGCGAGAGAATCGGCCAACCGTTCGCCCGAAGGAGCGAAACCTTGACGCCCGTGCTTCCGGCAAAGAGCATGAAACAAAGCACACCATTGAGGAGCACTTCGCTCAGGTTGAGCTCTTCGACCAGTGCCTCGATCAATGCGAACCCTTCGCCCAAGTCGAAGCTCTTCAAGGTTGCAACCGCCGCGGTCATGATCAGCGCCAGCAGCATCAAGCCGATGCTCGACTGCAAGCGCAGGTAGCGCTCGTTCACCACGCCAAAGAGCGCGGTGAGAGCCATCAGCATGCCAACCGCGGCCAGAATCTCCATCGGCCGTCAATTCCTAAGCTTTGCTTCGAGCTCACGAACGCGCGCGTCGGCGTCGGACTCGAAGAAAGGGTAGTAGGCCATGGTCTGTTCTAGCGAGAGCAAGGCGGACAGAAACTCGTAAACGGCCTGCCGAGCGGCGATGTTGGCAGACAGAAGGAGCTGTTGCGCGTCGACGACGTCGAGAAAGCTCGTGGCGCCGTCAAGGTACGCTTCATTCACGAGCTCATGGTTCTGCTTGGCGGTTTCGAGTCGCTGCTCCGCGAGCTCGATCACCGCGAAAGCCTTCATGGACACCGCGGCGGTGCTGCGGATCTCCTGCTCGAGGGCGGTGGCTTGATTCTCGCGCTGCCACTGAAGGCTCCCGAAACTGGCTTTGGCCTGATTCATCGATGCGATGTAGTAGCCGCCGTCCAACACCGTCCAGTCGAGCTGCAGGCCAAGTCGCCAGAAGACACTTCCGGCCGGCTGTTGGTCGGCTCCCTCTCCCCCCGTGAGCAGGAACGCCGCCGCGCCCGCTCCTCCCGATAGGCTCGGGATCATCCAGCGCCGCTTCGACTTCTTGCGCCTCCACTCTGCATGGATTTGCGCATCGAGGCTTCGGAGAATCGGTGAGCGCGAAAGCCCGAGGGTCACCAAGTAGTCGCGCGCGAGCTCCGCCTGTGTTTCGCTCCTGATCGCTTCGGTGACGCCTTCACTCGAGAAGAGGAAGCCGTGCTCTTCCACCGTGACTTCCTCGAGCGTGCAGATCTCTTCGGCCGGGCGATTGCGAATCTGGTTCAAGCCGAAGCGGCTACTGAGAAGGCTCCCTTGTTGCGTCGCGATGCTCTGCCGATCCGCGAAACGCTGCGCCTCCCAGCGGAGCACTTCACGATAGGGCACGGCTCCCGCGCCCTCCTGCGCGCGCGTCACTTCCAAGCTCTCTTGCGTGAGGTCCAGGTTCAGCTCCTGGACGAGAAGAAGCGCCTGCTGCAACAGGACGTTGAGATAGCTCTGTGCCGCCGCCGCGGTCGTGTTGACACGACTGACTTGGTAGCTTTGCTGTTGGCTCTCGTAGAGGTGCTTCTGCGCGCCGAGCGAATCGATGTCGGCATGGTTGTAGAGCGTCCACGAAACCGTGCCGACGGCGTTGATGGTCCGCTCGGGGATGAGGCCGACGGTCGAGCTGAACGTTGGCCCCTCGCTGATCTGAGCCGTCGAGCCCGCGCCGATATTCGGAAGCATGGCGGAGCGCGCGATCGCGATGTCCTTGTGCTGGGCCTCCAGGGTTTGGCGCGCCGCGATCAGCGCTTGATTCGCGTCGAGCGCTTGTTCGATGGCCTCGACCCAACTGAGCTCACACCGCGGGCTTTGTGCAGAGACGGGGCGCGCACTGCTCACGAGTGCCAGCAACAGCAAAGAGCCCATCGCCGGGCGCGACCAATCGAAGCGAGCCGCGCGATTCATTGCAGCGCCTTCGGAGCCGGAGTGACCGCTTTAGCTGGGTCCTCGTTGGCGGTGCCGGTCCTAACCAACACCGAGCAAGTCGTTCCGACGCGAAGCGCCACACCCTCGGGCACATCCGTGAGTCGTACGCGCACCGGGACGCGTTGCGCGAGGCGAATCCATTCGAAGGTGGGCGAGATCGAGGGCAAGAGCTGAAAGCCGGTGCTGCCGTCTTGCTGCGCAATGCCCCAGTTGAGGCTCTCGACATGGCCTCGTAGGGGCTGGTCGGGGTAGCTCATCAGCGTGACGACGGCTTGATCGCCGGGCTCGATATGCGCCAGGTGGTTCTCTCGGAAGAATCCGTCGACCCAGAAGCTGTCGACATCGATCAGTGCGAGCTGCGGTTGGTTGGCGACCATCTGACTTCCGAGCCGAAGCAGCAGGTTGGTGACGTAGCCGTCGACGGGGGCGCGCACGCTCGTGAACTCCAGGTTGAGCTCGGCCTGCTCGACCTTGGCACGAGCCGCTCGGACCGCCGGATTTTCCTCGCCGAGCGCGCCGAGGTTTGCGCGGGCTTCCGCGAGATTGGCTTCCGCCTGACTCAGGTTCGCCTCGGATTGCCGCAACGCCGCAATGGCGGTTCGTCGCTGCTGCTCCGACACGCGAAACGCGGCCTCGGCCTGCTGATACGTCCTTTGCGAGGTGGCTCGCCTCGGGAGCATCTCCTTTTGGCGCTCGAGCTCCGCGCGATTCATCGCGAGGTCGGATTCCGTGCTCTTCACCGACGCGGCCGCCTGGGTCACCGAATATCGCGCAGACTCCACGGCCGCCTCCGCGGCGATGACCTGCTGGCTTTCTGCTTCGTAGGCATTGAGCGTATTGTCGAGCTCGGCGCGCGCTTGCGCAAACTCGGCTTCGAAGGTCCGACGGTCGATCTGGAAGAGCAAATCCCCGACGTGGACGAACTGATTGTCGCGAATGGGGAGCTCGACGATGGGTCCGGACACGCGAGGTGCAATTTGAACCACATTGGCACGAACTTGACCGTCCCGCGTCCATGGATTCGTGACGTAGTCCCAGTACTTGAGAAGAACCGCGGCGAGCGCAATCAGGACGACCGCCCCCGTGGCTAGATATTTCTTGTGTTGAGGCTTCATGCGGGAATCACGAACGTTCCAACGAGCAC
>JAHEEE010000107.1 GCA_024640845.1 Myxococcales bacterium | reverse complement strand
GGGCCAACGAGCTTTGAGGAGAATTGACCGTTTACGCGGGGCGTCGCGAACATTAGACTCCCCCGGTCATGCCCACACCCCAACAGACAGTCGACGCGGTTCGGTCTTATCTTCGCACGCATCCCGAAGAAATAGGCCGAGCCGTCCGTAGTGCGCTAGGCCTTCGTTTCGGAGTTCCCGTAGCCGCCCTTCGGTGGCTTGGTCAGCAGGCCGAGCGAAGCGGCAAAGTCGACGATTTTCAGATCGACTCCGTGCCGCCCGGGCTTCGCCTCGGGGGCAATGTCAATCTGATGGACACGCCCATACGTGCGGGCGCCATCATTTATGTCGAGCGCGTGGTGTTCAACGACGAGGAGCTCACCGTCGCGCTTCGGCTCGAGGACGTACAGCTCAAGCTCAACGGCGAATCGGATTCACCGGTTGCCGCGCTGATCAAATCCGGGGCTCTCGATCTTTCAAACCCAGGAACCCTCGTGAACTTCATGCCGAACCGCTCCCCGGTGCTCGCCGAGGCCAATGGCAACCGCATCGTCCTCGACCTCATGCGCGACCCCAACATCGGGAAGAACCCCTTGGTTCGTCGCGCCGTGTCGCTGCTCACCGCGTTCGTCACGCTGCACGGCGTCGAGACCGACAAGAAGCACGTCGACATCGCGTTTCGCGCGCTACCCGCGGGGCTTGGCGGCGCGGTGAGGTCGCTTCGTAACAACGTCGTGCTCCCCTCCATGAGCCGGCTCCTTCCCCGCGCGAGATAGACGTCGTGCCGACCTGCCAATCGTGTGACGACGAAGTCGACGAGCTCGTATCCGTGAAGGCGGACGGGCGCCGCATCAAAGTCTGCGAAGACTGCGCCGAGCGCATTGCCGAAGAGGCGGAGATCGCCGAGATGAGCGAGTCCGCCATGCAGGACATGATGGGCTACAAGGGTCGCCGCTGACGCCGGGCGAACACGCCGATGGAGCCACCCAGTCCGTACGCCGCGGATGCAGCTAGCAATGCGAACTTGGTCAAAGCGAAGGACGCGGCGACCTGGGGGTAGGGGGATGGTGTCGTAAAACGGTTGAGCTCGTAGAGCAGGACGCCGTTTTCGAGGATGTCGAACGCTGCCGCGAGGATGGCTGCCCAAGCCGCGCGAGCGCTCCACTTCCCGTCGCCGAGCCGCTTGCCAACCCAGAGCGCGAGCGAGGAGAAGAACAGGGCGTAGATCAGGAGGTAGATGAAGTCGACGATCAAACTGAGGCGGGCGTAGCCGAGGGCGTCTCGGCTCCTCCACTCGAGCAAGATGCGGAGCGCCTGGTGCGGCGTTCCTGCAAGCTCGAACGACACGATCCCGTTCGGTGACGCGCTGCCTTGCAAGGGCACGTCGACGAACATCATCAACGCGGTCGAGAATACGAGCAGGGCGCCAAACCTGATCGTGAGTGAGCCGAGCAGAGTTGGCTCGATCTGGGCGAGCGGGTGCTTCACGAGAGTCAGCTGTCCGGAGTGGTCTCGACCGCGTTCGGTTTGGATTCGGGCTCGGGCGCGTGTGGAGGCGCGTCGCGGCGCTTGAGCGCTTCGAGCTCTTCCTGCGCGAACTCGAGCTCTAGCTCGGCACGACTTCGGGCAGCGACCGCTTTGGCGACCGCGTCCTGAAGCTCTTCGGTCTTGTTCGCTTCGGCGTCCAAGCGGGCGTCGAGGGCTGCGATCTCGCCTTGAAGCTCGAGAAGGCGTTCGCCCGCGCGCTCGAGCTTGCGCTCCAGACGCTTGCCCTGTTCCTGCTCGGCGAGGAGCTTCTGACTCGTCGCGAGGAGCTTCTGGTTCGTCGCCGCGAGCGAGCGCTCCGTCGCGGACAGGTCGCGCTCGGTCTCGGACAAATGCTGCTCGATGGTCGCCTTCTCCTGGCGATTCTGCGCGAGCTTCTCGCGTGTACGCATCAAGCGGCGTTCCTCGTCCTTGAGCTCGGTGCGGAGCTGAGCAACCTTGCCGTCAGTTAGCGCCAAGCGTTTCGCGAGCTCGGTGCGCGTCAGCCGACTCTGTTCATACCGGAGCTCGAGCTGCTCGGCGATTTCGCGAGTGTCGGCCAAGTCTCGCCGAAGCCCGGAAGCGGCCAGCGTGGCCTGCTGCGCGACCTCGCGCTGCGTTTCAGCCTGCTGGTAGAAGACGGTAACGGCTGCTCCAGAGGCCCCAAGGAGTGCAAGAGCCATGGGAATCGTCCAACGGAGGATGGTCTTGAATCGGGCGCGGCGCTCTTCTGGAAGTGCGAGCACCGAGAGCTCTTCAACGAGCTCGTCAGCGGTTGGGCGGACGTCGGCGTCGCGACTGAGCCAGCGTTCGAAGGACGGCTTGAGGTATTTCAACGGTCGGCGAGTCGGTGCAGTCGGGGTCGCCCTGGAGCGCTTCTCGATGAAGGTGTCGACGGCGCCGGCGGCCACGTCCTCTTGTGTTTCGGGCTCGAGCGCGTTCCGAAGGGACAGCGCCAATGCGAACACGTCGGCCTTGTTGCTCACCGCCGGCTTCTTCTCGACCGAGGCGAACTGTGCAGCGACTTCGGGTGCGAAGTACGTAGGGGTTCCGGCGACGACCATCTCTGCTTCCGTCGCGGCGACGCCGAGATCGAGGAGCACGGGCGTGACCTCTTCGTCGCCGAATCCGGGAATGCGCGCGAGGAAGATGTTCTCGGGCTTCACGTCTTGGTGACGGACGCCGGCGGCGTGCATCGCGGCGAGGGCCCGCGCAAGCGGCTGAAAGATCTTCATCGCCTCGGCGCGGCTCAGAGGCTCGCGTTGAAGTCGCGATTCGAGCGTCTCCCCGTCGTACCAGGGCATGACGAACCAAAGGCGCTCTTCGAACCAACCGTGGTCTTTGAACTGCACGATCGACGGATGGAACACGGACGCAATCAAACGCAACTCGCGTAGAGCGGACTGTTTGGCGCTCTTCGAGTGGGCCGCTTGGTGAAGCAATTTCAAGGCCACCACGTGGCCCGGCACCTCGGTGTCCTTGGCGCGGTACACGTCCCCGAACGCGCCCAGACCAACCCGCGTCTCGATGGCGTATCGGCCGCCCACGATGGTGCCGCTTGCAAGCGGCTCCACACCTTCGCGCTCGTCGTCATGTGTGCGAGGCGCGGGCTCCAGCGCGAACGCTTCGATGATGATCCGGCCGAAACGCTCGCGATCTCGGATCCCGTGCGCTTCGAGAAGCACCCGAGCGTGCGTGGTTGCAGCGTCGATCCGCTTCTGCATGACATCGGTCGACTCCCCATATACGAACGCGAGCTCCTCGACGCTCAGCTCGCGCGCGTGCCGAAGCTCCAGCAGCTCCGACTCGGCGTTGCTGAGCTCGAAGCGAAGCTCGTTCAACGGGCTTAGCGACACGTGCGCCGACGGAAGCGCACGCCAAGGGAGCTCTTCGAGGTCCTGCTTGGTCGGGGAGCGGTGTGGCTGGCTCTGGTTGTGCAGGTAGCCACGCGCGGCGCGATAGAGTCGCGCGCGGACACCGGGCGCCTTGACCAAGTCGTTGCTCTCGGTTTTCGCGACGAACGCGCGTAGCTTCGCGAGATAGTGGTCTGCGCGCTCGGTCGAACCGGTGCGGATGGCCAGGTATTGGCGAATGCCTTCGGAGTAGAAGCGAAACGCGCGACCGTGTAGCACGTCGACGATCGTTTGCGGTTGACCTTGCGACAGAGCGATCGACGCTGCGGCCTGGGTAAGAGCTGCACCGCCTTTTTCTAGCGGGCGCAGTTGATTCAGCAGAAAGGGGACGGTTCCCATGGGTGCCTCTCGCTAAGTGGGGAAATGTAAGTGTGAGGCACGCTTGCGGAGCGCCTCAACAAATCGGCATGCGCTTAACCCCAACCGTGGAGTGTGCTCAAGGCGTACAACACTGCGAGTAAAGTCAGTGCGGCAACGATGTTCAGCAGGAAGCCGATGCGCATCATCTGCGGGAGCTTGAGTAGGCCGGTTCCATATGCAACTGCGTTCGGCCCCGTCGCGATGGGCAGCATGAATGCGCAGCTCGCGGCCAAGCCAACGGCGAGCGCGGGAGGAAGTGGTGAGACGTCGAGCTCGATCGCTGCTGCAATCGCGAGCGGGACGATCATGTTCGACGACGCGGTGTTCGAACAGGTTTCCGTGAAGAAGACCGTGAAGAGGACCAGTGCAGCAGTGAGGCCCCACAGTGAGCTGATGCCAGTCGCCGCTAAGAACCATCGACTGATTGCGGCTGCCAGTCCGGTGTCGAACATCTGAGCGCCGAGCGACAACCCTCCTCCAAACAGCAGTATCAGGCCCCAGTCGATGCGCGCGGCGTCCTGCCATGGGAGCACTGGCGTCTTCTCGTCTCCTTCTCGAAGGAGGAAGAGCGGGGCAGCGGCGAGGATCGCCACGGCACCGATGGGGAGCGCGCGCGCAACCTCTGCGGCATGTGGAGCGCCAACCGCGCGCATGATGCCTGGGATCGTCCACCCTGCGACGGCGAGCCCGAAGCAGCCGGCCGTGACCTTCTCACCCCGGGACCAGGGCGAGCTCAATGTGCTCACGTTCGTTTCGGCTGGCGGGGGGGGAGCCAGCCATTGCAGGACGAAGCCGATCACAACGACGAGCGCCAGCCCCGAGGGAATGCCGACGCCCATCCACTGGACGAAATCGAACTCCAGACCTGCCTGCTCCTGCAAGAAACGCACAGTGATGAAGTTGGGCGGGCTTCCGATCAAGGTGCCCATTCCCCCGACCGAGGCGGCGTACGCGATCGCCAAAACGCTCCCAGCGGCCGTGTCGTCCTCCTCGGGGAGCGTGCCGATCAAAATGGGAACCAAGATCGCCGCGGTTGCGGTGTTGCTTATCCACATCGACAGCACGACCGCCGTCAGCATGAACGCCATGCGGATGCGGACCGGGGAGCCGCGAACCAGGCGAAACGTCATCAATGAGCGCGCCATGCGCCTGTCTAGCCCGTGTCGGGTCATCGCCCGCGCAATGAAGAAGCCGCCTATGAACAGGAAGATCAGCGGGTCGGCGTAAGGTGCGAACGCGCTGCGACTATCTGTGACGCCGACGACGATCATCGCCGGCGCGATCAACAGCGCTGTCACCGAAATCGGCACCACCTCGGTGACCCACGCGACGATCACGGCAGCAAACACAGCGGCTAGGTGCTGCGCGCGCGGCTCCAATCCAAAGGGCGCAAACCACGTTACGGCAAAGAGTGCCGGAGTGAGGACGAGACCTACCTTGCGTCGCTCGAAAACGCCCATCCTCGCGCCATCTAGCACGTCCCTCTATGGGTACGTCCAGCCTCGTCTGCCCGAAACTTGCATCGCGTCTCGTTCAGCCCCAAGGTGATTAAATCGTGGCACACTTGCGCCTGGGATTATTGACTATTCTGGCGTGTGCAGCCTTCTACGGCTGCGCATCGCAACAGGATCCATCAACCGCACCGCGTGAGGGGGACGCGAGAAGGTCGAAGCGCCTTCCCAAACCCGTCGCGGAAACCGACCCGGAGTCCATGGAAGCTCCGGTCGCCTTCTGGAGCGCCGGTAAGTCCGAGCGCCAAGTCGATGCCGCCAAGGCAGACATTCAGGGCAACCTCGTGCTCGACTTGGGTGAGGAATGGACACCGTACATCCTCACCGAGGCGTCGTCGCCTGACGAGGAACCGAAGCCGAGCCAATACCGGGAGACGTACCTGGCATTGGCCAGGGGCGAGTTCCCAGACGACCGGCATGGCTACCGAGCGGAGAAGGACCAGTACCTCGAGCTCTACGGCATTTTGCCGACGCTGACGCTCCTCCGCGAACGCTTTGCCGAAGTGATGACTCTGCAGTGCGCGGAGGCGCTCGACCTCGAGACACTTCGCGCCTTCGACGGCTTCCTCGCATACGAGAAGGGCTATCGCCCCAATCGGCGCGTCAACCGCTACAAGCGCTTCAAGCCGCAGATGGAGGCGCTCGTGGCGCGCGCCCAGGTCGAGAGCCTCGATCAAATCACCCGCGAGCACGTCGCCGACGACGAGGAGTGGGAACGAGTCGAGGAGTACAGAAAGATCGCGCCCGAGTATGCCGCGATCGCCGCGGCGCAGGCTCGACTCGAGTGCGAAGGTTTCTTCGATGGGCTCGGCGAGTATACGCCTGGCCTCTTCGATTGGCGTACACACGAGGCGCTCGCCGAGTTCGAGCGCCGCCATCGCGTGTACGGATGGGGTTTCATCGGTGGCGATACGTTGGCCGTGCTCCAGATGACGCCCGCGGAGACCGAGCAGGAAGCGGTGATTCGCATGCTGACCGAGCGGGCGATGCACGCCGCGCAGGTCATCGAGGACGGAAGCACATCGACCAAGCGGAATGACGAGCCGCGCACGTACACCGACGAGAACGGGCAGGTGCTTCAGATTCCGAACTTCGAAGCAGAGCTTCGGGAGCGCTTGGTCGACGCGTTTGGATTGCAGACGCCGGAGTCGACCTACGCGTGGCTTCAGTCGTTGGGCGAGATCGGCGCACACGAAACGGTTGCGCTCAGGGGCATCGAGCTTCCGCCGTACTACAGCGATTCGATGGATCTTTTCGTGGAGATCGATCGAGGCGATGTATGGTTCGAGTTTCCGTTCGATGAAGAAGGGCGAAAGCGCTCGCAGCCGGTGGCCCGACGGCCCCGTTTGACGATCTTCGTGAACTACAACAATCAGAAGATTCCGCTGGCCCGCTTCGGGACGACGGTCGGTGGTTGGCGTGGCGAGTACATCGACGGCGCCGTGATGCTCAAATACAAGGGCTCACCGGTCGGTAAGCGCGTCTGGAGCCGCATTTCGGCCGCGCCGATTTGGGTGCCGCCGGAGAGCACGCCGCCTCGTGTGATGCTCCAGAAGCGGAGGAAGCGCGGCGTCGACTACTACGAGGTCGACTACCACACGACAGGCCCGAGCTACGCGTCCGCGTATGGATTGGTCGCAGCGTACCATCGTAAATTCTATCAAGGCGCCGATGGCGAGCTTCAACTCGGCGGCGACGAGGGCATTCGCACTCACGGGTCCGTCGATTACATGAGCATCATGCGCCGCCACTCGCATGGTTGTCACCGTATGCACAATCACATCGCGGTGCGCCTCATGTCGTTCGTGCTGGAGCACCGTCCGCACACGCGGTACGGCTCGCAACCCATGGAGTACCGTCGCGAGTTCGAATTCGAAGACGAGCTGTACGTGATGGAGTTCGACAAGGGCGGCTACAACTTCGTGCTCGACGAACCGCTCCCGGTCGAGGTCTTGGAAGGGCGCGTTCGCGGCCAAGTCCAAGAGCCCATCGAAGTCGCCTTGCCGCGCTACGACAAGGACGTCGGGGCGTATGTGATGCCTGATGGGATGTGGGTAAACGTCGACCGCTACGGCACCATGACGCCGCGCGACATGCCGTTCGATTGGGTGCCGCCACCGCCCGAAATGCCCGAGCTTCTGGAGCCGGACACGACCACGGCTGGCGCCAGCGATGACCCCACCGAATCCACTAAGCCGATGACCTCGCCGGCCGCGATTCCAATCACGACGGCCGTCGTCCCCGCGCCACCGACGCCTGCCCAATAGTGACGCATCGCAGCAGCTTCTGAGGGTCTTCCTACGTCTTGTGGACAAAACGGGGGAAACAAGGGTCGCTTGTGGAGAATTAATCGTATTTTCCACAGCCGAATTTCGTTGATCTCGTTTCGTGGATCGGTGACAAAAGTGTTGGAAGATCGCGACAGCGAGCTCGGACGTTCTTTGAATCAACCCATTTGACGACGGCAGCGAGAGTTGTCGTCTCTCACTCTCACGGGAGTTAGAGGGCGGGGCCGAAAGGTCACGCAGTCGGGTTGGCGCGAGAGCGCGCCGAACGTGTCCGTGGGTCGTGAGGATTGCAAAAGCCGGTGCGCTGATGCGTGGGTCTGAGTCGAGCGAAAGCTCTGGCGAAGACCGTCGACGCGAGGGGCACCGGTGGAAGGCGCGCTCGAACCGGGACGCCGCTCTGTTTCACCACACGGCGGCCGCGAAGGTTCTAGGCGGAAATCAAAGAGCAACAGGCACTGGAGCTCTTGGTGCACCGCGACGGCGTGTCACAGGTTCGGTGCTCGGCCGTTTCGGCGGAGCGAGCGCCCGCCTGAGCGAGCGCGGCGCGGTGAAAGCGCCGGCCCACCGTCAGAAGCCGGTTCGGAACCGGTGGCGGTAATCCCACGAGGTGCGGGTGCCCATCTTTGAAAACTAAAACTCTGGATTGCACGCGTCGGCCTGAACGTGCTTCGCGGCTCCATTGCACACGGTGTCAAAACCGGCAGTGGGGTGCAGCGCGGCATGAGACATCGGATCCACATGAAGCGAATCCCAACTTCGCCCACGGCGAGCCGAAAGCCGCGGGTTCAGGTACGGCGAGAGTCGTCGCGGAGTCCAATCACGACAGTTTGCTAAACCCAAACCGTTGCTGGGACTCCGTCCGAAGGAGGAGTGTAGGGCGACCTACGCAGCACCCTCGGTATCTCGAGACCTTCAAGTCGCGAGGTACGACGTCAGCGCACGGGACGTGTCGGTCAAAGCTCTTCCAGTGAGTCCAATACCTCACGCGGAGAGTCAGTAGGCTTCCCGACGGGGAATGCATCGCGCCGAAACGTGTCGCGCAAAGCTCGCGCGGCTGAACAAGCCCGCTATCGGGCCTCGAGCTCGAAATCCAGACAAAGGCGGTCGTGATGTGCGCGACGTATTCGCGCACACACAACCACGCGACGAGCAATCGTCGCGTGGCTAGCGAACTTCCAAAAGGGGCGTCCCGTGCCGGG
>JAHEEE010000106.1 GCA_024640845.1 Myxococcales bacterium | reverse complement strand
GCTCTTCGCGCGGGACCGAGGGGGCCAACAAGAAGGTTTGACCGGATCCGAGGCGCGGGCCTAGCGTGGCAGCCATGAAAGCGTTCCTCGTTTTGGGTGCACTGTTGCTTGGGCTCGTCACCGCCGGCTGCTCGTCGAGCGACGACGACGGTGCCTCCAAGGGCGGACGCGCGCTCGGCCGTCGTGCTATCTTGGGTCGATCACGACTGTCTGTAGTGAGGCCGCGGGACTCGTGAGCTTCGCTTCCTGCTCGCCGAGCTGGAAGACATAGGAGACATCGGCATCGCCCTCGTTGAAAACGTGCACGGCGATGGTCCCATCCGGGTTTCGAATCGCCGACGCATGGAACCGCTCCGGCGCATCCATCGAGGTCTCGAGCACTACGCCCCCGGGTCGACTATGACGGGAGACCTGCTTCAGGATGTGGAAGAGCGGCGTGTAGTAAACGGTGTCGGTTTCCGCATCGACCATCACCGGCGCGAGACAGAAGTTGCTCACGTGGTTCGGGCCGCCCCGCTTGTTCAAGACGATGTTCCTGTCGACCCACCCCGCGAGCCAGTGGCCGAGGCCGACAACGAGGTCCCGGGCATAGCGGAACGCCGGGGCGTACTTCGGGTGATCTACCTCCCGGTTGCTCGCCCAGTCCCAGCCCCAGTCGGTGGCCTCCTTCTCCCAGTACCAGGCGTCGTCCTGCCACCAGGCGTAGAGCTCTTCGCAACCGCACGGTGGCGCCAGACACTGCTGGTTGCAGGACGCTTCCGCGGAGACGCTGTCGATCGTGCCCTCGCTTTGGATGATGACCTTGTCCGGATAGAGGACGTGCTGCTCGTCGAGCACCTCCTCGTAGACCCGAAACGTGCTGTCGTACCAGTGCACCGCCGTGCCGTAGGAGAAGGATGATGCCACTTCGTCACCGAAGATGACCCGCGTGAAGTCGGCCATCCCGGTGCGGTTCTGGTCGTAGATGAGGATGCGGGTCTCGAGGCCCGCCTCGCGCAGCTCCGGTCCGAGCACGCGGACGAAGTCCCGCTGCTCCTCGGGGGACATCTCCATGCTCTCCCAGTTCCCGCCGTTTCCATTGGGCTCGTTCACGGGCGTGATCGCCCAGATGTCCACGCCGCGGTCGGCGTAAGCGCGCAGATACGCGACGAAATAGCGGGCGAAAGTGTCGTAGTGGCTCTCGAGCAACCGCCCTCCACGACGCCGCTCCGGCTCGTAGAGCTTGCCGTTGTCCTTCATCCAAGCGGGTGCCGTCCAAGGCGAGGCGATGATCCGAAACTCGGCGCCGGGTACCGCCTGTGCGTCCTCTATGAGCGCGAGGAGCCCATTGCGAAGGTCCTCCTGGATCGAGAAACCGGCCAGGCTCGCGTCCTCGTCGGGGGCGTAGCTGTAGCTGTACTCGGAGAAATCCGAGCTGCCGATGTGGGTGCGGGAAAGCGCATAGCGGGCACCATCCGCTCCGAAATACGCCTCGAGCACCTCTGCCCGCTTCTCTGGCGAGAGCGCCGCGAGAGCCGACGCCGACGCTTGGGTCAGCGACCCGCCCACCCCGTGGAAGACCTGCCGCTCCCGATCCGGATGCACGGTGATGCGTGCATCCGCACTCTCCGACGGCGTTCTGAACGCGACGCGCCCGGTCTCGCGCATCGCGTCCCCCGCCCGGGAGGTCAAAAATACCCAGGCCCGACGAAGGTCGTCCGAGTCTGCTGGACCGCACGCGGCCAGCAAAGCGGCCGCGACGAGCACCGAGAGGGCAATCGCGGGGAATCGTAGTACAACCGCCATCGCCGGGACCTTGCAGTGCGGGTTGTACGGTCGTCAAGGGTACCGTTGGACAACCATGCATCTTGATGCGCTCGACTTCAGCGTTGTTGCCGTTTACGCGGCCTTACTTCTGTTCATTGCCCAATGGGTTTCGCGCGAGAAGAGCGGTCACGCGAAAGACACCAAGGATTACTTCCTGGCGGGCAGAGCGCTTCCCTGGTGGGCCATCGGCGCTTCACTGATCGCAGCCAACATATCGGCTGAACAAATCATCGGCATGTCTGGGTCGGCGTTCGTCATGGGGATCGCGATCGCGTCCTACGAATGGATGGCAGCACTGACGCTGCTGATCGTCGGCAAGTATCTGCTGCCGGTGTTTCTGAAGCACGAGATCTACACGATGCCGCAGTTCCTCGAGCAGCGTTACGATCATCGCGTGCGCATGGTGCTCGCAACCTTCTGGCTCGGCGTCTATGTGTTCGTCAATCTCACTTCGATTCTCTGGCTTGGCGCGCTCGCGATCAACACGGTTACTGGACTAGAAATCAGCTATGCAGTCGTGCTGCTGGCCGCGTTCGCGGCCGCGTATTCGCTCTACGGCGGACTCAAGGCGGTCGCGATGACCGACATCATCCAGGTCGTGCTGCTGGTCATGGGCGGCTTGATGATCGCCTATGCCTCCATGAACGAAATCGCAGGCGGCGCGGGCGCGATGACCGGTTTCAGGATGCTGCTCGAGCAGGCACCCGAGAAGTTCGACATGATTTTGTCCAAGGACAACCCCAACTACACCCACTTACCGGGTGTTTCGGTGCTCGTCGGCGGCATGTGGGTCATGAATCTGTCCTACTGGGGCTTCAACCAGTACATCATCCAGCGCGCGCTCGCTGCGAAGAACAATCGCGAGGCCCAGAAGGGCATCGCCTTTGCCGCGTTTCTGAAGATGCTGATGCCGGTACTGGTCGTCCTGCCGGGAATCGCAGCTGCCGTTTTGGCGCCGGACCTGAGCGCACCCGACAAGGCTTACCCCGAGGTGATGAAGCTGCTGCCGGTGGGTATCAAAGGCCTCGTCTTTGCAGCACTGATCGCTGCGATCGTGTCGTCGCTGGCATCGATGATGAACAGTATCTCGACGATCTTCACGATGGATATAGTCGCGCACTACGCGAAGCGCTCGGAGCAGCAACTCGTGACCGTCGGTCGGGTGACGAGCCTGACGGCGCTGATCGTTGCGGTGATTGTCGCGCGGCCCTTGCTGGGCAATTTCGATCAGGCGTTTCAGTATATTCAAGAGTTCACTGGCTTTTTCACGCCGGGCATCACCGCGATATTTCTGTTGGCGATATTCTGGAAGCGAACCACCGCAAATGGTGCGTTGGCCGCGGCCATCGGATCGGCCGTGTTTTCGCTGGGCGCAAAGATCTACTGGCCACTCTTGCCGTTTATCGATCGCGTCGGCTTGGCATTCATTCTCTGCGTGGTGCTCGGGATGCTCGTATCGCGATTCGAGGGCAAAGGCGATGACGAGCACGCGATCGACTACAGCGGGGTCGACACGTCGACGAGTGCCGGATTCAACTGGGCATCACTGGTCATCGTATTGATGCTGACCGCCTTGTACGCGACTTGGTGGTGATGGCGACCATGTCGCGCACGAACGAGGGTCTTTGGTGGCGGGAGTTCCGCGCGCTGATGTCGATTGGCGTGCCAATGGGCCTTACACAGCTCGTTCAGTTCTCGATCAACACAGTCGACGTGTTGATGATCGGTAGACTTGGTCCGGAACCTCTGGCAGGTGCCTCGCTTGGGTTGGTGATCGTGTACGCGGTATTCCTGATGGGATTCGGCCCGGCGATGGCGGTTTCCCCCATGGTCAGCCAGGCACTCGGTACAGACCCGAACGACACCAAGAGCGTCCGACGTTCGGTTCGCATGGCCCTCTGGACCATCGGGCTTGGCGTGCCGGCATTGTCCCTCGTCTTCTTTTTCTGTCAGGAGATCGCCCTTTTTTTCGGTCAGCCCGCGATCCCAGCGTCACTCGCAGAACCGTACGTCCTCGCTCTTGCACCGGGGCTTCCGTTCATGGTGGCCGTCATGGCGCTTCGAAATTTTCTCGCCGCCATCGACCGCACACGCGTGCCGCTTGTCCTCATCGTGTTGACCACCGCGGCCAACGCGTTCTTCAACTGGCTGTTGATCTATGGGAGCTGGGGCTTTCCGCGCCTCGAGCTCGTGGGCGCCGGGATCGCATCTTCGCTTGCGAACCTCATCGGCTTCCTGGCTCTCGTGGCCTACATTCGCATCGACCGCCGTGCGCGCGAATTCCACCTCTTTCGCGGCTTCTCGCGCATCTCCGGGCGGCACTTGCGCGAAGTCCTCGAGTTGTCTTGGCCGATTGGGCTGACCGCGATCTTCGAGGCGATGCTCTTCAACGCATGCGTCTTCTTGATGGGTCGCATCGGTGTGAACGAAATGGCGGCGTATCAGGTCGCTCTCAATGTGGCTGCAATGGCCTTCATGATGCCGTTTGGTCTTTCGATGGCGGGAGCGGTTCGGGTGGGGCTGGCCGCTGGCGCCGGGGACGAGCCTCGCGTTCGGCGTGCAGCAGCTCTCTCCGTGGTCTCGTGCATCGGGGCGATCATGCTCGTCGCGATCCCGGTCCTCTCCTTTCCGCGCGGCGTGGCAGAGCTCTACCTCGACGCAAGCGAACCCGGGAACGAAGCGGTGCTCGCCCTGGTCGCCTCGTTTCTGCCGATCGCCGCGGCGTTCGCGCTCTTCGACGCGACCCAAGTCGCTGCCAACCAGGCGCTTCGCGGACTCAAAGACGTCCGGGTTCCAATGCTGGTCACCGGCCTCAGCTACTGGGGCGTCGGATTCCCCATGGCCGCCTGGCTCGGGCTTCGTACCTCCCTCGGGGCGGTCGGGGTGTGGTGGGGCTTGTTGATCTCGCTGGTTCTAGCCGCATTGCTCCTAGGCGGCCGTCTCGTTGTCCTTACACGCCTGCCGCGCGCTCGGCCGGCACTTTGATGTTGGTTGTCGCTCTCTTGTCCGTCACGCCCCCGGCGAAATGACCGTGACTTCGGCCGGTCCCGGTGGTAGCTGGCCGGCGATGAGTGGACCCGACGACGCTGCCGCAGGCCAGCCGCCCCCCTGGGAGGCGTTACAGGCCCTAGTTGACACGAACGATCGCGGCGCCGCGCAGGTGTTCTTGAGCGAGCTGCCTCCCACGGAGCTCCCGCGCATATTGAGTTGGCTCGGAAACGCGCAAAGCGCACGGCTGCTCGAGATGCTCGATCCGGAAACCAGTCGTGCGCTGGTCGAGACGATCCCGGAGGCGCAGGCGACGGAGGTGCTCAGCGAGCTCAGTCCGCAGACGGCCGCGGACATCGTGGCTTTGTTGCCAAGCAATGAGCAGGCCGATCTCATCGGAAATCTGGCGGCCGACGAAGCGCAAGCGATTTTGCAAGGGATGCCGGCGGAAGAGGCTGCGGATGCCGAGCGCCTTGCGCAGTACCCCGAGGGTACGGCCGGCGCAATTATGATCACCGAGTATCTGAGCTTCCCCGAAGCGGTGACGGTCGGAGGGGTGCTCCAGGATCTCGTCCGCAACGCCGAGCGCTATCAGCGGCACGACGTGCAATACGTCTACATCACCAATGGCGGAGGTGTGCTCCGCGGGGTGCTGCGGCTTCGCGACCTCGTGCTCACTGCGCATCAGATCCCCGTGCGAGAGATCATGATCACTGCGTTCGATGCGGTACCTGCAGAGGCGTCCCTACGGATACTTCGCGATTTCTTCGCGACCCGTGCCTATCGCGGCGTGCCGGTCGTCGATCGCGCAGGTCGGCTGGTGGGTGTCGTTCGACACGCCGATGTGGCGGAAGCCGTCGGTGAGCGAGAGGCGGCTGACCACCTCAAGGCGCAAGGCATCGTGGGCGGCGAAGAGCTTCGAACCATGCCCACGGTCACACGCGCCTGGCACAGGCTTTCCTGGCTCAGCATCAACATCGTCCTCAACATCATCGCGGCGAGTGTGATCGCCCTCTACCAAGAGACGTTGGCAGCCGTCATCGTGCTGGCGGTCTTTTTGCCAATCATCTCGGACATGAGTGGTTGCTCGGGCAACCAGGCAATCGCCGTCAGCATGCGCGAGATCACACTGGGTCTCATCCAGCCATCGGACGCGCTTCGCGTTTGGCTCAAAGAGCTCGCGGTCGGTCTGATCAACGCGCTGGTCTTGGGCGTTCTCCTCGGCGTCACAGCATACCTCTGGCAGCGCAATGTTTATCTCAGCCTGGTCGTCGGGTTCGCCCTGGCGATCAACACGATCCTGTCGGTGTCGCTCGGCGGCTTGGTCCCGCTCTTCCTTCGCAAGATGCGCATGGACCCGGCGCTAGCGTCCGGCCCGATCCTCACGACCGTCACAGACATGTGTGGCTTTTTCCTCGTGCTCAGCTTCGCGAGCGCGATGCTTCCGCTCATCAACGGCTGAGGCTATTCTTCCCCGCTATGCCCAAGCGCCGCGCAACTCAGCTCCAACTGGATATCCTGCCCCAACCCGATGATACGACGTGCGGGCCGACATGCCTCCATGCGGTCTACAGGTATTGGCACGATGAGATCCCACTCGCTCGCCTCGTGGACGAGATCGACCCGCTTCCAGGAGGCGGGACCTTGGCAGTATCACTCGCCTGCCATGCTCTTCGGCGCGGGTACCGGGCCGAGATTTACACTTACAACCTGCAACTCTTCGATCCGTCATGGTTTATCGAAGGCGTCGACCTCGCCGAGAGGTTGAGTGCTCAAAAGAAGCACAAGCGCAGTCGCAAGCTCGCAATTTCCACCGATGCCTACCTCGAGTATCTATCTCTCGGAGGCGTCGTCCGCTTCGAGGAGCTTCGTCCTGCGCTCATCCGGCGGTTCTTGAACCGGGACATCCCCATCCTCACCGGATTGAGCGCCACCTATTTGTACCAGTGCCCGAGGGAGCACGATGACGACTACGATGACGTGCGCGGCGAGCCTGTCGGACATTTCGTCGTCCTCAGTGGCTACGAACGAAAGAAGAGCCAGGTCACGGTGTCCGACCCATCTCACGACAACCCGCGCTTTCGAACCCACCTATACAGCGTGGGGATGAACCGACTGATCGCAGCGATCGCGCTCGGCGTGATGACCTACGATGCCAACCTCTTGGTTCTCACGCCCACAGCTCCTTCAAGCGAGGTGAAGAAGTGACCGCGCTAATCGTGGTCGAACGGCCCGAAAATTGGCCGCTCGACGTTCCCGGCACCGAAGTGGTGACGGCATCCGACTACCTGACCAACGCCCGATTCGTCGAGCTCAAGAGGGCGAAGGTCTTCAATCTGTGCCGTAGCTACGGCTACCAGAGCGCGGGGTACTACGTGTCGTTGCTTGCGGCCGCGCGCGGCCACAAGCCGCTGCCGTCCGTGATGACGATGCAAGACCTGCGGCAAGCGTCCCTGGTTCGCATTGCATCGGAAACGACCGAGGAGCTCATCCAGCAAACGCTGGCACGGGTCAAGAGCGATCGTTACGTGCTGAGCGTCTACTTTGGGCGCAACATGGCCAAGCGCTACGACCGCCTCTGCCGTGCCCTTTTCAACCATTTCCCTGCGCCGCTCTTGCGCGCAGAATTCGTCCGCGCCGGGCAGTGGCGCCTCGAAAAGCTATACGCGATCGCGAGCCACGAGATCCCGGAGTCCCATCGGGAGTTCGTGGTCGAGCAGGCTCGCCGCTTCTTCCGGCGTCCGCAACGCCCCGACGTGCAGCGGGCTCGCTACGATCTCGCGATCCTCGTGAATCCAGACGAGATCGATGCGCCGTCGGACGAAAAGGCCATTCGAAGGTTCATACGGGCCGCCAGAAAGGTCGGATTCGACGCCTGGGTGATCGGCAAGGAGGACTTCGGCCGGATCGCCGAGTTCGACGCCTTGTTCCTGCGCGAGACGACGTCGGTCGATCACTACACCTATCGCTTCGCGCGGCGCGCCGAGGCCGAAGGCCTGGTCGTCATCGATGACCCGGAGTCAATCGTCCGATGCACCAACAAGGTCTACCAAGCCGAGCTGTTCGAGCTGAACGACATCGGCTGCCCTAAGACTTTAGTCATCGACAGGGAGTGTGCCGAGGAAGTGGCTGCGAAACTCGGGCTCCCCTGCGTTCTCAAGAAGCCCGACAGCTCATTTTCGGCGGGAGTCGTCAAGGCGGATACGGCGGCTGAGCTCGCCGCCCACCTGCACCAGTTCCTCGAAGAATCCGAGCTGGTGATTGCTCAGGAGTTTGCGAAGTCCGACTTCGACTGGAGAGTGGGCGTCATCGACGGAAAGGCGCTCTACGTTTGTCGTTACCACATGGCGCGCGGCCACTGGCAGATCCAAAAGGCCACGAGCGAGAGCGGGCGGCTCTATGGAAAGACAGAGACGCTCGCCGTAAAGGACGCTCCGAAAGCCGTGGTCAACCTCGCCGTGCGGGCATCGAACCTGATTGGAAACGGGCT
Source organism: Myxococcales bacterium (assembly GCA_024640845.1). Classification (GTDB taxonomy): domain Bacteria; phylum Myxococcota_A; class Polyangia; order Polyangiales; family Houyiibacteriaceae; genus SG8-38. The sequence continues at coordinate 509 of JAHEEE010000106.1, read as the reverse complement.
CTACGGCGTGGACATCAAAGAAGTGGACGGGCGCCTCCTGGTGATGGAGGTCAACGACAACCCGAGCATCGAAGCGGGAACGGAGGATGCGATTCTCAAGGACGACCTCTACCTCACCATCATGCAAAGCATTTACGACCGCCTCGAACGGCGCGGCCAGGAGCATCAGTGAACCACGCGCAGCCGCTTGGTCTCTTCGAAGGCTTCGGCATCGAGATCGAGCTCATGATCGTCGACGCCGAAACCCTCGAGGTGCGTCCCATCGCCGACGAGCTTCTCAAGTCAGTCGCGGGCACATACGAAATGGAGGTCGATCGGGGCAGGCTATGCTGGTCCAACGAGCTCGCCTTGCACCTGATTGAGCTCAAGACCAACGGGCCGGTTGCCTCACTCGAGGGCCTTCATTCCGCCTTTCAATCGGACGTGAGCACGATCGAAGCGCTCCTGGCTCCGATGGGCGCTCGTCTCTTGCCGACCGGAATGCACCCATGGATGTCGCCAGACGAGCT
>JAHEEE010000105.1 GCA_024640845.1 Myxococcales bacterium | reverse complement strand
AGCTCGCAGAGGCCGGCAACCACAGCGGCTCCGACATCGATGGGCGATATGATCCCTGCTCGGGTTTGGAACGCGGACTGACCCTCTTCCGTCTCGATGAGGTCGTACGGATAGTTCCGGCGAAACTGGGTCGTGTACGAGGAGTGCCAACGGGCCCCGATGATGCGCTTGGCCGAGAGAATGGTGTTCTTCGGGTCCATCGCGCGACGCCGACGCGCAGCCCGTCCGACCAGCATGGCGCCACTCGGTGGATAGGCGATCGCGGACGGCATGACGCAGCCCTGACCCTGCATGCGCAGAGCCTCGAAATTCCTGGCCACCACCGTATTGGTGGTACCAAGATCGATTCCGACGGTATTCTGCCTGCGGATCGACATCGGCCGTCCGGATATTTGGGGTCTGACTCTAGTGAGGTCCATAAGAAGGGGACAGTGGCCTCGAGGAAATAACCAGGCTACGAGATTTGGACGCCGTCTGCCACACTGAGTTCGTCGGCTGGACCAAATGGGGTGTTGGTCCTAAAATGAAACACGTTCTAGTCAGAGGCCCCAGCCGATGCCCGCAGACTTCCATACCCTTGAAATAGCAGGGATTGTTCAAGAAACTCACGATACGCGGTCCTTTATCCTAGGTGTTCCACAATCGTTGCGGGAAACGTTTCGGTACCGCGCTGGTCAGTTTCTGACATTTGAAGTCCCTTGGAACGGCATGCAGCTTCGGCGCTGCTATTCCCTTTCGAGCGCCCCCGAGACCGATTCGTGGCCGAAGGTGACCGTGAAACGGGTCGATGAGGGTCGCGTCTCCAACTGGTTCAACGACGAGCTCGACGTCGGCGATTCGATTCTCGTCCAGCCACCGGAAGGCCGTTTCGTCCTACGCTCGAACGAGGGGGACCACGGCATCGTGCTCTTCGGCGGCGGAAGCGGGATCACCCCCGTGCTCTCGATCATGAAGTCGGCTCTGCGAACCACCACGCGCGATGTGAAGCTGATCTACGCCAACCGCGACGAACGCTCGATCATCTTCAAAGACGAGATCGACATATGGCACACCGAGTTCCCGAACCGCCTCGAGGTCGTTCACCACCTCGACAGCGGCGCTGGGTTCATGTCGGTCGCCGACGCCCAGGAACACATTCGAGGATGGGAGGATGCCGAGTTCTTCGTCTGCGGACCAACCGGCTACATGGACACCATCGAAGAAGCGTTCAAAGCGTCCAACATCGACGTTGGTCAAACCAAGTTCGAGCGGTTCATCTCGCCGATCGATCCGGACCGCAAGGACCAAACCGAAGCGGCCGTGCCCGAGCAGTCTGACGGCGAGATCCCGGAGTCTTTCACGATGCTTCTCGAGGGGCAGTCGCATCAGGTCCCGTACGAAAAGGGGCTCACGTTGCTCGAGTCTGCAGTGAAAGCCGGACACAAGCCGCCCTCGTCGTGCGAAGACGGCTACTGCGGCTGCTGCATGGCACTCCTCAAGAGCGGACAGGTCAAGATGACCAATCACGACGCACTCGAGCCAAGTGACATCGAGCGCGGCTGGGTGCTCGCATGCCAATCGCGCCCCGCAAGCCAAGAACCCATCGAGCTCGACTTCGACGCCGAGTACTGAGCTGCGGCGCGGTTAGAGGCGCTGGCGGTCGGGCCAATCCCAGAACGAGGCCTTGCCGATGGTCCAATCCGGTCCATTGCCCCAGTGGCCGCGTGTGCGCTTGTCTCGATGATCGGGGTCGTGCTCTTTGAGCGCCGCTTCGTATTCCCGGAACCGCTGGATGCCGAGCTTCTCCGCCCAGTAGTCTTCCTCGTGGGACCATTGATTGTCGCCGGCGTACTGAAGGATCGTCACCCCGGGAAAATCCAAGACACCCTTCCCGCTCGGATGGTCGCGGCGGTTGACCATGCGAAAGACCACGCGACCCGTCGGGTCGGCGACGTGCCAGTCGTAGACGCCGTAGATCTCACCGTATTGGTCCATGAGCGGCACGATCCACTGACGAATGGTCTCCCGGCCGCGCATCGGTCCAAGCACGCGCTCATCGTAGATGACATCTTCCGTGAAGAGATCGCTCCAGGCGTTCCAGTCCTCGCGGATCATCCCGGTGTACCAGAAGTGTCGGAACGCTGCTTCGACTTCGTCGAGGTCGAAGGCGGGCACTACTCCGCTGCCTCTCGACTCTCGGAGTAGAACTGAGTGCACCAGCGCCTGAACATGGCGATCGGCCCGTCTCCATCGCAAAGCAGGGGCTTCTCGTACTGGATCTTGTTCTCCCAGATGGGAATGTCCTGCTCGACTTGGCGGCTGACCTCGGCGACAAACGCCTTGCCGACACCGCGCGCCATCTCGGCCCCACCGGTCTTCTTCACAGCGAAGTTGAACCGGAGATGGCAGTGGTCGGCGTCGATGGGGGTCGTGGACGCAACGTTGAGGGTTTCCACGATGCCTTTGAAACGAACGACCGCGAAGCCAAACCCGTAGTTCAAGCTTTCGATCGAACCGTCTACGGTCCCACGGGGCGTCTCCATGCCGGCGTCCGAATAGACCCGGAGAATATGACCCTCGGCCGAGGCCTCGGACTTCGGCATGTTGGTCGTACCGTGTAGGTAGTGGAAGTGCGCAGTGTCGACGGCGTTCTCGGCCATCTCTTGATTTCGCGTCCGGATCGTCCACTCGCGACTGATGAACTCGGTCCACTCGTCATCGCCCCACTCGGGGATGTCGTCGGGGATGTCGAAGTTCGGAGGCTCACCCAAGGCGTGGTGCCAACACATCACCATGTTGGCGACCTCTTTGATGTGCCAGGTCGGGACCTTTGCCTTGCGGGGGACGTGCTCGGCATAGGGAACCGCGGTGCACTTGCCGTCCGTTCCGAAGCGCCATGCATGAAACGGACACTCGAGGGAGCTTCCCTTCACCGTGCCTCCGTGACCAAGGTGCGCTCCGAGATGAGGGCAAAACGCGTCGAGCACCGACAGTTCGCCATCCTCCGAACGCCAGATCACCAGATCCTTGCCGAAGTACTTGAGAGGCTTGACGTCACCCGGCTTGATCTCGTCGGCGTACGCGATCTGGAACCAGCCGTTCGGGATGGGCGGAGTGAAGTAGCGGTCGTCCATGACGCAAAAATAGAACGTGTTTCACTTTTTTCAAGTCAAAACTTCAGCGTGCTACGTTCCCGCGAGCGGAGGCGAGACATGGCGAGCATCGGCGTGGGCGCGACAGCGCCTGACTTCACCAAGACCACCCAAAACGGCGAGACCATCACGCTCTCGGAGTTTCGAGGCGACAAGACGGTCGTTCTGTACTTCTACCCGAAAGACGAGACCCCAGGGTGTACCGCCGAGGCATGTACCTTCCGCGACAGCTTCGAGGACTTCGTCGAGGCAGGCGCGGTCGTCATCGGCGTCAGCCAGGACAGCGAGAAGAGCCACAAGAGCTTTGCCGAGCACCATCGGCTGCCCTTCCTCTTGGTGAGTGACCGCGACAAGTCGCTACAGAAAGCGTACGGAGTACCCAAGACGATGGGGCTTCTACCGGGGCGCGTCACCTACGTGATCGACCGCGAGGGGACCGTGCAGCACGTATTCAACTCGCAGCTCAACGCAAAGAAGCACGTTCGAGAAGCGCTCGAGGTCGTCAGGCGCCTGTCCGCCTGACGACGAGCGCGGCGAACAAGAGAAACAGTGTCGCCCAGCTCGGTGTGGACCCCGACGACCCTGGCGCTGCGCTGCAGCCGGCTTCTGCCGCGACCGCATCTCCACCAACCGGTGGGCCAGGCACCGACGGAACGCCGCAGGGATTGCCATCACATGCATCGGCCTCGCACAAGTCGTCAGTGCCGAGCCCCTCGTCACAAAGCGCCGCGACGATGGGCGCCACGTTGTGCACGATCTCGCCCGCCTGCGAGTCCTCGAAGACGCTGGCGCGAGTGCATCCTTCAGCGTCCGAGTATTCGTAGTCTGGCACTCGCCCGCCTATGAGAATCCCAGCCAAACGGTTGTCTTCGTCGAATGTCGCGCTGCCCGAGTGGCCTTCGAATGCGTCTAGGTTCACCACGAAGAAGTCGCCGCGCTCGGCTCTCGAGTCCGCAACGCTTGCACCGGAGTCGATCTTCGCGGGTAAGCCGCTCCCAAAACCGATCATCGAGACCGACGCGCCTTTGTCCAGGGGCGTTGCCGGGCGAACCGTGATGGGCCCATGGCCCCCTTCCACGGGGCGGTCGAGCTTGATGATGGCGAAGTCCGGAGTGAGATCATTGTCCGGTGCATCGGACTCGAGAGCCACTCGCTCGCATGAGTAGACATCCTCGTCTCGAATGAACGAGAGCCGGTTGGGCGCGTCGAGATAATAGTTGAAAACGTACTTGAACGTGTCGCAAGGGCGCTGCCGGCTGATGCAGTGGCCCGCGGTGAGCACGAGGTCGTCGGTGATGAGCACACCGGAGCACGACGCCGCGACAGGCTGATTGCCGAAGGGCTCGTCTTCGCAGAGCCCGCGCTCATCTTTCAGGCTGAACGCGAGCAGACTGTAGTCGCCGCTCGTTTCCCGGTTGATCCGCGCTGAGGGAATCAGGGCCACAATCGACTCCCGCGCAATGAGCCGGAGGGCGTCGTTCGGATGGTTGAAGACTTCACGACGGTCGTCATCGCCATAGACAACGGACGCGCTGAGCTCGCCCACGAAAGCCTCTTCCGAGGAGCCGCAGGCGGCGAGCAAGGCAAGGCATGACAAGAAGAGAGCGCGGAGACGCATGCTCTTTTATCTAAGGCCAAAAGATGCGGCGTGCTACTCGGATACCCGAACCTGTATGCTAGTCACCAAATCGCCGGTCGCGGTCGCCACATCGGAGACGACCACCACCGGCTCTCCCGCAGCAATGACCGTGCGTTCGCGAAGCTTTAAGAGGGCGTTGACGATGGTCTTCTCGGGGTCGCTCGAGAGGTTCATTCGAAACGGCACGACCGAACGCGTCAGCCAGAGCTTGCGGCGCGTGGTGCTCATGTTCGTGAACGCATAGATGATCGCACGTTGCGGACGATAGCTGGCGACGAGCTGACCGAAGTAGCCGCGGCGCGTCATGACGACGATCGCCTTGGCGCCGAGCGAATCCGCAAGGCGGCATGCCCCCTGTGCGATGTGCGCGCGCTGTGAATCGGGGGCTGGTCGTTCCTTGTAGAAGTCGAGACCGGGTGTAGCTTCGATGCGCCGCGCGATCGTGTCGAGCACCTCGACGCACCGGACAGGATACTTACCTGCCGCCGTCTCGCCGCTCAGCATGATGGCGTCAGCCTGTTCGTACACCGCGTTGGCGACGTCTGTCACCTCGGCGCGTGTCGGAAGCGGATTGTCGATCATCGACTCGAGGAGGTGGGTGGCCACGATGACGGGTTTCCCAGCGATGGCACAACGCCGAATCATGTCGCGTTGCAGCACGGGCAAGTCCTCGAATGCGACTTCGACGCCGAGGTCGCCGCGCGCGACCATGATGCCGTCGGCGGCCTCGAGGATCGCTTCGAAATTTTCGACGCCTTCTTGGTTTTCTATCTTGGCGATGAGGCGCTGGTGCCCTCCTTCCGCGTCGATGATCTTGCGCACCTCGTGCACGTCCTGCGCGCCCCGCACGAATGACAGCGCAATGAAGTCGAGGTCCTGCGCCATCGCGAACTCGATGTCGTCACGATCCTTCTTGGTAATCGATGGGAGATTCACGCGGACGCCCGGAAGATTGACATGCTTGCGGGAACCGAGCGTGCCTCCGTCTAGAACGCGACACTTGAGCCGGTGCTCCAACACCTCGAGCACCTCGAGATTGATCAAGCCGTTGTCGACCGTGACCCGCTCTCCTACGCGAAGGTCTTTGACGAGGTCCTGGTAGTTGACGTGGACGCTCCGCTCCTCGGCGTCATCGGCGAGCACGCTGAAGTAGAAGACATCGCCCGACTTGAGGTCGAGGCTTTCAGCGAGCTCGCCCGTGCGGATCTCTGGGCCCTGCAGGTCCATCAAAATCGAGACCGGGTGGGCGAGCTTCTTGCTGAGGCTCTTGAGGTTGCGAATCACTTGCAGGTGCGACTCGTGGTCCCCGTGGGACATGTTGAGTCGTGCAACGTTCATGCCGGCTCGTGCCAATTCGGCGAGCGTATCCCACGACCGGGTGGCAGGACCGATCGTGCAGACGATCTTGGTGAGACGCGTCTGCGATTCTTGAGGCGGCAGCTTCATCGCTGCGCGGAGCGTAGGCCAGAGCTAGCAGCATGACAATCGACGCGACAGAAACGCAACAACCACCAATAGCGCGACAGCCGAGATGGGCGTGTCCCCAGCAGAGCCGGACGCTGACGCCGCGCAAGCAGCCGCGCGCCTGAGGGTGCCCCCATTGGGCGTTTCGATCGGACCTGCGCCTTCTGGAACGAAAGAGTGCTCATCCTCTGTCGCATCCATCCGCGGTTGAAAGTGTTCGGCAGCTGTTTCCGCGATCCATGGAAGGTGCACCGAGATCAGCGTGTAAACGCCGCCATCGCCACAGTCGCGCTTCACATCCGATCTGCCTCGTGAAACGAGCCCGAGGAGGAAGTCACCATCTTCCGTCGGGACATAGAGGGGACCCCCTGAGTCACCGTAGCAAGAGTCGCCGAGCTCGTCGCTTCGACGGGTCATGAGCTCGCGTTGACCGATGATGTCGATGACCGCGTCTGTGATGTAGAGCTCACCGGCAAGACCGTCATCGAGGTCGTACACGCCGTAACCGGAAACGAAACCGACATCACCATGCCGAACGAGCTCACGCTCGCGCTCGGTCGTGAGGACGGGAGCGAGCGGTATGTGATCGAACGGGCGTGCGAGGACCAACAGCGCGATGTCGTTTGGCGAGCCGATGCCGCCCTGCCCGGCTCCTGCGCGGCTCCGGCCTATGATGAAGTCATGATCGTACCCCTCGTGCACGTGGACCTCCTCGACGAGCCGAATCATGCCCTCGGTCGCCGCCCGGCTCGAGAGATGGCCCGCTACGACCCAGAGTCCGCCCGGCGAAGCTGCTCGCACGGTTCCTGGCTCGGACTCGACGACCGCGCAGTGCGCCGCGGTCACCACGAGCGAAGGAGAGATCAGGGCCCCGGAGCAAAATCCACTTGCAGCGTCAGCACGGCGGATCTCGACGGTGGCGAAGATCTGCAACTCGGAGGCTGCCCAGCCGCCCACGATCTCGGCGCCAAGCGCCCCGACTTCCTGCCCGGCCCCCGCATCACCGCAACCGAGGGTTATACCCAAAAGGGCTACATAGAGGACTTTGTGTGCCTTCGGGGGGAACATGGGAGAAGGTAAGCGGGCGTATCATGGCGTTTTCCGCTTTACTAGAGTGAACGGGCGTCGAGTACGTCCGATCCAACCCTTCGGTGAGCTGACGAACGTTTGCCCGCACGGCGAAAAAGTTGGTGCTCGCGTCGAGGGGGATAAAAGTCGATGCGGGGGACGGATGAACCGCCGCGAGCGCAGAAAAGAACAAACGCTCCGCCGCATCGAGGAAGCCGGCTGGAGGCTCTTCACAACGCGGGGGTACGAGGCGACATCGACGCGCGAGATCGCGGACGCGGCGGACATCGCCGCGGGCACGCTGTTCAACTATTTCCCGGAGAAGCGCAGCCTCTTGATTCACTTGATGCAACGCCAGATCGACGAGGCGGCGACGCGCGCGTTTGAGACCATTCCGCCCTCCACACTCGATCGAGAGCTCACCGAGCTCTTCGACGCCCTGACACGATGCTACGCAAAGGAGCGCCGTTTGAGCCGGGTTTTCGTGAAAGAGCTCCTATTTACCGACGGTGCGCAGCGCGCGGAGTCGGCGGCCTGGACCTTCGATCTCGTCAAGCGAGTCGCAGAGCGGGTACGAGCCGCGCAGCGGCGAGGCGAGCTCGATCCGGCCGTCAATCCGATGGATGCGGCGCAGCAGCTCTTCAGCACGCACTACTTCGGTTTGGTCACGTGGCTCGGCGGCACGATTCCGTCACGCGCGGCACACGAGGAGCACTTCCAGGCATCGCTACGCTTGCTCTTGCGAGGCCTGCGCCGAAGCGCGGCCTAGCCGGCGGCCCACATCGAGGACGGCCGCAGCGATCTCGTCGGGCACCTCTTCTTGAAGGAAGTGGCCCGCCTGAGTCTCCGTGAGGGGAGGATCGCCGAGGAGCGCTCTGGTGCGCTTCAAAGCGCGCGCGAGAATTGGATCGCGACGGCCCCAAACCATCGCCTTCGGCCCATCGAAGGAGCCGGCAAGGGCCGCGCACTCCTCGAGCGCCGGAATCGATGGATGACCCATCTTGTCGACCGCCATTCGGGCCGTCGCCAAGGGCGCAACGCGATCGCGAATGTGACGGAATGGATAGCGGTATGCGCGAGCGACGTCCCCTCGAATGCTCGACTTGTCGCCTTGCGCCAAGTGCAGAGCGGCCTGCGGGAGCGGCAGGAGTCGAAACACTAGATCGCTGGCCCACGGCAGGTGCGAGAAGCGATGAAAAGCGGTGGGCTTGAAGCCGGGGCGTGGCGCGTCGAGAACGGTATTCAAGACGACCATCCCTCCCAGCCGTTCCCTCCGGGTCGTAAAGGGATGCGTGCCGATCGCACCGCCCCAATCCTGACAAACCAAGATCGTGTCGTGAAGGTCGAGTTGATCGATGAGAGAGCCGAGCCACTTGCTGTGGTTGCGAATCGTGTGCAGCGCGAAGTCGCGCGGCTTGTCGCTGAGCCCGAACCCGATCAAGTCCGGCATGATCACGCGCAGCCCCTGACCTTGGAGGCACATCGCGACCTTGCGGTAGAGGAAGCCCCACGTCGGGTTTCC
>JAHEEE010000046.1 GCA_024640845.1 Myxococcales bacterium | reverse complement strand
TCCTGCAGTTCACGCTCGCATGGGTCGCGAGCAGTCTCTGCCTTCATCAGCTTCTCGTCTTCTACCAGGATCGCCGAGCCGCGCGGCTTGCGGCGCGCAAGAAATTCATCGCGAGTCGGCTCGGGGACCTCTGCCTGATCTCGACGATGGCGCTGGTCTACTACGTCTTCGGAAGCCTCGACTTCGACGTCGTATTCGCCAAGGCGAACGCCCTTGGCGATGCCGCCGTGCTCCCGCCTCAGATCCACGTGATCGCGATGCTGCTCGTCGTCGGTGCGATGCTGAAGTCGGCGCAGTTTCCGTTTCACGGTTGGCTCACCGAAGTCATGGAGACGCCGACACCGGTGTCGGCGCTTCTTCACGCCGGTATCATCAATGCGGGCGGCTTTCTGATCTTGCGGCTGAGCGACATGGTGTCGCTCTCCGTGCCGGCCCTCGAAATGCTGGCGATGGTCGGGGGCTTCACGGCCCTCTTCGGCTCGGTGGTCATGCTGACGCAAACCAGCGTCAAGGTCTCTCTCGCCTGGTCCACGATTGCCCAGATGGGCTTCATGATGCTGCAGTGTGGGCTCGGCGCCTTTTCGGCTGCGGCGCTGCACATCGTCGCGCACTCGCTCTACAAGGCGCATGCCTTCCTATCCGCGGGCAGCGTCATCGACATCTCTCGCGCCTCGTGGGTTGCACGCCCACACGGCAAGCCCCATCCGGCGCGTCTGGTCGTGGGGTTGGCGGGCGCTGTCGGTCTCACCTGGGCGGTTAGCTTGGCGTTCGGAGCTTCACTCACTCGCGCCCCAGGGGTGTTCGCTCTCGGCGCGATCATGGTCATGGGCGTGACGCATCTGGTCGCGAATGCCATCGACGAGCGTCCAAGCCCCTTCGTCATTCTGCGCGGAGTGGGGCTCGCCGTCGGGGTCGCCGTGGCCTACTTCGCGCTGCAGCTCGGTGCCGAAGTTCTGATGGCTGGCAGCCTGCCTGAGAAGCAGGCCCTTCGAGGGCCGCTCGACCTCGCGATCGTAGGGCTCGTAATCGTCCTGTTCGGCGTGGTGACGGTCCTGCAGAACGCGATGCCCTACAAGACGGCCGATCCGAGGTGGCAGGCATTTTACGTCCACCTCTTCAATGGCTTCTACGTCAACGCTTTCACCAATCGCCTCATTCACCGCTGGTGGCCCGTCGCCAAGACGTCCACTTCGAAGGGAGCCCACGCATGAGTCAGTCGCTTGCCCGCACCATCGTTCACATGGAGAACGTCGAGCACGCCCGAGTCGAAAAGAACGGCGCGGCCATCGCACGGCCGACCACCCCCGCAACGTCGCAGCTCCGCCAAGCGCTGCGGCGAGCTCATGCGCGTGTGGCGCCTCTCTGGCCCCTGCAAAGCTTCGTCGCCGTCAATCCCTTCCTCGGGCTCTCCAATGAGCGATTCGGGGAAGCCTGCCAAACGATGAAGCGCGTGGTGGACGCGCATATGTTGATGCCGCGCGAACACTACCTAAAGCTGATCGCCGAAGGTCGGATCACCGACCAAGACCTTCAAGAGGCGTTGCAGGACTCGCCCGAGCTCGACGGTGGGCCCGAGAGCCTCGCTTCGCTGAAAGAGACACTCGAGACCGAGCCCACCTACGCCAATGAGGCGTTCGTAACGGTGTCCGAAATACTCGACCGATCGCTTGACCTCGACACGGAAACTCTGGTCATCGGCGAGATCGCAAAGTGGTGTGCCGCCTTCTGGGACGAGGGACAGGCAGCCTGGCGAATGCCTTGGCGCCACCTCTCGTTCTATCCTGCATGGCGCGCTGCGACCGCCATCGATCGGACGCCGGAGGTGATGGGCCTCGTTGGTTTCCGTGAAGCCGTAGCTTCCCTACCGGCGGAACCGACCGAAGCGATCGCGCTCATCGTCGAGGCGCTCGGCTTGTCGCCCGAAGCACTGGACGGATATCTGCACCGTGCATCGTTTGGCATCCGGGGATGGGCCGGCTACGCCCGGTACCTCGGATGGGTCCCGGAGCTCGATGGCTCTGAGGACGACACGGTGACTGAAGTGCTCGCGGTCCGCTTGGCGTGGGACTACGCGCTTCATGCGATCCACCACGACGACAGATTCCGAAGAGCGTGGCACGCGTCCACCAAAGAAATGGCGCGGGTCGTCGATGCGCCGGAGCACGACAGGCACCTCGCGATCGATGCAGTGCTTCAGGAGGCCGCCGAGGCTTCCTATCGGCGCGCACTCATCGAGACCATGCAGAGCTCGTCAGACCCGGCCACGAACGTCGCCACGCGCAAAGCAGTGCAGGCAGCATTTTGCATCGACGTCCGCTCGGAGGTCTATCGACGGGCACTCGAAAGCGTCGCGCCACAAGCGGACACGATCGGCTTTGCGGGCTTCTTTGGCTTCCCGATCGAGTACGTGCCGATCGGACAGTCGAGTGGGCCCGCGCAGTGCCCCGTTCTTCTGACGCCGAAGTTCGTCGTCCGCGAGACGGTCGCCGGCGCCGACGACGACGAAACCACCGAAATCCTAGGGCTGCGCCTGCTACGGCGGCGGGCGGCGACCGCATGGAAGTCCTTCAAGAGCTCTGCGGTCTCCTCGTTTGTCTTCGTCGAGACGGCAGGCCTGGCGTTCGCTGCGAAGTTAGTCAGCGATGCGACGGGAGCGACCCGAACAGTCAGCGACCCGAGCACCGACGGCCTCGATCCGAAGATCGTCTCTCGCCTCGCTCCAGCGGTTGAGCCTGGCACGCTCGGTGGCCGCCAGACCGGGCTCACGAAGGAACAGCAACTCGCAACCGCCGAATCCGTGCTCCGCGGCATGTCATTGACGGCTGATTTCGCGCGTCTAGTGATGTTGGCGGGTCACGGAAGTACCACGGTCAACAACCCACACGCTTCTGGCTATGACTGCGGGGCCTGCGGTGGAAACCCTGGTGACGCCAATGCGCGGGTCGCCGCGGCGGTCCTCAACGATTCCGACGTCCGGCTCGCGTTGCGCGAGCGCGGGATCGACATTCCCGAGGATACCTGGTTCGTCGGCGCCCTTCACGACACGACGACCGACGACGTCAGCATCTTCGATCGGGAACTCATCCCGGACTCGCATGCGGAGGACCTCCGTCAGTTGGACACCTGGTTGGCGAAGGCCTCGTCCAAGGCACGCTACGAGCGATCGGCGCTCTTGAATACCGGGGATGGCGATGTCGAAGCCAAGGTGATCGCGCGAAGCCGCGATTGGTCGCAGGTGCGACCCGAGTGGGGCCTCGCCCGAAATGCAGCGTTCATCGCGGCCCCCCGCGCTCGCACTCGCGGAGTGCACCTCGACGGACGCGTGTTCCTCCACGACTACGACTGGCGCCGGGATCAGGACTTCGGCGTGCTCGAGCTGATCATGACGGCTCCGATGGTCGTTGCGAGCTGGATCAACCTCCAATACTATGCCTCCGCAGTCGACCGCAACGCGTTCAGCTCGGGGAACAAAGTCCTCCACAACGTGGTTGGCACACTCGGCGTCCTCGAGGGGAACGGCGGGGACCTCCGAGTCGGGCTTCCCTGGCAGTCGCTGCACGATGGGCATCGACTGGTTCACGAACCGCTCAGACTCAATGTCTTCATCGAAGCTCCGATGAAAGAGATCGATGCAGTGCTCGAAAAGCATGCCAACGTTCGGGAGCTCGTCGACAACGGGTGGCTTCACCTTCTCGCGATCGCGGACGACGGCACGACCTACAAGCGGCACGCCACCGAAGGAACCTGGGCCCCGGCAAACGCATCCGAGAGCTGAGACGATCAATCGCTACTGGGGCAGGCTTTGCGTCGGTTGGGCGACCTGCTGCCAGGTCGGCCTGTTCTGCTGGTGGATGTCGGGCGGGTCGGCGAGGCCGAGCGCTGTGTGGTTGATCGCGTCGTCGACACTCGACAGCGCTGCTCTCCTCGAGGGTGCAGTTCTTGCGCTCTTGCTGGGGCACAAGCTGCACTATGCACCCCGAGATGTACGGGTTTAGCAAGGCCACGACGTCGACCCGGAATGGCATCGTTCGTGCATGGGAGCCGCCGCCAAGAAACCAATGATTCATCCATCTACTGAGCTCCGACACATCGACGCCCAGCTTGGCTATGGGGTCTTCGCGACCGAACGCTTGCCGAGGGGAACCATCACCTATGTCTGGGATCCGCTCGAAGTCGAGATTCGCCCCGACGACCCGCGCCTCGCAGAGCCTGTCTTGCGGGACAAGATCGAGCGCTACTCCTACATCGACGCGGTTGGCACTCGAATCGTGAGCTGGGACCACGCCAAGTACGTGAACCATTGCTGCCAGTGCAACACCATGAGCACGGCTTATGGGTTCGAGATCGCGATCCGCGACATCGAGGCCGGAGAGCAGATTACCGACGAGTATGGCATGTTCAACATGCCAGAACCCATGAATCTCTCGTGCTCCCGGACCCCGTGTCGCCGTCAGGTGAAAGCCGGAGATCTCGATCAGCTCTGGCACGCATGGGATGAGAAGATCATGGCCGCCCTCGACGTGCTCGAGCTCGTCGAGCAGCCGCTGTGGCCGCTCGTCGACTCCGTGACGGCCACCCAGGTGGAGCGCTATGCGAGATGGGGCGAAGGTTACCGCTCCGTCCGCGAGCTCGGCGCAGCTGCTGCATCGACCCAGGTGCGCTCCGGCTGACCTGAGCGTCGGGGGCCTGGGCCCCTTTTTTCGCAATACGTGGACTCGGCGCTACCGCCAAGCCATTCTTTCGCTGTGACTCGGGAGCACACCGCTCGTGTCCTGGTCGTGGAAAGCGACGCAGAGGTCCAGGCGGACCTGCGACTTCAGCTTGCGGCGATGGGCCACGTGGTGGACACCGCTGCCGACTCTACCGAGGCGCTCGATATGGTCGAGCGCTCAATGCCCGATGTGGTGCTCGTCGAGCTCGATCTCGAAGGAATCGACGGGTACGAGTTCCTCCGACAGGCGAGAGCTCTTCTCCCGTCAGCCTGCCTCATCGCCATAGGCGAGTCGGGCTCTACTGACACGGCCGTCAAGGCCATGCGCCACGGAGCTGACCGCTGCCTCACCCGGCCGATCCGTCCTGACGCGTTGGCTCTGGTCGTCGAGCGCTCATTGGACAAACCGATCCTCGCGAGGGACGCAATGGACGCCCGTGCAGAGGCGGCGGACAACCTGCCCACCACGCGTCTCGATCACATCGTAGGGGCTCACCCGACGATGCAACGACTGTTCAACCGAATGCTCCAAGCCGCGCAGAGCCGCTCAACGGTCCTGATCCAAGGCGAGACCGGGACGGGGAAGGAGCTCATTGCGAAGGCCATTCACGAGCACTCGCTCAGAAGCGACGGACCCCTGGTGCGACTCAATTGCGCGGCCCTAGCCGAGAGCGTCCTCGAGTCCGAGCTTTTCGGGCATGAGAAGGGGGCTTTCACCGGCGCCATGACACGCCGGAGTGGACGGTTTGAGCAGGCGGAGGGCGGAACACTCTTTCTTGATGAGCTGAGTGAAATGCCCCTCTCGGTGCAAGTGAAGCTGCTTCGATTTCTGCAAGAGCGGGAGTTCGAGCGCGTCGGCGGCAACGAGACGCTAAGGGTCAACGTGAGAGTCGTCGCCGCCACCAACCGCGACCTCCGGACTCTGGTCGATGACGGAACCTTTCGAGAAGATCTTTACTTCCGGCTCAAGGTCGTCGTCCTCGACGTTCCTCCGATTCGCGCGCGGCCGAGCGACATTCCGCTGCTGGCCGATCATTTCCTTCGCCTTTACGCAGAGGAGAATGGAAAGAGGGTGCATGGCTTTACCCCGCGAGCGCGCCAAGCTCTACTCGAGTATCCCTGGCCAGGGAACGTGCGGGAGCTGCAACATGCCATCGAGCAGGCGGTGGTGCTCTGTGACAAAGATCTCATCAGCACGGAAGACCTGGCGATCGGGCCGCCGGACCGCGAGGTCGAGCCGCTGAGCCTGCTGGTTCCAGGGGTGACCCTGGCGGAAGTCGAACGCTATACGATCATGAGGACGCTCGAGGCCGTCAATGGATCGCCGACGAAGGCGGCCAAGATCCTGGGGGTCAGCAAACGAACGATTCAGTATCGGCTGCACGAGTGGGGCATCAGCAAGCGCGGCTTGCCGAAGGACGACGAGTAGGAGCGAATCACCCGGTCTTAGGGCAATTTTCCGGATGTCGAAACGTCGTCGCGGCAAAGCACGTCCAACACCCCCTCCACGAGGAGCGTGTGCTTGCGCATGACCTCACCTAGCTTCGCCGCGTTTCGCGCCGCCTCATCGAACCGCCCGGTTTCGAGCCCCGCCTGGATGTTCTGCGCCGCCTCGAGAAGCGCTTGGTTCTCCGAGCGGATCTCTTGAACTACCTCCGGGCTGACGAGATCGGTGACGGCGCGCCTCAAGGGATCCTCCGCGAGCATGGATTGAGCCTCCTGGTGCTCGAGCCGGAAGCAATCCCCATGCCTGGTTCCTCGGTCCTTCGTTGGCGATGAAAGCAGCCCCATCTCCATGCGACGGTGCAGGAGTTGCACCGTTCAGCGATCCAACGCGGTGCATGTTTTGCCCGTCTCATTCCGCGCGAACAGCTCTGCCCACGCAAAGGCCACGTGAGTACGGCAAGGGCCGTGGCGATTGGCAGTGGCACGAAACGTGCTCCCGGATTTTCAGTGGGCACCAGCCCTTGAGGAAGTGAGGTTTCATATGCCTATGCGAAACACGAGAACGAGGCGCAGTCGGTCACAACGCCATGGCAGTGAGTTGGACTGGTTCGCCGAGGACCCCTGGGCAGATCCCGATCGAGCGTTTTCGGAAGAGAGTAGTGACGATTGGGAGGCCGAGCTCATGGCGGAGGACGACGACTCCCTCGCCGATGGGTTCTGGGCCGACGAGGATGGCGAGCCCGAGGCCGACCTCGACGACTGGGGCCCGATCCAGCGGCGCCGGACGCGCAAACGCGACTACGAGTAAGCGCGCGCCCATAGTCATATTTCGCCCCTGGCTGCCCAACGAACGATCTCTTTCCAAGGCAGTGGTGGCTACCCCGACTACCCCGAGCCCATGAGCCCGGCTAGCGTGTCCTTGGTGGGCACGGACTCAGAGAGACGCGCGGTCTTGAAGGTTTGGCTTCGGCAGCGCTTGATCGAAGGGAAGCGCCCGAGGCAGGAGTGGCGCGAGCTCTTGGAGGCCACTTGGGATCACCTTCTCGCTACTGAGGTTTGCGAGTTGGTCCACGAAGACAGCGTGAAGGCCCTCGCCGAACGGCTCATCGATGCCGCGCTGCTGACGGAGCTCTCACGCCCCACGGTCGTGCACATCGCGAAGGCGGTTCTCGACGAGCTTCGTCAGGACCGTGCTCCGATCGATCGTTTCCTTCCTGAAGGAGCTCACGCGAAGCTCGAGGCCGCCTTGGCTCGGCCCGGGCTCGTTCACCCCGATTGGGTTCGAGCGATGTTTCGCGGCGAAGCAGCCGAGGCCGTCCTGAACGACGCGCTCTATCGCGCCCTCAAAGATTTCTCGACGATCTTGCCGCGCCTCATGGTGAAGATCTCTCCTGTGGGGCGCTTTGGCATGCTCGGCAGCGCAGGCATGTTTGCCGAGAGGCTCATCGGCGAGCTCGAGAAGCGTATCGAGCCGGAAATTCGCTCGTTCCTCTCGGAGAGCAGTGATCGTATCCTCCGGCACGCGGCGGACTTCACCATTTCGAAGATCGACGACCCTGCGTCGATCGAGTTTCGTGCCAACTTCGTTCGCTTCGTGCTCTCGAAGTCGCCGGCCTTCCTCTTGGGGGCCGCAGACGACGAGCTCATGGCCGACATCGGCGCGGTCGTAGAGCTGAGCGCGCGCCACGTCGCCGAGATGCCCGAGCTGGTGGCGGAGGTGCATCGTTGGATCGATCGGGGCTTCGGGCATGCGGCCGGGAAGACCCTTGCCGAGGCGCTCGAGATCGAGAGCAGGGAGCTCCGACCGCCGATCGATGCGATCGCGGATGCGACTTGGCCCGCATTTGCGGCCGTGCTCGGCAGCCCCCAGGCGCAGGTGTGGATGGACCGTCTCCTCGACGAGCTCATCGACGAATACGAGCGTGTCAATACGTAATTGTTGCGCAATTTGAGAAATAACGCAGCGCGCAACGCCTGCGTCATCACCCTCTTTTCGCGCATTTCCATCATCGTTTTTCGCTCGCTAGGCCGAGCATCTCACCTGTCCATTTAGCTTTCGATCTCGGAAATCACAGAGCGCGCGTGCCGCGATTGTTTCAGCGCGGTTTCTGGTCTGGAACTTGCAAAGGCTCAAGGTTGAAAGGCGGCAACCGATGCTTCGTGTATCGTCGCTTCTCTTCCTCGCTAGTGTTCTATCGCTGGCCGCACCAACGCTGACTGAGGCAGATACCCGTCTCGAGGTTGGTCGCTCGATCGTCTTGACCGATCAACAGCCTGACGGAGAGCTATCGGCGAAGATCAAGATCGTGCGTCTGGGGAATGGAGTCCTCGTCGTGGCGTACGCGGATGCCGGAACCACGGAGCTCGTCTACGACGTCAAGGCGCGGACCGAGCGACCTGCCCGCGACGTCTTCGTGAGACGGTGCAATGCCAACACGAGCGACTGCGGCGACCTTGCTAACTGGAGCTTTCCGCTCAACGTCTCGGGGACGGCAAGCCAAAGCTCGGCAGCCACGAAGTGGAAAGGCCCTGAGGCTGGACGCCTGCCTTTCTACGGCGATTCGGACAAGCCCAACACCTACGCGAACGGACCGGCTGTGGTGGCCACCTGGACCGACAAGCTCTGCGACTCCGCCGTGCAGGGCTCGATCACCTACCTGGAGTTGGAGCAGCGTGAGATTCCTTATAGCTGCCTCTATGTCAGCCGCTCGCTCGACAGCGGGGCGACTTGGTCCACCGCCCAGCGGCTCTCGACCGGTCTGCGAGATGCAAAACAAGACGTGAACCGTGGCAATGACAAGGCCTGGGTTCTCACCTGGCAGGAGGATCCTGGCGGGCTTCAGCTAGGCCAGGCCGAGGGGCCGGGAGATGGTGGCTCGGGTGCGAAGGTCACCAAGGGCACGGACGTTTGGTACAGCTACTTGGCGCGCGGAGCCTTTGATCTTGGTACTGATTTTCCCTCTCCGATCCGGCTGACCAACAACTTCACCAAGATGGCGTCCGGCGACGATCCAGACCCGAACCAGGAGAGCGGCACCGAGGGCGCGTCGCGTGCAAACATCGCCCTCATCGGCACCACCCTGAACCTCGCCTACGAAGAGACGAAGGGGTCCGAGGGGCTCGATGAAGGCAAGTACATCCGCTTCAGCTCCTTCAAGTTTGACCAGCCTCCGATGAGCTGCCTGGCCGACACTGGGTCGGGTGGCGCCGGAGGTGCCAGCGGCATCGGGGGCGCGGCCGGTATGGGCGGCGTCGGTTCCGGCGGCCTTGGTGGCCAGGGCGGCGCGGGCGGCATGGGCGGCGTCGGTGCAACGGGTGGTGGCCAAGGTGGCACGGCCGGTGGTGACGGCGTGATCGCGCTCAGCAGCGTCAGCGCGCAGATCGAATCCGGCGAGTGCCTGCGGAGCCCCAATGGAGATCCCTATCCTGATCCGACCGACCCTGCACGCGTGGGCTGCATTCTCTCCTCACCGGACGAGAACGGCCGCCGGGCGCGCCTGTTCGGTCAGGGCACCCCGGGACCCGAGTCCGGCGTGAAGCTCTTCGTGTTCTGGAAGCAAGGCGAGTACGGAGAGGGTGGCCCGTCGGACATCGTTGCGCGAGCCGCGACCGGCTTCAGCGTCGCTGATTTCGTGCAGGCCGTGAACGTGCCGACGGCAGTCAATCCCGGTGACGAGCTCGACGGCTGCTACATCCGGGGTGTCGAAGGACCGACCGCGACCGGCGCCTTCGCCAACACGGCGAGCTTGAACCTCAGCGCGAATACGGAGAACGGCGGCGACATCGGCGCCGCCACAGGCGACAACGACTTCGAAGACGCGCGCGCACACCGGGGTTTCATCTCGGGTGACCTCATCGTCCTCGGCTACAGCTACACGCCGGACTGGGCCGTGGCCCGCTACACGGACCTCGAGAACTACGAGTTCTGGATCCGTCGATCGACCGACGGTGGCGGCACTTGGAGCGAGCCGGTCGACCTCACCTCGGACAGCACCTTCGAAGTGGCCATGCGACTTGGTCTTCCCGAGACCGGAATCAACGTCCGAGAGCCTCGCATCGTCAAAACCCCGGGAAACGGACCGGGCTGTCCGGCCGGCGACCCCAACGACGCCGACACAACGCGGCCTAGTGACTGCCGGAACCCGAGCACCTTCGTCATTGCGTGGGGCACCGAGACCAACACCTACGAGCACGTTGGGCCGGGCGAGGACCTCGATATCTTCATCACGCGCTCGACCGACAAGGGCATCACGTATGAGCCGTACCAACTCCTTGCAGGAGCCGAGTCGCCAGATTTCAACGAGCTCGACGAGATGGAGTCGCAGATAAGGGTCACTCCGGACGGAAAGACCGTCTTTTCCGTGTGGAACGAAGGCAGCACCGAGACCACCACCAACGGACGCTTCGCGATCTCGATCGAGACCGAGATCCCGGTGGAGCCGGAACCCGACGGCGGTGTGCCCGATGGCGGTGTGCCGGATGGTGGAACGGAACCTGACGGAGGAGTGGACTCGCTCACGACCGCGGGCTGCGGCAGCTGTACGGTGAGCGCCCACGCTGCCGCCGGTGACGCGCTTCTCATCTGGGGTCTTCTGGGCTTCTGGCTTTGGCGCCGGCGACACGCCGGACGCAACCAGCTAAGGGCCGCGCCAGCGGCGTCACGAAACTTAGAGAACAGGGAGGTTGGTCATGACTAGGCAAATAGGAATCTCGCATGGGTGGATTGCGCTCACCGTGGGCGTCTGCCTTTCGTGGGTTTACCCCGCCTTTGCAGACGAGCCCGTCCCTCCCGGTCCCGGCGTGACAATCAACGTGGCCGGTGTAGACGAGCCTTCCTCACCGGATCCCGAAACGAACTGCACGGGCACGGATCCGGTCACCTGCGCGAGCCTGCGGGAAGCCATCATGTTTGCCAATGGCAACACGGCGACCGATGGCACGCAGACGCAGGACACGATCATACTACCGGCAGGAACCTACGTACTCACGATCGAGGGCGCGGACGAGACGTTCGACCCCGTTGGGGACCCTGAAGAGGCTCCTGCCGTCACGAACGCGCCCGATGCGAGCGTGGGTGACCTGGACCTCACTGAATCCGTCATCATCCAGGGCGCGGGTTCGGCGCTTACCGTGATCCAATGGGACGAGGCAGCGACGGTCAGGGACCGGATCTTCCACGTCTACGATCCGACGGAGGATATCTTCGCTGAGATCCGTGGATTGACAGCGCGCAACGGAGAGTTGCTCGCTGAATTGTTGGGTGAAGGCCCGCCGTCAGACATGGGGGAGCTGCCCACGGAGTGGCGCGGCATGCGTGCGGGCGCTGGTATTGCGATGGGGCCTGCAGCGACAGCGGTTCTCAACGATCCCAATAAGGAAGGCGGAGCACCCAGCTCGGAAGGCGGCGAGGGCGGCAGCCAGAGGCCGGACGATCCGGGCGATGAGACCGGCGGCAGCTACGCGTTGACTTTGAGCGACGTCCAAATCTCCGACAACGCGACCGATGGCGACGGCGGCGGTCTCTACAACGCGGGGCCGGTAACCGCCAACGAAATCGTGGTGGCCAGCAACACGTCGGGCAAGAACGGCGGTGGCATCTACAATGAAGGCGAGTCGCTCATCGAGCGCAGCACGATTGCGGACAATGGGGCGGAGGGCGGCGGCGGCATGTTCGTCACCGGAAATCCAGCCACTTCGTTGCGCGTCAACAGCACGACCTTCAGCGGAAACACCGCTGTGGGTGGCGGCGCGATCAGTGGTCGCGTGGTTAGAATCGACCTGACCAACTGCACCATTAGCGGCAACACGGGCGCCGATGTTGGCGGCGGTGTCTACTCCAATGGCGAGGTCAACCTGGTGAACTGCTCAGTCGTCGACAATGAGGCAACTGGGGCCGAGCAATTCGGCGGTGCGGGCATCAACTTGTTCAACTCGGGCAAGGTCTCGATGACTCTCGTCAACACCTTGCTGTCCGGCAACGTTGCCGGGGCCGAGGAAGGCGGCCGCGATGCCAACTGTGGTTGCACTGGCAGCCAGTCGAATTGCGTCGACGGCATGAACAGAAAGATCGAGACGCTAGGTTACAACCTGGCGGACGACGACACTTGCAATCTCGACGAGACGGGCGACATGGATGACGTTGCGGACGTCGGCATCGGCCCACTCGAAGACAACGAGGGGCCGACGTTGACACATGCATTGCTCGAAGGCAGTCCTGCCATCGACATGGGCGACAACGATGCTTGCCCAAACAACGATCAGCGCGGCAGTATCAGGCCCGCGGACGGTGATGAGAACGGGACATTCATCTGCGACATCGGAGCGTACGAGTTGTTCCCCGGCTACACCGACCTGCACATCAACAACATGATCGCGCCGGACGAGGTGGATAGGGGTGAAACCGTGCCCATCGTCGTCGAAGCGCACAACACAGGCATCGATCCGGTGACCAGCGTCGAGATGGAGACCACCGTCTCCGCTGAGCTGACCATCGTCGAAGCGACCTTCAACATCAACGGAGGCGATCCCAACACATGTGCACAGGCAGATGGGACAGTCACCTGTGCGATCGGCACAATGGCATTCGATGATATCGCGATGGTGAACATCGCAGCCACTGCCGAGACCGTTGGAACGGCAACCGTCGATGCCATGGTTAGCTCTCCCGACGACGAGGACGAGACGAACAACAGCGCGAGTGCCAACGTCACGATTCTGGGAATCGCAGACCTTCAACTCGAGGCCAGCGCCGAAGAGACCACCGTGACGGTGGGTGACGAGATGACTATCACTGCAACCATCTCGAACAACGGCCCAGACGGTGCGACAGGCGCGCGGGTGACGAGCGAGCTACCAGATGGCACGACGTTCGTGTCGGCGACTCCAGACGTCGGGACCTGCGAGGCGAGCGCGGAAGGCTTGCTCGTATGCGAGCTCGGCGACATCGCGGCCGACGACACGATGATCGATGTCGCGCTGGTCCTGACGGCAGATGTCGCCAGTGACGTTCAGGTGAGCATGAGCGTCGGCGCCACCGAGACCGATCCCGACTTGGAGAACAACACGAGCAGCGTGATCATCAGAGTGAACGAGCCAGGTGGCGGGACCGGCGGCGTCGGCGGGACCGGCGGGACCGGCGGGACCGACGGAGGCTCCGGCTGCGGCAGCTGCGCGGTTGGTGCAGGTGACACGGGCGCTAACGTGCTCTTGTCGCTTGGTGTGCTCAGCATCCTGCTGTGGCGGCGACGCCGGTCTGCATAGAGACGGCTCAGTAACTTCTGAGCTCGAGAGTGAAGCCCCCCTTCCCGGGGGGCTTCATGCTTGTAGGACATCCTATGATAGCCTCGCCTCATGCCCTTCCTCGTCGGTTGCCTAGCACTCGGAACACCGCGCTTCGCCATTCTGCTCGTCGTCCTGTTTAGCGACTACATCGGGCGCGCCTACGAAACCACGATCTGGCCCCTGCTTGGTTTCTTTTTCATGCCGCTGACGACGCTTGCCTACGCGTTCGCGATGAACAGCAATGGGTCGGTGGATGGAATGTATCTCGTGCTGGTGGTGGTGACGGTCTTGCTGGACCTCGGACTGGTGGGGGCCGGTTCGAAGACTCGCTGGAAGGATTGAGGTCGCGCCGACGCGACGATGTGGCTCGCCACTCTATCGCCGTGCCAATGGGCATGTGGGCACTCGGGGCTTTCGAGGCCGAGCGTGCTCCGCTGATCCCCTCGCCGCCTAGTGGGCCTCGGCCTTACGCGCGTAGCGCACGCTGAATGCGACTGGGCCGGCTAGCTTCGGGTTGGTGACCCGAACCTGCATCACCAAACGCCCGTTCTCGTCGAATTGGAAGGTGTTGGTCTTCTTGCCACCGGTCTTTGCGACCGTCTGCTGTAGCGTGGCCGTCTTGGTGTCGAAGGATGCGTCTGCAATTTCGCCGAGCGGTGTTTGAACGCTGGCGGAGCTCCCATTTTCGGGCACCGCAACGACGTAGTCGTCGGATTGCAAGCTCACCGTCCCGTCTTTTTGGGTGATGACGAGGGATTCTGCGATGCGGGTGCTCGATGCGAGCCTCGACCGCGCGCGCTTCAACACCATGCGGCCCATGTCGGCGGTGGCAGTATCCGACTTGGCCTTGATCGCGCTCTCGTCCTTTGAACGATCGCCCGCATAGGTGTAGCTCCCGGCAAGCTCTGCCAGCGTCGGGACTTTGCCGCCCTCAGCGCCGGCCTCCGTCTCCAGCTGCAAAGACAGCAAAAACAAACCGATGGCTCCAATGAGCAGGAGTAACGAACGTCCCATAATTCGTCCGGTCTATACCCGGAAGCCGTCGCCGGACAAGCCCCAAGTGTATTGGGAACCCAGCAGGGCTTCCCTTTAGGTCGGGGCAATTGGTGCTACCCTCGCCCTCGCGTGCAAGACACCTCCGTCCTCTGGAAGCTCCTCGCGACCGCAGTCTTCGTCATCCTGAACGGCTTCTTCGTTGCGGCGGAATTCGGCCTGGTCAAAGTCCGGCCGGCTCGAATCGATGCGATTGCCCAAACCGGCGACCGCCGAGCCGCGATCGTCCAGAAAATGCTGGCTCAGCTGGACCTATACCTGTCGGCGTGCCAGCTGGGGATCACCATCGCTAGCCTCGTGCTGGGCTGGTTGGCGGAGCCCGCCGTCGCCCGACTCTTGATCGAGCTTGCCGGGCTTGCTGGTTGGGAAGTCCATGAAGGAGCGACGCTTCATTGGGTGGCGATCGCTCTGGCGCTGGCGATCATCACGATTCTACACATGACGGTGGGTGAGCAAGCCCCGAAGGTGTGGGCCATCCAGCGGGCGGAGTCGATCTCTTTGCTCGTCGCATACCCGCTCTACGGATTCGCCACCGGGCTGCGACCGTTGATCGCCATCATCAACGCGATCTCGAATGGCCTCGTGCGAATCGCTGGCCTTGGGACCTCCGACGAGCATGAGGGGTCTGCCAGCGTCGAGGAACTACGTTCGATCCTCGCATCGTCGGCGCGAGCTGGATACATCACCGCCCGGCAGAGATCGATCGGCGACAACGTCTTGGCATTGATTCGCCTCGAGGTGCGCCACATCATGCTGCCGCGCGTGGATGTCGAGTTCTTGTCCACCATCAACAGCACGGAGGAAAACCTCCGAATTCTGCGGGAGACAGGTCATTCGCGTTACCCCCTCGGCGATCCCGATCTCGACCGCATTCGAGGCGTGGTGCATGCGAGAACCGTTCTTGCTGAGCTCCTTCAGGGCAAGGAGCTCGACCTCGGAGCCCTCGCGCTCCCAATGCCGACCGTTCCTGATACACAGCCGCTCTCCCGTTTCATCCTCGAGCTCCAGGGCTCCCAAACCCATGCGGCCGCCGTCGTCGACGAGCATGGGACCATCATCGGTCTGGCTTTCCTCGAGGACGCACTCGAGGAAATCGTCGGACCGATTTACGATGAATTCGACGAGGAGCACAGCGAGATGCGCGAGGTTTCGCCCGACGTCTTCGAGCTCGCGGGGAACGTGCCATTGCCGGAAGCCGCGGATTTTCTTGGGGTCTCCGTCGATGAGGACGAAGCGGACACCATCGCCGGCTACGTCATTTCCCACCTCGCTCGCATGCCAAAGCGAGGCGACACCCTTCAGGTTGGCGATTATCAGGCCACCGTTCTGCACGTGATCCGGCACCGCGTTCTGCGTCTGCGATTTGAACGCCGTGGGAGCTCTGAATCCACCGCATGATGGCTTCGGCCCGGCTCGGTGCGACGATCTGACTGGTTTCACGCTCTCTGGGCCGATAGGCTCCGGAAGAGCTGGAGGTACCCATGACTGACAAAGCAACCCTGGGATATGACCGCGAGACCTACGAGATGCCGATCGTGGAAGGATCGTACGGCGAACGTGCGGTCGACATTCGTAGCCTGAGGAAGGATACGGGCCTGATCACCCTCGATTCCGGCTTCATGAACACGGGGGCGACCAAGAGCGCGATCACCTACATCAACGGCGAGGAGGGCATCCTTCTCTATCGAGGCTATCCGATCGAGCAGCTCGCCGAAGCTTCTACGTTCGTCGAGACGAGCTATCTCCTCATCTATGGGGAGCTGCCCACGCCGGCGCAGATCAAGGAGTTCTCTACGCTGCTCACCTATCACAGCATGTTGCACGAAGACATGCGCCACTTCTTCGATGGTTTCCCGTCGAGCGCGCACCCGATGGCGGTTCTCTCCTCGATGGTGAGCGCGCTTGCGGCCTACTATCCGGACAGCATCGAGCCTGACACGCACAACGAGCATCACATTGCGAGGGTGCTATCGAAAGTGCGCACGGTTGCTGCCTTTAGCTTTCAGAAGCGGCAGGGAAGGCCAGTGGCCTATCCGCGCAACGAGCTCAAATACTGCGCGAACTTCCTTCACATGATGTTCTCGCACCCGGCCGAACCCACATACAACCCCGACCCCGAGCTCGTGAAAGCGCTGAACGTCTTGCTGATTTTGCACGCGGACCACGAGCAGAACTGTTCGACTTCGACCGTGCGACTCGTCGGATCCAGCCGCGCCAACCTCTACGCGGCGATCAGCGCAGGCATTTCAGCCCTCTGGGGGCCGCTGCATGGTGGAGCCAATCAGGCCGTGATCGACATGCTCCAGGAGATCCGGGACGAAGGCGGCGACCCGAAGGCGTTCATGGAACAGGTCAAAAACCGAGAGCGCCGCTTGATGGGTTTTGGCCATCGCGTCTACAAGAACTTCGATCCCAGAGCGACGATACTCAAGAAGTACGCGGACCATCTGCTTCAGTATCTCCACATCGAGGACGAGCTCTTCGACATCGCGCGCGAGCTCGAGCAGGTAGCGCTTTCCGACGACTACTTCATCGAGCGAAAGCTCTATCCGAACGTCGACTTCTACAGTGGGGTCCTCTATCGCGCCATGGGCATTCCCACGGACATGTTCACCGTGCTATTCACCCTAGGGCGAATTCCAGGCTGGATCGCGCATTGGAAAGAGATGATGGAAGCGCCCGATCTGAAGATCGGCCGACCTCGCCAGATCTACGAGGGTCCGACCAGCCGGGACTACGTTCCAATCGACCAACGCTGAATGAGTTCACTCTTACCTACTCGCATCGTCCCGAGCGTCACTCCGGCCGAGCTCACCACTCGACAAGTCGCAGCGGAATTCCGGAAGCTCCTCGGTACTGGCGCCAAGATACGTGCGGCCGGCGAAGCCAAGGACAAGCCCGAGGAGCTGCTGTCCCTGGGCTACACGCCCAAGCATGCGATTTCGCTCTTCGATACGCGCTTCTATCTGACCAGTCCCCTCCAAAACCCCGCGTTGCGTTTCTTGGTCGCGTACGTCGTCCAACGTAACGCAGCTACCGGGCGTCTCGAGGTCTACTCTCGAATCTTCTACAAGGACTTGTCCTTAGTCTGGCGCTGCGCCTCTCACGTGATCGCAAACCACGGCGACTTCTGGATTGGGAAAGGCGACGTGACGACCGTTCGGAGAGGCGGATACGAATTCGTCGAGTGCGTCGAATCTACGACCGATCTGCCGTTCGAGATGCAGACCGCGCTCGAGACGGTCAATCGAAGTGCACCGCCTCGGAACGACGAGGAAGCGCTCTACTTGGTGCTTCGGAACGCGCCGAGCTCTCGTACGGAGCCGTATCGGGACTTCACCGAGCCGCGAAGAAGAGCCGCCGCCGACCGCCGTAATCTCATCCACGGAGGCCGCAGCATCGCGCGCTTCGCTCGAAAGAACGACCCGACATCGCTTCGGATCGTCGCCGGCTTCGAGCCCGACTTCCACCGGGGCATTCTCGAGACGAGCGAAGGGCGAAGCGCCATGTATGGCGGACCTCTTCGCCGTTTTCGCATCCTTTCGCGCAATCGGAAGATTCAGTACCTCTTCTTTGCAGGCCCGAAGCACGTCTGGATCATCCCCCCGCAAGCGCTGACGACGGAGCTCTCGACGTACGGCGTTCGCACCGTCGATGTCGTTGCCGACGAGGACCTCTTCGTCCCGGGGTACGAGTATCACTATTTCGACGAGCATTCCGACGAGGAGGACTTCAGCCAGATTCCAGAGGGCTTCGCCGGCGAGCCGTCCGATCACGACAGCGACCGCGCCGACGCCTCTGCCTGGTTGGATCTCATCCCCGTCATCGCAGAGTTCCGTCGCGAGGTCCTGCGCACGAAGCGTTGAAAATGCGCCTAGTCCGTGCGGTCTTCTATCTCGAGGTGATGGGCAATCTTGGGAGTGCAGCCTTTGCGCTGCTTTTCCCGGCCGCGTTTTTCGCACAGCTGAGCGCGGACCCCTTGCCGTTTGCCGCAATCGAGTTCGTGCGGTGGTACGCAGTGGTGCTGCTGATGCTGGCTTTGGTCCTCTTGGCGGCTCTACGTGAGGGCAGTGACCGGTTTCTCAGGCCGGTCATCGCCGCCTATCTCCTCGGTGACGCGCTTCAGATCACCGTGTCGATCCGGCTTGGAACGGCCGTCGGCGCCTACGGCGTGGCTGTCCATGGCGCGATATGGACTTCCCTGCTCTATGCGGTCATCCGCATCTATTATCTCGCCCGCACACGCGGCACCTCCTGAGGCTACAAGAAGTTCGCCTTCCAAGGCCCGATCCCGGTGATCTGCAAGACCGCTGGTCCGTCGGTGAGCACGAAGTGGTGCGCGCCTTCCGCGTTGACGTAGTAGTCGCCCGGTCCGAACCAAGTGACGTTCTCGCGGTCGATCTGGTCGCCGAAGCCCACCCCGACTCTGCCCTCCAAGATCGTCACGCGCTCGTTGCGCGGATGCCAGTGGGGCTTCATCTCGAACGCCGATCCCGTTCGAAAGCGAACCGTGAACATCATCTCCGTCTTGGGGTCGCCCTCGAGCACCGCCATCTCGCATGGCGCGGGGAGGGAGGGAGGGCACCGAACCCACGTGATTGCATCTGCGCGCCGAACGAGCTGAGACTCGCCCTCGGGGAACGCGGCTTCAGCCACGCCAACCCTCGGGCAACTCGATGGGGCTCGAGATGCGGCACACCCTGCGTGAAGGACGAGAAGAGCGAGCGATGAAAACAGGCCTGCCTTTTGCACTGCCCATCCCTACCGCGAACTCGAACCGACTGGCAAGTGGCCAGTACTCCTAGCTCTGCGGTAGTCTGGCGGCATGAAAGGCGAGTCGGAATCGAAGGCCAAAGTCGGGCTGGGCCTAGCCCGCGTCCTCTGGGGAGCGCTCTTCGCCTCGACCCTCATCTACATCGTGGTACTCGAGCTCACGCCCGTGCAGTCGGGAGCCGACTGGCGAAGCCTTGCGACGATGTTCGCGTTTGGTGCCGCGGGGTCCGCCGGCGCTAGCTTGCTCGCACCACGATTCGTGAAGCCCTCTGCGGGCGCCTATCTCGTCACGCTGATCCTTGCCCTCGCTCTAGCCGAAAGCGTCTGCATTTTGGGGCTGGTCCTCGGTTTCCTTGGTGCTCCTCCGACTGTGGTCATGCCGTTCTTCTTCGTGACTTGGGTTTTGATGGTGATTCGCTTTCCTACGAAAGAAAAGATGGCCGCTTTCGATTCGTCTTCTGGTCAGGGCTCCGGCGTGTAGGGCTCACGTTTGCTTACCTTGATCGCTTCCCCGCCAGCGAGCCTCTCGTCGGCACTCATGGCGTTTGCGGCGGCCACCTTCTCGACCGACCATTGGCTCTGCGCGCGTTTGGCAACTTCACCCAATGTCTCGCCCTTGGTCGCTGTTACGAGTCGAAGGTGGTTCTCCTGGACCTCGGCGAGCTCGCTCTTCGACGGTCGTCTGAAGCTCGCGGCCGTCGCTTCGAACACCGAGCGATACTCTGCCCACCGGGTCGATGTCGTCGCGCCTAGTACCTGGTAGATCAATCCGTCCTTCGCGATCCAGGTAAGCGAGAGAGCGAGCTCTTGGCCTTCCTGCACGATGCGCGCGTTCGCTGTTACGGCCCGGAGACCGTTGATCTTCTTCCCCTCGCTCCGCTCGAGCAACTCTACCTGAGTCGCAATCTCGTCGGCAACGGTCGCGGGGTCGTCTCCTTCGGCCACCACCTGCAAGCCGAGCACCGCGGACTGGCTTTCCGGGTAAGCGACCACGGCGGTCGCGCCGTTCTCGTACTTCCAACTCTCGGGAAAGGTCAGGGCGAAGCCCATCTCCGGATGGACGAACCGATGGTCGAGAAACACCCCTGCCTTCGCAGAAGGTCCGACCACGAGCCCGTCGAGGCGATTCACGAAGGCGGTCCGGTCGACTGCGATTCGATCGGCGGGTGCGACG
This sequence comes from Myxococcales bacterium, assembly GCA_024640845.1. Classification (GTDB taxonomy): domain Bacteria; phylum Myxococcota_A; class Polyangia; order Polyangiales; family Houyiibacteriaceae; genus SG8-38. The sequence goes on along the minus strand of JAHEEE010000046.1, from coordinate 10,976 downwards.
CTGAGCGTCGAGGCATACTCGCGTCCCTCTCGTGCGCGCTCCGGAGTGGTCGGATGCGTGTCGAAGAAGCTCAACTGCTTCGGGTCGCGGCCGCCGGCAAGCTCCTGCTCGCGCGTCAGGGCATCCATCGTGGCCGAGAGGGCCGCAGGGTCCCAGCCTTCGGCGGCGGCGTATTGCTGCCCGAGTCGATCCGCCTCTTTCTCCTGCTTCCGGCTGTAGCTGGCGAGCACGAGGCTTGCGGGAAGTTGGCCAATTCCGGCAACCGCAGCTCCGAGGTTCGGCGACACGACCGAAGCTGCGGCTCCGCCGATGCCGGCGAGGATCTGAACGGGGATCCAACCACGGCTCTTGGTTTGCTGCTTTGCAGAGTGGCGCCCCGCAACGTGTCCGATCTCGTGACCGAGCACGGCGGCAAGCTCATCCTCGCTGTTCATGATTGCAAGAAGTCCTCGCGACACGTAGATGTGTCCGCCCGGCAGCGCAAAGGCGTTCGGTTCGGCCATGTCGACGACGTGAAACTCGTGAACGAGATGGCGTCGAGAAGAGTGTTTGACGAGTCGCTGGCCGATGCGGTCGACATAGGCGTTGAGCTCGGGGCTTCCGGACAAGCCCATGTATTGCTCGACCTGTTGGGCTGCTTCCGCGCCAAGCTTGATCTCGTCTTCTTCGCTCATCACCCGGCGCGTCCGCCTAGCGCCGGGGTCCGCAGCGCAGGCCACCAAGCCAAGCGCGATGGCGACCCACAAAAATGCCGCCGCGCGTTTCCGCCGAGGAGCGTTGTCGTCCCGCATCTGCCGAAGTTTGCTGGCTACCTACGGCTTTTCAACCGGGACTTCCCGTCGGAGGAGCTCTGGGGGATGGAATTCACACCGCCTCCCGCGAACCGACCTCGGATGTCACAAATCGCGGACTTGCCTCGTCTACTCCTCGATAGCCCCCGAGGGAGGGTGCCGAACACGAGGAGCATCATCATGATAAGTTGGCTGATTCATCGCAAGATCGACGCGTTCGAGAAAGAGTTTTTCTACGATATGGAGTACGCCCGTGACCTTCTCGAAACCAGCCTCAAAGCGATGCTCCTGTTCCACAAGGCGACAGGCATGAGGGACTATCGGGACGGCCTTCCCAAAGATGCTTGGTACGCGGCGAAGCTGGTCGCCACGCGCGCCGAGGATTGCGGCCCTTGCACACAGCTCGTTGCGACGATGGCGGAGCAGGACGGACAGTCGCCCGAGATGATTCGCGCGGTCCTGAGCGATCGGTTGGAGGATCTCTCAGACGATCTCCGCCTGGTGGTCGAGCTGACACGAGCCATCTTACGGCGCGAGCCGACCGCGGATTCGCTCCGCGACGCTGCGGTCAAACGTTTCGGACGTCGAGGTCTCGTTTCCATCGCTTTCGCCATCATCTCGTCGCGTCTCTACCCGACCTTGAAGTACGCGCTTGGATATGGGCACACTTGCGCGGTCGTTCACGTTGCCGATGCGCCGGTGCTCATTCCGAGGGAAGCGCTTTGACCGACGAACCAGCCGAAGATCACGCGTTCGAAACGCATCGACGTCACCTGATGGCGCTTGCCTATCGCATGACGGGGTCCGTCGCGGACGCCGAGGACATCGTGCAGGAAGCATACCTTCGCTGGGAGCGCGCGGATCGCGATTCCGTGCGTGACCCGAGGGCGTTTCTCTCGAAGACCGTGGCGAGGCTCGGTCTCGATGCGCTCAAGTCCGCAAGAGCCCGGCGCGAGACTTACGTCGGCCCGTGGCTTCCGGAGCCCGTGCTGGGAGAAGGCGCGATGGCGGTGGACGAGGCGACCGGGCTCGCTCAAGACATCTCGATGGCCCTCATGATGGCGCTCGAGCGACTTTCCCCTGCCGAGCGCGCCGCGTTCCTCCTCCACGATGTGTTCGATTCGAGCTACGAGGAGGTCGCGGCGACGCTCGGCCGCAGCGAAGCCGCCTGCCGGCAACTCACCTCGCGCGCGCGCGCTCACGTTCAATTGGCCCTTCCTCGCTACGCACCCTCCGACGAGGAGCGCCAACGGGTCGTGCGCGCCTTCGGCGCTGCGATCCTCAGCGGGGACATCGACGCCCTGCAGCGCGTGCTCGCAGACGACGCTGTCCTCTATCCGGACGGGGGGGGACGTGTCCTCTCCGCCCTTCGCCCCATCTATGGCAGCGACCGGGTGGCCCGCTTCCTCTTTGGGGTTCTCGACAAGTTTCCTCTCGGCGCCTCCGCCCAAGTGCTCGAAGAGACGGTCAATGGAGCGCCTGGCTTCTACATTCACGAAGGCGGCCAACCTGTTCAGACCATCGCGTTCGACATCCGCGATGGACGGATCGCCGCCGTATACGTCGTTCGAAATCCGGAAAAGCTCGCTCGCTTAGCGGCCCCCGCCGGGCATTGAAGGCCCGATCTTTCGGCCTAATTGTGTAATCTTCCTCACAGCCGCTCCCGATACGCCGCGAAGAACCCGTAGCACGCTGAATTTTTCGTATTTTGTGAGCCAGAGATCTTGGCCATAAGCCCAAGGGGTGCCAGATCTCCATCCATGCCTACACGAATTTCTCTCCTCCTCGTCAGCTTTTCTCTCCTGGCCCTTGCAGCCGCCTGCACCAGCGACGGGAGCACCGACAGCAGCGCGCCGAACCTCGAAGCCGAGTGCGTCGACGATGCAACCGATCTCGAGGGGTGGCTCTGCCCAGACGCGCTGACGGTCGAATGTGAAGACGGGGGTGCGAATCCCGATCTGATCTTCTTCGAGCCCACGGGTGACGCGCCCGAAGCCTGCGAGGACATCGACTACGCGCTCAACGATGAAGGGCCCTTCGAGGTCGGTGAGCACGACATCGTCATCACCGCTGTGGTCGAAGATGGCGGAGAAGAGCCCGGGGCCGTGCTTTGCGAGACGACCCTGACGGTCGAAGACACACAGGCCCCGGAGGCGAGCGACGAGCCGGTCGAGCTCTGGCCGCCCAATCACAAGTGGCACACCATCTCCGGTGACGATTGCGTTCAGGACGCCTGTGATACCGACCTCGAGGTGACGTTCCGGACCGCGTCGAGTGACGAGCCCGTCAACGACAAGGGCGACGGAAATACCGAGCCCGACATCATTCTCGAGTGCGACCGTGTGCAGCTTCGATCGGAGCGCCAAGGCGGCAGCAACGGCCGGGTCTACAAGCTCGGCTGGACAGCGGTGGACGACGCGGGCAACGCGACCGAGGGCGAATGCACCGTCGTGGTGCCGCACGATCAGAGCGGTCGCGAAGCCGTCGATGATGGGCCGGCCTACGAGCTGACGCTCGACGACGACGCGTGCGATGACGGCGCGGGCGGAGCCGGCGGTGAAGGCGGAGCTGGCGGTGCAGGCGGAGCTGGCGGCGAAGGCGGAGTCGGCGGGGAAGGCGGAGCTGGTGGTGAAGGCGGAGCTGGCGGCGAGGGCGGAGCCGGCGGGCTCGTCGTCCCTTAGGACTTCCGAACCACAGGTGCCACGGCTCAGCGCAAGTGCAGGTCGCTAGCTCAGCCGCCGTTGAACTTTGCTACGAGCTCTTTCGCGACACGGTCGGGCACCGGGTCGTAGTGGCTCAGCTCCATCGTGAAGCTCCCGCGCCCCTTGGTCATGCTCTTCAGCGCGGGCTCGTATTCGATCATCTCGGCTAGCGGGACGGCCGCCTTCACGAGCGCTCTTCCACCTGCGGTCGTGTCCGTCCCGAACACTCTGCCACGCCGGCTCGACAGATCTCCGGTGATCGAGCCGAGCCAATCGCCCGGGGTCGTGACCTCGACATTGACGACCGGTTCGAGGATCGTTGGCTTTGCCTTGAGGAACGCATCGCGAAACGCGAACTTCCCCGCGGTCTTGAATGCGATCTCCTTGCTGTCGACCGAGTGTGTCTTTCCGTCGTACACGGTCACACGTACATCTTCGACCGGGTAACCGGCGGCGATCCCTTGGCCCATGATGTCGCGAATGCCTTTTTCGATTGCCGGCATGAAGCTCTTCGGGATGACGCCGCCGACGATCTTGTCGACGAACTCGAATCCAGCACCACGTTCCAACGGTTCGATCCGCAGATAGACCTCGCCGAACTGACCGGCGCCCCCGCTCTGCTTCTTGTGGCGGTAGTGGCCCTCCGCCTGCGTGAGGATCGTCTCGCGGTAGGCGATCTTTGGGGGCTTGGCCTCGACGTCGACGCCCTGGTTCTTGATGCGTTCGAGCACGAGGCTCAGGTGCATTTGGCCGAGGCCGTGGATCACGAGCTCGTGTGTCTCAGTGTCGAAGTGCGCCTCGAAGGTCGGGTCTTCCTCTCGAATCCTGGAGAGGACCTCGGCTATCTTGTTTTCGTCCCCGCGGGTCTTCGGAATGACGGCGAGCGCGTGGAGCGGCGCCGGGTAGGGCAACGGCTTGTGATGGACGTGGTCGAGCGAATGATCGTCGTGAAGGACGTCTCCAAGATGGATGTCGTCGATTTTCGCCACGGCACCCATGTCACCGGCGATGATCTCGTTGATTTCCTCGCGGTCCTTGCCCTGAAGCTGGAAAACGTGGCTCAGACGCACGGGTTTGCGCCCTGCGCCGACGAAGAGCTGGTCGCTGCCCTTCACGGTGCCTTGATAGACCCGAAAGAAGCAGAGCTTACCGAGGTACGGGTCCGTCGTGACGTGAAACACGTGCGCCAGGACGGGGCCGTTCGGATCGTCGTTGTATTGAAACGGGACCTCGTCTTCCCCTTCTCCAATGAAGAAAGGGCGATGATTTCCCTCTGGTGGGCTCGGGAAGTGGCGGACGATGATGTCGAGGAGTGCTTCGACTCCAGCGCCGGTCGCCGCGTCGGTGAAGCAGACCGGCACCACGTGGGCCTGGTCCATCGCGCGCTCAAATGGCTCGTGCAGCGCTTCGTAGTTGGGTTCCTCGCCTTCGAGATACCGTTCCATCAGAGCATCGTCGACCTCGACGATCTGATCCAAGAGCTCGGTGTGGAAGCCTGCAACCGGGCCGAGGTCGCTCTCGCCCTCGCCGTTGAGCAGGCAGTCGATCACGGACTTGCCGCCGCCGGTGGGGACATTGATGGGCAGGCAGCCACGCCCCAGCGTCTCCTTGAGCTCGTCGAGAAACCCACCGAGGAGTCCGACGTTAGCTTCCATCTTGTTGACGACGACCGCCACGGGCAGATCGAGGTCGTGCGCGAGCCTCACCATGCGCCGGCTCATGCTGTCGACGCCGGCTTCCGGGTCCATGACGAGCACCATGGTCTCGGCGGCTGGCAGGCACGCAATCGCTTGGCCGATCAAGTCGGGCGCCCCGGGCAGGTCGAGCAGGTTGATTCGTTTCCCGAGGTGCGTCGCGTGCAAGAGAGAGGAATACACCGAGTGATGATGCTCTCGCTCTTCCTTCTCGAAATCGCTCGTGCTCGTACCCGCGTCCACGGCTCCCTTGCGGTTGATCTCGCCGGCGCGAAATAACAGGGCTTCTGCGAGAGTGGTCTTGCCGCTTGATCGCGGGCCGGCGAGCAGGACGTTGTGGATGTCAGCGGTCCCGTATGCGGCCATCCGCCGAGTCTAGATCGGAATTCTGACCGAACAAGCACGAAAAAGCCGCACCCGAGAGCTATGCCCTGGGGGTCAGGACGACGACGGGTAGCTCGCGCTCAGTTCGCTCTTGGTACTTGGACCACATGGGGTTGATCCCCTTGCCCCGCTCCCACAGCCTCTCGCGCTCCCCGCCAGTGGCGAGGTGCGCCTCGACGTCGAGTTGCTTGCGACCGACCCGGATCGAGGCATGGGGGTTTGCCGCGAGGTTCTTGCACCACTGTGGATCGCGCTTCGCGGCTCCGTCCGAGCCAACGACGACGTAGCTGCTACCGTCTTCGAAGTACACGAGCGGAGTCGAATGGTGCTTCCCTGATTTGCGGCCGACGACGGTGAGCAGAAGCGTTGGCAGGCCAAGCCATGCGCCGATGCGGCCGCCACTTCGCTCGTAGATCTCGGCATGTGCCCTGAAGAACGCCTTGAGCGCCCGCGCGCGCAGATGCCGGTACCTCGATGCCATGCGAGAGCCAACTTAGGGTGCAGGTCGGGATGCGCCAGGGTCGCTTCCGATGACGCGCCGCGCAAAATGTGCATTTCTTGCCGACGCGTTGGGCTAGACGCATTCCTTGCGCGGAGGCCCCGGACAGCTTCGTTTCATTTCGTAACGCGGATTAACAAACACCCTGAGGATCGGGTACCCTCGAGTACGCGTTTCGTTGGTGGCACGGATGCTGCTTCCTGCTCGCATCCCCAGCGCAGCACCTAACTCCAAGCGCAAAATTTGCGGTCGCCGAAAGGAAGGCCATCCGATGGCCCACGCTAGCTCACTCGATGCGGAATCTCTCCGCTTGGTTCTCGATTCGTTCGTCGACTTCTCGAAGGGAAGCCTCTCTGACGAGAAGCTCCTCGAGCTCGACGAGAAGGACATCTTTCCGGAGGAGCTGGTGCGGGCCATCGGCAGCGAGGAGCTCGGCGTCCAGCTCGTGTTCATCCCCGAGGAGTTTGGCGGGATGGGCGGCGGCGCGTTCGACGTCTATCGCGTCTGTGAGGCGATGGCCCGGGTCGACGTAGGGCTCGCAACAGGCGTGCTCGCGACCTTTCTCGGCAGCGATCCGATCGTGTTCGGCGGAACGCCCGAACAAAGGGAGTACTGGCTCAGTCGGATTGCCGAGGAAGGGCTCTTGATGGCCTACGGGGCCACCGAACCCGCCGCGGGTAGCGATCTGGCCGCGCTCAAGACGGTCGCAGTACCCGTAGAAGAGGACGGGAAGGTCGTCGGATACGAGATCACTGGCAACAAGCAGTGGATCTCGAACGGCGGCCACGCGGATGTCTATACGGTACTCGCCAAGGCGCCGGGCGGACCCTCATGGTTCGTCGTCGAACGCGGGGCCGAGGGCTTTACCCCAGGAAAACCCGAGGACAAGCACGGGATTCGCCTGAGCAACACCACGGCGCTGACCTTCGAGAACGTCTATGTCGACGCGGAGCGCCTCGTCGGTCTCGAGGAAGGGCAGGGGCTTCGCCAGGCGCAGTTGGTCTTTGGGTTCACCCGTCTGATGGTGGCGGCCTTCGGACTCGGGGCGGGGTGGGCGGCCCTCGATCGCACCATCGCGTACTCGACCGAGCGGGTCCAGGGCGGCGCGCCACTGTCCGAGAAGCAAGGCTACACGCACAAGCTGATCGTCCCGCACGCGGTGCGGCTCGAGGCGGCGCGCGCCTACATCGAGCAGACCGCCGAGGCCATCGACCGAGGCGGAGACGACTTGCTGAACACCGAAGGTGCGATTGCCAAGTATCTCGCGACTGAGGCGGGCAACGCTGCAGCCGACGCCGCGATCCAGGGGCACGGCGGGTACGGCTACACCAAGGAGTACATGGTCGAGAAGATCCGGCGAGACGTTCGCATCACGACGATCTACGAGGGTACCTCGGAGATCATGGAGATGACGATCGGCCGTGACCGGTGGCAGCACCACCTCAAAACTCGTGGGCAGCACTACCACGATTTCGGTCGCGCGCTCGAGGGCGTGCACGTGGAACATCCAAAGGTCGGCGCCGACATCGCCGCGCTCGCGGCGCACGCGTTGGCGGAGATCATGGAGCGCGCGCGCGCAGAGCGGCTCACCCGCAATCAACACGTGCTTTTCCGCATCGGCGAGCTCGCATCCTACGTGGAGGGCGCGGACGCCTTTGCGCGTCATGCGGTGCGAGCCGAAATGGAACAGCTCAACCCGAAGTCACCGAAGCGATTCGATGCGTCGGCTACTGCCGCGATGGCTCGGGTTTTTGCACGAGAGGCCGCGCAGCGCGTGGCCGTGGACGGGATGCGTTGGGTCATCGGTGCTCAGAGCGCCGGTGACGCCGATGTCTCATCGCTCGAGGCCAGCGCCCGCCTTTCCAAGATCTATGCGGCCCAGGCCGGGTTGATTGATGACATGAATCAAGTGGGAGATGCGCTCTACGAGCGCTCTTGAGCAGCGGGGAGCCGGCACATGCAAGACAAGGTACACAGAGCGATAGCCATCGTGGGGGTGGGCGCCGTGCTTCCAGACGCACCGAATGCCGAGGCGTTCTGGAGCAACATCTCCAGCGGTCGATACAGCATCAGCGAAACGCCCGTCGATCGTTGGGACCCTGCCCTTTACTACGATCCGGACCCCAAAGCCCCGGACAAGACCTACTCGAAGATCGGGGGATGGGTGCGCGATTTCACTTGGGAGCCTCTCAAGTGGAAGCTGCCGATCCCCCCGAAAGTCGCGGAGGCGATGGACCTCACGCAGAAATGGTCGATCATGGCATCGCGCGAGGCGCTCCTCGACTACGGCTATCCGGAGCGGCCGCTCGATGCGGACCGCACCGCCGTCATTCTCGGCAATGCGATGGCGGGGGATCAGCACTACAAGACGGCCCTGCGTGTCTTCTTCCCCGAGTTCACCCGTGAGCTCGATGGCGCGCCGAGCTTCCAAGCTCTTTCGAAGGACGTGAAGGAAGCGATCGTCCAGGAGACGATGGACCGCGTCAGGGATCATTTCCCGAACATCACCGAAGACACGATGCCCGGCGAGCTGGCGAACATCATCGCGGGTCGCGTTGCGGCGGTCTTCAACTTTCATGGACCCAACTTCACTGCCGATGCGGCTTGCGCCTCTGCGATGGCTGCGATCAACGCCGCCATTTCGGGGCTCGAAGAGGGCGACTACGACGCGGTGCTGACGGGGGGCATCGACAGCAACATGAGCGCGTCGAGCTACACCAAGTTCTGCAAGATCGGCGCGCTCTCGGCCACGGGGACGAGGCCCTACGACCAAGGCGCGGACGGTTTCGTCATGGGTGAAGGGGCGGCGGTCTTTCTGTTGAAGCGCCTCGAGGAGGCCGAGGACGCGGGAGATAAGATCTATGCCGTGATCCGCGGCGTCGGCGGTTCGAGCGACGGCAAAGGGAAGGGGATTACGGCGCCGAACCCGATTGGGCAGAAGTTCGCCATCGAGCGCGCTTGGGCGCACGCCGGCGAGGACCCGTCGACGGTGAGCCTGATCGAGGGACACGGCACCTCGACTCGCGTCGGTGACGTCGTCGAGGTTCAGAGCATGGTCGACGCCTTCGCGGGTTCTGGGCTACCGGTATCGAGTGTGCCGATCGGCTCGGTCAAATCGAACATCGGCCACCTCAAGGGCGCCGCAGGCGCCGCGGGCATCCTCAAGGCCGCGCTTTCGCTCCATCACAAGCAGATACCTCCGAGCATCGGCCTCGAGACACCGAATCCGAAGATCGGCTTTGGCGAGATTCCCTTCTATGTGAACACCGAGCTCAAGCCATGGGACGACTTCAAGGAGGTCCGCCGGGTTGGCGTGAGCGCGTTCGGATTTGGAGGAACCAACTTTCATGTGGTGCTCGACGAGCACATCCGGGGGCGCATCCGGCGCGAGAAGCCAACCAGCGTTCAGGTTCCATCCGGCAACACAGCGGCGCCGGGTGGTGTCGCCATGGCCGAAAAGGCGCCGCTTCGCGGCTCGCTCGTCCTCGGTGCGGCGTCCAAGGCGGAGCTCGCGACCCGGCTTGCTGTCGTCCTCGAGGCCGCCAAGGCCGGCACGGCGCCTGACCGAAAGCCGCCCGAGGCATCCGATCTGAACGCTGCCGAGCGAATTGCAATCGACTTCGGCGACGCAGCGGAGCTCGCAAAAAAGGCGGCGAGCGCGAGCAAGGGGCTGAAGGCCGACAACCCCGCTGTTTGGAAGGCGCTTCGGGCCCAGGGGATCTTTCACCAGAGCGGACCGTCGCCGAAGGTGGCATTCCTCTACACCGGTCAGGGGTCCCAGTACGTGAACATGCTGCGCGAGCTTCGCGAGGTGGAGCCGATCGTCGCCGACACCTTCAGCGAGGCCGACGAGGTGATGAAACCACTGCTCGGCGAGGCGCTCAGCGAGATCATCTTCGTGGACCCGAATGACGATGCCGCAAAGGCGGCAGCGGAGGAAGCACTTCGCCAGACCGCCATCACGCAACCGGCCGTGCTGGCTTGCGATCTCGCACTCACGCGATTGCTCGCGGCCTATGGGATCACCCCCGACATGGTGATGGGTCATAGCCTCGGTGAATACGGCGCCTTGGTCGCGGCGGGTGCGCTCGGTTTTCGCCAAGCACTCGAGGCGGTGAGCGCCCGAGGCAGAGAGATGACCAGGGTCTCGGTCGCGGACAACGGGCTCATGGCCGCAGTGCTCGCGCCGATCGAAGAGGTGCAACGAATCGTCGATTCAATCGATGGCTACGTCGTAATCGCCAACATCAATAGCAAGGGTCAATCAGTCGTTGGCGGCTCGACGCCCGGCGTCACCGCGGCCATCGAGGCGATCACGAAGGCAGGTCATCGCGCGATTCCGCTACCCGTCAGCCATGCGTTTCACACGGAAATCGTCGCGCCGGCCAGCGAGCCTTTGAAGAAAGAGCTCGCCCGGCTTGGCGTCGAGTCCCCCAAGATCCCCATCGTCACGAACGTCACAGGCGATTTCTATCCCGTCGGCCCGGATGTCTCCGAAGAGATGATCGGCATTCTTGGGCGCCAGATCGCTTCGCCCGTCCAGTTCGTGAAAGGCTTGGAGACGCTCTATGGCGCCGGGGCGCGCGTCTTCGTGGAAGTCGGACCCAAGTCGGCGTTGGCCAACTTCGCCGACGATGTGCTCGGGAGCCTTCCCGGGGTGCTTCCGCTCTTCACCAATCATCCGAAGGTCGGCGACCTGCCATCGTTCAATGCTGCGCTCACGGGGCTCTACGCGACCGGTCACGGAGCACCTCGAAGTGAGCGTCGGAGCGTCACGCCAGCGCCGCCTCCGCGGACGATCGCGGCGGCCGTGACACGCAAGGCTCCGCCGCCTGTGCGGGCTGCGGCTGCGAGCGAGGATCGCTACATCGAGCTGGGCCACCTCTTTGCGGATTTCCTCGACAAG
>JAHEEE010000007.1 GCA_024640845.1 Myxococcales bacterium | reverse complement strand
GTGGTTGCTGTCTTGCGATTGGCACTTCGTACGCCCGCTCCACCCCCTGTCGCGTTTTTCCGAGCCCCTTAGGAACGACTCTTTGCGAAAGAAGGGCTGCGAAAATCTGCGCATGCAGAAGACCCAGTTCACAAGACATGCGCGGCAGCGCGAGCCGGAACGGCGAAGCCCGGCGCGAAGCGCCGCCAAGCCCGAGCGAAGCAAGGGGCGCGGAGGGAGGATTACGCGGTGGGGGCGGGTGGGTGGAGATTAACAAAACCAAACCAGGTCTCCGGCCCAACCCACGGTCTCACCGCAGCAAACCCGCGAGCCAAGCCCGTGGCACCGCTCACGCCAGAACCCTCACTCCCTCCGGCGTTCCCGCGCCAAGCTCGTCCTCGCTGCCTCCGTGATCGCTTGGCGCAGCTTGTCGTCGTCGACACGGCTCAGCGCTCTTCCGAGCTCTTCAGGCAAGGACGCCAATCTCACGGGTTCCGGTGGAGGCGGGGCGGGCTTTGCGCGTGTTGGGATGTCCGGCAGCGGCCCCACCTGGAAACGGATCTTTTGAATGCCCGCCGTGGGCGCATGCTCGCGGACACGCGTCAACAGATCGTCGGTCAGGTAATGGAGCTCGTTCGCCCACACCGACGAGCTCACGTGCACGATCAGCACCCCACGGCTGAGTCTCACCGGCCGGGCGTGCTCGAGGATGCGCGGCGGCACCGAGCGGCTCCACCACGCGAATACCTTCGCGGTCTCATACTGGTCGGGCGATGGATATACGCCTTTGAGCAGCTTGGCGATGGACTCGAGCTTGCCCTTCTTTCGCTTAGCCATCGTCCAAGCTCGCCTTGTAGAGCGCTAGGAGATCGTCTTGCGTGCACGGTCGAGGGTTGAGCTGATGGCAGACGTCCTTGAAAGCAAGTCCGGCCAAGCGTGGCAGGTCACTCTCTTCGATTCCCTGGGATCGGAGATCCGACGGCAGGCTGAGCGACTTGCGCAGCGCGCGGACCGCGCCAGCGCATTCGAACGACAAGGTGCTTTCATCGGAGCTGCGAACCCCGAGATGGCGCGCGATCTCGGCGATCCGGTCCGGAATTACGACGCGATTGAAGTCGAGCACGGCAGGAAGACAGATCGCGTTGGCGAGTCCATGGTGAAGCCCGAATTCGGTGGAGAGCGGATGCGCGAGTGAGTGGCAGGCGCCAAGTCCCTTTTGGAACGCGACGGCGCCCATCATCGCGGCTTTCAGCATATCGGTGCGTGCCTTGAGGTCGGCAGGCGCCTCCGTCGCGGTCTTCAACGACTGATGACAGAGGCGCACTCCGCCGAGCGCGATGGCATCTGCCATCGGGTGGTCGCCGACGGCAGAATATGCCTCGATGCAATGCGCGAGGGCGTCCATGCCGGTCGCCGCGGTCATGAAAGCGGGCATCGTCGCGGTCATGACCGGGTCGAGAATCGCCACGTCGGGCAGCAACACCGGTGCGAAGATTACCGTCTTCGCGTTGGTCGCTTCGATCGTGACGACTCCGCTTCGGCCGACCTCGCTTCCAGTGCCAGCAGTGGTCGGGATCGCGATCATCGGCGGGACGGGCTCGACGATTCGCGCGCTCCCACCGATGGCGTCGTCGTATTGAGCCAGGGGTTCAGGGTGCGTAGCTGCGAGCCTTATGAGCTTGGCGACATCGAGCACGCTTCCTCCTCCGACCGCGAGCACCAGATTCGCTTCGAAGTCATTGAATGCACGCGCGGCAGCGAGCACCTCGGCCTCGAGCGGGTTGGAGGAGATGTCGACCGCCGAGGTGTGCGCCAAGCCCCCTTCGTCGAGCGTCTTCCGAATTGCTTCGAGCAGTCCGGCCGCTTCGACGCCGCGGTCGGAGACCAACAGCACGCGCGTTCCGCCAAGCCGATGTGCCTCGTTTGCACACTGGGTCGCCGCACCTTCTCCGGACAACACGCGTGTCGGGAAGCTCCATGAAACCAAACTCGAGCCGTCCGTCATTCCGTGCCTACACGCCTCTCCATCAGAGCTTGAATAGCATCATTCGGGGTCATGCGACCCTCGGACACCGCAACGAACGTCGAAGAGATGGGCGTTTCCAAATCATGGCGTCGGGCGTGCTCCAGGAGGTGCTTGGCCACCTCGAAGCCTTCAACATAGGCACCGACTTCACCAATCGCGGTTTGTAGATTGTTTCCACGGGCCAGCGCCCGTCCGAGGCGGAGCTCCGGGCGTTCGTCCCCGGCGACCGCCGCGATGAGATCCCCCAGGCCGGCAAGCCCCATGAAAGTGGACTCTTCTGCCCCGAGCGTTCGACCGACGCGCGAGATCTCGACCATGCCTCGCGTTGCCACCACCGCAAGCGTTCCCGGTTCCGCGCCCAGCTCTTGCGCGTATCCGAGGATGACCGTGAGAAACCCGACCGTCGCGCTCGCGAGCTCGACGCCGATCACGTCCTTTGTATCGTAGATACGCAGATCCGAGCCTCCGATGGCGTCTCGCACCATCTCGGTGAGCTCCGAAAAGCCGGTGCCGAGGATTGCGCCGCTCGGTCGTCCTTCAGCCAGAGCATCGGCGACGAGTGGTCCCGCAAGCGCGCCGATTCGTCGGCAGACGGTCCTCTCGCGAATGACCTTGGTGAGCGTCTGGAGCTCGCCGCCGATCAGACCGCGGCTGATGTGTACCATCAGATGACGTCCATCGACGACCTCGCCGAGCTGTTCCGCCATCGGCACCGCATGTCTCGCAGGAACCGCCACGAAGATGAGCTCGCGATCGCGCATCGACGTGATGTCGGTCGACGGCCGAATCCCATCCGAAAGCTCGCGCTTCTCTCGGCTCCAAAGCACGACGTCCTGCCCGTTTCGGGCGGAGGCGAGCGCCAGTGCGCGACCAAATCCTCCAGCGCCTACCACGCCGACCCGAAGGCTCATCGGTGCGCCCCCAGTTTCTGGATCTCGCAAGCAGCTTGCACTCGATCTCCACTTGCAATCTCTTCGGCATAAGGAACCAACCGGTTCTGGTAATAGAGAAGAAGCGACGGGTCCCCGAGGACGACGCGATTCCCTTCGAGGCTGGCAGCCGTCGAATCGTGGTAGCCGTTCCAAAAGCTCAGGGCGCGCTCCAACATCTCGCTTGGCGAATCCTCTTTCACGACTTCGCTGGTGTGCATCCGTCCGCGGGCTTCGAGCGCGCACAACCTGTCGCGCGCTTCGCCGAGCTCCTGGCATAGTGCCTCGCGCTCGATGCCGATCTCTCCGCGAAGCCGGAGACGGGAAAACAAGTCCATGCCTGGAGTCGATTGCACGAGGTCGCGGAACAAGACGTGAGCGACGACCTGTGTGCTCATGAGCACAGTGTCCCGTTCGTATCGGGTCGCCAACACCTCGCCGAGCTCGCGCGTGTAGGCCGCGTCGCGACCTTCGTCCACCACGGGCTTGCCCCGGTGCTCGACGTATCCGCCCGGGTCGATCACTCGACCCGTAGGCGTCATCGATTGCCCGCCCCCGTCGACCGCGTTGCCGAACGGGTCGATCGGCTCGCCAAAGCGGATGATGCATGCGCCACGCATCCCGACGACCTTCCGGAAGAACGCCACCCAACGGTCGATTCGGGAGAATTCGTCGTCCTCGATGATGTAGCGGGCCTGACCCTCTTCGGTGAGCCAGTCACGAATGAGGGTCTCGGCCTCGAGAACGAGCGCGTAGTTGATGGTCGTCGGGACGAAATAGACGGGCCGATCGATCCGACGGACCTGATTCGTCGTGAACGCCTCGACCGCCGAGCCAAGCAGGCCGAGCTTCAGGTGACGCTCGATCATCCCTGAGCGGCTGCGCGTTCCTCCGGGGAAGAAGAGCGAGTGATAGCCTCGCTCGATCATCACCTGCGAGTACAGTTTCAATACGTCCTTATATAAGCTAACGCGGATTCGCCGATCGATTCGGTATGCGCCGAGATTGTGCATGAAGAAGCTGATGATCGGGTTGGTGAAGAGGTTCTTGCCCGCACCATAGACGACGGGCGGCAAGCCCGAAATCTCGAGCGCCTGCGCCAGAACGATCGAGTCGAGGTTGGACGAATGCGTCGGGACGAACACCAAGCTGCCCTGGCTCTGGAGGTAGCGCAGGTGGTCGAGATCGCCTTGGACCCGGAGAACGCGACCGACGGCTTCGGGGGACGATGCCATCAAGTCCTGGGTGAGACGTCGGGGCTCCATGACCCCGCCAATCATCCGCGGGATGGCGTGCCTGGCGAATCGGTAGACGCGCGGGTCGAAATTGCCAGCCACGTCGCGAGCCATGTTGGTCACAATGGTGTGGAGCACCCGGCGCTGCTCACTCGCATCCATCTTGCCGATGCGCCGGATCATCGAGCGCCAGTAGCCGAGCCTGTCGCGCGCCTCGTCGTCGCGTTGTTTCTCGAGTCGGCGGATTTCGTGAAAGGCCGCGTCGTTGAGCGCCATCTCGAGTCGGCTTTGGTCGGACTCGTGAGCTTGGCAGATCCGACTCACGACGTCGGATACGATGTCGTCGCGCTCGCTATTGAACCAGAAGATCGACGGATCGCTCGGGCGCGGCACATACGGCCTGATGTGCGGCAAACGGAGGGGGCGTTCGGACAGGAAGCGCTTGAGCATGCCCATCTCAGACCGCCTCGAAATAGCGTCGGAGCTCCCACTCGCTCACCGAGCGGTTGTACTCGCGGCACTCCCAATCGCGCGTACGGATGTAGTGGTCGACGAACGCGTCCCCTAACACTTCGCGAGCCGCGTGGCTCTCTCTGAGCTTGTCAATTGCGGCCTCGAGAGTGAGTGGCAGCGCGAACGCTGGATCGCCGCCCTCCGTTGCATCGCCGGAGGTTTCAGGCGGAGGTTCGATATTCTTCGCGATCCCGTAGAGGCCGGATCCGAGGCACGCGGCCATGGCGACGTAGGGATTGATGTCCGCGGCGGTCTGGCGGAGCTCGATTCTCGCCGCGCTAGCGCTCGGTCCGAGGATGACGCGGGAGCCACAGGTGCGATTCTCGATTCCCCAGGACGCGTTCAACGGTGCCCAGACCCCTGGGACGTAGCGCTTGTAGCTATTGATGAACGGCGAATAAAAGGCGGTGAGCTCCGGCGCGAGGCTCACGAGGCCGCCGAGGTAGTGGAGACCGGTCTCGCTGAGGCGGTCGCTGTCAGCCCCCGCGAACAGGTTGATCTGCCCCCCGGCATCCCAGAGGCTCTGGTGCAAATGGCCGCTCGAGCCCGGTAGGTCCGGGTTCCACTTGGCCATGAACGTCACAGTCAGATCGTGCCGCGCGCAGATCTGCTTGACCGTCGTCTTGAAGAGGGCGGCTCTGTCGGCTGCGGCGAGCACGTCGTCGTAGCGAATTGCGGCTTCCCACACACCGGGGCCGGTCTCCGTGTGGATGCCTTCGATCTCGATGTCGTAAGCTGCGCACGTGTCGAGGATGTCGTCGACCAGCACTTGATACTGCGACTGGCGAAGCCACGAGTAGCCAAACATCCCTGGGCTCAGTGGATCGAGCCCACGAAACCCCTTTTCGTCGAGTGAGTGAGGCGTCTCCTGGAAGATCCAAAACTCGAATTCCGCGGAGAACACCGTGCTGAAGCCGGCGTCGGCCGCGCGCTGCCGCACGTGCTTCAAGAGGTTTCGGGGGCACGCAGGGTGGGGTGCACCATCCTGTGTGTAGAAGTCGACGATGAAGTTCGCGGTGTCCGGTGCGTCCGGCAATACACGAAACGTCGAAATATCAATTCGAGCGAGGGCATCTGGGTAGCCGGTGTCCCAGCCCGTCACTTTGGCGTTGTCGTAGAGCTGGTCCGAGATGTCCCAACCGAAGATGACGTCACAGAACCCGAACCCCTTCTCGACGGAAGACCAGAATTTGTCGAGGCTGATGTACTTGCCGCGGAGAACTCCATCGACGTCGAAGCCCCCGACTTTGACCTTGCGAATACCCTTGTCCTCGAACTCACGCCGCAACTCTTCAATCACTCGTCCTCCTCGGCGGCCGGAAGCATACCCTTTTTCCGCGTGAGGTGGGCGGCGCCTTCCTAGTCGAGGTTTTGCGGTGCCGCTCCCCCAGCATGCCGGTCTATTTAGACGGGATCCAACGGTGGACCAAGCCCAATCCGAGGACAAACACCACCGCAACAGAGGCGTGACCGAAGAGCTCGTGTGATGTCCCCGGAATCGAACAGTGCGCTTTGAGCACGAAGTTGCCGGCGACCCCGGCCGCCGCGGCAGCGACCAAGTTGCCGAGGGCGTTGCCACGGTCCACGAGGCGAAGCAGCGCGTACACCGGGACACCGAGCAGGAGACCGACGCCCATGCAGGCTCCCACCATGAAGCCGCCTCCGTGATCGTGTGTCGACGCAAGCGCCGCGGGAGCGGGCCAGAACGCGGCAACGATCGTCGCGCCGAGTGCGACACAAACCAAACACAGAGACTGCCATCGGGGCAGGGCGGGGAGGTGGACTGGGCGTGTCACCATGAACATTGCCAGCACCAAGAGGAGGCAGAATGCCACGAGGCTTACCGTCCATTGAACGCTGCGGCCTTCGGGAGCGACGACGGGGAAAGCAAACCAGCCGACCACCCCGAGGATCGCGAAGATCGAAAGCACGATCATTCGGCGCACAGCGGTCGACCGGCTCCTCAGAAAGCCAGCGAGGGTGCGGTCGCTGCTGTCGCACCGGGCTTTCATCTCCGAGAACATCTGCTCGAAGACCGGCCCGCTCTCCGGTGTCCCGCGGGCGTCCAGCTCGCGCAACCGCTCGCCGAGACCGTCGTCGGGCCTATCGCTGGCACTAGTCATTCATCACCACGTATTTCCGAGCCCAGTAATTGTTTCAAGGTAGTGTAGGCGCGGTGTGCGCGGACACGCACAGCGCCCTCGGAAGTGCCCACAATTCGCGCGATCTCTGCATATGGCCGCTCTTGAAACCAATGGAGCTCGACCACCGCGCGCTGGCCCTCCGGAAGCCGTTCGAGGGCCCCATGGAGCAAGGCGGACCGCTGTCGAAGCTCGATGGGCATGAAGTCGGCCTCGGGCGCAGCCTGCGTGTCGACCTCGAGGTCTGTCACCTTTCGACGCTTCTTTCGGCGCCAATGCTCGCGGACCAGGTTCATCGCAATCGTCATCACCCATGGGCGGAGCTTCGAGCCCCTGCGAAAGTCGTTGCGAGCGCCGTGGAGACGGAAAAACGTCTGTTGCACGATCTCTTGCGCGAGCTCGTCATCCCGCAGTTGTCGGCGCGTGAGGCGTAGAAGAATGGGCGCGTAGCGTTCGAAGAGAAGGCGAAATGCGGCATCGTCTCCGTCCACGTAAGCGTCCATCAGTTCCTCATCGGTGGGCTCGTCCTTGGCGCTAGCGGCCATCGGTGGCTCCCGGCTCGAGTCCCTGCGGGGCCTCTGATCCCGCAGCGCCGTTTTGCGCGCTGAGCCGGTATCCGAAGAACGCGAGCGCGCCGAGAAGCATCAGAAGAAGCGCAAGCCGGACCCAATGCCGTTCTGCGCCGAGGTCCCGAGGTTCGACGATGACGGGCGCAATCGGGATGGGGCGCGCGCCAGACGTGCTCAGGATTTTGCCGGCAGGGTGGCTGCTGCTCACGTGCGCCGGCGGCCGACTCGTGTTGAGGGCGGCAACCGGGATGGAGCCGATGTGTGAGGTTTCCATCCATGGGGCGATGTCTTGAGTCTGAGGGTTCCGTTTGGCGGACTCGACCTCGATCCACTCGAGTGCCGTCCGCATCGACGCCGCGTCGGGGTACCTCTGGATGGGATGTTTCGCCATCGCGCGACGGATCACATCGGTCAGCCCGGGAAGATCGTCAAACCCGTCTTCAGTTTCCCAAATGGCAGGGGGGTTGCCGGTCGTCATGTGGTGAAGCAACGCCCCTGCAGCATAGAGATCGGAGGCGGGCTCGAAGACGCCGCCCCCGAACAGCTCTGGCGCCATGTAGGAGACCGCGTGTTTACCCGACCCTGTGTGCGCCGCACGAGCGCTGGCGTCGGGGTGCCGGCGAAGCAGCGGGAGCACACCGAGACCGACCACCCGTGCGCTGAGCCGGCGGTTTCGGTCGCGCGTGACGATGATGTTGTTGGGCGTCAAATCGCCATGCACCAGCCCTTCGGCGTGCGCGGCATCGAGCGCGTTCAGCACGTCTGTCGCGAGACGAAGGACATCGAGCGAGCTCAACGGACGATCGCGAAGGAGATCGGAGAGCAGCGTTCCGCGTGTGTCCTGAAATGCCAGATACGGTACGCCATCGATGACGCCCGCATCGAGCACCCGGGGTACGGTGCGGGACTGGATCGCCCCAAGTCGATGGGCGAGCTCGGAGAATGCCGCCTCCGCGGGGAGCGACCTGCTCGTATCCATCGGAAGGACGCAGAGGATCAGCGGGGTGCCCTCGGCCGAGCCGCGATAGTAGGTGACGAGTCCTCCCCAGGGAAGCGCTCCGTCGACGGCGTAGCGCCCCGCGAAGAGATCTTCGGGCCGAGTGTGCGCACCGCCACGCGAGGGAAACATCGCGTCGAGAATAGTCCCGTTGGCCCGAGGACGCGACTCTTTAGACTTCGGGCCCTACAGCCTGCCCGCGTGCGAGGACCTCGCCCGTCGCCTGCCGGGTGAGCTCGTACGCGCGGGTGAAATCGCCGCTGACCCACGTCGCCATTTCGACCTGCTCGCCGGCATGTGCCTCCCGGATGTATTCGATCGACAGCCCTTGGAGTGGGCCACGGAGCCCAGCCGCTTCTCCGGCCTCCGCTGCAAACCAACGTGTGTCGTCGATGTAGTCCACATAGCGAGCCTGATTCACATGCCGAAAACTGTCCTGGTCGCTAGGTCGCACCGTCCACTGCCGTCGCCATGGGCTCGCGCGCTCGCCTTCGGGCCAAGGGCGCGCCGGAGGCGCGAGCTCGTCCACGACATGGTCGGCGACGATCGGATCGACGGGCGCGGGGCCCTTCGGACCCAGGTTGACGACCGTCATGCGTGCGCGAGCGGCGGTGGACCCATCCGCGGCTCTCACGATGCGATGGCCGAAGTCGAAGCTGGTCCTCCCGACCCGGGCCACCCAGGTCGCGATCTCGACCGCGTCACCATACGTGAGCGGCGCCAGGTATTCGAAGTGGCCCGCCCGCGCGACGCCACCATCCATCACGCCCCGCAGCGCGAAGTCGTCTTTGGCGAATGCGCGCCACCTCGTGTCCTCGAAGATCCGGGAGAGCCAACCCGGCGAAACCGACCCCGTCGCATCGAGCTCGATGCCCCGGATCGTGTAAGAAGTCAGCATGAGCCTTCCGTCGTTCATCGTGCGACGTCAAAGGTAGCAGAAGCAGCGTCGGTGTCAGTGAACGCGATCGCAGACCCTGGCGCTGACACCGGTGCTGGAATACGCTCTCTTCCGTGCCCGACTTACTCGATAGGTGCTTCTCGGAGGCGACCATTAACGGCCTCACCTTGCGCAATCGCTTGATCAAAGCCGCTACGTTCGAGGGGAAGTCACCGGGCGGTGTCCCGAGCGACGCCCTAGTCAGGTTCCACGAGCGGATTGGTCAAGGTGGGATCGGAATGACCACCATCGCCTATTGCGCTGCGGAGAATGACGGGCGAATCCACGAGCACATGATGTACATGCACGAGGGCATTCGGACCGAGCTCGAGCGACTCATCGGCACGGTGCAGGCGACGGGCGCGAAGGTCGCGGGGCAGCTCGGCCATTGCGGCGCATTCACCAAGAACGCGGAGTTCAGCGGCAAGAGGCCGCTCGGCCCTTCGAGAGGCACGAACGCCCTCGGCCTCACGCATGGCTTGTCGCGGATCCAGGAAATGACCAAGCCGCAGATTCATCAGCGCGCACAGGTCATTGGCAAGGCCGCCGGCTTCATGAGGTCGGTCGGTTTTGACGCGATCGAGATCCACTTCGGCCACGGCTATGGCGTCAGCCAGTTCATCAGCCCAAAGACCAACAAGCGCAAGGACGAATACGGAGGAAGCCTCCGGAACCGAATGCGGTTCGCGCTCGAGGTGTTGGAGGAAGTGCGCAAGAACGTCGGCGACGACTACCCGCTCCTCGGGAAGATCAGCATGACGGACGGTGTTCCCGGCGGGGTCACCTACGACGAGTCGGTCGAAATCGCTGCGATGCTCGAAGCGGGCGGCATCGACGTGATCATCTGCAGCGGCGGCACCAGCAGCATGAATCCGATGCTCCTCTTTCGCGGCGACAGCATGGCGCCTGGCCTCATCAAGCACGAGAAGAGCCTGCTGATGAAGATCGGCATCCGGCTCGCCGCGCCCATCATGTTCAAGAGCTATCCCTACGAAGAGATGTACTTCCTCGAGAACGCCAAAAAGATCCGCGATCGGGTGCAGTGCGGTGTTTGCTACATCGGCGGAGTTTGCACGAATGACAGCATCCGCACCGTGATGGACGCGGGCTTCGATTTCATCCAGTTGGGCCGGGCGCTGATCTTCGACCCGGATTTCCCCAAGCAGGCCCAGACGCGCGCCAACTACAAGAACGGGTGCAGCCACTGCAACCAGTGCGCGACCCTCATCGAAGCGCCCGGCGGCATCTATTGCGTGGAGCGCCCGGCGAACTTCGCCTGATGCGTCGGCGCCAACTCGGCCCACTCGGATTTCAGGTCGAGGTGACTACGCCTTGCGCGATGAGCGCGTCGATACGCTCGTCGGTGTATCCGACCTCCGCCAGAACCTCGCGTGTGTGCTCCCCTGCGCGGGCGACGTCCTGGTGGACGCCGAAACGTCGGCCGTCCATCGCAAGGGGCAACGCCGGCAAACGCATCCTAGCGCCTGTGTGGTCTCCTTCCGTAACCGAAACGTCGAGCAAGCCCTCGTTCGCATTGAGATGCGGATCATCGAGGAGCTCTTCGGGTTTGCCGATGGGTGCGAAGGGTAGGCCGGTCTTCTCCAGGCGATCCATCAGCTCTCGCTTCGTGAGCTTCCGGAACGCATCTTGCACCGCCGTCACGAGCCGTTCCTTCTGCGCGGCCCGATCGTTGTTGGTCTTCAGGCTGGGGTCCGCGGCAAGCTCGTCGAGTCCAAAGGCGTCGCAAAACAGATGCCATTGCTTGTCGCTTACGATGCCGACAAAGACTTGGTCGTCATCTTTGGTCTCGAAAATTTGGTAGATCGCCCAGGCAGATGCACGGGCAGGCATCGGCGCGGCAGGCTCTCCCATTACCGCGTATTGCGCCATGTGCTGTCCAACGAGAAAGACGGTAGTTTCGAACAACGAGGCGACGACCTCTTGACCCTTGCCGCTCGCGTTTCGTTGGAACAGGGCCGCTAGAATTCCGAGCGCTCCAAACATCCCGCCCGTGACGTCGACTACAGACGTCCCGGCGCGGAGCGGCCTTCCTGGAGGACCCGTCATATACGCAAGGCCCCCCATCATTTGCGTCACCTCGTCGAGTGCGGTTCGGTGTTCGTACGGGCCGCTCAGAAAACCCTTGTTCGAGCAGTAGATGAGCCCGGGGTTTCGAGCCTCGAGCGCTTCATATCCGAACCCGAGGCGTTCCATCGTGCCGGGTCGGAAGTTCTCGATGACGACGTCCGCCCCGTCGACCAGCTCCAGCACGATTTTCTTCCCGGCTTCCGACTTCAGGTCCACGCAGAGGCTGCGCTTGTTTCGGTTGTACATCGGGAAGTATCCGGCGCCGGAACCTCGAAGCGCGCGGGTCGCGTCGCCACCGGTTGGCTCGATGCGAATGATGTCGGCACCGAGGTCGCCGAGGACGACCCCGGCGGCGGGCCCCATGACCATGTGCGTAAACTCGATGATCTTGATGCCGTGAAGGGGCAACCCCCGGGTATCCGCCATTGCGAACGGATACTAGCGCCAGCGCCAGCGCCAGCGCTAGCATCGGCGAAACACGAGGGCGGTAAATCGCATGGCATACGACGTCCCGTGGCGCCGAGAAAGTCCGTGAAATTGGCCAAAAACCTTGCGTTTTTTACCAGATGCGTTATAATACTTACACATCAAAAGCGTCGAGCAGTCGATTCCAATCCTGCAAACGCTTCAACAATGAATGAACGCGATCGTCCGCTGCGGCGGCGATCACTGCGCATTGCAACTCGACACTTCACGTGGCTCGAGGGCAGTGAACTGACCGCCCCTCCCATCGTTCGCGACGCGTTCCCCCAAGAGAAAGGAACCCATCACATCATGCAAGAGACCATGAATGTTCAATCCACCAGCCAACACCCCAAATCTTCCGAGCCGACAGTTCGGGCGAAGGTCAGCGAGGAGCTCACCCGCCTGCGCGACGAGCTTTCTCGCACCGCGAATGAGATGCGCATGAAGACCAAGGACGCCAGCGCGGAGGTCCAAGACACCCGCAAGAGCCTGGAACAGGAGGTCAAACGATTCAGTGCGGAGGTCGACCAAGCGGTCGAGCGAACGCAGGAAGATTTGGTACAAGTCGGACAGGATCTACGCACCCGCTTTCAGAAGCTTGCGCACCAGATCGCGCGTCCGTCCAGCTGACCTCGACCGAGCTAGGGCCGACCATTTCCCCTTCAACTCACATCACGAAAGGAAACATCACTCTTATGCCAACCCGATTCACCAACCACATTTCGTTACCGGAGGAAAACAAGACAAAGCTGGTAGACACCTTGAACACGGTCCTCGCTACCACCTCCGACCTGCGTTCCCAGGTCAAGCAAGCCCACTGGAACATCAAGGGCCCGCAGTTCTTCGCTCGCCACGAGCTCTTCGACAATCTCGCTGCGAAGCTCACCGGATACGCGGACGTCACCGCAGAGCGCGCGGCGACTCTCGGAGGCTATGCGATGGGCACGGCACGCCAGAGTGCGGAGCGATCGCAGATTCCCGAGTACGACCTTCGCGCGGTCGATGGTAAGCAACACATCAGGGCGCTCGTCGACCGCTATAGCGATTACACTCGCCTCATCCGCGACGCGGTGCGCGAGGCCGCTGAACAAGGCGACCCCGCGACAGAAGACCTCTTCACAGAAATCCTTCGGGGAACCGAATTGGATATGTGGTTTCTCGAGAGCCACGTGAACGTCTAAGAGCTAGCTGATGCCGGTCGATCAAATCTATGACGATGTGACCTCCAAACTCTCGGCGTGGGCCGACACGTTTGGAGAGATGCTTCCCAACATCATCGTCGCGCTGCTCGCGCTTGCCCTCTTCTGGCTGCTTGCCCGAGTGGCGTGCGGCGCCGCCGATCGTGCGCTCCGGCGTTTCGATACCCACGAAGCGGCGCGCGACCTCATCTCGCGGATCATCCGGATCGGCGTGCTGCTCACCGGCGTCGTGGTTGCGCTGGGCGTCATGAACCTCGACAAGGCGCTCGCCTCGATTCTCGCCGGTGCCGGTATCGTAGGGTTGGCCCTTGGTTTCGCTTTCCAGGACCTGGCCGGAAACCTCATCTCCGGCGTCGGCCTCGCCGTCCATCAGCGGTGGCCCTTCAAAATCGGAGACGTCGTGGAAACCAACGACGTCTTTGGAGTCGTGGAGAAGATCTATCTACGCACGTCGATCATCCGAATGCTAGACGGGAAAACAGCTGTGATACCGAACAAGCAGATCTACCAAAACAAGGTGTTGAACCACTCGGCATCTGGCACACGTCGCGTCGACCTCGCGTGCGGGGTGTCCTACGGCGACAACCTCGAAAAGGTACGGCAAGTCGTCAGAGACACGCTCGCGAGCGTGGAGCCCCGCGACCGCTCCCGCGACGTCGAGGTATTCTTCACCGGCTTCGGGAGCAGCTCGATCGATCTCGTTGGCAGGTTCTGGGTCGACTACGAGAATCAGCCCGATTTCCTCGACGCGCAGAGTCGAGCGATCATTGCCGTCAAGAAGGCCTTCGACGCAAACGACATCGTCATCCCGTTCCCGATCCGCACGCTGGACTTCGGGATCCGAGGCGGCAAGCCGCTCGCTGAATCGTTCCCGAAGAGCGCATTCAACGGCCATTCCCAGGAGCGGTCATGAGTCCCGCCGAGCGAGCCCGTACTCGCCAGCCACGACGACGCCGACCCAAAACCTCTGCGCGTTCCGCACGCCGAAAGCCTCCTGCGCCAAAGCTGTCGGGGCGGCGCAACATCCTGGTGCTCGGGCAGAGCGAGGTTTCGAAGCGCGTGACCCGCTCGATTCGCGAGCTCGGCGTTCAATGCCGGCGCGTGGACACCCCTGATGTTGCGCTTGGCGCCATCGACGAGACGACGAAGGCGCTGGTCGTCGTTCCCCCCATTCCGAATCTCTCGGTCTCCACCTTTGCGCAAGGCCTCGAGAGAGGCCCCTCGGCCATTCCGATCTTCGTCGTGATGGAAGGCCCGCTCCCGACTCGAACCGTTCGCAAGCTCTACGGTGACGGCGTCGAAGCGGTCTTCGAATGGCCGGTGGACCGCCAGCCGTTCAAGCGGACCGTGTTTCGTGTATCCGCCCCCGTGGTGGGCAGCTGGGGCCGTACGAAGTCAGCAGGCGACGTAGCGCTCGAAGAAACGGCACGGTCCCATCTAAGCTCCGATGCGGTGCCCTTCGGTGCGCACCTTGGCGTCGAGGCGTGTCGCCGGTTCGTGATCCTCAAGGGAAGTCTCGACGCGCTGTGGAAGCTCGAGTTGGCTCGCCAGATCGTCGCCGAAATTCCGGGCGTCGAGGACGTACTTGCCGAGGGCGTCGAGATCACCGGGCAAGCGCGTGGAGACCGAGCCACCGCGAAGGCGATTCGTGAAGTCCTTCGTCACGCGGACACGGTCGAGGGGTCGACGCTTGCCATCTCTGTTCGTTCGGGCGAGGTCACGGTGACCGGATCGGTGCGCGACAAGCGCGAAGCTTCGCGCGCGCTGGAGCTGGTCCGCCACGTTCGAGGTGTTCGTCGGGTGCATGACTATTTGGTCGTTTCCGCGCGCGGGAAGAAGCAGGACAAGGCATTGGCCAATCACATCCGCAAGGTCTTGCGCACTCGATACCCAGACCTCCGGGTGGACGTCGCCGTCTTTGGCAATGTCGCCGTCCTTTCCGGCCGAGTCCCAAGAGCAGGGGTCCGCGACAAGGTCAAGGAGCTGGTCGATGGACAAGCTGGGGTTGAACGGGTGGTCGACAAGTTGAGCGTCAGTGGACGAGCGCGTCGGTAGCCCTAGGAACATTGGACAATCCCATGACAAACAATGGCAGGACGAACGAAGCCAACGGTTCCTTGCGTCGCTTCATGGAGGGTCTGAAGCGTCGGAACCCGCACGAGCCCGAATTCATCCAGGCGGTTTGCGAGGTCGCGCGGTCGATCTACCCCCTGGTCGAGCAAGACGCGGAGTACCGCAAAGCAAGGATCCTCGAGCGAATGACCGAACCAGACCGCGTGATCGCTTTTCGGGTCACGTGGGAGGACGACGAAGGCAATGTGCGGGTCAATCGGGCGTGGCGCGTGCAGTTCAATCGTTCGATTGGGGCTTATAAAGGGGGGCTTCGGTTCCAGAAGAGTGTCAATCAGTCCGTTCTCAAGTTCCTCGGCTTCGAGCAGACCTTCAAGAACAGCTTGACCGGCTTGCCGATGGGCGGCGCCAAGGGCGGTGCCAACTTCAATCCGAAAGGGAAGTCGCCGCGCGAGGTCATGAGGTTTTGCCAGAGCTTCATGAGCGAGTTGTTTCGGCACATCGGTGCCGACGCAGACATCCCCGCCGGCGATATCGGCGTGGGAAGCCGCGAGGTCGGGTTTCTCTTCGGCCAGTACATGCGGCTCACCAACCAGTTCGACGGCGCGCTCACGGGCAAGGGGGTTTCCTACGGTGGCAGCGCCATTCGTGAGGAAGCGACCGGCTACGGAGCGGTCTATTTCCTGCAGAACATGTTGGAGCAGCGCGACGAATCGATGGAGGGAAAACGGATTGCGATCAGTGGCGCGGGAAACGTTGCACTGTTTGCAGCGGAGCGAGCGATTCGTGACGGGGCGAAAGTAGTCACCCTCAGCGATTCGAAAGGCTTCATCCACTGTGATTCTGGCCTCGACGAGGACGGTCTTGACGCGATCAAGACGCTCAAGCTTCAACGACGAGGTCGTTTGAGCGAGCTGGACGGAGAGCTTGCGGGCGTGCGATACGAGAACGGAAAGGCGCCGTGGGGGGTGTCCTGTGACGTAGCCATGCCTTGCGCGACGCAGAACGAGCTCGACGACGAAGCGGCGCGCACGCTGGTCGACAACGGGGTTCAGGTCGTGGTGGAAGGCGCCAACATGCCGACGACCGACGACGCAGTCGCTCGCTTCCGACAGCACGGCGTCCAGATCGCTCCGGGCAAAGCAGCGAACGCAGGCGGCGTCGCGGTCAGCGGCTTCGAGCGGTCCCAGAATGCAACTCGCCTGAGTTGGTCCCGCGAAGAGGTGGACCGGCGTCTCAAAGACATCATGAAGACGATCCACGACAAGTGCGTAAGCGAGATGGAAAGAGACGACCAAGCAGACTACGCGGACGCAGCGAACCGCGCCGGCTTTCGCAAGGTAGCTGACGCGATGTTGGCCTATGGCGTCATGTGACGCGCTGCGTCAGTCTCGTCCAAGCTTCCAGTGGCGCTCGAGTTGGTCGACTTCGTCTCGCCGGTCGCCCTCGTATCGAATCATGCCGCGCGCCTCCATCGTGTCGACGAGCTGCTCTGCCTCGAGTGCAGAGCAACCGAGGAGCGCGACTACCGCCCCGCGCAAATCGCCTTTGCCCCTCACGTATCCCGCGGGGGCGGCTCCGGCAAAGCGCGCGGACAGCTTGGCCCGAAGCTCCTCGAGATCGATGTCTTCCGGTATCACCTTCGCCGTTGTACGTCCTCATGCGACGCTCCGCAAAGCAGCGACGTCGCAGGCATAGCCCATGCACCACGAAACGATGAATGGAATCGTCATCCTCATCGCGCTCGGCGCGGGGTCACTATGGCTCGCCTGGCGGCTCCGGATCCCCTCAATTCTCGTGCTCTTGGCCGTAGGGTTCGTGGCAGGTCCCTTGACCGGCCTGTTCAGACCTGACCAGGTCCTCGGGTCGCTCACGTTTCCCTTCGTTTCATTGGCGGCAGCGATCGTTCTCTTCGAGGGCGGGCTCAGCGCGAGCTGGGAAGAGATCCGGGGGGTGGCGAAGCCAGTGCGGCGTCTGATCTTCATCGGCATCCCAGTCACCTGGGGCGTTCTCTCGGCTGCAGCGCACCATCTCTTGGGACTCAGCATCGAGCTCTCGCTTCTTCTCGGCGCGATTCTGGTCGTCACTGGACCCACCGTCATCGGCCCGCTGCTGCGTCACGCGCGCCCACGAGGTTCAGTGGGATCGGTTCTGAAGCTCGAAGGAATCATCAACGATCCGATCGGCGCCATCCTCGCGGTCTTGGTCTTTCAGGGCATCCGGGCGGAGCAGGTCGAGCACGCGTTTTCGGTCGTCAGCATCGGAATTTTGAAAGCTGCGTTGATTAGCGGGCTACTGGGTTTCGTCGCAGCGCTGCTCTTCGTCGCTGTTCGGGAACGGGAGCTCCTGCCTGAGTTTCTACACAACGCCGTCGTTCTGCCGTTCGCTCTCGTCGTATACGCGTTGGCCAACCACATCCAGGCGGAATCAGGCCTGCTGGCGGTGACCGTGATGGGAATCGCCTTGGCGTCTCAGAAGAAGATCGACATGGAGCAGAGCTTGGAGTTCACCGAGCACGCTCGCACTCTTCTCATCTCGACCCTCTTCATCCTGCTGACGGCGCGCATGGCGCTCTCCGACATCACCGCGCTTCCTCTTGCAGTGCTTGGTTTTGCGGCGGTCGTCATCCTTGTTGCTCGTCCTCTTTCGGTCGCGTTGTCGACAGTAGGCTCGGATCTTTCGACGCGCGAGAAGATTTTCATCGGAGCGATGGCGCCGAGAGGTGTCGTGGCCGCTGCGGTCTCCTCGCTCTTTTCACTGGAGCTCGTCAATGCCGGATATCGAGAGGCCTCGATACTGATGCCCGTCACGTTTACGGTAATTGCACTCACCGTCTTGGTGTCAGGCCTTTCCGCAGTGCCGTTGGTGAACCGGCTCGGACTCGCGCAGCATGAACCACAAGGCGTCATGATCTTGGGCGCAAATCGAGTCGGCTGCCTACTTGCTCAAGCCCTGAACCAGTACGGGGTTCGCACCCTCAACATCGATTCCGATCCAGCGAAAGTGAACGAGGCGCGACGCTCCGGGCTGATCGCCAAGAAGGGAGAGATTTTGTCGCGTCGCCTACTGCGCGACCTCGACTTGAATGAGATCGGGCACTTCGTTGCGCTGACTTCCAACGACGATCTCAATACGCTCGCAGTCGCCCGTTTTCGCAAGCTCTTCGGAGCGTCGAACGTTCACCAGATTCGGCCCAGTACGTCTCTCGGGCACCCGCAGCCCCATTACGCGAGCGAGCTCCAAGCCGCAAAAGTCGCCACCGGTGTCCCGCTGGACAAGCTCGAGGCGCTCTTGAAAGCCCGCGCGGTGGCCATGGCAATCCCCGCACGGGAGGCCACGAATCTCGACGCCGTCCGAGAACGATTGGGTCGAGATTCGGTGCCATTGTTTGTCGTAGACGACGAGAAGCGGGTCACGTTCGTCCACGTCGACGAGCCGTGGCCAACCTCTGGCAAGCTAGTCGTGCTCACGCCGCCGTGAGCTGACTCCAAGAGCGCCAGTGGTCACGGTCGGCTGCCGAGGTAGGCCTGCACGGCTCTCGGAACGGGCTGGCGTTGTAGTGCGCGCCTCAGCGTCCAGCGGTCGGCTGCCGGCTCTTCGTCGAGAAAGTGGGTTTCGCTTCCTTCCTGGAATGCGATCGGAACGCCGTCACGGAAGAGGACGCGGTTTTTCGGGGTTGCCGGGACGCGGTGGCCCGGGGTGATGATACCCACGAGGTTCAGCGGATCGGCAGCGCTGATCGATACGAGCTCGCCCGTCTTCGACGCACGGCGGGCTTTTCGGAGCGCAGTCACCGCCTCGGGCAGCGCGTACTGTTCACCTGCGAAGCCCGCGATGAAGCGGCCGCCGCGGATGAGCCCCTGTGCTTCGAGTCGCCGGTAAATGCGAAGGAGCATGTACCAAGGTGGAAGGTCGCCCTCGCGGTCGAGCACACGCCGGAACACGACACCCCATCGGCGCAGTAGCGCCCAGGCGATGCTTTCGATGTCGTGCTCTTCGGCTGGCTCTGGGAGCACGGTCCACCGCCCCGCCGCTTCCATGCTGTAGGCCGCCACACTGCGCCGTCCTCTCCGTTGACGTTTGGCGTCGGGGGCAAGCAGCGCCCGAAGGCCGGTGAAACCATCCGCGGTTACGAGGCCCTGTGACACGAGCTCCCCAAGCGCTCCCTCCGCCTGGGTCGGAAGCAAGCCGGTGTCCCGTACGATGTCGTCGAAGAAGCTGGCCCCCGCCCGGCGGAGCACCTCGAGGGTGAGCGAGGCGTCACTCGACGGTGGCTCCTCCCCGATCGCTCGAAAGCGCCAAGTCCCGGTTTGTGCGCGACGCGCAAAGGCGATCGGGCTCGTTCGGATCGGGCTCGAAGCACGGCCGGTCGGCGGCGTGCGGCGGCTCCACGTGACGCGACCCGAGATGCATAGTTGGTCGAGCCAACTCGGGTCGTACCCGCGCATCCGAACCGGCAAGATATCGGCTTCCCACGCCGCTGCGCCGGCTTCCATGCCCTCGAGTTGTTCGAGGATCGCGGCCAGACCTTCCGGGCCCTCCATGCGCGCGTCCGGCGAGGCGTGCTGCCAACCGAGCAGGAAGCGAAGGTAATCCGCGGCGGAAACAGCCTCGATCTCCTTTCGGAGCCGGTTGAGCGTGTAGCGGTGAATCCGCGCGAGTAGACCCCGCTCACACCACTCCGTGTCGGTCGACTCCGGCGTGAACTTCCCGCGAAGCACGAAACCCTCGCCTTCGAGCGCCGAGAGAGCGGCGTCGATGGAGATTCGCGGAAGCTGCAGCGTGCCCGAGAGGAGCTCCGCTGTCACCGGACCCGAGGCCTGCAGGCGCCCACGGGCGATCTCCCTCGTCGCGTTCTCGGTCGTCCAGCGCTCCGCGCGATGGCGTTCAGGCACGGCCACGAGAGCTTGCGGCCGGCCCGACGGCCACGCCGCTTCGAGGACTGGCAGCCGCTCTGCAGCGGTCCACATGACGTTGCTCTCGACGATGAACCGCGTTGCCCGACCGGCCGCTGCGAGCTCGTCCAACCACCCGAGCCACCCTCCAGCGCGCGCCTCCGCCTCGGTCACGCAATAGTGAAGTAAGAGACCGTCGTGCATCTCTTCCGTGTCCCGCGGGTCGGGCCACGCTTCGCCGCGAACCCGATCGATGGCGTCCTGGTCGAGTGCCCCGAGGTCGGACGCCCGGGTCGGATCGAGCCATCGGCGCGACATCACTGCGTGGGTGCGCCGTTCCTCGAGCGGGGCGTCGTCGAGGAATGCGTAGGGTTTGGCGTTCAAAATTTCTTGAGCGAGAGGGGAGGGCTCCGTCAAATCGCGCGCCACCAGATCGAGCTCGCCCCCCTGCATGCGCTGAAGCAACGCCTCCAGGCCCTCGATGTCCATCGCCTCGTGAAGGCAATCATCGATCGTTTGCCGGACGAGTGGGTGGTCCGGAACCTCGCGGTCGCCGGCGACGTTCTCGAGGCAGGCCACCTGGTCGGGGAAACACAAGGCCAGCAAGTCGTCCGCCTGCATGCGTTGGAACGGGGGCGGCACTTTCTTCCCACCCCTGAAACGAAGCAGCGCGAGCGCTCGCGTGGCGTTCCACCTCCATCGCGTTTGGAACATCGGCGCGTCGAGCATCGCCTGGACGAGTACTTGGCGAACGTTTTCCGGACGCAAAAACTGGAAGACGTCTTCGAGTGGAAAGCTGTGGGTGGGACCGAGAGAGAGCACGATCGCGTCTTCCGTGGCGGCCGCCTGCAACTCGACGTTGAAGCTACGGCAGAAGCGCTTCCGGAGCGAGAGGCCCCAAGCGCGATTGATGCGGCTTCCGAATGGCGCGTGGAGCACGAGGTGCATGGCGCCGGTCTCGTCGAAAAACCTTTCGAGGACCACCCTGTTGCGGGTCGGCATGGCGTCGAGCGCGATGCGCGCCCCGACAAGGTACTCGCCGAGCTGTCTCGCAGCGATGTCGCCGATCGACGTCTCGGCGCTCAGCCACGAGATGACCTCGGTCAAGTCATGGTGCCGAGCCTCGATTCCTTCCCGGATCTCGTTGACCGATTCGGAGAGAAGGTCCGCGCGAGCCGGTGCCTCGCCGAACCAGAATGGTAAGGTCGCCGGCTTCCCGGCTGCGTCCGCGACCCGCACCACACCCGTCTGGACACCGAGGATTTGGTACGAATGGTTGCCGAGCTGAAAGATGTCGCCCGCCGCGCTCTCGAGGGCCAGGTCTTCGTTCACAGTGCCGACGCGCAGTCCTTCAGGCTCGAGGCGGACCTCGTAGTCGAAGTTGTCCGGGATCGCGCCCCCGTTCGTGATGGCGGTGAGGCGAGCGCTCCGTCGCGGGCGGATGCGGCGGTTGACCTCGTCTCGGTGGAGATATGCCCCGCGCCGTCCGCGGCTCGTTGCGAAGCCCTCCGATAGCACCTCGAGCACTTGATTGAAGCTGTCCTCGCCGAGGTTTCGGTAGGGCCATGCGCGCCTCACCCATTGCAGCAGCTCGCTCTCGGCCCACTCCTCCCGGGCCGCGGCCGATGCCACGATCTGTTGTGCCAAGATGTCGATCGAGCCCTCGGGGATTCGAATGCGATCGAGCTCACCGCGCCGAACGCAACGCATGAGGGCTGCGCATTCGACGAGGTCGTCGCGGCTCAACGGGAAGAGTCGGCCCTTCGGTGTGCCGCCATGCCAATGGCCGGAGCGCCCGACGCGTTGCAGGAACGTTCCGACCGAATGCGGAGAACCGAGCTGGCACACGAGGTCCACGTCGCCGACGTCGATTCCCAGCTCGAGCGAGGCTGTCGCCACCACTGCACGAAGCTGTCCCGACTTCAGTCGGCGCTCGGTGTCCAAACGATGCGCCCGCGAGAGGCTCCCGTGGTGTGCGGCCACTTCGTCTTCGCCGAGAAGCTCCGCGAGGTGTCGGGTGACGCGTTCCGCGAGCTTTCGCGTATTGACGAACACGAGGGTCGTCCGGTGCGCTTCGATCAGAGCGGCCAGCTTCCCGTAGATCTCCTCGAATACCTCGTGGGACATCACCGTTTCGAGGGGCGATCCGGGCAGCTCCATCGACACATCCATCTCACGCTGATGCCCCACATCGACGATCCGGCAGACGTGCTCAGGACCCGACTCGCCGCCAGCGCCCACCAAGAAGCGAGCGACGTCTTCGATCGGGTTCTGCGTTGCGGATAGACCAATTCGTGTGATGTCGCGACCGACGAGCTCTTGCAGTCGCTCGAGCGAGAGGGCGAGATGGGCGCCCCGTTTGTTGGTCACGACCGCATGGATCTCGTCCACGATCACGGTGCGCACGTGGGACAACATGCGTCGCCCGCCCTCGCTCGTGAGCAGGATGTAGAGCGACTCGGGCGTGGTCACGAAGATGTGTGGCGGCTTCTTCACCATCTTGGCGCGTTTGTGAGACGGGGTGTCCCCCGTGCGAACGGCAGTGCGGATGTCGATGTCCCGGTAACCGAGCTCTTCGAGCGTTCCCCGAATCCCTTCGAGGGGAGCCTGCAGGTTCTTCTCGATGTCGTTGCTGAGCGCCTTCAGCGGCGAGATGTAGAGAACGCTCACCACATCATCGAGACCGCCGCGAAGGCCGCGCTGCACGAGCTCGTCGATGGCGCAAAGGAAGGCAGCGAGTGTTTTCCCTGAGCCCGTGGGGGACGCGATCAGCGTGTGCCTGCCTTCCCGAATGGCCGGCCAACCTTCGACCTGCGGCGGCGTCGGCTCGCCGAATGTGCGCTCGAACCAGGTCGCAACAGCAGGGTGAAACCCAGCAAGACTCATCGACCCTCTCTAGCACCGAGCCACCCGAACCGATACCCCCCAAACAGCGCGCAGCCCCGTGGTGACGAAGTCACTCTACGGGGACAGCCCGGAGCCCCGTGGTGGCGAAGGCACTCTACGGGGTCAGCGCCAGCGGGGGCGTCGGTAGGGCGTCAACGCGGCTCCGAGCGCGACCGCCTCCCGGATCGCGTCCGGGCGCCTCGAGGATGCAACCAACTCCGCTCCGATGTTGCCGGCGGGCGCGCGTTCCTTCGGCGCAGTCTCTTCGAGCTCGATTTGCTCCCCGATCCCCCGAATCGAGCGCCGCGCCGCGTCGAGGATCCTGTCGTGCAGCGTCGGTTGCGCCTTCGCCGCCAGCACCGCGGCCGCGATGATCCACCGTGGGTCGGCATCGACCAGCTCGCCATCTGCGAGGGGGCTCATCAAGCGTTCGACCTTGGCATGCTCAGCGTGAAGGTATGCAAGGCCCGGGATGTTGAGGAGCTGAAAACCGTCGAGCTCCGGCCAAGGTTGCTGCAAGAGGACGTCTAGCATCGAGTCTGCTACTGCATGCATGCTCTCTTCCGAGAGGCCGACCCAATCTCCGCCGAGCGGCAGGTAGTAGAAGCGAACATCGGGGTGGTCGTTCTGCCAGCGCTCCCAAAGCTCGTCGGCCGATTCGTGCCGTCCGAGGTGGTGCAGCACCCGAGTTGCCATGTAGACACGTAGTCGCTCTGGCGGATGTTCGTCGATGACCCCGCCGTCCTGAAAAATCGCGGCGGTTCTTTGCGGGGAGCCCGGGTTTCGGAACGAGCGGACCATCGTTTCCACGTAGGCAGGTCCGAGCATGAGGGCTCCCAACAGGTCGGCGAACACTTCCGGCAGCCAAGCGCCGTAGATCCGGCGAAGCCAGCCACCATCGAGCTCCATCTCCGACATCGGCACTTCGACACGATGAGGAAGGCCAAGACGGCCGCGAAGGTCGCGTTCGATGGTCTCCAAGCTGAAGTAGAAATCGTGCGCGACCTCGTGTGCAATTGCGGGCCAACGCCAGAGGTTGTCGTCGAACCCAGCCGGTAGGCGAAGAGGAGCCACGCGCGTGGACGCGAATCGCGGAACGATCGACAGGCTCCAATCTCCCGCCACCGACACGGGCCGGGTGGTTCGAAGGTCGAGTCCCTGGACGGCTGCGAATTCGAGGATGGGCGCGTAGCAGGCATCTGCCATCGCATCGGCGTCTGCGAGGAACGAGGATCGTCCCGACGTGCGCTGCTGCGCCATCGCGCTCAGGTACCGAAGGAGCTCTTCGAGCCCCTGGATCAGCGTCGCGTCTTGCACGACGGTCGAGATCGTCGGATTTCCCCGCAGGGAGCGCTCGATCGGCTCGATGCGCCCGAGCAAGTCCTTCCCGAGCGCAGGCGCCAAGCGAGCGAGCCGCGGATCGGTCTGCGCCCTCAGCAAGAGGCGCGAGGTCTCTTGCTTCAATCGGTTGAGTCGCTTCCGAGCAGCCTCGAGAAACTGAGCCTCTTTAGGGCGACTCTCTGTTTGTTGCGCCGTCTTCGCTTGCGCGCTCGTCCGCGTCTTTGCCTGTGTGGTCGCACGCGTCTTTGCCTGTGTGCTCGTCTTCGTCTGCGTCTGCTTTGGTGTCTGCGTCCGTGTCTCTTTCCGCTCCCGTCGCTCCTTCCGCCGGTCCCACCATCGTTTGATCAACGGATAGACGATGTAGATCAGCAGCGCGATCTCACCGACGTGCTCGCTGAGCCAGTCCGGCATCTCGGCTCAGCGCTTCCTCGGCCAGTACAGCAGCCGCTTGCGTTCGAGCGGCCCTTCGCCGCGCTTCGAAATGAGGTCCGCGAGGATCAGACGCGCGACGAACGTATGTGGTTGCGCGCTGAGCTTGGCGAGAGGTCGGGCCTTAGATTTGGCCTTCATCGTCGCCGCCCGTCGCTTTGCCGATCGCGTCTCGCATCTCGGTGTCGGCCGCTACGTTCCGAAGGTTGTAGTAGTCCATCACCCCGAGGTTGCCTGCCTTGAGCGCCTCGGCCATGGCCTCGGGAATCTTCGCTTCGGCTTCGACGAGTCGGGCGCGCATCTCCTCGACCTTCGCCCGCATCTCCTGTTCGGCTGCGACGGCCAACGCGCGCCGTCCTTCCGCCCGCGCTTGGGCGACCTGCTTGTCGGCTTCCGCCTGCTCGGTCATCAGCTTGGCGCCGATGTTGGTGCCTACGTCGACGTCGGCGATGTCGATCGAGAGGATGTTGAACGCAGTACCGCTGTCGAGACCGCGCGCGAGCACGTTTTTGGAGATGCTGTCCGGGTTCTCGAGTACCTCAGCGTAGTTCATGGAAGAACCGATCGTCGACACGATGCCCTCGCCAACACGCGCGACGACGGTTTCCTCGGTGGCCCCGCCGACCAAGCGGTCGATGTTGGACCGCACGGTGATCCGCGTGACGACTAGAAGCTGAATTCCGTCTTTCGCGACGGCGGTGATCTTCGGCGTCGTGATGACGCGAGGGTTGACGCTCGTCTGGACGGCTTCGAGAACGTCGCGGCCCGCGAGGTCGATCGCTGCGGCTTGCGAGAACTCGAGGTCGATGCCCGCTTTGTCCGCGCTGATGAGCGCATTGACCACTCGCTCGACATTCCCGCCGGCGAGATAGTGGGATTCTAGGATGTTCGTCTCGGTGGCGATGCCCGCCTTGACCGCTGCGATGCGGGGATTGACGACCGCTCCCGGGGAAACCCGGCGTAGGCGCATACCGATCAGCTCGCCGAAGCCGACCCGTGCGCCGCTCGACCAGGCGGCGATCCAAAGCCGTACCGGGATCAGCCAGACGAACAGGACGAAAACGACGATGATGAGTAGAAATATCAGGGCAAGGGGAGCGAATTGCATTGGGCTTCCTTCCTAGGTGGCATCGGGGATTCGGACGACCACGCGTGAACCTTCCACGGTCGTGACTTCGACTTCTTGGTGGCTGTCGACGTACTCGCCTTCGGTCATCACATCGACTTCTGTCGATCCAAAGCGCACTCGGCCGACGGGGCGAAGCGGCGTCACCGTCACGCCCCGCTGCCCGAGTAACTCACTTCGGTCTCGCTGAGAATGAGCGTCGACTTGGCTGTGCTCCAAGATCATCTTTCGGCCGGCACGGCTTTTCGGCAGCCAGAACAGCATGGCAACCGCGGCGAGTACCGATACGCCGCCGGAGACCCCGCCCCAAAGAGGGCCGAGCTCGGTCCATGCTGCCACTGCGCCGGCGCCGAGGGCGAGAACGCCGAGGACGCCCGCAACACCGAAGCCTGGGACGACCGCGACCTCGGTGAAGAGGAGCAGTAGGCCGATCACCAGGACGACGATGATCACGGTTGCGGTCATCCGTCCTCCTCGGCGCGGACGATGAGCTCCGGCCCGTCTTTGCCGACGACACGGACGCGAGAGCCCCGCGGCACGAACTCACGCTCGCTGGCGGCTTCGTAGCGTTTTCCGTCGATCACGATCTTCCCCGCCGGGCGAAGGTCGGTCAAGGCTTCACCGACCTGGCCGACGAGGTCCGACGCCGTCGGCGCCGACAGCCAGCCCGATTCTGCTTGCTCCAAAACCAACGCTTTGCCGAACGACGTCCGCGAAAGCATGCGCATTACGACCAATGCCAAGACGAACGCCCCGAGGAGCGAGAGCAGAACGCGGGTCATGGCATCCGCGAGCAGCCCGGTTTGAAACGAGACGTTGATCGGCATGCCGACCAATGAAAGCACGAGGGCGCTGATCACACAGATCAACCCGAGTACGCCGGGCACACCGAATCCCGGAACGAAAAAGATCTCGACGATCACGAGAATGACGCCAGTCAAGAACAGCAGGGCCTCCTCCCAGCCGACCAGATGAACGACCGCGTGCCCTCCGAAGAACAGCGCGAGCGCGACGAAGCCGGCAACGGTGAAGGCCCCGACCGTGCGCGTGTAGAACGCGATCATCAGACCGAGCATGCCGACTGACAGCAGGAGGCCACTCACGGTGGGCTCGGTCAGCCAACGAGCGATCTCCTCGCCCCAGTTGAGCGTCGAGTTGACGACCAGCGGCGACGTCAGCGTCAGCGCTTCGAATATGGAGTCGAGGTCGTCGACTCGGCCGTCGGCCATCCCCAACTTGATCGCTTGGTCGGTATCGAGCGTCAGAAGCTTCCCGGCGTCGACGACGCCGTCGATCACGACTTCGCGGTCCACCATCGCTTCGGCGATGTCCCCCCGTCGCCCGTTGGCTTCGGCAGTCGTGCGCATCTCGGCGCGCATGTAGGAGACCATCTTCTCGCCTACGGCTTCGGCTTGTCCGCCGCCTGCCTGAACCGGGGTCACCGCGCCGATGGTTGCGCCCTCGCTCATCAGGACGTTGTCACAGGCGAGGCTGATCAAGGCACCTGCGCTGATCGCCCGTGGATGAATGAAGGCCACCGTTCGGGGCTTGGCTTCGAGGATCGCATCGCGAATCTGAATGGCCGCGTCGACCCGCCCGCCGAGGGTGTTCACTTCGAGGATGATGGCGGCCGCATCCGTGTTGTCCTCGATGGCGCGACGGACGAAGGCTGCCAGGCCGAGCTCGACGGTTCGGTCGATCGCGACCACGACGACCTTACTTCCAGATGGCGCGTCGATGGGAAGCGACTGCACGTCGCCAGCGACGTTGGCGCTCGGCGCGGGTCTGTAGCCCGAGTCGGCGGCGTCCTTCTTTTCAGCTTTTTGACCGAAGGCGGCCTGCGCTCCGCACAGGAACACACAGGCGACCAGAAAGCCCCTGAAGCTCAAGCGCGAGTTCGTGGCCCACCTCACGCGGGGAAACCTAGCTCCCTTGGGACCCTAGCTCAATGCCGTACTTCTTGAGAATCGTTCGAGCGAGGACGGTTTTGTGAACTTCATCCGGGCCATCGTAGATCCGTGCGGCTCGCTCGTGCCGAAAGAACCAGGAGAGGGGGGTATCGTCGGTCATCCCGAGACCGCCGTGCACCTGAATCGCGCGATCGATGACACGCTGAAGAACCCCTGCCGCGTGGAACTTGATGGCGGAGATCTCGTTTCGGGCCGCCCGTGTCCCCTCGCGATCGATTTTCCATGCGGCTTGGTAGACCAATAGCCTCGCCGAATCGATTTCGGCACGGCTCTCGGCGATCCAGTGCTGAATGACCTGCTGACTACCGAGCGGGCGCCCCGGCGCAATGAGCCGCTCGGACGCGCGCGCACACATCATGTCGAAGGCTCGCTCGCAGATGCCCAACCATCGCATGCAGTGGTGGATTCGGCCCGGACCGAGGCGTTCTTGGGCGATCATGAAGCCGAACCCCTCTTGTCCGAGGAGATTGTCGACGGGCACGCGGCAGTCTTCGTAGGCGATCTCCGAATGGCTCTGCCAGCCATAGCCGAGGTCGCCCATGATCGAGAGACGCCGCACGTGCCTGAAGCCGGGCGTGTCGGTCGGGACGATGATCTGGCTCGCGCGCTTGTGCGGTGTCGTGTCCGGGCTGGTGACCGCCATGACGATGGCAAAATCGGCTAGGTGGCCGCCACTCGTAAACCACTTGCGGCCGTTGATGACCCACTCGTTGCCGTCTCGGACTGCCGTGGTGTCCATCCAGGTCGGATTGGAGCCGGCGCGACCGGGCTCGGTCATCGAAAAGCAGCTCCGAATCTGGCCGGCGGCGAGCGGACGAAGCCATCGATCCTGCTGCTCGGCCGTGCCGAACTTGTGTAGGATTTCCATGTTGCCCGCGTCGGGCGCCTGGCAGCCGAACACGTAGTGGCCGAGGGGACTTCGGCCCAGGATTTCGCTCATGTGCGCGTGCGGCAAGAAGCCAAGGCCCATGCCGCCGTACTCGGGAGGCATCTGCGGCGCCCAGAGTCCGGCTGCTTTGCAGCGCTCGCGAGCCTCGTTGCAGGCTTCGAGCGCGTCCTCGAAGGATTCGCGCGCGGCGTCTTCGAGCGGGTAGACCTCCGCTTCCATGAACGCGCCCGCGCGTTGTAGGAGATCCTGGAGCTCGGGCGGTGTACTGAAGTCCATCGACATCCTCCGGATATGGCGAGGCATGATAAGCTCCCGACCTTCCGAAAGCGAGGACCTATGCCGCCGGTGCCCCCGAAAAATGCAGGACCCGTTCGCGAAGCCCATCGCTTCGACGAAGCGCGGCTCGACGCTTGGATGTCGGAGCACGTGGATGGCTACACCGGCTCGCTCCAGGTGTGTCAGTTCAAGGGAGGCCAATCGAACCCGACGTATTGGCTTGCGGATCGCGAGCGTCAGTACGCGCTCCGCAAGAAGCCGCCCGGGAAGCTCTTGCAGTCGGCGCACATGGTCGACCGGGAATACCGGGTGATGCACGCCTTGCGTGACACCGACGTGCCGACGGCAACGATGTACGCGCTTTGCGAGGACGACTCCGTCATCGGCACGCCGTTCTTCGTGATGGAGTATGTCCAAGGAAGGATTTTCTGGAACGTGCAGCTGCCCGAGCTAGCATCGAGTGAGCGGGCGGCTGTTTACGAGGAGCTCACCCGGGTCTTGGCGGCCATTCATTCGGTTGATCTCGATGCCACGGGCCTTGCGGACTATGGACGGCCGGACGCCTACGTCGCGCGTCAGGTGAACCGATGGACCAAGCAGTACGTCGCGTCCCAAACGGCCGACGTGGCGCCGATGAACCGGCTGATGGAGTGGTTGCCCGCAAACATCCCCGATGACGAGGCAACGTCGCTCGTCCACGGTGACTACCGACTGGACAACCTCATTTTTCACCCGACGGAGCCGCGCGCGCTCGCGGTCATCGACTGGGAGCTTTCCACGCTCGGTCACCCTCTATCGGACCTGGCGTACACCTGCATGTTGTACGACGTGACTCTTCCGAAGATCGGTGGCTTGGCGGGCGTCGACTTCGACACGAGCGGTATCCCGACGGAAGATGCGTTCGTCGCGCGCTACTGCGAGCTCGTCGGACGCGATGGTGTTCCAGACCTCAATTACTACAAGGCCTTCTCGTTGTTCCGCCTCGCCGCGATCGCGCAGGGCGTGTACAAGCGCAGCATCGACGGAAACGCGAGCTCGACGGAGGCCTCGATGTTTGGCGCCGCCGTGCCGCACCTCGCCGCGATCGCCTGCGGCCTCGTCGGGATTGGATAAAGGGATGATTCAACGGATCGTGCTCTTCAAGCTCAAGAACGAATACTCCAACGACGCGGCCCGCGCCGAGTTCGTGGAGCGAACGCGCAAGGACCTTGGTGCGCTGAGTCAGGTTCGAAGCGTCACCGTGGGCGCCCCGGCCGATGAAGCCTCCGAAGCAAGCTGGGACATCGCGATCACCGTCTGCTTCGATTCGATGGAAGACGTGAAGGCCTACATTCCGGACCCGGCCCATCGTGGCTACGTCGACGGCTACGCGATGCCCCGCATCGAGGTCCGCAAAGCCTGGAACTTCGAAGTCTGAAGGAGGAGGTTAGACCCCTCTCGGGAAGGGTTAATCGGCACAGGTTCGCGTGCGGGCGACCGGTCTGCTAGATCCGGCGCGCTGTCATGATTCCACGCTATACCCCCGCAGAATTCAGAGATCTTTGGTCCCAGAAGCGCAAGTACGAGGCGTGGTTCGATGTCGAAGTGGCCGCGTGTCGTGCGATGGAAGGCGCGGGCATCGTGCCTCCGGGAACGGCGGACAAAGTCGCCCCGTTTCGTGAGAAGCTCGACCCCAACGCGATCGACGAGATCGAGAAGGTCACGCGTCACGACGTGATCGCCTTCTTGACGCACGTCGAGGGGCTCGCGGGGGAGCCGGCACGCTGGCTTCATCGCGGGATGACCTCGTCAGACGTGCTCGACACGGCGCTTGCGCTCCTCCTGGCCGAAGCGACGGACCTGCTCTTGGTCCGACTCGACGCGGTGCTCGATGCACT
Source organism: Myxococcales bacterium (assembly GCA_024640845.1). Classification (GTDB taxonomy): domain Bacteria; phylum Myxococcota_A; class Polyangia; order Polyangiales; family Houyiibacteriaceae; genus SG8-38. The sequence goes on along the minus strand of JAHEEE010000007.1, from coordinate 49,307 downwards.
TCGCGGCCGAATCGAAGAACACCGCCGCACGCCCGCGATTGGTCGATCGCACGGCATACACGCGGAACCCGTGACTTTTGGCCTCATCCTAGCTGGACACTACGCGGAGCTCGCTCGCGATCGACAGCGCCTGTTCATCGTCCGTGAAGACATCGCCGTTGGGAAGATCGCCGGAGCCGTCGGCACTTACGCGCATCTCACTCCTTCGATCGAGGCCGAGGCGTTGAGCTCGCTCGGGCTTCGCCCGGAGTCGGCCTCCACTCAGGTCGTCGCACGGGATCGTCATGCGGCGTACCTTGCCGTGCTTGGCGTCATTGCCGCGGGCATCGAGCGATTCTCGACGAACGTTCGCCACTGGCAACGGACCGAGGTTGGAGAGGCGGAGGAGCACTTCAAAAAGGGACAAAAGGGCTCGAGTGCCATGCCGCACAAGCGCAACCCGGTGCTCACCGAGAACCTATGTGGCCTCGGCCGTGTCGTTCGTGCTGCAGTCGTTCCCGGGCTCGAAAACGTGGCGCTTTGGCATGAGCGCGACATCAGCCATTCGTCGGTCGAGCGCATGATGATGCCTGACGCGACGGCAACCCTCGCGTTCATGCTCGACCGCGTGCGCTCCGTGGTTGCCGACTTGGTGGTCTACCCCGAGCGGCTCCGCCAAAACCTCGACCAGACGGGCGGGCTTTGGGCCAGCGAGGGCATTCTGCTCGCCTTGGTTGGGCAAGGGCTCGGCCGACAAGAGGCGTACGTGCTCGTTCAGCGGAACGCGATGAAGGCATTCGAGGGGGAGGGCGAGTTTCGGGCGCTCCTCCAAGAGGACCCGGAAATCCGCAAGCATTTGTCCGAAGAAGAAATCGCGCACCAGTTCGACTTGAATCACGCGCTTGCCCATGTAGACACGATCATCGATCGCGTCTTGAAAGGAGCATGAGATGACGGTGTCGCAGGAAACCCTCGAGAAGGGGCTTTCGAAAACCCTAGAGGGAACCAACTTCGAATCACTCGGGCATAAGTACGAGGGCAAGGTCCGCGACTGCTACATCGCGGACGGGAAACGCTACATCGTCGTCACCGATCGCATCAGCGCGTTCGACCGGGTGCTTGGCACGCTGCCTTACAAGGGGCAGGTGCTCAATGGGCTTGCGGGATGGTGGTTCGAGGAGACGAAGAGCATCGTTCCGAATCACGTGATCGACGTGCCAGATCCGAACGTGATGGTCGGCGTCGAATGCGAGCCGCTTCCGGTCGAGATGGTCGTGCGCGCGTACATCACGGGCGTAACCTCAACCAGCATTTGGACTCATTACAACAAGGGCACCCGTGTGTTTTGCGGGCACGAGCTTCCCGACGGCTTGAAGAAGCACCAGAAGCTCCCCGATCCGATCCTCACGCCGAGCACGAAAGCAGAAAAGGGCGAGCACGACGTGTCGGCTTCGCGCGAAGAGATCCTCGCGATGGGGCGCATGAGCGCGGAGGACTTCGACGAAGCAGCTGGGTACGCGATGGCATTGTTCGCCCACGGCCAAAAGGTGTGCGCCGACCGTGGGCTGATTCTGGTCGACACCAAGTACGAGTTTGGCAAGACGCCGGAAGGGAAGATCGTCGTCATCGACGAGATCCACACGCCGGACTCTTCGCGATTCTGGTACGCGAACAGCTATCTGAAGCGATTCGAGGCTGGTGAAGACCCCGAGAGCTTCGACAAAGAGTACGTCCGTCGATGGCTTGCCAGCAACGGATACACCGGCGACGGCCCGAGTCCCACGATTCCCGACGAAGTCCGCGTCGAGGCGTCGCGCCGCTACATCCAGGCGTGCGACGAGATCCGAGGCACGGCGTTCGCGCCGGACGAGAGCGAGCCCCTGCCGCGCATCGCCAAGAACCTCGGCTTGGAGACACCATGAAAGCCAATATCTTCGTGACACTGAAGCGCGAGGTCCTCGATCCTCAAGGCGATGCCGTCCGCCGCTCGCTGAGCTCACTCGGGTTCGAGGAGGTGAAGTCCGCCCGCGTCGGCAAGCTCATCGAGCTCGAGCTAGACGGCAACGACCGCGCCAACGCCGAGAGCCACATCCAATCGATGTGCGAAAAACTTTTGGCGAATCCGGTTATCGAAGACTTCCACTACGAAATCGTCGACTAACTGGAAGACGGTCGCTACGCTGAACGCCCGGGCGTCGAGGTGCACGCGGGTCTCGGAAAAACACGACAGGGGGATTCACGGGACGGGCGACTTGCAGATGCGGCCTCGGAGGACTGGGTAGGTCAGGCCGCGCAAGCCGCCCTCGGACAGCGCGCCAATCGCGGTGGTTGCTGTCTTGCGATTGGCACTTCGTACGCCCGCTCCACCCCCTGTCGCGTTTTTCCGAGCCCCTTATGGACGACTCTGTGCATCAGAAGGGCTGCGGCATTGTATGTATGCAAAACCATTCCCCAACACATGCGCGGCAGCGCGAGCCCGTAGGGCGAAGCCCGGCGCGAAGCGCCGCCAAGCCCGAGCGAAGCAAAGCGCGCGGAGGCACGCTGTTCACTCGCGTGAGAGTGATTCTGAGACTACGCGGCGGGGGTAGGAGATAGTGTGGGGGCGGTGGGGCGGGACCAACAGACGCCGAAGGCGGCCGGGCGGGTCGGATGTAACTAAACCTCCCGACGCCAACCGCGTTCACCAGCACCGGCATGCAGACTGACCCTGAGCCTTACCTGTGCTAGCGGATCCGCGTGACGCTCATCGGCCTTCCAGACGTTCGCAATGTGCTCGAAGCTCGAGCGGCGCGGGAGCTTGCGGAGCACGAAAAGTGGGCGGCCGTAGCGATGTTGTTGCGGGATGGCGCGGCGGGGCCGGAGGTGTTCTTCATCCGCCGGGCAGAGCATCCGAGCGACCCATGGTCCGGGCATATGGCGTTTCCGGGCGGCCGTCGGCAGTCCGACGATCATTCGCTCTTGGATACGGCGGTTCGCGAGACCCGTGAGGAGGTTGGGCTCGATCTTCTCGCCGAGGCCGACCACATCGGGCAGCTCGATGATCTTCAAGCGATCGCGCGTGGAAAGCCGCAAGAGACCGTGATCCGCCCCTTCGTGTTCGAAGTGCACCGCGAGTCGCCGATTCGACCTGACGAGAAGGAAGTCGCCGAAGCCCTATGGACGCCGCTCCTGCCGCTGTATCGTGGCGAGGCCGACACGATCCGGCCGTACCAGTGGCACGGCACGCAGATCGACTTCCCAGCCTACGACGTCGACGGCCGGGTCGTTTGGGGGCTGACTTACCAGATGCTCCGGTCGTTCTTCCGCATTCTGGGGTAGCCACCCACCAGGCCGGTGCTAGGTACCACATCAGCCATGCCTGAAGCGGATCCCAATCGTCTCGTCCACTGCATCAAGCTCGACAAGGAGCTGCCGGGTCTCAAGCGGCCGCCGTTCCCCAACGAGGTCGGGCAGATGGTCTTCGAAAAGGTTTCCAAAGAAGCATGGGACATGTGGCTGCAGGAAAGTGTTCGCTACATCAACACGTACCGCGTCGACCTCTCCTCGCGCGAGGGCACCGACTTCATGATGAAGCAGCTCAAGATCTGGCTCGGCATCGAAGAAGGGGATCTAGCCGCGACTGCGTGGACCCCGCCCGAAGAGTAGGGGACGCGCTTACTGGAAGTTCTGGACCGACCAGAAGCGGCCCTCGTTGGTCTCGTGAAAGCCACAGGCGACCATCGTGTACGACGGATTGGTCATGTTGATGTAGTGCCCGTGGGCCGAGTAGGGCTCGCCAGGGCCCTCGTCCCACATCGCCTGTAGGCAGCCCTGGATCACCTGCTCGGTCGATCCCCAACCCGGGCACTCGTTTTGTGCCCAGCCGCCGGGCGTGCAGATCTTGTCCCGAAAGCCCGAGTGAGCGCTGCGCGTGCTGTCGTATTCCGAGTGCTGGTCCGCGCAACCCTCTGCCTCCGTCCACCGCGCGAGTGGCGGGAGACATTGGCATTCCCAACGGAGCTGGTTGATTCGAGTGACACAGTCCGCGTATGGGTCGTCCGTGCTCGGAAGCGGTGTGGGCTGACAGTCGTCGAGCGGAGATGCGAGAGCCCCGCCGCTACAGTCTGCAAGGAACCGCGGGTCGCCTTGTGTGAGGCCAGTCCCGCCGCCCGTGCCCCCCGTCCCTTGGTCCCAGAAGGGCGAATCGCCGCAACCGACCGCTAGGGTGCAGATTCCAATGATCGTGACCAAAAAGCGCATGCGTCCCCCTCAATCGAAATTCTGTACGCCCCACACGTCCCCCGCCGGCGTCGTATAGAAACCACAGGCAACCCGCGTGTAGGTGCTCGTCGCCATTGTCTCGTAGTGCCCGTTTACGGTGTTGGGGTTTCCGTCTTCGGGTCCCTCGTCCCACATGTCCCGTAGGCATCCCGTGATCACGTGGTCGTTCGAGGGCCAGCCGGGGCATTCGTTCTGCGCGCGCGCTCCGCTGCCGCACGGCATATCGTAGAAGCTTGCGTGCACACCATTTGTGCTGTCGTACTCCGCGTTGCTGTCGGTGCAGCTCTCGCCGTCGATCCAGCGCATGAGCGGCGGCAGGCATTGGCACTCCCAGCGAAACTGATTGATTCGCGCTACGCAGTCCGCGTGGATGTCGCCCGTGCTCGGCAGCGGTGTCGGGTTGCAGCCGGGAAGCGGCGCGGAGAGCGGCCCGCCCGCGCAAGAACCGGGCGCCCCCCCTGTGCCGCCGGTGCCAGCGTCAGCGTCAGTGCCAGCGTCAGTGCCAGCATCAGCGTCAGTGCCTGCGTCGGCGCCAGTGCCAGCGTCAGCGTCAGTGCCAGCGTCAGTGCCAGCATCAGCGTCAGTGCCTGCGTCACTGGTCCCGCCGGTGCTCGTGTTTCCACCGCTGCCGGTCGTTCCACCGGTGCCCAGATTTCTTGGCGGCTCCGTTCGGGCGCTCTCGCCGATCTCGGCGCCCTCACACGACAAGGTCAGTGCGAGCAGCGCGACCAGCCAGGCCCGAGTCCCCATAGAAGATCAAAGTAGCAACCCATCAGGGTGAAACCAAACGGGTGAGACACTTGCTTACATCGATCTGAGCAAGTCGACTTACGGGAGAAAGCGCGAACGCGCCTCGGCTGGCGGAACCGGGCATTGTTCATACTTGCCGAAGACCCGGTACCGCACACGCGCCACGATTCCATAGAAGAAATCGGTCAGCCATGCAGGGAGGAAGCGGAACCAGGAGAGCGCCTTGGCCGGGTATGGAAGCTCCGCCATCGCCAAGGCTGCCGCCCGTGAGCGGAGGAACACCTCGCCCTGTCGCAAATAGACGACGGTTTCGATTTCACTCGGGAAGTTCGGGCAAAGCTCTCTCGCGCGCGCTGCGGTTTCGCCTTGCAGCGGCGCAAAATAAAACCGCGCGTCGCGGTCCATGCTGAGCATCGCTTTGACGATGCCGTTGCACATCGCGCACACGCCATCGTAGAACAGCACGTGCGGCGGCAACTCGTTCATCGTGGTTCCAAGAGCAGCAGCCCGGCCTTTGGCGGCCCCGCGACCTGCAAACGCTCCGGGAGAATGCGGTTCACCATGTAGTAGAAGATCGAGCTGATCGCGCCCGAGGCCGTCACCATCGCGTTCCCGTTAGAGAGCGGCGTCACGAAGCCCTCGCTCGTCTCCGGCAGCGCCAGCAGCTTCCCGACGGACTTGCCGCTCTCCAGATCGAACGCGACGAACAAGGATTCCTGCGGAACCGGAACGCGCGTTCGGTCGCTGCGCGAAAGGATCTTTGGCAGGTCATAGCCACAGACTACGTTCATCCAACCGCGAGTCTTGCCCAACGTCAGGATGCTGTCGATGAAGGCCACCGGCTCCGACAGAATGTAGTCCCAGACGCCGCCCGGGTCAGGCAGTCGCTCGCGGCAGATCGTGCTGTATGAGACTTCCCACTTGAGCTCTCCGTCCCTCGTGTACGCCGTGATGTGATCCTGGAACGGTGTATAGATCGTCTCGTCGGAGCCGATACTGGGAGACGCCGAGCCGCCGCCACCTTCAGGGCTTTGCCACACGCGTCTTCCGGTGCGCGCGTCGATCGCGATCATGCGGCCGCGCTCGTCGACCGCGTACACCTGAGTCCCGTCGTGCGAAACCGCCGGGCTCGTTCCGCTTCCGCCGCCCATCGGAGCCTGGAATGCGATCGTGAGCGCGTCGTCGGTGATGTCGATGCCATAGAGCATGCCAGTCCCCACCGTTGCGCCGGCGGCCGTGATGTAGAGCCGCCCGGTCTCTGGGTGGAGCGCTGGAGTGTTGGCCACTTCGAGCTCCCAACCCTGGATCAGATTGAATAAGAACGGGATGAGCTCGGGGTCCATCAGGTCCTTCCACAGGAACTCAGGGGGCTCGTCCTCCGCAGGCGGCCCGACCCCTCCTGGCAGATCGAGTGGGGGCATCGCGAGCTTGCCGTCGTGTGACCAGAAGAACAGGACCTTGCCGTTGGTCGTCACGCCGCCGACATAGCGCTGCCGGCTCAGCACGACCGTCATGAAGCCCCAGTCGACGCCGTACTGCTTGAGGTCGACGACCCACTTCACCTCGCCGTCGGGCTTGAACGCCCAGAGCTGGTCGCGGTCGCCGACGTAGAGATCGCCCTCCGCGTCGATCGTCGGCGCGTTCATGATCGCGAAGGAGTCGAGGTCCTCGAGCGACTCCTGCGGCTTGGCCGACCAGAGCACCTCGCCGTCGGGCGAGATCGCGAACAAGTGGCTGTTCCCAGGAGGTGCTCCGGTGACGACGTACGAAGTGCCCTGGAGGCCGATCGTCGGCGGCCAGAAGATCGGATGCCCTTGCAGGAAATGTTTCTTGAGCGCAAACGAGGTGCCGAGCTCGACCGGAACGAAATCGGTGTTCGCGCTGTCGCGATGCCCGGCGGGCCAGAGACTGTCGAAGTATTGTGGGCTGAGGTTGCCATTGGTCTTGGCTTGCCTGAAGGGAGGCGCACCATCGGCCAACACCGGGTCCGAAAGCGGCGCCTCCGGTTTGGTCCGACTTCTGCGCGCGCTCACGACGGCGACCGCGATCATCGTCAACACGAGCGGTATCGCCCAACGGGCCCACCGGCTCTTTACGGTGCTCATGACTGCGTGCTAACACGCCGCCGCGCTGCCGAGCAAAAGGCGGCATGCCGAAGACCGATGTCACTTGCGCCACCGCACCGTCCGTTTGCCATCAAAGCGCTCAATCTCGTTGGCGGTGGCCTCGGGCGTCTTGGGCTGGCTCTGCCCTCGCTCGACGAGCAAAGCCTGCTCGACGCCGCCATTCGCCGCGCGGGCTCGAGCGACTTTGGAGGCGATGATTTCCTCGAGGGCATGCGCGTTCTTTTAGACTCGGTCGAGCGCGAAGCCGACCTGAGCACCCTCGGCCGCGTGAGTTGTCGAGAGACGCTCCTTCGCTACCTCGAGAATCGTCTGCGGCTCACCGAGTATCGAACGCAGCATCCGGACGTCGCCGAACAGGCGATCGAGCGCCCCCTCTTCATCGTTGGCTTGCCGCGCACCGGAACCACGCTCCTTTTCAATCTGCTCGCCCAGGACCCGGACAACCGCGTGCCGCTCAGTTGGGAGGTCGAGTGGCCGGTGCCGCCTCCCGAGCCGGAGACCTACGAGACCGATCCACGGATCAAAGATGCAGAGAAGCTCTTCGGCAATCTAGATCGCCTCATTCCCACACTGCCTGCCATTCACGAGTTCGGCGCGCAGCTTCCGCAGGAGTGCGTGCCCATCAATGCCCACGAGTTCCTGAGCATGCAGTTCCACATCACGTTCCACGTGCCGAGCTACCAAGCTTGGCTCAACGAACAGAATATGGTGCGCTCGTACGAGTTCCACAGGAAGTTCCTGCAGCACCTACAGAGTAAGTACAGGAAGAAGCGATGGGCGTTGAAGAGCCCGGCGCACCTCCCCGCGATCGACGAGTTGCTCGAAGTGTACCCGGACGCGTTGATCATCCACACGCACCGCGATCCAGGCTACGTAATGCCATCGCTCGCGAGCCTGCACTACGCGTTTCGCGGCATGAACTCGGACTCCGTCAATCCAGCCCGCATTGGGCGCAACGTGATGGATGCATGGTCCATCCACCTTCAAAGAGCTGTCGAGGCGCGACGCAGGCATCGTGACAAGCCGGAGCAGTTCTTCGACGCTCATTTCGAAGACACACTCGCGGACCCGGTTGACTTGTTGCGACGCGCCTATGAGCATTTTGGGCTCGAGCTAAGCGATGTCGCGCGCGGCCGCATGAGTGCGTTCCTCGCCGCGAATCCGCGCGGCAGCCGTGGCGTGCACCGCTACGCGCCCGAGGACTTTGGGCTGGAGATCGACGATATCCGTAGGCGCTTCGCCGAGTATGCCGATGAATTCGGCGTCGCTCTGTCGACCTGAGACGACGCAGCATCGCCTGGCGAAACGCAGGCGATCGGGAGTCGCGTTGGGGAGCGTGCACGACTAAAGTGAGCGAGCCCCTCCCGGGTGGCGAAAGCGCGAGGTCTGTACATGTCAGGGTCCTGGAAGAAAACGGCGTGCATTCTGTGCGAGTGCAACTGCGGTCTCGAGGTGCAGCTAGGCGGGGAGGGCAACCGCCACTTCACGCGGATTCGCGGCGACAAGGCGCATCCCGCGTCGAAGGGCTATGCCTGCGAGAAGCCGCACCGCCTCGACTACTACCAAAACGGCCCCGACCGGATCACCTCTCCGCTCCGCCGGACGAGTGACGGTACCTTCGAGGAAATCGATTGGGGCACTGCGATTCGAGAGGTCGCCGAGCGACTGTCGGCGATCAAGGACGAGCACGGTGGGTCCACCATCTTCTACTACGGTGGAGGCGGGCAGGGGAATCACTTGCCGGCTGCGTATTCCGCCGCGACGCGACGCGCCCTCGGCTCCCGATATCGGTCGAGCGCGCTCGCACAGGAGAAGACAGGCGAGTTCTGGGTGAGTGGCCGTCTGATGGGGCAGGTCACCCGCGGTGACTTCGAGCACTGCGAGGTCGGACTCTTCATCGGCAAGAACCCCTGGCAGTCCCACGGCATTCCGCGCGCCCGCGTCACGCTCCGCGAAATGGCGAAAGACCCCAAGCGCGCTCTCGTCGTCATCGACCCGCGCAAAACCGAGACCGCCGAGCTCGCAGATATCCATCTTCAGGTAAAGCCCGGCACCGACGCCTGGCTCCTGGCGGCGCTGGGCGGCGTTCTCGTTCAAGAGGATCTCGTCGACCACGCCTTCATCGAGGAGCACGTCGACGGGGCGGAGGATCCCATCGCGGCGCTTCGGGGAATTCCCGTCGCGGAGTACTGCCAAACCGCGGGTGTACCCGAAGAACTGGTTCGCGAAGCTGCACGGCGCATCGGCAAGGCAGAGAGCGTCGCGGTGTTCGAGGACCTGGGTATCCAGATGAACCGTTTTTCGACCCTGAACAGCTACCTCAACAAGCTGTTGTGGGTGCTCACCGGCAACTTCGCAAAGAAGGGCGGCCAATACGTCCCCTCGGTTCTCGTCAGCGTTGCGGGCAACCTCGAGAAGCTGGGCGCCGGAGGGGAAGCCAAGCGAAGCCCCGTCGCGAACGAGCCCATCATCTCGGGACTCACCCCCTGCAACTCCATTCCCGCCGAGATCCTGAGCGACCATTCCAAACGTTACCGCGCGATGATCGTCGAGAGCGGGAATCCTGCACATTCGCTCGCGGACAGCGCTCGCATGCGCGAGGCGCTCGAGGCGCTCGACACCCTTGTCGTCATCGACATCGCCATGACGGAAACCGCGCGGCTCGCAGACTACGTCCTTCCTGCGGCCACGCAGTATGAAAAGGCCGAGGCGACCTTCTTCAACTTCGAGTTCCCGCACAATTACTTTCACGTCCGCCAGCCCCTCTTCGAGGCTCCGGAGGGCCCGCTTCCGGAGGCGGAGATCCACGCACGTCTGTGCGAAGCGCTCGGCGCATATACGGATGAAGACCTCGCGCCGCTTCATGCGGCCGCGGCTCAGGGGCGCCCCGCGTTCATCCCGGTGTTTTTCGCGAAGGTGCTCTCGAACCCGAAGCTCGCACCGATGGCGCCGGTGATCCTCTATCGAACGCTCGGTCCGCATCTGCCGCCGGGGATGCAATCCGCTGCGGTGGTCTGGGGTCTCGCCCATCAGTTTGCCGCGAAGTTCTCCGAATCCCTTCGCCGAGCGGGCTTCGAAGGACCATCGATGGTCCAAGCCGAGAAGCTCTTCGACGCCATCCTCGATAGTCCTTCGGGGGTCGTGTTTTCGGTCGACGACTACGACGAGGGCTGGAAGAGGGTCATGACACCGAACGGTCGATTCCAAGCTTCGAACCCCGAGCTCTTGCAGGAGCTCGCAACGCTCGTCGACGCTCAGCCCGGCACTGGGCAGAGCGAGTTCCCCTTCGTCTTGTCGGCAGGCGAGCGTCGTTCGTTCACCGCCAACACCATCTTTCGTGCCCCGGAGTGGAGAAAGAAAGATCCCGAAGGCTCGCTTCGAATCAGCCCGGACGATGCTAGCGAACTTGGTGTGCAGAGTGGCGACTACGTACGCCTCAGCACCCGCCGCGGATCGGTGGAGGTTCCGGTCGAGGTGTCCGCCATGATGCAGCCCGGGCACGTTTCGCTGCCCAATGGTCTCGGAGTCGACGCGACGGGTCCGGAAGGCCGCTCGGTGCGAGCCGGAGTCGCACCCAACGAGCTCACTTCACTCGAAGATCGCGATTCGTTTGCCGGGACTCCCTGGCACAAGCACGTGCCTGCGCGAATCGAGGCGATCGCGTAAGCTTCGCGCTCTCCCGTGTACAAGACCCTCACCGCGCAGACCCTTCACTATTTCTCCCGCCCGCAGGAGCGTGTGCTTCGCGAGCCGCTCCGCATTCCGGCAGCTTGGACGGGCAGCGGCCTGGCCGCGCGAGAGGATTGGCGCGAGGTGCTGACCGACGAGGATGTCGCCGAGCTCGACCGGGCGGTGGCCGCCGCCAAGAAGACCGGCAAGACGCTCGGCCGGCTCACCAAAGCCGACTTTCCGCTGCCGACGCTGAACGCGAAGATCGATCGATGGCGCGCCGAAATCAGTGAGGGACGTGGCTTCCAGGTGCTCCGCGGGGTGCCCGTCGAACGCTGGCCGGAGTCGGATAGTGAGCTGTTCTTCTGGTGTCTCGGCCAGCACCTCGGAATCCCAGGTGCCCAGAATCCACAGCGTGACCTCCTCGGTCACGTTCGTGACACGGGCGAGAGCCCAGACAAAGTTCGCCACTATCGCACCTCCGCAAACATCAACTTCCACTGCGACGCCGCCGATGTCGTCGGGTTGCTCTGTCTGACCAAAGCCAAGCGCGGTGGTAAGAGCCGCATCGCGAGCTCGGTCTCCGTCTACAACGAGCTCCTTCGGCAGCGCCCCGATTTGGTCGATCGCCTCTACGAGCCGTTCATGATGGACACCAAAGGTGAGGGCGGGGTGCGATATTTGCCCGTGCGGCCCTGTTGCTACGATTCGGGCTCGCTCCGAACTTTTTATCACACGGATTACTTTCGCTCGGCGACCGGGCGTGATGGCGAGCCGGTGCTCACGAAGCACGATCGCGAGCTCCTCGATCTCTACAACGCAATCGCGGATTCGCCGGAGATGTACCTCGACATGGAGCTCCGGCCTGGCGACGTGCAGCTGCTCTCGAATCACACCGTCCTGCACGCCCGCACCGACTACGAGGACCACCCCGAGCCCGCGCGCAAAAGGCATCTTCTACGGCTTTGGATCTCGCTCCCCTCGAGTCCCTCTCTTGCGACGCGGTTGCGCAAGGAACGAAGCCGCGCTGTCATGGTGGCGACCACGGTCCGCATGAAGGTCATGCATGCCCTCGAGCGCCCCCACGCCGGCTAGCGCGCCCGGCCGGCGACGACGTACTGGTAGGGCAGCGACTCCTCGAGGACCTCGGTTGCGAATCCGGCGGCCTCCAGCTCACGAACGACCGTATCGAGTGTGAGCCGCTTTTCGACCGGGGGCCCCATCGGGGCGTCCATCGTGAAATCGACGATCAGCAGCATGCCGCCCCTTCGAAGCGCTGGCAGAAGCTTCGCGGCATAGGCCTGCCGGGCCTCGATGTGGTGCCAGGTGTTGACCACGAGGATGCGATCGGCCGACCTGCGCTCCAGCTCCGGATCGTCCGCTGCGATTGTCCGCGCCTCGACGTTGTGTAGAGCGTCTTCGTCTGCTCTGTTCCGTATCCACTCGACCGTCGCAGGAGCGATGTCGAGGCCCAAGACGCGCCCCTGCTCCCCCACCGCGTGGGAGAGAAACGGGACGAAGTACCCCGTTCCAGTGCCCAAATCGACGACCGTGGCGCCCGTACGGCAGTCGAGCAGGGCGATGACCTCTTCGGGCTTCTGCCAGGCATCCCGGGATGCGTCGTCGAGCCTGGGCGCATAGGTCTCGACCTCGGGCAAGCCGCGCTCGGCTCCCGCGGAGCGCCCTTGGCTCGCCGCGCTGTCTGGTGCGCTTTGAGACGATCTCGCATTGCACCCGCCGCAGAGGGCTGTCACAAGCGCGAGTAAGGGAATTGCTTTGCGTGTCATTCTCGGGCCTCCAGTAGTAGGACCATACAATTGGTGACATGTTGACCTCTGCAAGTGACTTCGCATATTTAGACCTCACAAAAGTGCGCCACATAACCCTACGCAAGCATGAGAAGAATTGCGCGTGAGTACCCCGGGGTTATGCTGGCGACCGTGTTCCCTGAGTTTAGAGGGGGAAGGAAAAGGAACTCCATGAAGAGACATCTGCATTCATCTCTCACCATGTTGGTGTGCTTCACGCTTTTTGCGACCATGCTAACCGGCTGTAAGGAGGAGGCGGAGGAGCCGGAACCGGAGCCGACCACGGGTGCGGAGATGCCCGAGCCGGAACCGGAACCCGTGGAGCCCGTGGCCGAGCCTTGCGTCGTCGGCACCGTGTATTTCGCGTTCGACTCCTCAGAGCTCGACAGCAGCGCTCGCGCCACTCTGCAAGAGGCGGTCGAATGTTACCGCGGCCAGCCCGATCCGGGCCTTTCACTCCTACTCACAGGGGCGTGCGATCCACGTGGGACGGAAGAGTACAACATCGCGCTCGGCGAGCGCCGCGCGCAGTCGGTTCGCAGCTACCTGACCTCTCTCGGTATGGACAGCAGCCGTATCTCGATCACCTCGGTGGGCGAGGAGATGGCGACCGGGACCGACGAGGCCGGCTGGGCGCTCGACCGCAACGTCTCCGCCTCTGAGAACTGACGCGTTCGGGGGTGCGCTCTTTGGGGGGTAGACATTGATGCTTTCCGTCTTCCTTCAGACGAGCGCACCCGAGCAACTCAACCCTTGGAAGCTGATCGTCGGCGCCTCGCCGGTGGTCCAGTTGGTCATGCTCATTCTCGTCTTCATGGCGGTGATGTGTTTGTACATCATCGGCGCGAAGTGGATTCGCTTGAAGCAGGTGACCGACCAGAGCCGCGCATTCCTTCAGGTCTTTTGGTCGGAGGAAAAGGCGCGCGCCTGGAACGCCAAGGCGATGAACGACATCCACGCCAAGGCGATGAGCTACGAGCGATCGCCCATCTCCACGGTATTCCGCGCGGGCTACCGCGAGCTTGCCCGCATCGCACGAACGGGGCGGCCGACCAAGGCGGATGTAGAGAACGTCGAACGCGCCCTCCGCCGCGCCCAGAGCGCCGAGCTGATGCGGCTCGAGAACAAGCTCTCGTTCCTAGCGACGACCGCTTCGACCGCGCCGTTCATCGGCCTTTTTGGCACCGTATGGGGCGTCATGAATTCCTTCATCGCGATTCATGGTCAAAAGAGCGCAGGCCTCGACGTCGTAGCCCCGGGCATCGCCGAGGCCCTGATCGCAACGGCTCTCGGGTTGGCAGCGGCGATCCCAGCCGTGATGGCGTACAACTATTTCGTCCGGCGCATTCGTGTCGTCGATAGCGAGACGGCGGCCTTTGCAAGTGACTATCTGAACATCATCCGGCGCCACCTGTTGGTTGAGTAGAACATGGCGTTTTCGAACGGCGACGGCGGACAAGGAAGAGCGCTCAGCGAAATCAACGTCACGCCCCTGGTCGACGTCATGTTGGTGCTCCTGATCATCTTCATGATCGCCGCGCCCATGCTCACCACTGGGGTCAACGTCGACCTTCCAAAGGCTGACGCGCCGCGCATGGACATCGATCAAGACCACCCTCTCATCACCGTGCAGCGCGATCAGCGGATCTTCCTCTTCGACGAAGAGGTGTCGCTCGACGTTCTGCGTCAGCGCTTGCTCACCGACGAACGCATTCGGAATGTCGATGAAGTGTTCGTCCAGGCCGATGAGCAGGTCCCCTATGGCGCCGTTGCGCAAGTGCTCGCACTCGTGCGTCAGGCAGGCATTGGGAAGATGGGCTTGGTCACCGACCCGCTCACGCGAGAGCCGAGATAGAAGATGACCCGCGCGGAGGTGAGCGATTGGCGGGCACTTTCTCTTCTCGAGACGGAGCAGCCGACCGCGATCGAGATCGCGGGTGGGGTCGGCTTCGCGCTTGCGGCGTTCGTCGCGCTTCCTGCGTTGGTGCTCTTGAGCGGCTTTCTGCTCGGAGGTATGCAGGCGATCTTCGGGATCGGTGCGGACGATCTGCCGCCTCCACCGATCGAGGTGATCGAGACGCGTTTCGTCCGGCTCGGGAAACAGAGGCCCCAGCGCCGCCTTCCGAGCAAAGAGGTGCCTGCGGCCCAACAGAGCGCGCGCGCTCCGGCGGCGCCGGAATCCGAGGCCGCTGCGCCAGTGCCAAGCGGCAACCAAGAGAAGGGTCTCGCGAAGCCCAAAAAGAAGCGAGAGCGCCAGGATGAAGACCTCCTGGCCACGCTCGGGCAACGCGCAGGAGCGATATCCGACCTTCGAAAGGGACCTGAGCTCGAAGGGCACGAAGAAGGCATCGTCGAGGGCACGAAGGCCACCGGCGACGAAACGGACCTCTACCTCGGAAAGCTCTACACTTATTTTCGAAGAGGCTGGCAGGTCCCGACACTGATTCCCGACGACGAGCTGCAGAAGCTCACCTGCGTGATCGAGCTCTCGATTACCGACGACGGCCGCGTGGGGGGCTACGAAGTGACGCGACCGAGTGGGAATGAAGCATTCGATGACTCCGTTCGTCGAAGGGTGAATCAAGCGAAGGGGGCGGATCTCCCGGACCCGCCGGAGTCGGTGGCGGAGCAGGTCTTGGGCGAGACGATTTCTTTGCGTTTCTTTGGGCGTCACGCCCGCTGAGGTGACGGATGGCTTTGATTGTGTTTCGACGGATGGTTTGGGGAGCGATCGTGGCAGGCGCTGCGTTCGCGGCGTTAGCGTTTCCTGTAGGGCCCGCCATTGGGCAGGAGGAAGCGCAGCCGCTGCCGGAAGACATGCTCGTCGTCGACATCGACGCTCCCGATGAGGACGCATACCGGATCGGCATCGCAAGGCTGATCGGTGAACCAGCGAGCGATGCCGCGATTGGCGGCTCTGTGCTGCAGAACGATTTCCGGTTGATGCCGGGGTTCCGCGTCATCGGCCCGGCATCGGTCCGTCACGACTCCGACGCGAAAGGCCTCGGCGTCGATTTGGGCGCGTGGGCCCTGCTCGGAGCCAACGGGGTCATCAAGGGATTGGTCGGGGGCAACGACACGGCGCTTCGAGTCGAGCTTCGGTTCTACCAAGCGAGCGGGGGCGAGGTTCCCGTGCTGCGTCAGACCTACCAAGGCTCGCCGAAGGATCTTCGGCGCTGGATGCACGACTTCGTCAACAAAGTCATCGGGGTCGTCACTGGTACATACGGTCCGTTCGGAACCGAGATCGCGTTCGCCCGCAAGCATGGGCCCGGCCAAAAGAGTGTCTACGCCGCTGATATGGACGGGTACGGCGTTCGCAGGGTGTCGAGCGGCCAAGGGGTGTCCATGCTGCCGAGCTTTGGCAAGGGCTCGATCTGGTACACGCGGATGACCAAGCAGGGCATGTTCATCACCAACACCCGCGCCGGTGGAAGGCGCGTCATCGGAGGCAAGGGCATCACGATGGCTCCCACGATTTGCGGCGAGCGCGTGTACTTCACATCATCGCGCTCGGGCAACGCCGAGATCTACAGCTCGAAGCCCGACGGGTCCGGCTTGCGCCAACTCACTCGCAGTCGCGGTATCGATGTGAGCCCGACTTGTGGGCCCGGCGGTCGCATCGCATTCGTATCTGATCGTCATGGCAGCCCGCAGATTTTCACGATGAACAACGACGGCACCAACGTACAGCGGGTCACCTTCAGGGGAAGTCACAACCAAACGCCGGTTTGGTGTCAGGACCCGGAACAGCCGCTCATCGCGTTCAGTGGTCGGGACGGGAACTTCGACATCTTCACAGTCAACGTCGTGACGCAGGAGTACAAGCGCCTCACCCAGGGGCAGGGCGACAACAAGGATCCGGCCTTCTCGCCGGATTGCCGTCTCATCGCGTTCGCGTCGGATCGGCAGGGATCCTCTGGGGTATATCTCTCCGGGCAGGACGGCCTCGACCAGAACTTGGTGATTGGCGGCGTTGCTGAAACCGTGCGTTGGTCGCACTGATAGACGGATTTGCGGTCCTGCCCGTGGGCCCTTATCCTCGGCCCCGATGGCGATTTGGAAGCGCGGGTGCCTTGCTGCGATCGTGGTCCTCGCGCTCTTGGCGCTGGGGGTCTGGGTCGTCTTCGGCGGCGGAAAGCTACAGACCGATGGTGAAATCAACGCGAACCCACTCGACCGCGACCTATTGAACGCCCGTGACAGCGGGCAACTGGCGGTCAGCAATGCTTCCGACACCCGGATTCTCTTTGGTGATCTGCACGTGCACTCGACTTTGTCGGTCGACGCGTTTCAGTGGAGCCTTCCACTCATGGGCGGGGAGGGCGTGCATCCACCAGCCGACGCCTGCGACTTCGCACGCTTCTGCTCGCAGCTCGATTTCTATTCGCTGACAGATCATGCCGAATCGCTCACGCCGCGGACTTGGGAGATGGTTCGTGAGTCGGTGCGTCAGTGCAACGCGGTCGACACAGAGAGCGAGCAACCGGATCTCGTCGCGTTTACGGGTTTCGAGTGGACCCAAATCGGGACGACCCCGGAGGACCACTACGGCCACCGCAACGTGATCTTCAAGGAGACGAGTGACGACGAGCTTCCTACGCGCCCGATCGCGGCGCCAGGTCTCGCCTCGCAAGCGTTTCGCGATCAGAGGACCATCACCGCGAATCTCGGGATTCCGCTCCGCGCGTTTCCCAATCAGCAGCCGTACATCGACGTTGGCCGGCATGTCCGTGAGATCGCAGCCCTCTCACTTTGCGCCGAAGGCGCAGCGGCGCCTGACCTTCCGGCCGATTGCAGGGAGCTCGCGGACACACCAGCAGCGCTTTTCCGCAAGCTCGACGAGTGGGGCTTCGAGGCGATGGTCATTCCGCATGGCACCACCTGGGGCTTCTACACCCCGGAAGGCTACCTTTATGACAAACAGATCCAGGCCAAGCACGACGATCCGCGCTGGCAGCAGCTCATCGAGGTGTTTTCTGGACATGGCAACTCCGAGGAGTACCGTGATTTTCGAGCGGTCGAGCGCACCGCGGAGGGAGTGGAGTGCCCCGAACCGTCCGAGACGTTCGAGCCGTGCTGTTGGCGAGCGGGTGAGATCGTTCGAAGTCGATGTGACGACCCGCTCTCCGATGAATGCGAGCAACGCGTTCGGGACGCTCGTGAGAACTTCGTGCGCCTCGGCCCGTCTGGGCAATTAACATTGCCCGGAACCGAGATCGTCGAGTGGGGCAACTGCGGCCAGTGCACAGATTGCTTCCAGCCGAGCTACGCCTATCGACCCGGCGGATCCGTGCAATACATCCTCTCCCGCGGAAGCTTCGAGGCGGAGGAGCCGCGCCACGCGACGCTAGGCTTCATTGCGTCGAGCGACAATCACTCGGCGCGACCGGGCACTGGCTACAAGGAGTACGAGCGTCGCAAGATGACCGAAGCTCGTGGTGCCGTGAACGAAGGATGGCGGGAGATCATTTTCGGCATGCCCGACAAGACAGACGAGTCGCAGCCTCTGACGCCGGACGACGTCATGGCGATGCGCCCGTTTCAGCGTGTGTGGTTGGAACGCCAAGCCTCGTTTTTCCTCACCGGTGGCCTCGTGGCGGTCCATGCCAAAGAGCGCACGCGTGACGCGATTTGGAAAGCATTGTTCGATCGGGAGGTCTACGGCACTTCTGGCGATCGCATGTTGTTGTGGTTCGATCTCGTGAACGCAGGCGATGCTCGGGTCCCGATGGGAAGTCAGCTCGAATTCGATGGCACCCCTAGGTTTCGTGTGCGCGCGGCAGGCGCGTTCGAGCAATTGCCCGGCTGTCCCGAGGCAGTCGCGAATGCGCTCGGGGCGGAGCGGATCGAGCGGGTCTGCGCCGGGGAGTGTTACAACCCGTCCGATCGTCGGAAGCGAATCACCCGCATCGAGGTCGTGCGCATCGGGCGGCAGATGAAAGAGAGCGAGCCGGTCGGCGAGCTGATCGAGGATCCCTGGCTCACGATCCCGTGCCCTCAGGACAAGGAGGTTTGTGACGTCGAGTTCGAGGATCCCTGGTTCGCGTCAGCCGACCGCGAGCTCGTGTACTACGTTCGCGCGATCCAAGAACCGAGCCCGGCGGTGAACGCCGGCGGGCTGCGCTGCGAGGGCGACGCGTGCAATCCATGTTACGGCGACTACCGGGTTGCGTTCGACGACGACTGCCTCGCGATGACCGAAGAGCGTGCTTGGTCGTCGCCGATTTACCTTCGCTGATTCAACGGTCATCGCACTCGGCCGGGCCGAAGCTCTTCACCTTTCGGAGATCTTTTTGTGCCTGGCGGTAGAGCGGAGACTTCGGATGGTTCTTCAAGAGAGCCTTGAGCGCGGTACCGGCGTCGTTGCACGCGCGGACCTTGAGGAACGCCTGGGACATGTCGTAAAGCGTCTCGTCGATCGCGTCGCTGGTTCGGTACTTCGAGATCACTTTTTGGAACTCGCCGAGCGCAGCGGCTGCCTGCCCCTGCGACAGGTAGCTCGACCCGATCATGTACTGCGCGTTATCCGCGTGTTCGTCCTTCGGGTAGCGGGCCACGTAGGCGCGCGCGAGCGCCCTCGCGTAAGAGTGTTTGTTGATGCGGTACGCTTTTTGAAGCGCGTCCCAGTGGGCGGCCTTGTCCTCCGGGATCTCGCTCGACTCGAGAGGGACGTCCATCCCCGCGGCCCGCGCGACTTCGCTGAGCTGTTGCTGGATCTCGAGGCTTCGTTGCGCCTGCGCCTCCGACGCGCCACTGAGCTCCATCCGGACTTCGGCAAACTGACCTTCCATCGCGGCCAGCCGCTGCTGGATCTCTTCGATCTGCAAGCCCTGGTCAGCGCTATTTCGGCGAAGCACGCGGCTTGCCTCGGCTAGCGCTTCTTCGAGCTCTTTGCGTTTGGCCTCGAGGTCGTCCTCGAGCTCGTCGAGGCGCCTCTGGTTTTCTACGATGTCGGTCCGCATCTGTCTGATGCAGCCTGGCGCAGCCAAACCGAAAGCCAGTATCGCCGTTAGCCCGGCACGAAGGACCGGGCGCCCCATACACACGCTCATCATCCCCATTGATTCGGGGTTTAGTATAGATGGGTTAGTCAGGCCATTTTATGCGTCCGGACCGAGCCAGCCGCTGTGATCGACCATCTCCTGGAGCTGTTTGAGGCCGTCCCCGAGCTTTGCGAAAAACGACGTGGTGTGGGGGACGAAATGAAAACTCGGGTGCTTTGACCAAAGCGAGCGCAGACGGATGTCGAGCTGGCGGGCCTCCTCGTTGCCCTCGGTCCGCGCCGGGTTGCCACCCTCGATCGAGATGTCGCCGACGGCCGCAGATTCGAAGAAGATCACGGCGTCATAACGGCCGAGCTCGTCTTCCAACGTCGTCTCCATCGTCTCGAAGAACCCCTTGGGCGCTTCGGCAGGCCAGTATGCGGCGCCATCGATTGTACCCCGGTCGCAGAGGAGCATGCGGCCCGGGTAGAGTGCTCCTTGGATCTCTTCGAGCGCGACTTGGGCGTGAAAGATCGCCCGCTGCGTCGCCGCGCGGGCCTTCGGCTCGGCGACTCTCGGGAAGCCCCCCGTGAAGAGCATGGTCGCAGTTTCGGGCACGACCACGACCTTCTCACCGATTTCGCGGCGAAACAGATCGGCTGCCGTGGTCTTCCCTCCGCCGGGACCACCGGTAAGCACGATCCGGACTTGATTTCTGCCTTGCCGGCTCATCGCCGGACAGGGTAGCTCTACCGGATCATGGATGGCAATCGCGATTCAACAGTACTTCGAGGGGGCATCGTCGTCGACGGTACAGGGGCATCACCGAGGGAAGGCGACGTGCTGCTTCGCGGCGATCGTATCGAGGCAGTCGGAGAGGTGCCCGTCGACGCAGGCTTCGCTGTCGATTGCGCGGGCAAGGTCGTCGCTCCCGGGTTCATCGACGCGCACTCGCATATGGACTTCTTTTCCGCGAGCGGTGATTCCGGTCACTTCGACTCATTCACTGCGCAAGGCGTGACCACGTTCGTTGCCGGCAACTGCGGCTTCAGTCCGTTCGGCTTTGCACCGGGGACCAAGCACCGCGCATTACTCGAAAGCTCCCTGTTCAAGGCCGGGCGGAAGACGCTCGATTGGAACAGCTTCGCCGAATACACCGCGGTACTCGACGATCTCGGCCTGACACACAACTTCGTGCACCTCGTCGGGCACGGCGCGGCACGCACGTCGCTGAGCGGATTCGAGGCTCGACCGCTCGGCGACGCCGAGTATCGCGAGATGCTCGAGGTGCTCGACCGCGCGATGCATGAAGGCGCGGCCGGCGTCTCTCTCGGGCTTCAGTACAAGCCCGGCATCTTCGCGAAGCTCGAAGAGCTCGATGATGTCGCACGGCTGGTGAAGCGCCACGATAAGCTCCTCACCGTGCACGCTAAGGCGTACTCGTCCTTCTCGGGCACCTATCCGATGATCCCTTTCGGCCGCGCGCACAATCTGAAAGCGATCGACGACATGCTCGGCGTCGGCCGCCGCACTGGTGTGCGCCTTCAGTTCTCTCACCTAATCTTCGTAGGATCGCGCACGTGGAAGACGGTAGACGAGGCGATTGCGCTCTTCGATCGAGCGATCGCGGACGGCGTCGACGTTTGTTTCGACATGTTTCCGTATGGATGCGGCGCCACGCTACTGAACACGCTGCTTCCGGAGTGGTTCATGGCGGGGATGCCGGAAGCGCTTCACAGCCCTCTCGCGAAGGCGAGACTGCGCCTCGAAGCGGAGGTCGGCTTTCGTCTGGTCGGCTTCGGCTACCCGCAGATCCAGATCACCAATGCGAGTTGCTCCAAGTACGACCAATACAATGGCTGCTTTTTGCCGGAGATCTCGGAGCGGGTCGGCATGTCGCACTTCGACACGATGCTCGACATCCTCGA
The DNA here is from genome assembly GCA_024640845.1 of Myxococcales bacterium. Taxonomy (GTDB): domain Bacteria; phylum Myxococcota_A; class Polyangia; order Polyangiales; family Houyiibacteriaceae; genus SG8-38. The sequence goes on along the minus strand of JAHEEE010000007.1, from coordinate 27,801 downwards.
CGAGAGTAACGCCGAAGCGCGCGTTCTCTTTCACGACTACTACAACGACGAGATCATCGAACGCTTGATGCGGCACCCTGCCGCGATCTTTGCCTCCGACTCCTGGCCCGAGCCCGGGGGGCACCAGAATCCAGCCGCCTACGGCACGTTCCCGAAGTTCCTGCGGACCTCTCGCGAGCGGAAGAACATCGCCCTCGAAGAGGCCGTGTACAAGATGACCGGCGCTGCCGCCAAGCGCTTCCGCTTGAGCGAACGGGGAGAGGTTCGGGAGGGTTATGCGGCGGACGTAACCGTGTTCGATTGGGAGGGCGTTCGTGACCAGGAGAACGAAGCAGGGAACGCTTCCCCGGTCGGTATCGAGCATGTGTTTGTAAATGGGAAGCAGATCTTCGACCGGGGTCGCATTTCGCACGTGCGCGGCGCGGGTGAAGTGCTCAGGTCGTAGGCGCTGACCCCGTAGAGTGACTTCGTCACGACGGGGCTCCGCGGCGAAGGCCCGTGGGCGACGCGAAGCATTGGCTTTACGGGCTGACGCTGACGCTAGCGGTTGTTTCACGCTATATGGGACCGGATGGCGATTCGACTTCCGGCCGGACTACTCCGCACGGTCCTCCGCATCCTGCTCAAGCCCTTTCTCGGGCCACCGTTTTCGATCGGGTTTCAGCGGTTCTGGGTGCGACTGGTCTCGAGTGCGAATCCGGTGTCCAGGGCTGCCTCGACGTCGACCCTCGAAATCGAGGGCATGTCCGCGGTGCGCGCGTGGCCAAGATCGAGCGAGGCAAGCCGCGCGGTACTCTACCTTCACGGGGGCGCGTACTGCATCGGAAGTTGGCAGACGTATCGCGGTCTAATCACGCATCTTGCAGTAGAAGCGGATGCAGTCGTCTATTCGCCCAACTATCGATTGGCGCCCGAGCATCCGCACCCTGCGGCACTCGAAGATGCCATGCTTGCCTATCGCTGGTTGCTCGACCAGGGGATCCGACCCGGGCAAATCGCGTTGGCGGGTGACTCCGCCGGCGCCGGGCTCGCGCTCGCGACGGCCGTTGCAGTGCGCGATTCCGGCCTGCCGCTTCCGGCGTCCATCGTGCTCTTGTCACCCGGCGTCGACCTGAGCGGTGACTATCCATCGATGAGGCAGAACGCGCGCAAGGATCCGATGATCCGACCGAGCTGGTTCCACCTATGCGCAAGCCTCTACTTGGGTGGAAGGGCCCCAGACGATCCCGCGTGTTCACCACTCTTCGCCAACCATGAGCGCTTGCCCCCGATCCTCATCCACGTCGGGACAGACGAGGTGCTTTTCGACGATTCGACGCGACTCGCCGAGCGCTGCCGAGAGGCGGGGGTGGATGTGACCCTCAAAGTCTTCGAGGGGATGTGGCATGAGTTCCAGATCCACGCGGGCTTGCTGAAGGAGTCAGACGAAGCGGCCGCAGAGATCGGCGAGTTCTTGCAGTCACACTTCGCTGACGCTGCAAGACATGCGCGGTAGCGCGAGCCGGAACGGCGAAGCCCGGCGCGAGCGCGCCGCCACGGCGGAGCAGAGCGAACGCCGCGGAGGGAGGACTACGCGGTGGGGGTGGGCGGGCGGATATGACCGACTAAACCCTCTAGGGGTAAATGCCGTCGAGGGCGTAGGCGTTGGCGACGCTTTCGATTGCGGTGATGTATGCTGAGGTCCTCAAGTCCGGGAGTGATCTTTGCTTCCATGAGTCTCGGATCTGCTCGTACGAAATGGCCATCGTATTGTCGAGCGCGGTTCGAACGAAGTCGATCTCGGTAGGGGGCTGCAGAAACAGGGCGGCGTCGCCGGGTGGCAGTGACTTTCCGGTGAGCCGGGTGATCAGGTCGATCAAGCGGTTGTTCGCGATTTGCTGGTAGCGGCGCGTCATCCGCTCGAAGCTCACGTGTTGGAGGTTCTTGATCCACTCGAAGTACGAGACGACTACACCGCCGGCGTTGGCATAGATGTCGGGGAGCACTACGACCCCGGCCTCGCGCAAGATCGCGTCGGCCTCGGGGTCGACGGGCCCGTTCGCAGCTTCGACGATGATTTTGGCTTGCAGCTTCGACGCGTTTGCCGCCGTGATTTGGTGTTGGAGGGCGGACGGAATCAACACGTCGCAGGGCTCTTCGAGGATGAGGTCCGGGTCGGCGATGAACCGCGCGCCGGGGAAATCGCGGAGCGATCCGGCTTCAGCTCGGTGGAGGAGCACGGCCTCGATGTCGAGTCCGCCCGCGTCGTAGAGGGCGCCGTCACTCACCGACACGCCGACGACGATCGCGTCTCGCTCGACCGCCGCTCGAGCAGCGTGAAGGCCAACCTTGCCTAGGCCGGGGACGATGATCCGTTTGCCCGCAACCCCGGTCTGCAGACCGAGGGGCTTGAGGTCTTCCGGTTCGGACAGGAGATGCTCGAGGGCAATCACCGCGCCGAGACCCGTTGCTTCTCGCCGCCCACTAATCCCGTGAACGCCGAGCGCCTTGCCCGTCACGCTAGCAAGCGCGTTCAGGGTATCTGGTCCGTACACCTTGTACGTATCGTAAATCCAACCCATCTCACGCTCGCCAGTTCCCACGTCCGGAGCGGGAACATCGACGTCCGGCCCAATGAAGCGTTTGCGAATGAGCTCGCTCGCATAGCGGCGAGTGACGCGCTCGAGAAAGCTTGCCGATTCGTTGCGCGGGTCGACCACGACGCCGCCTTTGGCGCCACCAAAGGGCACGTCCACGACGGCGCACTTGTAGGTCATCAGCGCCGACAGAGCCATGACCTCGTCTTGTGACACGTCTAGCGCGTATCGGATGCCGCCCTTCGTTGGTAGCCGGTGATGGCTGTGCTCGGCGCGGTACCCCTCGACGACCTCCACCTCCCCGTCGTCCCGACGAACCGGGAATCGGATTCGATAGACCGCGTTGACGGCACGGATCTGAGACAAGATATCGGGCCGCACGTCGGTATGGCGGCAGGCCGCGTCGAAATAGTGATTTACATCGTTGAAGAAGCTCGTCGGCATCGTGGCGCTCAGGATAGCTCGAAATTGTGCCGAGAAAGGCAGAGGGTTCAGCGCTTCAAACGCCGAAAAGGGCTGACGTTGAAAATCGCATTCAATATCAGGCCACTGCTGCGCGGCCCCTCGAAGGACGGCGGCACCGTGCACAACGACCGTCGCATCCGCCATGAGCTGGCTCGGGGCGTTTCATCGGCCCGCTGAAGGAGTAGTGATAGTGTTGGTGCCAATGCCAGTGCCAGCGTCGAAATGAAAGCAGCCCGCACAGAATCCTACCCCCGTCTCGCCTATCAGTCGTTCGGCACCCAAGGCCCCCCGATCCTCTTCATCATGGGTTTTGGGATGCCCGGGATCGTTTGGGGCCCGCAGGTCGACGACCTTCAGCGAGACCACCGCTGTTGTCACTACGATCACCTCGGTGTTGGTGGCAGCGATCGCGGGCCGTTTCTCCGAACAATTCCGGCGATGGCCGACGACGCCCTTCGAATCATGGACGACCTCGCGTGGGACCGCGCTCACATCGTGGGCGTCTCGATGGGCGGCATGATTGCGCAGGAGCTGGCGCTGCGCTCTCAGGACCGACTGCAGAGCCTGACGCTCGTGGCGACGCATGGCGGCGCCCCAATTGCCTCGATGCCAACCGCGAAGGGCATGTGGCTGTTCTTGAAGGGGCTCTTCGCTGGCAGGGAAGCACGTCTGAAGACGCTTCCGCGGCTGCTCTATTCGGACGCATTCGTTCAATCGATGGGGAGCGGCCTTCGCGACCATCTCGACTTGCGCCTCGGCCGCCCTCCAAAGCTCCGGACAGTGCTAGGTCAACTCTACGCAGTCATGCGCCACTCGACCGAGTCGCGCTTGTCGCAGATCCAGACACCGACGCTTCTCGTGCGGCCAGGCCTGGACATCTTGATCCGTCCGAGCCAGACGGACCGGCTGGCGGCGCGTATCCCGAATGCAGAGGTTCTGCGATTCGACGACGCAGGGCACGGAGTGACGTTCCAAAAAGCGGCCGAGCTCAACGCGGCGCTCCGCGAGCACGTCCGGCGGCACGAACCGGCGAGCGTCGAACCTGACCCAAGCACTCCGAGAATGCTGCGCTGAGCTGGAGGCGAGCCTCGGGGGCGCTGGCTACATGACCGACCCGATCAGCGCGCCGGCTTGCTCCGCGCTGGCAGCGCGTGCGTTTCGACGCGTTGATGGATGCGATCGAGGAGCTTGGCGGTCCACGTCTTGGCGCCCTCGGCGCAAGCCGGTTCTCCCTTACCGCCGTTCGCCCGCGCCATGCAAGCCCGGAAGTAGGTCTGCCTGAGGCGGATGCTCTCGTCGTTGATGCGAATGCCGTGCTTCAAGCCTTGAATGTATCCGTAGTCGTAGAGCAGGACGAGCACCGGCTCGATGCGGTCGGGGTACGAGGTCTCCTCGGCAAGCGCAACGGCCTTGGCCAGGCCCTCAGCGTGGTCGCGCCCGACGAGCTTTGGCTCGGGGCCTTCCATACGATGGCATGCTTTGACCGGCCCGTCCGCAAAGGGCTTGCCCGTCTCACAGCCCTTCGCTCGAGCGAGCCCGGCGTAGTACTCGTTCATATCCTCCCAATGAGATGCGCCGGCAATAGCGCCAAGGTCGTAGGCCTGGTCGACGAATCGGCTGACATTGTCACGCCCCTCTCTATAGGTATCGCTTCCGCGAAGCGCTTTGAGCCATTGTTCTTCGCTCTGCGGTTGCTCCTGCCGCTCTTCAGCGCCGGCCGCAGACGGAGAGAGAACACACAAGCAAAGCACGAAAGGGAGTGCCTGATTCATTCGAGTGAACGTGCCCCTCAACACCGCAGCCTGTCAAGCAGCGTGAGCATGTACCGACGCCCACGCGAGTGTCGTGCTCAGTGCCGCCATGCTAGCGTCGACCGATGCTTCGCCTCGTTCTGATGCGCCTGGTGTTTTCATTCGCCGCGATCGTCGCCGTGCTGGCGGTGGTCCTCTACGGCCGCTACGGCGGGGGCCAGCCTTACCCGAACCTGAGCGGTACGCCCGTTTTGGAGGAGAGCGCTTTGGAGGTCGTCGTGACCAGCCCCGAGCCAATCGGCAATGTCGCCGTGTCTGCCAACGGTCGGATCTTCTACACGATTCACCCGGAGAGCCGACCGAAAGGAGCAAAGCTCCTCGAGTGGGTCGACGGGGTGCCCACGGCGTTCCCCAGCGAGGAGGCGCAGGCGTTGTTCGAGACACCACTCGGCGTGGTGGTCGACCAGCAGCATCGACTTTGGGTCATCGATCACGGCAACCACGGTACAGGCACGCCGCGGTTGTCAGCGTTCGACCTCGAGACCGGCGCCGTCGTGCACGATCACGAGCTCGATTCGTCGGTCGCAGAGCTCGGCTCGTTCTTGCAGGACCTTCAGGTGGACTCGACGGGCAAGCACGTGTTCATCGCCGATGTCAGCTTCTGGCGAAAAAACCCCGGACTCGTCATTTACGACGTAGAAGCGAAGAGCGCGCGCAGGGTGCTCGACGGAGACGAGTCGGTATCGCCTCAAGACTGGTTGATACGGAACCCAACGAAAGACATGAAGTTCTTTGGTGGGCTCGTCGTGCTCAAACCAGGTGTTGATGGCATCGCTATCGATCGCAGCGACGAATGGATCTATTACGGAGCAATGGCGCACGACACGATGTTTCGCGTGAAGGTCGCCGACCTCCTCGATGCGTCGTTGAGCCCAGGTGCGCTCGCCGCCCGTGTCGAACCGGTCGGCGAGAAGCCGCTAAACGACGGGCTGAGCACAGATAGCGAGGGCAATCTTCTCATCACCGACGTCGAGCACCGATCCGTCGTGCGCATGAGCCCGCAGGGCGAGCTCACGACCTTGGTCACGAGCCCACGGGTTCGATGGGCAGACGCGCTCAGCTATGGACCCGACGGGTGGCTCTACGTGGCCGACAGCGCGATCCCCGATCAAATGCTGCGGTCAAAGGCTCACATGAAAGAGATGGCCCCGTACTACGTCTTCCGCTTCAAGCCGGGTATCGACGGTGTTCCGGGGCAGTAGTCAAACGCCATTCAGCGCGTCGACGACCTCGAATAGGTCGCCGATGTCGTAGAAATCGACCGCGACGAAGTTCGGCAGCGCACTGTCCATGTCTTCGCATTCTCGGGCACGGTCGATGAAGAAGGGGTTGTAGTTGACCATCTCCGCCAACGCAGGATCTCCGCCGAGCCCGGTGAGAAAATGGTTGAGAAGGAAGAGCGGATTTTCCGGATTGCCGCGACCGACGTCGCATGAGAGGTCTTCCGGCGTAGCAGCCGAAAACGGCGTCTCCCACGCGTGGTCCCAGATGCGCATCAGCCAGGGGTACTCGGCTTCCTCAGGAAGCTTCTCTTGGAAAACGAGCAAACGCGTTCCGGCATCGATCAGGGCACCGAGCGTCGGCCAGGGCTCCCCTGCCTCGTGCGCGTACACGTAGTCGATCAAACCGCTGGACTCGAATGTGCTCGCCGTCTGAGCGTGCGTGATGTAGTTCTCGAAAATGATCGAAACCACCTCGTTCGGATTGTCGGCGAGGAACCCTTCGATCTCACCGAGACCTTCGTGTCCGTTGCACGTCAGGGTGGGCTCGCCGCTGTCCGGTTCGATCGAGCCGTCCATCCCGCCGTCAGGCGCCGCGCTGCTTTCGCTGCAGGACATGCACAACAAGGCTGCGATGAAAAGAAAAGTGGGTGCCATCCGGTCCATGTCGGGGGCTCAGCGTCCTGCTCGTACGAGGCGCCCAGGGCGCGCGCCGGTCAGCTTGCCATTGCGAGCGATCGCCTCGCCTCGGACGAGTGTAGCGACATAGCCGTTTGCGTACTGCATCAGGCGCTGGCCGCCTGCGGGCAGGTCTTTCAGCATCGTGGGCGGCAAGAGCTCCAGGTTGTCGAAGTCGATGATGTTGAGGTCCGCGCGCAACCCCGGCTTCACCAAGCCACGGTCGTTCAGGCCGATGAAGCGCGCTGTATCGGCGGCTTGCATTTGAATGATGCGCTCGAGCGGGATGCGTCCTCGCTCGCGGTCGCGGGCCCAGTGGGTCATCAGGAAGGTGGTGAAGCTCGCGTCGCAAATCGTGCCGACATGCGCACCGCCGTCGCTCAGGCCGGGAAGCGCGAGCGGGTGCGTGAGCATCTCGTGCACGGCGTCGAGGCTCATGCCCGTGTAGTTGTAGACCGGAAAGTAGAGCAAGGCCTCTCCGTCCTGCTCGAGCATGGCGTCGTAGATCAACCCGAGGACCGGCTCCCCGCTTGCCATCGCGGCAGCGCCGAAGCTCTCTGTGGGCGAGGGCTCGTAGTTCGGCTTCTCGCCTAGACGGAAGAGGCGCATCGCCACCATCTCGAGATTCGATAGAAAGTAGTCCGCGAGTGGCGGAAGCATGCTCCCATCACCTGCGACGGGATCGCTCTTCTCGTGAATCATCTGCGCGCGAAGCTCGGGGTCGCGCATCGCCGCGACCCGTTCGGCGAGCGGCAGTTGGCTGATCTTCTTGTAGCTCGGGAACCCCATGAATGGGTGGAACGTCGCTTGGAGCCCCAACATGACGCCGATGCCGCGCGCTCCGACCTGGCAGCGCACTTCGTGTCCCTTCTCGTTGGCCTTGGCGGCCCGATCCAGAATCCACTTCCACTGGTTTGGGTTGTGGTCGCGCTGCATGGTCGAAACGCTCATCGGGCGCCCGCCGGCAGCGCCAAGCATCTCCTCGAGAACCCCCCATTCGGCATCGAAGTGCTCGTCGCCGTGCATGATGTTGAAATCGCTCACCGCTTGGAGGACGCCGTGACTCAAGCCCTGGAACGCCTCTGCGATCCCGGCGAGCTCTTTGCCGTCGGCTTCGGAGGCCGGCGTCCAATCGCCGACGGCGCTTCGATGGTTGTCGCTTCTCCCAGTGCTGAAGCCCGCAGCGCCGGCCTCGAGCGCGGCGCGAAGCAACTGACGCATCTGCATGATGTCGTCCGGTGTGGCCGCTTCCTCCGCAACCGCGCGCTCACCCATGACGTACACTCGCAGCGCGTCGTGCGGAACGTGAGCCATGAAGTCGATCGTGTGAGGCATTCGATCGAGCACCTCCATGTACTCGGGGAAGCTCTCCCATCCCCAGCTAATCCCTTCGGAAAGCGCCGTGCCCGGGATGTCCTCGACGCCTTCCATGAGCTCGACCAGCTTGTCGTGGTCCGAAGGGCGAACGGGCGCGAACCCAACGCCGCAGCTTCCCATGGCGCATGTCGTCACGCCGTGGATCGACGAGGGCGCCAGCTCCTCGTCCCAACTGATCTGCCCGTCGTAGTGCGTGTGGATGTCCACGAAGCCCGGCGCGACCACCGCGCCCTTGGCGTCGAGCGTCTCCTTCGCGCCTTCGTCCGCGGTGCCAACGGCAACGATCGTTCCATCCTTGATGCCGATGTCCCCCGTGTACCGGTCGTTCCCGGTTCCATCGACGATCGTTCCGCCTACGATTTTCAGGTCATACATTCGAATTCTCCCGGGTCAGGCGAGCTGCGCACTATATCGCACGATGATCGAGATTGCAGCTGCGATGAGAAGCACCAAGACTGCCACCTTGAAGCCTTGTTCGTCGGCCTTATCGTGCACCCATTCTCCAACCAGCACCCCGAGCGGTACCGCGGGAACCAGCAGCAAAACGCCGACGATGACCGATCGGTCGTAGTCTCCCGATACCGCGAATCGGGTCACGAGGATCGAGTTGAGCAGGATCCAGACCATGCTGAGCGTGCTTCGGAACGCCTTCTTGGAGAGTCCCTCGCGGCCGACTGCGTACACGAGCAAGGGGCCGCCGGACGCGTAGATGCCGTGGACGATACCGGCCCCGAAGAGGGCGGCGACCGAAGCAAGAGGCTGGATCGGCTTGTTCACGACGGGGCTCGCCGCGCGCAGCTCGTAAAGGTCGCGGGCCGACAATGCCAGCACCATCAGGCCGAACGCGAGGCCGAGCCAGGGACCGCCGACACGCGTGAGCAGGAGGAACGCGAACCCCATTCCCAGGCCCATCAGGGGCAGCACACGGCTCAGCAGAAGTCTCCACTCGATGCCGTCCCGGTGCCGGATGACGATGTACCCCGTTTGGAGAAACGAGATCGGCACGACGAGATGGATCGCCTCCTGCAGCCCGATCAGCTGAGCGCCGAACGTCACACAAATCAGGGTGCTCCCGAACCCGATCGCCGTCTGAACCGCATAGGCGGCGACGACGACCAGAGCGAAGAGGAGAAATGCGAGATCGATCGTCACGATGGGCTTCCGCTGCCGAGCTTCCTACAGGGTTTCCCTGCGTTCGTACAGGTTGGTATTCGGCCTCGGATTGTGTCAGGGATATCGGCATGAATCTCACCTTCACGGAAGAAGAAGAGGCGTTTCGGCTCGAGGTGCGCGCATGGATTCAGGACGCCATGCCAGCTGACATGCGCGAGCGTGCTGCGGGCTCTGGCCGCTTCACGCCCGAGGATTCGGCAACTTGGCATCGGATCCTCTACGAAAAAGGTTGGGTCGCCCCCCACTGGCCGAAGGAAGTAGGCGGGACCGGCTGGGATGCAGCTCGGCGCTTCATCTTCAACGAAGAGATGGAGTCCGCGGGCGCCCCACAGCTCTCCGTGTTTGGGCTTTCGATGGTGGGCCCGCTGATCATCAGCTTTGGAACGGACGCACAGAAGAAGCGATTCCTCCCGAAGATCCTGAGCGCGGAAGAGTTCTGGTGCCAGGGTTACTCCGAGCCTGGCTCCGGGAGCGACTTGGCGTCGCTTCGCACGACGGCCGAGGACGCCGGTGACCACTTCATCGTGAACGGGCAGAAGACGTGGACGACCTACGCGCAGTACGCAGATTGGATCTTCTGCCTCGTGCGGACGGATCCGAACGCGAAGAAGCAAGCCGGCATCACGTTTTTGCTCATCGATCTCAAGACCCCTGGCGTCGAGGTGAAGCCGATGCTGACGCTCGGGCACACGCCGGCGTTCTGCGACACGTTCTTCGACAACGTGAAAGTGCCAAAAGAGAACGTCATCGGCGAAGTCAATCAAGGTTGGACGATGGCGAAAGCGCTGCTTGGCCACGAGCGAACGCTTCTTGCCATGGTCGGCCCCTGTCGCAATGTGCTTCAGAAGATCAAGCGCATCGCAGCGACCAAGACGGTCGACGGGCGCCCGATGCTGGAGCACCCCATTTGGAGGGCAAAGATCGCTCGCCTCGAGATGCGCTTCCGCGCGCACCTCATGGTCAGCTACCGTGCGCTTGCCGACCAGCAAAAGGGCAAGATGCCAGGTCCCGAGTCCTCGATCCTGAAGCTCGTCGGCACGAAGCTCGTTCAAGAGATGACCGAGCTCGCGATGGAGATCATGGGGGAGAGCTCGCTCACCTGGTACAACGAAGGCGTGTGCACGCCGGTCGAAGAATCGATTGGGCCCTACTTCTGCTACGAGCGAGCCGCAACGATCTACGGCGGCTCCAACGAAATTCAACGCAACGTCATCGCGAAGATGATCCTGCAACTGCCGAGCAGCTGAGCGGCGCGCCGAGGAATGACTCACCATGGACTTTGAGCTCGATCAAGATCAGCAAATGCTTGCGAAGACGGTGGCCGACTTCGCGAAAAACGAGTCGCCCGTTGAGCGCTTTCGACAGCTTCGAGATGACGACATCGGGTACGACCCGGCCGTCTGGCAGAAGATGGGTGAGCTCGGGTGGCTTGGTGTGGCATTTCCCGAGCCGGTCGGCGGTTTCGGCGGCAGCTTCGTCGAGTGCGCCATCGTTCTCGAAAACCTTGCGACGAATCTGGTGCCCGAGCCTTACCTCGCGTCGGTCGTGCTCGGCGGCATGGCCTTGTTGCGCGCCGGAACCGCGGAACAGCACGCGGCGTACCTCACCCCGATGATCGAGGGCGACACCACCCTCGCGCTCGCCTACGCCGAGGCACGAAGCCGCTTCGACGTGAGCGCGATCGAAACCACCGCCACGACGAAGGGCGGTGGCTACGAGATCTCGGGGCAGAAGGTGTGGGTGCTGAACGGCCACAACGCCGATCATCTCATCGTGTCGGCGAGAGCGCCGGCTGGAGTGACGCTGTTCGTCGTGCCCCGTGATGCGGAGGGGGTTTCGGTGACGGTCGCGAAGACCATCGACGGGCACAAAGCCGCGTTCATCGAGCTCGACGAAGTTGCGGTTGAACGAGGCGCGAGGCTCGGTGAAGAGGGCGCCGGGGCCCGGGTCCTCGACCGGGTCATGGACTATGCCGCGGCGGCGGCGGTCGCCGAAAGCGTCGGGCTTGCATCCAAGATGCTCCACATGACGGTGGACTACCTCGGCACACGTGAGCAGTTCGGGGTCAAGATCGGGTCCTTTCAAGCCCTTCAGCACCGCGCAGTGGACATGTACGCGGAGACGGAGCTTCTGCGCTCGATCTCGATGGCATCCATGGTACGTGCCGACGAAGACGATACCAGCACCCGGCGCGCCGACATCTCTGCCGCCAAGTACCAGCTCGCGACCGGCGGCATCTGGGTGGCGCAGCAGTCGCTGCAGCTCCACGGCGGCATCGGCGTTACCGACGAGCACGATATAGGGCTGTATTTCAAGCGCATGTACGCGCTAAACGCGCTCTTCGGCGACGCGGAGCACCACGTGGCGCGCTTTTCCGAGTAGATTCGGCCCATGGCCGACATCCAATGGCAGGATCTCGAGGCGATCAAGCGCCTCAAGTACAAGTACCAGCGGTGCCTCGACACCAAGCAGTGGGACGAGCTTCGCGAGTGCTTCACGGAGGACGCCAGGGCGGCCTACAGCGGCGGGAAGTTCTCCTTCGACAATCGGGACGCGATCATGCAGTTCCTCGAAGGGGCGATGGGCGCCGACACCTTTCATTCCTGCCACGCGGTCAGCCAACCCGAAATCGATCTCGTCGATGAGCGCACGGCCACCGGGCGCTGGTGCCTGCAGGACAGCGTGATCGAGACAGGCTTCGACATGATGATCCACGGCGCCGCCTTCTATGAAGACGAGTACCGGAAGGGCGACGATGGCGTTTGGCGCATCGCCAAGACCGGCTACATCCGCACCTACGAGCAGATGCTTCCCCGCAAGTCGATCGAGGGCATGACCCTCACCGAGAGCCGCTGGAAGAAATAGCGCCGACGACGCAGCAGCCACGATCTGCATTGACATCTCCGCAGGTTCCTATAAACCGTCAAACCTGATTGTTTCTGAAGCGAGGGATCATGGGCAAAGACCTGCGGTTTGATGGGCGTGTGGCGATTGTCACGGGGGCAGGGCAGGGGCTTGGCCGCTCGCATGCGCTCCTTCTGGCAGCGCGCGGCGCCAAGGTGGTCGTCAACGATCTCGGTGGCTCGAAGGCCGGCGACGGGAAGTCCTCGGAGAGCGCCGATAGAGTCGTCGAGGAGATCAAGCAGGCCGGTGGCGAGGCGGTCGCCAACTACGACTCCGTCGAGGACGGAGACGCCATCGTGAAGACGGCGATGGATGCCTGGGAACGCGTCGATATCGTGGTCAACAACGCAGGCATCCTCCGCGACAAGTCGTTCAAGAACATGAGCGATGCGGATTGGAACATCATCTTTCGTGTACACAGCTACGGCGCATACAAAGTGACGAAAGCCGCCTGGCCGATCATGAACGAGCAGGGCTATGGCCGAATCATCTTCACGACATCGGCCGCAGGAATTTACGGCAATTTCGGCCAGACCAACTACAGCTCCGCAAAGCTCAGCTTGGTCGGATTCGCCAACACGCTCTCGCTCGAGGGTCAGCGCAAGAACATCCTCGTGAACACTATCGCGCCAGTCGCCGCTTCGCGACTCACCGAGGGGCTACTTCCGCCAGCGGTATTCGATGCGCTGAAGCCCGACTATGTATCCCCGCTCGTTGCGTATCTCTGCAGCGAAGAGAGCGACGCGACCGGCGGGCTCTACGAAGTCGGTGGAGGCCTCTACTCGAGCCTTCGCTGGGAGCGCACCAAGGGCAAAGTCTTTCGCCTCGGTCGTGAGGTGACGCCGGAATCGCTGCGGGAGAGCTGGTCTCAGATCAACGACTTCAGCGAGACCGAGCACATCAGCACGCTCATGGAGTCGCTCGGCCCGGTCATTCGGAACGTCGAGGCGGGTCCGAGTAAGGGGGGCAACGAGCTCATCGATGTCGATGCCGCGCTCGGCGCCAAGTACCCGGACGTCGTGTCGAGCTACGACGAGAGCGACCTGGCGCTCTACGCCCTCGGAGTGGGCGCCGCTAGCGACCCGAACGAAACAGGAGATCTTCAACTGGTCTACGAAGGCGCGAGTGGCGGGATGAAGGCACTTGCGACCTACGCTGTCATGCCCGGCGTCAACGCCTTTCTGGGGCTCGCCAAAGAGGGAGTCACGGCTCCCGGGCTCAACTACGGGCTCGACCGCGTGTTGCACGGCGAGCAGTACGTCGAGGTCGTCCGCCCGCTGCCGCTCAAGGCGACGTTGACCACCAAGAGCGTGGTCAAAGAGATCTGGGACAAAGGAAAGGGCGCGCTCGTCGTGATCGGCGGCGACTCGTACGACGAGGATGGCGACCTCCTGATCAAGAGCGAGATGACGATGTTCGTTCGCGGCGCTGGCGGCTGGGGCGGCGAGCGCGGCCCGAGCGCAGAGGTCAACCTGCCGCCAGACCGTGCGCCTGACGTGGTCGTCGAGGACGCGATCCCTGCGAACCAGGCACTGCTCTATCGGTTGAGCGGAGACTGGAACCCGCTTCACGCCGACCCCGACATGGCGCGGGCGTTTGGGTTCGAGCGCCCGATTCTGCATGGCCTCTGCACGTTCGGCTACGCCGGCCGCCGCGTGCTCGAGAAGTACGCCCCCGAAGGCAATCCCGATTTCTTCAAGAGCATCAGGGTGCGCTTCGCCGACAACGTCTACCCCGGCGACACCCTCGTCACCGAGATGTGGAAAGAGTCCGACCAGCGGATCGTGTTTCAGTGCAAGGTCAAGGAGCGGGACGCGGTGGTCATCTCGAATGCGGCCATCGAGCTCTTCGAGAAGCTCCCAAAACCCAAGGAGAAGAAGTCCGAGGCACTGGCAACCGAGGCAGCCGAGGAGGCAACTGTCGAAGCGATGGCAGCCGACATCATCGCGGCGATCGATCAGCACTTGAAAGACAACCCAGGAATCGCCGAAAAGGGTCAAACGGTATTCCAGCTCCAGCTCAGCGACCCCGACAGCGTCTGGACGATCGACCTCAAGGGAGGCTCCGCCGGGCCCGGTGAAATCGCCAAGCCCGATGTCACGCTCAAGCTCTCCGAGGCGAACTACATCGCACTTCAAAAGGGGGAGGCAGACGCGATGAAGCTCTTTACCACTGGCAAGGTCAAGGTGGCAGGCGACATGATGGCCGTGAACAAGCTAGAGCTGCTCGCTGAGATGCCGTTCGAGCTCGTGCTCGAGAAGGCCGAAGCGAGGGTGCGTGGTGGTGCCTTGGCACCTCCTCCACCTAGCGCTCCGGCAGCCTATGAGCCGCTCGCGCCGACGCTGTTCGAGGCGCTCGCCAAGCGCCTAGAGGAGCAGCCGCGCCTCGCTGATGAGGTGGGCGCGGTCCTGCAGTTCTACGTACGGGACCCCGACTCCAAGTGGGTCGTCGACCTCGAGCACCGACCGCCCGCGCTGAAGAGCGGAGAGACCGATGGCGCAACGACGACCATCACGATCGCCGACGCCGATCTCGCTGCACTCGGAAGCGGCGAGGCCACAGCACAAACGCTTTTCCAGAAGGGCAAGCTCCGCATAGACGGCGAAGTCGAGCCCGCACGTCGACTCAACTTTCTCAAGGGCCTGATCTAGGCGCGCGCACGGACTCGACAAGGAGCAACGATGGGACGCAAGGTAAATGTAATCGGAGTCGGCATGGTGCCCTTCGCCAAGCCAGGCCAAAGCGAGGACTACAACGTGATGGCCGCCAAGGCGATCAAGACTGCCCTCGCGGACGGCGGGGTCGAGTATGCGGAGGTCGAACAGGCTGTCGCGGGCTACGTCTTCGGCGATAGCACGTGCGGGCAGCGCGCCGTCTACGACGTCGGACTCACTGGGATTCCGGTCTACAACGTAAACAACAACTGCTCTACCGGGTCGAGCGCGCTCATGCTTGCAAAGCAAATGGTCGAAGGCGGCATCGTCGAGTGTGCGCTCGCCGTAGGTTTCGAGCAGATGAAGAAAGGTGCGCTTGCCTCGGCGTGGGACGATCGGCCCAATCCGTTGAACCTTCACGTCAACGTCATGAATGAGAGCCAGGGCTTTACCTCCGCGCCTCCCGCAGCGCAGATGTTTGGCGGCGCCGGTCGCGAGTACCGATGGAAGTACGGCACCAAGCGCGAGACCTTTGCCAAGGTGAACGCCAAGGCGCGCAGGCATGCGGCCAAGAACCCTTATGCGCTTTTCCGCGACCCTCTCACGGTCGACGAGATCCTGGCCTCACCCGAGGTCTTCGATCCGCTCACCCGCTACCAGTGCTGCCCTCCTACCTGCGGTGCGGCGGCGGCCATCGTGTGCTCGGACGACTTCGCCAAGAAGAAGGGCATCGGCAATCCGGTCTATATAGCGGGCCAGACGATGCGCACCGACTACGAGTCGAGCTTCGGCGATTCGATGATCAAGATGGTGGGCTTCGACATGGCCAAGAACGCCGCACAAGCAGTCTACGAAGAAGCCGGCATCGGTCCTGAAGACGTTGATGTCGTCGAGCTGCATGACTGCTTCACGACCAATGAGGTGCTCACCTACGAAGCGCTCGGCCTCTGCAACGAGGGCGAGGCAGAGAAGTTCATTGACGAAGGCGACAACACGTACGGCGGAAAATTCGTAACCAACCCGAGCGGCGGTCTGCTCTCGAAGGGACACCCGCTCGGGGCGACCGGCCTCGCACAATGCGCCGAGCTCGTCTGGCAACTTCGGGGGCAAGCCGAGGGCCGCCAAGTCGACGGCGCCCGCATCGCACTACAGCACAACCTCGGCCTGGGTGGCGCCGCGGTCGTCACGATGTACCGCCGCGACTGATGGACAGCGAGTGAAGAAGACGGGAACCGGCGCCCCGGTGAAGCGGGAACGTGTGCCGCAAGCGGAGCGGCGTCGGATCACCCGGGGCAAGCTGCTCGATGCCACGATCGATAGCCTGATCGAGATCGGCTACTCGCGGACCACCACGGTCGAGGTTGGAGAGCGGACCGGTCTTTCACGCGGTACGCAGCTTCATCACTTCCCGAGCAAGGCGGATCTCCTCGTCGCCGCGATCGAGCATTTGGCCGACGAGCGATCGAAGGAGTTCGAGGTGGCGCTCCAGGCGCGGCTCGACGAGGGAGACGACCCCGTCGATGCGATGGTCGACATGTTGTGGATGATGTTTTCGGATCCCATCTACTGGGCTGTCATCGAGCTAATGGTCGCTGCGCGGACCGATCCCGAGCTTCTCGAGAAGCTCGAAGGGTTTGAACGAAGCCTCGGCGGTCGTCTCTACGCGGCGTTCAAGGAGCTGACGGGTCGACAGGGACGCGAGACGAAAGGCTCACTAGAGATGACCCTCTACTTCATGCGCGGCCTCGCCATGGAGCGCATTTTTCGCCAGAACGAGGCTCACTACGCGCACTTGCTCAAGCGTTGGAAGACGCAGTTGCGCATGCTTCTAGCCACGTGACAGAACGGACCTAGATCGCTAGGCTCCGCGCGTGGAGGTGGTCCGATGAACAAAGGTGCGATGCTTTTCCTCGCTGTCTTGGCAGCGGTGGCTGGTTGTAGCTCGAGCGATTCGGGAGCGGGCGGCACCGCCGGAGCCGGCGGCAGTGGGGGCGCTGGCGGCGACGCGCGTGCCTGTGCGACTGACATCGCAGTTGGAGAGGTGCAGGCCTTCGGCGATCCGACGCCGACCAGGACGGAGGGCCTCGTTTTCGATGCCAACGGCACGCTCTACGTGTCAGCACAGGACAACGACGGTCCCGACCAGCTCCTCGAGATCTCCTCGGACGGTTCGAACGAAAGCGTCGCAGAGGCCGAGTCGCTGCTCGGCCTAGAAAGCTTGCCGGCAGGGATCCTGGCGGCGGGTATTCGAACCGGCAACCTCTTGCTCATCGATCCTGCGGACGGCAGCAACGTCGAGGTCGCGATGGATCTCGGCGAGCCGAACTTCGTGGTCAACACGCCCTGGGGCACGACTCTCGTCTCGGACGATCGACCGGACGTGGGCTCGATCCTCGAGGTCGATGCGGACGGCAACGTCACCGTCTGGTCCGACGAAGTGCCGACGCCGAACGGGATGGTGTTTTCGCTCGACGGCAGCACGCTCTACGTGGCCGCGACGTTCCAAGAGGCGGGCCTTTGGCGTATTCCGGTTTCCGGAGTGACGGCTGGCGCTGCCGAGAAGTGGGTCGCCTACGAGACGTCCGCACCGGACGGCGTGGCGATCGACAGCGAGGGCAACGTCTATGTGGCCCTCAATACTGCCGGCCAAATCGCCAAGGTCGATGCGGACGGCAGCTCTACGACGCTCGCGGACGACTTGCGTGGTGTTGGCCCCGCAAGCATTGCCTTCGGGCAGGGTGATTTCGACCCGTGCTCCCTCTACGTGACCAGTCTCTTTACCACCCAAATGTATCGGATAGGTGCGGGCGTTCTCGGGGTGCAGAAGTAGCTTGTCCTCTTACTCCTCAGGATTCGCTGCACTCCGGGGGGGTGCGGCCCGTGCAGAGGTTGAGCGCCTCGAGGCAGGCGTCGTAGTTGGTGCAATTGAGACAGCCGAGCAAACACGAGTCGCTCTGACACGCCACGTTGCAGTTGAAGGGAATACTGCACCAGGCCAACTCGCCATAGCAGTTCGCACACGTCGCCGAGAGGCTCGTCAGAGCGGTTTGCATCCCCGCCGAGACGCACTCGATGAAAGAGTCCTTCCGAGGATCATTGAAGCACTGAGTGACGGCGATCGACGCTGCCAAAGTTCGCGGGTTGCTCGGCTGCAGGCTCGCGAGCTGAGCGAAATCGTCCGGGTTGCTACACTCCCCTAGCAACGGGCTGCCTCCCACGCCGCCGGCTCCTGCGCTTCCGGCAGTGCCCGCGGTCCCTCCTCCCCCTGCGGTCCCGCCGGTCCCGCCGGTCCCCCCCGTCCCGGCCGAGCCTCCCGTGCCGCCCGTACCGGGAGGTGGTGGACGCGTGCCGCCAGCGCCAGGTGCGGGACGCACGTCGTCTTGGCTGCAGGCGCTAAGCCCGAGCCCTAGCAGGATCGCGAGCCCGGTGACCACGAGGGATCGGTGCATGGCACATTCATTACACAGCTCATGCGAATCGCCAATGGGCTGCCGCGCGATGCGCGCCTATTGCGCTGCGTAACGCTCGTAGAGCTCATGCGAAATCGCGATGCTATCGCCAACCGGAGCTGACGCGTGGTCCGTTCCGTCGGGGTCGGTCTCGCGGGTCCAAGCGGACTCGTACGCGAAAAAGTCCGGCGGTTCCGGGCTGCCGCCGTCCAGCTGGTCGGTTAGGTAGTCGAAGTAGAGCTGCCAGCGGCCGTGGTAGTAGTCGCCCAGCAGGCCGGCCCATTCACGGTGGGCGTAGTCGCTCAAGATCGACTCCTCCTCGGACCAGGTTGTCAGCAGCCTGCGGGCTTCCGCTTCAAAGCGGTCTGCTTCGGTCGACGTGCCGGCCAGCGCGCGGGCCCCCTGGATCCAAGTCCCCAGCAAGAGCTCTTGCCGGGTCGCAACGAGCCGCTCTTGGTCGCGGATGAGCTGAAGGAAGCGAGCGCTGAGCTCGACGAAGCGAGCGCGGTCCTCTGCGCCGTACGCGGCGCGCACATCATCCAGGAGGAGCCGGGCGCGATTGGCGACGACCTGTCGGGCGACGTCGACCAAGTCGTAGCGGTAGGTGTCTTCGGCTCCAAGCTGGCCCCGCGCGGCGAGCAGGTCGCCCAACGCGGCTTCCAGTCGAGGCATGTCGTAGTACGGGTCCGCAGGCGGGCCGGTTTCGTACACGTTCTCGGCGTCGAGGTCGGGTCGGGCACATAGAATCGATTCGTTCGGACCGAATTGAAGCCCGGGCGTCGTCGAGTAGGCGGTTTCGAGAAGGGACACCCAAGCGTCGCGTGTTACTGCGAGCTCCTGACCGTAACGTCGATCCGAGTACTCACGAATCCACTCCCGCAATTCGAGGGCGCCATCAGCCGGCGCCCGCCAGTTCATCTCCGAGACGAGATCGAGAACGACCGGGTTCTGATGAGTGGCCTCCATGAGCACGCCGAGGCCTGTGAGCGCGCCGCGCGAGGGATTGGCGAACAGCCCGGCGTCGCCATAAAGGCCGGTCACGGTGTCGAGGTTTCCATGGAGCGCGGTACGGCCGCCGAAGTTCTGAAGGAACGACCAGACCCACGGGACCCCATCGAAGGGGGCCGCGCCTCGATTGGTGTAGGTCGGGTAAAGAGGATTTTCGTCCCCCCAGAGGTCCAGAATCAACGCGCTCTTCGGATCGAGGCCGGCCAAAAGCTCGGCTTTCGGATTGCTGAACCAACCTTGAATGACCCAGATCGCGTCCGGGTTGGCGCGAAGCATCGCCTCTTGAACGTTTGTCGCTGCGGCGCTCACCTCGACGCCCGGCGTGACGGTTCCTTCGTGGAAAAGGTCCGCCGCAAAGTGCGTGACCTCGCCGAACACTTCCTCGATCGCAAGGTAGAACGCGTCGGCGACTTCCTGGAAGCGTTCGCCCTGGGCAGGGTTGAGGAGGTCGGGTCGTACGAAGCTCCCGTTCCAGAGGCCTGTCTGCTTGACGTCGTACTCTTCGCCGTTTCGCTCCGAAAAGCCTGGTGGCACGACGCCGTAGAAGCCGGGCACGACGGGCGTGATGCCGAGCTCGCGCATCCGATCCGCGATCGTTCGGCCCAAGGCCGCGCGGCGCTCGACCAGCTCCGCAGAGAGTGGAGGGCCTTGGCTTTGGATGTTCCCCATCCACTGCCACGGCTGGTATGCTGGGCCGACAATCCATTCTCGGATCTCCTCAGACGTGTACCCGTAGCCCGCGAGCGCTTGGATCATCACCTGCTCGTTGCCGATTGGGACCAGCGCCATGTTGAAGCCGTGCGCTGCGATCAAGTCGATCTCGCGCTCCCAGTCCGTCCAGTCCCAATGAGGGCTCGTATAGCCCGTGACGGTGAAGTTGTAGATGTAGCGATTCTCGTGAGGCGACGTCACACGCACCACGGTATCGACGGGAGGGAGGGACTCACCGAGGTCGACCCGATCTCCGCCCCACGACAAATGGCCGTTTCCGAAATGCTTCAGATAGTGGTTGAGCCCGCTTGCCACGGCGACCCCGCTCGACCCTCGAATCACGAGCCGTTGCCCGCGCGTTTCGAGCTCGAACGTGTCGAGTCCCTCCTGGCTAGGAATGCTCTCGACCTCGATCTGCCCCTCGTACCCAGGCAACAGCCGCCCAACGAGCGCTCGTTCCGCCGAAACGGTCTCCGTGCTGCCGGCGTGACTCGAACATCCGGCAAGCGCAACCAACAGGGTTAGACGCACCCACTCGAAAGTCCGCCTCATTGCGGCACCTCTAGTTGATTGCAGACGCGGACCAATGAGTTCCCTGCGGCATCGAGCCCCAACAGCGAGAGCTCAGCCGCGATCGATTCGAGATCCGCGTCGAGTAAGGCGGCCGCGTTCGCACCCAAGTCGCCGTCGGCGACCGCGCGGTCGAGAGCCCCGCGGCTTTGGTCGATCAACATCTGGATTTGACGGATGTCCTGCTCCGCGGACTTGGGCGAATCCTCGGCGATGGTCGCCGCGTTACGCGCCCGTCCACCCGCTGCGCACGTGGCGTCACGTGCGAGCAGATGGTGGCGCACCGGCTTGTAGCGCGAGATGCCACCGATGATATCCTCGGCGAGGGAAGGGTAGAGCGCCTTGCCGCCCGCGCGCCTCACCGGCGAACTCGCCGTGTAGATGCCACCGTCCGGCGCAACGCTCGTTACGGCGATCGACTCCTCGCGACCGAGCGCAAACGATCGGAGTCTGCCTGTCTCGCGGTCGAGGAGGCCCATGCCCACTTTCAGCATCACCTCCCGATCGGACACCAAGACGCCACCGCCGATGCTGATCGCGATTCCGTTTGCTGTGATCGTCGGGGTGAGCGCCTGGAACTCGACTTCGACGTCTGGGTCGTCGGCGAACGCGTCGAGGGTTGCGATCCAGCCGAGCTCGGCAGCGTCGCCTTCGTCGATCAGCTTGTAGACGTCTTTACGTGTGACGGCGTAGACCTCGTCATTGTCCGGGGACACCGCAATTGACGCGGCAGCGGGTGCGTCGAGCTCGTAACGCCAGAGCTCGTTCAGGTCGCGGTCGAGGGCGATCACGTTGCCGACGTTGTCAGACACGAATACACGGTTGCCGTCTTCGCTGACGGTAGGCGTTGAACCGGTGCCACCCATGAAAGTGATTCGATTGCGTGGCTCGAACTCGAGGCCTCCATTGCCATCGGCGACGAGGTCGAGGGAGTACAGCGCTCCGAGCTCTGATCGACCGTCGGTCGTGCCGTCTTCAGCGTCTTCCGCTGTTGCCGCGATGTAGATCCGACCTGTGTTGGGATCGATCGCGAAATAGTTGGTGACGACTGAGCCACCGCCAAAGATCACTTCGACGATCGCGGAGAAGAAGCTCAAGCCGCTCGGGGTTTGCCCAAACACCGCGTCCGTTAGAGCATTGCTCGCGTCGATCACGTTTTGCGGAAGCTCGACCGGTGCACTGACGGCCGGTGAGCCCGGGATCTGGCTCGTGGCGACGCGATCGCCGCTAACCCGATCAAAGGCCAGGACTTCGCCGCCCATCATCAGTGCGACGAGTGTGTCGGTCTGTGGGTGATAGTTGAAACCAAACGAGTGTGTCGTCGATCGCTCGCCGGGGATCACCGGCGGCAGGGAGAGCTCCGTGGAGGTTTGCCAGAGGATCGTTTCGTCTGGCTGGAGCGCCATCGCTTCTGTGTAGGTCGCGTGATAGATGATCTGCTCCCCGGGGTTGTCCGGATCGTTCAGGACGAGAATCGCGCCGCTCCCGGCGTTGCTGTCGTTGCCGGCAACCGCCCAGTTTCGTTCGCCCGTCTCGGCGTCGAGCGAGACGAGCGAGACGTTCTCCTGAGGGAAGAGCGGACTAAAGTAAAGGTTCCCCTGGTTGTCGTACGTGGGGCCCTCGGGCACGTAGAACCTCTGCTCAGCCACCCAATCGAGCTCGAGCTCGGGCGCGAGCGCGATCCACACATTGTCGGTGTTGTTCGGTCCGACGTGCATGGTGTGGAAGCCGTTTGGTTCCGGGATGACGTCGTAGGCGTAGTCGCCCACGGTTCGAGCGCCGACGGGCGCCCACTGGGTCACCGAAGCCGGGAGCTCTACGGTCGATTCGGTCGTCCCGCTCTCCGACGAGCAACCGAGGGACGCGATCGAGGTGATGAAGAAGATAGCCGCGGCCCATCGTGTCGGCCACGAGGAATGCAGCGAAAAGCTATGCATAGGCCTGCTGATAGCACGGTCAGCGAACCTTGCAGCTCGTGCCCTCGTTGGGTGGAAGGAAACGCTGGACCGGTGTGGCCGAGTCCTAATATCATGCTGCCATGAACCGGTGCTTCCCTCTGGTTGCGTTGCTTGCCATCGTCCTTTCGGGGTTGCCAGGCGCCGCTACCAAAACTCGTGCCGAAGAGGCCACGATGCTTCGCATCGCATCTCTTGCGCCCGCCGGGTCGTCGTGGATGAAAGTCTTGAATGCTTGGAACAAAACCATTCAGGACAACACCGACGGTCGGCTGAAGCTGCGCTTCTATCCAGGTGGCTCACAGGGAGATGAGCGGGACTTCGTGCGAAAGATGCGCGTCGGCCAGCTCGATGGTGGCGTCGTGACCATCGTCGGTCTTGCCATGCTCGTACGGCCGATGGTCATCTTGGGAGTTCCAGGGTTTCTCGAGACTTACGAGAAGCTCGACCGCGTTCGCACCAAGCTGGCTGATCGCTTCGAGAAGATGTTCGAAGAAGAAGGCTTCAAGATGGTCGCGTGGGGTGACGCCGGCAAGACGCGGCTTTTCTCAGTCAAGGAAGTCGCCAAGCCGTCCGACTTGAAGTCCATGCGCCCCTGGGTCTGGAAAGACGACCTGAACTTCATCGAGTTCTACGACGTGGTTGGCGCGCCGGGTGTGCGCCTCGGAGTGCCCGAGGTGTATCCCGGTCTTCAGACCAAGATGGTCGACGTCGTGACATCATCGGCTCTGACCGCGGTGGCGTTGCAGTGGCACACGCGCGTCAACTACATGACCGGTCACAACCTTTCCATCATTGCTGGCGGCGTCGTGATGAAGAAGGACAAGCTGGACGCCTTGCCGCCGGAGCTCCAGGAGGCGTTCTACAGCACCGCCAAGCGGGTCGAGACCTTGCTCAACGAGTCCATCCGCCGCGACGACCAGACGGCCTATGACGTCGTGATGAAGAAGGGCATCGCGGCGACCGACACCAGCCGGCACAAGGCCGAGTGGGACGCCGTTTCGAAGCAGATCCTCGAGCGCATGACCGGCCGAGTATTTTCGAAGGACCTGGTCGACGCGGTCAGAGCGGCAGCCGCCAACTAGCCATGGTGGGCAGGCATGGGTGACACCGGGCAATTGACCTCGAAAGCTGCGGAGTTCTACGACGAGTTCTTCGTGCCGGCGCTTTTCGGCGAATGGGCGCCGCGTGTGGTCGCTGCGGCCGACCTAAGACCCGGAATGCGAGTCCTCGACGTCGCTTGCGGAACTGGCGTCGCCACGGTGGAAGCCCATGCCGCGGTCTCTCCGGGAGGCACGGTGGTCGGTGTCGACCTCAATCCCGGCATGTTGGCCGTCGCTCGACGAAAGTCCGACGAGGTGGAGTGGCTCTTGGGAGCAGCCAAGGCGCTGCCTTTCGGCTCAGCCTCGTTCGATGCAGTGCTCAGCCAGTTTGGGTTGATGTTCTTCTCGGAGAGGAAAGCAGCACTTGCCGAGATGTGGAGAGTGCTGCGTCCGGGCGGGCGGCTCGTCGTTGCCGTCTGGGGACCGCTGGAAGCAACCCCCGGATATGCAGGGATGGTGTCGCTCCTGAGCAGGCTTTTCGGTGCTCCCATCGCGGACCTTTTGAGATCGCCGTACTCCCTCGGCGACCCCGAGTTGCTGACGTTGTTCCTGCGTTCGGCCGAGACCGCCGAACCCCAAGTTCAGTCGGTGGCGGGAGAGGCCCGCTTCCCCTCCATCCGTGCATGGGTCGAGTGTGATGTTCGCGGATGGACGCTGGCGGACAAGCTAGGCGATGCCGAGCTCGAGCTCTTGGTCGCCGAGGCAGAAAAGGAGCTCGATGGTTTCGTCGCATCGGACGGCTCGGTCACGTTTGATCACCCAGCGCTCGTGGCCACCGCAACCAAGGCGTCCTAAGGGAGGACCGACCGCGGCCGCGTTCAACGCGGCGCCCAGGCTGGCATTTCTCGGCCTCGAAGCGTAGACCCGGTACATGAAGACATTTCTGATCACCGGTTGTTCTACCGGCATCGGGCGAGCGCTCGCCATCGAGCTTGCGGAGCGAGGGCAACGGGTGTTTGCAACCGCGCGAAGGTCGGAGACCTTGCAGGCGATTGCCGGGGAGAACCTCCTGCCGCTGGCGCTCGATGTGACCGACCCGGAAAGCATCGAGGTAGCGGTTGAAACCGTCATCGAATGTGGCGGCCACATCGACGTGCTCGTCAACAATGCCGGCGTTAGTATGACCGCGCCGCTGGTCGAGGCGCCCATGGCTCGGGTGAGGAACCTCATCGACACGAACCTCACGGGCGTGATCGCGATGATTCAAGCCGTGTTTCCTCACATGGTGGAGAGGGGAGGGCACATCGTGAATGTCAGCAGCGTCGTCGGGTTGCTGCCCGCGCCGTTTACCGCTGCGTACTGCGCGTCCAAAGCGGGTGTTCACATGTTGAGCGAAGTGCTTCGCCTCGAGCTCGCCCCGTTTGGTATCGCGGTCACCGAGGTGCAGCCTGCGCAGGTCACCACCGAGATCGAAGACCGCGCCGCTGCCGGTCTCGAGGAGTACCGGGACTCGAGCTATGCTCCCTACTTCGATGCGGTCGAGCGGCGAGTGAGCACCGCGAAAACGTCGCCGATGACGGCCACCGACTACGCGTCTTTCGTGGCTGGCCAGCTTCTCGCGAAGGAACCCCCACGGGTGATCCGAGGGGGCGGCCGGAGCGCCGCGCTTCAGACCGCAGCGCGCCTTCCAGGTTCGTTGCGTGACGCGATCCTTCGGCGCGAGTTCGGCTTGCCCGGCCGACGCTCCTAGCGACTTGCAGGCCGTCAGCACTGCTCGCAGGGGAGCAGCAATGACTGGGTACCGACTTTCGCCGAGGATCGAATCGGCGTGGCTTATTTCGGAAGTGAGTGAGCTGGATTGACGGGCGCGTCTTGCGTGACCATGTGTCGTTCCTAGGTTGAGAGTTATGAACACCCAGCGCGCGAAGATCCGCATCGACATCGTCTCCGACGTGGTCTGCCCCTGGTGCGTCATCGGCTACAAGCAGTTGCAGGAGGCGCTATTGCGGCTCGATGGCGCGGTCGAAGCCGAGATCCATTGGCATCCATTCGAGCTCAACCCGATGATGCCGCCCGAAGGGCAGGAGCTTCGCGAGCACATGGGGCAGAAGTACGGGACCAACCGCGAGCAAAGCGATGCTGCACGGGGCCGCTTGACCGCAATAGGCGATTCACTCGGTTTCTCGTTCAATTTTTACGAGGGCCAGCGCATCTACAATACGTTCCTCGCGCACCAGTTGCTGAAGTGGGCCGAGCAAATGGGCAAACAATCCGAGCTCGAGCTTGCTTTGTTCGAAAGCTATTTCTCGAAGCAGGAGAACGTCGGCGATGAACAGGTGCTGGCCGAGGTTGCGGGCCGGGTAGGGCTCGACGAAGCGGAAGCCGCCGCGGTGCTCCAAGACGGCCGGTACGCAGCCGATGTCCGAGAGCACCAGCGCCTTTGGTTGAGCAAGGGCATCCAAGCGGTGCCCGCTTTCATTCTCGATGGTCGCTACTTGATCCCGGGCGCGCAGAATCCAGACGTGTTCGTCTCGGCCATCGAGAAGCTCACCGAGGACACGGCTGCATGACATCCGAAATCAACTACGATTCCGTTTGCAATCCCTTCAATCCAGACGTGCAGGAAGCGATCGGCGCGGTGCACCGCCGTTCGGCCTTCACGCGGGGCTTCACCAAGCTCCCCATTCTGATCGGGGCATGAGCAGCATTCGAGTACGTTTCGAGCCCGCTGGTTTCGAGGTCGACGCGGAGCCGGGCGAGGCGATCATGGACATCACGGATGCAAATCCTGAGGCGGCGGTGCCGTACTCGTGCCGGGCGGCCACCTGCGGCACGTGCAGGGTCGAGGTGGTTCAAGGCGCCGACGCCCTTTCTACAGCAGATGAGTTCGAGCTCGAAGTCCTCGAGATCTTCGGGGACACGCCAGACAAGGTTCGCCTCGGTTGCCAGGCAAGGCTGGTCGAAGCGAGCGCGACCCAAGTGATACTGAGGGTCTGCGAAGACTAGTGCGGGAGTTGAAAGCGTTCGCCCTAGGCTTGAATCCGCCCTCGAGTCTCGCCCGGCGTGAACCTGCGGCGCGCATCTTCAAATTTGAAGCTCTCCGACGAGTGGCAGGTGGTCCGACGCAGCGCGCGCGCTTGCGCTGTCGTGCACGTATAGACGTTCGAGGACGCGGGACGGTGTGACCCACACTCGGTCGAGTGCGAGCCAGGGTCGGTGCGCGGGAAACGTCGCAGGCGCGGGCCCCGGATCGAAAACACGGTGCAACCAGCGGATCGGACGCCCCCATAGGAACCACTCGTTGAGGTCGCCGAGGAGGATCTTCAGGTCCGCCGTAGAGGCATCGAAAAGCGGAAGAAGCTGAGCGATTTGGTGACGTCGCTCCGCCGGTCGCAGCCCAAGGTGGGTCGCGACCACTTGCAGGCTAACGCCGTTAGCGCTCGTCGTCATCTCAATCGCGCCTCGCGGTTCTCGTCCCCGCACGCTGAGGTCGAATCTGCGGGCCGTTGCCACGGGAAGGCGGCTCACTACGGCGTTCCCATAGTGCCCGCGCGCATCGTGAAGGGTTGTGCCCGCGATCACCTCAGCCCCCATCGAGTCCGCGAGACGCTCGAGAAGCTCGCCAGGCAGCTGCGCCCCGAAGCTGACCTCCTGAAGAGCCACCAAATCGGCGTCCAGCTCCGTGAGGACGCAGGCGATCCGCGAGGGATCCGCTCGTCCGTCACCCCCGACAGAGCGATGGATGTTGTAGGTGGCAATACGCAGCTTCACGAGCGGTGACCTCTGCGGCGTAGCCAGTGGCGCGCGGCCGCCACTGCGGTGATGGCGGTGGCTGCGACTGCGAGGGTAACCGTGATCGTAGTGGTGCTCGGTTCTCGTAGAGAAGCCACCACCCAATCCGTGACGAAAGCGACTGCGACGACTCCAGGAAGCATGCCGATCAGATTGCCGATCGCGAAGTCACGCATGCGGATGTCCGACACTCCGGCTACCACGTTGATGACGCTGAATGGCGCCACCGGTACGATCCGGAGCGTGATCATCGTGAGGATGCCGCGTTCAGACAGCTTGCGGCTGATCCGATTCACTCGGCTGCCTGCCAGTCGTGTCACCGCATCGCGCCCGAGGAGATGCCCTGCGGCGAAGCATGCCAGCGCGGACAGCTCGCCACCTGCCAGCGAATAGGCCATGCCGGCCCACGGGCCGA
>JAHEEE010000144.1 GCA_024640845.1 Myxococcales bacterium | reverse complement strand
CCTTCGTCGGCGCTGGAGCCTTAGAATCATTTGGGAGTTGCAGGGGCGCCCGAGGAAGTTCCGGGCGCTCGACCGCTGGGCTCGTCGCTGGGACAAGCGCCGCAAGTAGCAAGACCCGCCGTCTCAACCGGAGGGGAGGGAGCCGTCTTTCGAGTGGAGGCCGTTGCGAGCTTTCGTCCGGGTGAGAAACGAGTCGCCGACGTGGATGAGCACGATGAGCGCGAAGAGCGGGGCGGCGACGAGAGCGCCTCCGAGGCCGCGGGTTTGGATGGCGGGCACAAGCGTGGTCAAAAATATCGCCCACAGCATGGCGGCACCCGCAATCTCGAGCATCGCGTACTTGCGATAGCCGAGATAGAAGTCGCCGAGACCGGGGAAGATCAGTGCGCGGCGGGCTGCGGTCTTCGGGCTCTTGAACTCCTCGCCACACTTCTCGCACGACTCCGGCGCCGAATCGGTCGGGTGGAAACACCGCGGACAGAGGTTTTGCCAACCGCCCTTCTTGGTTGCGGTCGATTCGAGGAGGTTTCGCAGGTGCGCGGCTTCAGAACGCTTCACACCGTGGAACATGAGCTGCTCCTTACCCGTGCGAATGAAGACGTAGCTGTTGCGGCCGCTGGTGACATGAACGCGATCGAGCGGGAGCTGGTTCGCGAACATCCGCGGACGTTGTTTCCAGTCGGTGTGGATGAGAAGCACGCGTTTGTCAGTGAGCACGAGGGTGGCGCGGTTCGCGAACGGGTTCATCGATCCCGCAGTGAGGAGCCACCACATGAGCTGCCGTACACCGTTGGTGGCAAAACGGACGACCTCCGTCGGGGCGAGCGCGCGCTGCAGCACCGGCTCCGCTTTGCAGAGCATCTCGGCGCGCTTGCGGTCGCGCCGCCGGACTCGGCCCTTGTGGGTTCCGGGAAACATCTCGGCGAACCGAACCGCGATCGACGCGGGTAGGAGCGCGCTGAGCTCCTCTTCTGGCTGACCCCCCCTCGGCATGTGGCGCGCGGAGCCTAGCACGTGGCCGCCCCCGCATTCAGCACTGCTCATCCCGTCAGGATGGTGCTACCCTCGCTCTCGACTTGCGGTTTTTCGGGGGATTGTGGACATCGTAACTGTGCTCTTGGGGGTCGCGACGCTTCTACTCGCGGCCAATCTCGTCGCTGGTGTCGTCTTGGGGCTGCTCCTCTTGAGGGGGCGAGGCGAGCGTCGGGAGACGGCCTCCTTGCTTCGCGATGAGCTTCGGGCTTCGCGTGAGGAGGCCGCCAAAGCGGCGAGCGAGCTCCGCCAGGAAGTGTCGGGCACCCACCAAGCGGGGACGAAGTCACTGGTCAACACCCTCTCTCAGATCGGCGAGGCCCAGGCTACGAAGTTCCAAGCGTTCACGGAGCAGCTCAAGAACCTCACCGAATCGAACCAGACCGGTCTGCAGCACCTTCAGCAGACGGTCGATGGTCGGCTCCAGGAGCTTCGGAGCAGCAACGAAAAGAAGCTCGACCAGATGCGCGAGGTCGTCGACGAGAAGCTTCAAACCACCCTCGAGAAACGGCTCGGCGAGTCGTTCAAGCTCGTCGGTGACCGCCTGGAAGCCGTGCAAAAGGGCCTCGGTGAAATGCGCAGTCTCGCGAGTGGCGTCGGCGACTTGAAGAAGGTGCTGACCAACGTGAAGACACGCGGCACGTGGGGCGAGGTGCAGCTCGGCGCGCTGCTCGAGCAGATTCTCACGCCCGACCAGTTCGACCGGAACGTGAAGCCGCGCCCCGATTCCCGGGACGTCGTCGAGTTCGCGATCCGCTTGCCGGGGGCGAGCAACGAACCCGATCAATGCGTGTGGCTCCCCATCGATTCGAAGTTTCCCCAAGAGGACTATCTGCGCCTGGTCGAAGCTAGCGACAATGGGGACGTGGCCGCAGTCCAGTCGGCCCAAAGCGCGCTCATTCGATCCATTCAAGATTCCGCGAAGGACGTCAGCACGAAGTATCTCAACCCGCCGCTGACGACCGACTTTGCGATTCTGTTCCTGCCGACCGAGGGCTTGTACGCCGAGGCGCTCCGTCATCCGGGGTTGGTCGAGCGCTTGCAGCGCGAGCAGCGCATCGTCGTGGCTGGGCCCACGACGCTCGCCGCCGTGCTCAACAGCCTGCGAATCGGCTTCCGCACGCTCGCGATCGAGCAGCGCTCGAGCGAGGTATGGAAGGTGCTCGGCGCGGTGAAGCACGAGTTCGGCAAGTTCGGCGGCGTGCTCGAAAAGGTGAAGCGCCAGCTCGACACCGCAGGCCGCACCCTCGAAGAGACCGGCGTCCGCACCCGCGCCATGGAGCGCAAGCTTCGCACGGTCGAGGCGCTCCCGGCGGATGCCGCGACCGAAACGCTGGATCTCGCACCCGAAAGCCCGGTTGATCTGCTGGAAGCCCAGACGGAAGACGGCGCTGCCTGACGAGTCATGATTTGATGTGCTAGACCTCGCGCCTTGAATTGAGGTTGTGATGACGCGTTTTCGCTTCTTATTGGTGTGCAGCTTTGTTGCGGTGCTCGCGGCATGCTCGACTGACAACAGCAACTCGGACCCAACGCCCGAGACCTA
>JAHEEE010000045.1:27877-31958 GCA_024640845.1 Myxococcales bacterium | reverse complement strand
CGCACGTCCTGGTGAGCAGCGACGACCGGGCACGACGCTGCGATCTCGCATTCGACATCGGGGAGCTCGTCTCACTGCCGGAGGCCGACATCGACACGCTCGTTTCGCTCATCGAAGGTTTCGGCGTTGCGAGCTCGGTGTCCACGGTTCACGCACATGCGGTGCCAGGGCCCTGGAACAAGGCGAGCGGCGTCGCTCGCGCGCTCGCCGACGCAATGGGGATCGACCTCGACGCCGAGCTCGACCGTTGGGTGTTCGTGGGGGACAGCGGGAACGATGCCGAGGCGTTCGCGTACTTCCCGAACAGCGTGGGCGTCGCCAACGTGCGCGCGCATCTCGATCGACTGCCCTCGCCTCCCCGCTACGTGACCGACGCCGATCGGGGCAAGGGGTTCGCTGAGCTCTCTGCGCACCTAGTGGGGGGTCGTGGCTAAACGCAACCGAGACCGAAGCGGAGTTGGCTCCGAGGCTCACTACGGAGATGGCCGATACTACGATCAGGCCTACCGGCGACGTCGTCATGACGTGCGCTTCTACGTCGACCTCGCCATCGAATCGGGCGGTCCTGTCCTCGAGCTCGGCGTCGGGACCGGGCGGGTCGCGCTCGAGATCGCCAAGGCCAAAGTAGATGTCGTCGGGATCGATCCAATGCAGCCGATGCTCGACCAGGCGAAAGAGCGTCTCGAGCGACTTCCCCGCGCCGTGCGCGAACGCGTGGAGCTTCGACGCGGCAGCCTCGAACGACTTCGTTTGCGACGCCGCTTTCCGCTTGTGATTGCGCCCTTCAACGTGTGGATGCATCTCTACACCCGCGAACAAATCGAACGGGGCTTCGCGACCGTGCGTCATCACCTCGAGCCGAAGGGTCGATTCGTGTTCGACGTGCTCCTGCCGGATCCCGCAAGCATGGCTCGCGACCCCGCGAAGCGTTATCGAGGCGGCGAGGTTCCGCATCCGCGCGGCGGAGTGAAGTACCGCTACGGCGAGTACTTCAGCTACGAACCGATGACGCAGGTGGAGACGACGATCATGGACTTCGAGCATCCTGCGCGGAAACTCGAATCGTTTTGCACGCCCCTCACCCAACGTCAGTTCTTTCCGGCCGAGCTCGAAGCCTTGCTCCACTACAACGGCTTTTCCGTGGAGTCGCACACGGGAGACTTCGACGGACAACCGATCACGGCCTCCACGGAATCCCAAGTCGTCGTCGCGAAGCTCCGCCCTACTCGCGAAGCAAAACGTCGCAATAGTACTTGACCCGCTTCACCAGTTTGCCGTGGGGCCGGCTGTGAATGTCCTTCTTGAGGGCGAGCATGATGCGTCGCTGCAGCGTGTAGTTGTTGCGCGGCGGCTTCGGAGCCGGCGCCGCCCCGGCCGCCTCGATGGGCGCCCAAAGCGCTTCTGAGGGCCACTGCCAAACCGCTAGGTCCGCTTCGTCGATACGGTCGATCATCGCTTCCGCGAGGCGCCGCTTATCGGCATCGTGGGCGAGCTCGGCGGCCCATTTGGCGATGCTCGCGGTCACGGGGCGGCCTTGATTGTCCACGGTGATCGGGTCCCCCAACCCCTTCTTGGCAGGCCCCGTGCTGCCGTACTCGACGGCGCTGGGGTCGTGCTCGAGCCCGAGGAATGCGAAAATGCGCTCGAGTTGGGACTCCGGCTGCATCACCAGGTCCTCGTACGCGACGTGGAGCAACGGGACTGGGCGCTCGCGGATGAACCGCGCCATCGCCGGCACGTATCGCTCGAGGATTGGATTGAACTCGTGTGCCGCTTGCCAGTCCCCGTTGAAGAAGCTGTTTGCGTACGAGCTGAACACCGCCAGCGGGTGGCGCGTCAATACGACGTACTTGGCGTCGGGATAAAGGCGCTCGAGGAACTGCAGCACCAACGCGTTGGCTGGCGTCTTGTCGAGGAAGTAGCTGCACTCGCTCGTCGACAGCATGCGGCCGTAGAGCGTGTCGGTGTAGCTGCGGAGGGCGTCGAGGTAGTCCTGCTCGCCGTTCGGAAGATCTGCGATGAATGCTTTGAGCGCCTCTGCCGCGTTGATGTGGTCGTATGGGGCCTTGTCGACGTTCCCGTAGACCCCGAGATGCGCGATGGGGCTGATCAGGTGCGGCTCGGGGTGCGTGAACACCTCGGCATGCGCGCCCATCATCCGCTGGAGCAAGGTAGAACCGGCGCGGGGCGGGGAAATGACGAAGACGAGGGCCATGAGGTCTACGCAGCGTGTACTACCGGGCTGCGAGCTGCCGCAAGACGTACTGCAGGATGCCCCCGTGCTCGTAGTATTCGACCTCCTGCGGAGTATCGAGCCGCGCGGTTACGCTGAACGACTTGCCGGTATCGGTCGTGACCGTGAGCGACTTGCCAGGGGTGACACCGGAGGAGATCCCGGAGATGGAGAACGTCTCCTCGCCGCTGAGGCCGAGTGACTCCCGGCTCTCGCCGTCCTCGAACTCGAGCGGCAAGACGCCCATTCCGATCAGGTTTGAACGGTGGATGCGCTCGTAGCTCTCCGCGATCACGGCGCGGACGCCGAGCAGCAGCGTCCCCTTGGCGGCCCAGTCACGCGAAGACCCCGTGCCATACTCCTGGCCGGCGATCACGATCAGCGGAGTCCCGTCGGCCTGGTACTTCATCGAGGCGTCGAAGATGCTCATCTGCTCTCCGGTCGGCAGGTAACGGCTGATACCGCCTTCGGTCCCCGGCGCGAGCAAGTTGCGGAGGCGGATGTTGGCGAACGTGCCGCGCATCATCACCTCGTGGTTGCCGCGGCGGCTGCCGTAGCTATTGAAGTCCCGCGGCGCGACGCCGTTCTCTTCCAGGTACTTCGCCGCGGGGCTGTCGAGCGCGATCGCGCCGGCGGGCGAGATGTGGTCGGTCGTGACCGAATCGCCGAGAAGGCAGAGCACGCGCGCGCCCTCGATGTCGGTTGGCGCATCGGGCGTGCCGGCTTCGACCCCGTCAAAGAACGGAGGCAAGCGGACATAGGTCGACTCCGGGTCCCATTGGTAGCGATCCGCCTCTTCGAAGCTCACCTGTCGCCACTCTGGAGGTCCGTCGAGGACGACTGCGTAGCGTTCCACGAACTGGTCCTTCTTCACCGAGTCGCGGAGCGTTTGTACGACCTCTTGGTGAGACGGCCAAATGTCACGAAGAAACACGTCGGCGCCGTCTTGATCTTGGCCTATCGGCTCGCTCTCGAAATCGATGTCCATCGTGCCTGCCAGCGCGTACGCGACGACCAACGGTGGCGAAGCCAGGTAGTTGGCGCGGGTGAGCGGATTGACGCGACCCTCGAAGTTGCGGTTCCCGCTGAGCGCGGACGTGACGATCAAGTCGTTGGCCTTCACGGCCGCCGCGATTTCGGGGTCCAGGGGGCCGGAGTTCCCGATGCAGGTCGTGCAGCCGTAACCGACCAGATTGAACCGCATCGCGTCGAGATCCTCTGTGAGACCGGACGCGTTGAGATACTCGGTCACGACCTGTGAGCCCGGCGCAAGGCTGGTCTTCACCCAGGGCTTGGTCTTTAGACCTCGCTCGCGCGCCTTCTTGGCGACCAGTCCGGCGGCCAGCATGACCGTCGGATTCGAGGTGTTGGTGCAGCTCGTGATCGCCGCGATGACGATTGCACCGTTCTGCACCGGGAAGGTTTCGTCACCTCGGGTCACCTCGACGGACTTGTCCGGAGAGGCCTCATAGCCTTTCAGGACGCTGTGCCATGCCTTCTTCGACTCGGTCAATGGGATCCGATCCTGGGGGCGCTTCGGCCCCGCGATCGAGGGAACCACGTCGTTGAGGTCCAGCTCGAGCGAGTCCGTGAAGCGCGGTTCGCGGTCGCTGGCCGTGTGGAACAAGCCCTGCTCCTTGAGCACGCGCTCGACGATTTCGACATGGGCCTCATCACGGCCGCTGAAGCGAAGGTAGGCGAGCGTCTCGTTGTCGACCGGGAAGAAGCCCATCGTCGCGCCGTACTCGGGAGCCATGTTGGCGATGGTCGCGCGGTCGGGGAGAGAGAGGCTCTCCATCCCTGGGCCGTAGAACTCGACGAACTTTCCGACGACACCCTTCTCGCGCA
>JAHEEE010000045.1:0-27867 GCA_024640845.1 Myxococcales bacterium | reverse complement strand
CGCAGCATCTGGGTCACGGTGAGTACGGCGTCGGTCGCGGTGGCCCCCTCGCGAAGCTTGCCGGCGAGCTTGAAACCAACGACCTGTGGCAAGAGCATGCTGATCGGCTGACCGAGCATCGCGGCCTCGGCTTCGATACCGCCCACACCCCAACCGAGCACGCCGAGACCGTTGATCATGGTGGTATGCGAATCGGTGCCGACGAGGCTGTCCGGATACGCGATAGCCTTGCCGTTCGCCTCGCGGGTGAACACCACGCTCGCCAAGTACTCGAGGTTCACCTGGTGTACGATGCCGGTGCCCGGCGGGACGACACGCATGTTCTCGAACGCGCTCTGCCCCCACTTGAGGAATTGATAGCGCTCCTGATTGCGCTCGAACTCGCGTTTCACGTTGTCCTCGAAGGAGCGAAGAAGCCCGTAGCTATCGACCTGCACGGAATGGTCGATCACGAGATCGGCAGGCTGGAGCGGATTGATGCGGCTCGGGTCGCCGCCCATCTTGGCGAACTGATCGCGCATCGCAGCGAGGTCGACCACGGCGGGGACGCCGGTGAAATCTTGAAGCAGGACGCGCGACGGTCGGAAGGCGATCTCCGTGCTGGGTTTGGCGCTGGGATCCCAGTTGGCGACCGCCTCGATGTCGCTGCGCGTGACGGTCTTGCCGTCTTCGTAGCGGAGTAGGTTTTCGAGCAGGACGCGGATGGAATATGGGAGCGTGTCGATGCCCTTGAAGCCCGCCCGAGTCAGCGCATCCAGGCGGTGAATCTCGAACTGACGGCCGCCGGCATGGATGGTGACACGGCTCTGAAAGGAGTCCTGTGATGTCATGTGGGATTGCCTACCACGCAGCCGGTGGCGCGCCACCCCGGTTGTTGGCTATGGTGGAAAACGCTGCGTGACAAGCGCCTTCAGAAGCGCTACAGAAGGCAGCCTTCGGCGCCGTAGCCAAGTGGTAAGGCAGAGGTTTGCAAAACCTCCATTCGTCAGTTCGAGTCTGACCGGCGCCTCCAAGTTGCCCCCGCCCACCGCCCCACACTATCTCCTACCCTTCGGCTCGCGCTGCCGTGCACGACTGCAAGAGCACTACCCATCACTCAGTACGGGCCCACGCGTATCCAATTGTTCTCGAAGACGATGTCGAACGCCGAGCAGACCGTCCCATCGAGATCGCGTCGCGAGGCTGTCATGAACGCCTGCGAAGTGCCGTAGTCTCCCTGTAGACGCCAGGTGGCGCCGTCCGTATCGGTCCACTCGAAGGTGAAACCCCGCTCGCCGATCGGAACATCGGCCACCATTTCGCGAGTCACCGCGAGAGCACCGGGTGCGCACTCCCGGCCGATTGCTTCGGGGTCGGGTGCCATGATGATGATCCCGTTGACCCAATCGACACCCATGAATTGCGGCTCGCGACCGTCCCCGCCGACCTCGCATTGCTCACTCGGGGCTAGTCCCGTGCAGTCCTCGTTGACGTAGAAGCAGGCTTCGTTCGGGTCCTCTACTGGATAGCCTTCGTCGTCGGAGCTTTCGTGCAGACCGGGCTGAAGCTCCCCTGCGCCCCCGGCCGCCCCTCGCCAACAGCTTCCCGCTTCGAAGCCAGCGGTGCCGCCACCGCCACGCGTGCCCCTGAGGCCGTTACTCTTTGTCGACACGCTGGCTTCGAACGTGCCGCTCGTACGGAGTGGGACTATTTTGGAAGGTCCGGCTGCTCTAGTTTGCCGCCGCAGTCCAGAGCTCCGAGGAATGCCACCAGAGAGGCGAGCTCTTCCTCGCGCAACCCGCGGTCGGCGAGTAATGCGGTCTTGTTCTTGTTGTCGATGCCGCCGGTTGCCATGATCTTCACGGCTTCGCTCAGCGTCGCCACCGAGCCGTCGTGGAAATATGGGGCGCTCTTTGCCACGTTGCGTAGAGAGGGGATCTTGAACGCGGCCCAGTCGGCTTCGTTGCCGCTCACCTTCGCGCGACCGACGTCCACCTCGGCTTCCGGCTTCCCTGCCGTACCTATCCCGACGTTGTAGTAGAGCCCGCCGGGCACGCCCATCGCGCTCGAAAAGAGCGGCGGCGCATGACACACCGCGCACTGGCCCTTGCCCATGAAGACGGTCCACCCGGCTTTCTGCTCGTCCGTCAGCGCGGTTTCGTCGCCGCCCGCGTAGCGATCATACGCGGTGTCGTCGCAGATCAGAGTCCGCTCGTACGCGGAGATCGCCTTGGCGATCGTGTCGGGCGTCGCCCCCTCTTCGGGGAAGACCTTCTTGAACTGCTTCTTGTAGCCCTTGATCTTCCCGATCTCGGCCGCCTTCTTCGCGAGGTTGTCCGCGCCAACGCCCATGTTGCCCCCGCCCCACGCGCCCTTCGCTTGCGCTTCGAGGCTGTCCGCGCGGCCGTCCCAGTAGAACGCTTCGAAGTAGGCGGTGTTCCAGATGACCGGGCTGTGCCGAGTCAGCGGCTTGTCGAGAGCACCGATCGCCGTTGGCGTTTCACCGCCATTGCCGTGCTCGTTCTGATGGCAGGAGTAGCACGAACGCGATCCGTCGACGCTCAAGCGCGCATCGAAGAAAAGCTGTTGTCCGAGAGCGATCTTCTCGGGCGTTTGGGGGTTGTCGGCCGGAATCTTCAACTCCGGAAACTTCCCGGGAGCCGGAGGAACCGCGATCTTCTGAGCGACCGGTTCGGCGGGCGGCGCCGCTTTCTCCTCAGCGGGCTGGCTCTTGCAGGACGCCAACGCGAAAACGCAGGCAAGGCTGGCCACGAAGGCGGGCCAGGTTTTGGTGGTACTCGGCATGCCTGGAGTATCGTGATGAGTAGGCCTTCTGGCAAGGTGGCGTCGGCTTGCTGGGCGCGATCGCCTGCGTGCGGCTCATGATATCGACTCGAGCTGACTCGCCAACGCGCGTGCTTCGATGATGTTGTCCTCGATCGAGCAATAGGTCCACGCGCCGTAGCGCCCGATGGAATGCACGTCCTGCGCTCGCAAAAGCGATCGCTTCGCCGCGGCCTCGGCATTCGACTTCGATGTGATGTGGACATACGCCGGGTCGAGGAGCACTTCGTGCGAGGCGACGAGCGACTGGTCCTCGATGACACCGCAGATCTGAAGGTCGGCAAGCACCCGCGCCTTCCTAGCCCCGCGCTCGTCGTCGTCGAGCTCTGCGTCACGCGGCAATCCGACCTCGACGTACAGGCTCATACGGGCGGAGCCGAAGATGTTGTCGTAAAAGCCCACGCGATAGAACGAGAGATCTTTCTGTGGATAGTAGATCCAGTGGACCCCTTTCGGCCCCTTGCGATCGAAACCGAGATTGAAGACCAGAACCTTGTTGTGGCTGAATACATCTCGATCGTAGGCCACCCCTGACATGTCGAGCAGGGAGACGAGCGGTGCACTGCTGACGAGATGCTCGTAGCGGATCGCACGCCGGTTGGTCGTGGCAACCTTGCTCTGTAGATCGATGCGCTCGACTCGCTCGCCGAGCGAGATGCGCTCAGCCCGCACCCCCTGGGCAAGGGCTCGAATGTACTGAATCGCGCCGCCCTCGGGATAGGTGAACGTTGCGTTGTAGCCCTCGTGCCTCGCGTCGGCTCCTTTCAGGATTTCCTCGACGCTCGCATGCGGAAAGAAGCGCCCCATCGCCTCGGCATCCAGTCGAGCGAGGTTGGTCGCGTAGAGCTTCTCGTTGTAGGGGACCAGGAACTTATCGGCGATGCCCCGGCCGTATCGAGCGTAAAGCATGTCTTTGAAGCTGCCGCCCTTCGCTTCAGGCCGGTTCTGCAGCGCTTGCATGCATTCGTCACGTTCGGCCTCGGGAAGCTGGTGGATGTTTCGCTGGAAGGGGAAGTCGATGAAGCGCCCTCCGTACCAAATGCGGGCTTCGCGCTCCACACGCAGCACCCGTCCGCTCATTCGCTCGACGAGGTCCTTCTCAATCTCCGGATGGCGAAAGTGAAAGAAGTGCCCGGAGTAGTCCCATAAGAAGCCGTCGCGCTCCACCGTGCGACAGTAGCCACCGATTTCGTTCTCGGCCTCGGCGACGAGATAGTCGTCGCCCCGAAGCGAATCCGCAAAGGCGAGGCCGCTCACCCCCGCGCCGACGATCAAGTACCGGGTCTGCTCCACGCTAAGGGCTTACCACAGCATCGCCGGCGCTCGTGAATCCACGCACTACACGAATGCGTTCGTCGACGCGTCTCGCGAGCGCCACTGGCTCGCCGTCCGGCGCGAAGAGCGCCAAGGGCTCCTCTGCCGAGGTCTCACGCCAGTCGTCGCCCACGATGTCGCCGGGAGCGATGGGCCGCCCGTGCCGCGCGTGCGCTACCCCTTCATCGGTGAGATCGACGCGGCGAAGCGCGCCACACGCGTCTCGCAGCGGGATCAGCCGTTCTTTGATTGCCTCCGCGGTCATGTCGTCCCCGTACAGAGCGCTCTCGATCCCAAACGCACCGCTCGCCGTACGCCGGAGTGTCTTGACGTGTCCGAGGGTCCCGAGGGCCCGCGCGAGATCCCGTGCCAGAGACCGAACGTAGAAACCCTTGCCGCAATGAAGGCTCAGGGCGATCTCGGTCGGGTTCACGGACTCGACCTTTAGTTCATGCAGCTCGACCTCGCGAATGGGCGCCTCGACGTCCTCACCCCGCCGCGTCCTCCGATGAAGCGGGCGGCCGCCGACCTTGATCGCGCTGAGCTTTGGCGCCTCCTGGGGATGCCGTCCGACGAATCGCACCGCCGCTCGCTCCACGGTCGCAACGTCGAGAGGGGGTACGGCCGCCGTCGCCGTCGTCTCGCCGTCGGCGTCGAGCGAGTCGGTCTCTGCGCCGAGCGCAATGGTGACGTCGTAGCGTTTGTCATCCGCTTGAAGGTGCGAGACCAACTTCGTGCACTCGCCGACCGCCACGACGAGAACACCCGTCGCCAATGGGTCTAGGGTCCCGGCGTGCCCCACCGACTTCTGCTTCAGCGCTCTTCGTACGCGCTGCACCACGTCGTGCGACGTGCACCCCGCGGGCTTGTCGACGATCACTAGCCCGCTCACAGGGGACGCGGCGTCACGCATGGGCAGCGGGGCTGTCGCTTCCGAAGTACTTGCTGAGCTCGGCCCGGAGCCGCGTGTCGGCCTCCTCGATGGTGATCGGGAGCTGTGTCGCCGCAGCTGCGCGGTGCCCACCACCGTCGAGGGCCCCTGCGACCTTCGACACGTCGAAGTCGCCCCTCGATCGAAGACTGATCTTTGTTTCCAGGTGCGTGCCGGCGCCGTCTCGAACTTCCCACTCCCAGAGCAATGCGCCGACCTCGACGCCCTCGACGCGACGCGCGTAGTTGACCATGCCTTCCACCATGTCGTCGTCGGCACCGCAGATCGCGAGCATCTCGCGCGTCACCCGCATGATTGCCACCTGCCCGTCGAAGGCCATCTCGAGCGTCGCGATGATCGCCGACAGCAGGCGAAGCCGCGCCATTTCCCATCGCTCGAACAATTGATAGGCGACGTGCCAGGGGTCTACACCCTGCTCGAGGAGCCTGGCTCCCAGTCGCAGGGTCGCCGGACGCGTCGTCGCATAGCGGAACCCCCCGGTGTCCGACACGATGGCCGCATAGATCGGCGTCGCCGCGCCCTCGGGAATCGAATCCAAGCCGAGCTCCTCGATCAAGCGTACGACTACTTCGCCGGTCGCGGAGGCACTGGTGTCCCGAACGATGATGTCGCCGATGTCGTCGTGCGCGTGATGGTGATCGACCACGATGACTGGGCCGCTGACCTCCGACGGAGGGAAATTCGGTGGAATCAGCGCCTTGGCGGCGATGTCCATGATCCAAGTGGCATCGTAGCGGGTTCCGTCTGGCACCGCCGAAATCCCCTGCTCATTCTCCATCAAAAACTGGAGCGAATCGGGAACCGACTCGGGCATGAACAGGGTCGCCTCCTTGCCGATGGCCCGAAGGGTCTCGATCAGCCCCAGCGCGGAGCCGAGCGAATCGGCGTCCGGGCGCCGGTGGCAAGCAACCAGGAATCGCTGTCCGTTTCGTGCAATCTCGATGGCTTTGTCGATCACTTCGACTCCTCGCTGATTTCATCGAGGATGGACTCGATGCGGAGCGCCGAATCGACGACGTCATCCCAAAAGAACTCCAACGCCGGCACGTGCCGGAGCTGCAAGCGATGCCCGAGCTCTCTTCGCAGGAACCCGGTTGCCCGCCGCAGCGCTTCAACGACCGACTCCTGACGGTCCGCGCCAATCTCCTCGAGCACCCGCACGTAAACGCGCGCGATGCTCAAGTCGTCCGTCACGCGCACGGCGGACACGACGACGTCTTTTGCTGCGGGCTCGCGGACGCTCCCGCGCAACAGCAGGTCCATCAACTCGCTTCGGATGCGCTCGGCCACCCGGTCTGCTCTTCGAAAACCCTTCTGCGACATGGTTCAGCCCACCCAACCTCCGAGCTCGCCAATCGACACGAGCTCGGTCGAGCGGTCCATCACGACCGCATCTCCGGCCCCTTCAACGAAGGAAGCGATCGAGTCGAGCATCGCGTTGGCGTGCCGGCGGTCGCTCGACACGACCGCAAACCCGAGCACGGCCTGACGATGGGTGTCCTGGTGTCCGACCTCCGCGGCCGACACGTTGAACCGATTCGAAGTTCGGTCGAGCACCTTACGCACGATCGAGCGCTTGGCCTTCAGCGAGGTCACACCCGGCAGCGAAAGCGAAATCTGGCATACGCCAACGACCATGTTTGGACCTCCGAGCGGCTAGCTCATTCGAGGGTCGCCTCGACCTGCTTCTCTTCGTAGCACTCGATGATGTCGTTCTCTTTGACGTCGTTGAAGCCCTGAAGACCAATGCCGCACTCCATGCCCGCCTGGACCTCCTTGGCGTCCTCCTTGAAGCGTCGGAGCGAGCCGATGGGACCGTCCCAAACGACGATCCCGTCGCGGACGAGGCGCGCGCGGGCACCGCGGTTGATCTTGCCTTCTTGGACCATGCAACCAGCGATGGTGCCAATCTTGGGGATGCCAAACGTCTGCCGAACCTCGGCCTTTCCGAGATCCGCCTGGACCACCTTCGGCGCCAGCAGCCCCTTCATGGCGGCTTTGACGTCGTCGATGGCCTCGTAGATGACGTTGTAGGTACGGACCTCGACGCCCTCCTTCTTGGCGGTCGAAGAGGCCTTGCCTTGCGGGCGCACGTTGAAGCCAAGGACGATGGCCTGGGACGCGCTCGCGAGCATCACGTCGTTTTCCGTGATGCCGCCGACACCTGTGTGGATGACGTTGACCTTGACCTTCTCTGTCGCGAGGTCGGTCAGCGACCCCTGCAATGCCT
Source organism: Myxococcales bacterium (assembly GCA_024640845.1). GTDB lineage: Bacteria > Myxococcota_A > Polyangia > Polyangiales > Houyiibacteriaceae > SG8-38. The sequence goes on along the minus strand of JAHEEE010000045.1, from coordinate 20,548 downwards.
CGACGGAGCCTTGAACGTCGGCCTTGATGACGAGCCGCAGCTCCTGAACGTCGCCGCTCTGCATGAGAGCTTGAAACTGGTCGAGCCCGCGAAGCCCGCCCATCGGGCCTGCCGCCTGTTGGCCTGGCTTCTTCCGCGCACCTGCGACCTCTTGCGCCTTGCGCTGATCGGTGACCTCGTAGAAGACATCGCCGGCCGCGGGCAGCTCTGCCAGACCCAGAACCTCGACTGGCGTCGCAGGACCCGCACTCGAGAGCTGCTTGCCGCGGTCGTCGGTCATCGCGCGAACGCGACCCCACGCGCCGCCCGCCACGACGTAATCGCCCGTGTCCAAAGACCCGTCACGAATCAATACGTTAGCAACCGGACCTCGACCGCGATCGAGATATGCCTCGAGCACGACGCCCTCGGCGGGGATGCTGGGGTTGGCGGTCAGCTCGAGCATTTCGGCCTGCAGCACGATGTTGTCGAGCAACTCATCGATGCCATCGCCGGTGATCGCCGAGCACGGAATGAAGATCGTCTCGCCTCCCCAATCCTCGGGCTGAAGGCCGAGGGCTGCGAGCTCGTTCTTCACCTTGTCGGGGTTGGCTTCGGGCTTGTCGATCTTGTTGACCGCCACGACAATCGGCACCTTGGCCGCCTGCGCGTGGTTCACCGCTTCCTTGGTCTGGGGCATGACGCCGTCGTCCGCGGCCACGACCAAAATGACGATGTCAGTGGCCTGCGCACCACGGGCGCGCATCGCGGTAAACGCTTCGTGACCCGGCGTGTCGAGGAAGACCACGGTGCCTTTGTCGGTATCGACCCGATATGCACCGATGTGCTGGGTAATGCCGCCGGCCTCGCCTGCCACGACATCCGCTTCGCGGATCTTGTCGAGCAGCGATGTCTTACCGTGGTCGACGTGGCCCATGACCGTGACGATGGGCGCCCGATTGTGCCGCTCTTCGGCCTTGTCCTCGAACTCACCGCGCGCATCGCCGACGATTTCGTCTTCGCTTCGCGCGACGTTCTCCACCTCGTAGGCGAACTCGCTGGCGAGAACCGCCGCGGTGTCGGCATCGAGTGTGCTGTTGATGTGGACGCCCGAGACGCCGAGCTCCATCAACTTCATCAATACGTCCGTCGCCTTGAGGCTCATGCGCTGCGCGAGCGTCTGAAGCTGAACGTTGTCGTCGATGCGGATCACGCGCTTCTGCGCGCCCGGCGTCGTGATCTCCGTCTGCTTCGGCTTCTTACCGGGCTGCAGACGCTTCTTCCCAGGACGCCCCTGGGGCCGACCGGTCGGACCGATCGACGAACGACCGCGAATCTCTCGGCGTCGGGGTGCGTGTTGCTCACGCTGCGCAGCGTGCTCCGCAACGATGCGGCGGCGCGCGCCCTCGGACAGCGGCGCTGCACTGGGCGCCTTGGCCTTGCCGCGGCGCATGACACCAGGCGGAAGCGGATCGTGCGCGAAGCGGCCCTGCTCGCCGGGCTCCGCGGTAGGCGGAGGCGGGGGAGGCTCAGACACGCGCGGCTTCCGCCGAGGAGGCTTCGGGGCCGGCTCTGCGGCAGTGACCGGCTCGCTTGGTGCAGGCGCAGCCTCGATCGTGGGCTCCGGCTCGGGCGCGGGCGCCGGGGGGGGCTCCGGAAGCGACCCAGGCTCGGAAGCGCTCGTCGAATCGCTTGTCTCGGCCGGCGTCGCCTCCGCCGCGGGCGTCTCCGTGGCCTCGGCCTTCTTGCGGCGTTTTCGACGAACGACCGTCGGACGAATTCGTTCCTCGACCATGGCCTCGCTACGGTCCTTGCCGAGGGATCGTTTGATGCGGTCCACTTCGACCGGATCGAGGACGCTCATGTGATTGCGCACCTGGATCCCCAACGTCGCGATTCGCTGGATCAGGTCGCGGTTCTCGACCCCCAACTCGCGTGCGACCTCGTAGACTCGAACCTTACTCATCCATCCTCCGATAGAGCCTCGATGTGCGACAGGCAATCCAAGACCGCACGAGCGATACCCCGATCCAACACCAGGAGGACGCCAAGCTCCGAGCGGGTGAACGCGTCCCCCAGGCTGGCCTTTGTCCCCCAAGTGACCGTCGCGCAACCAAGCGCCGTCGCCGCACGTGCGAGCTCATCCCCACGGCCACGCGAATCCTTTGCGCGGATCAAAAGATCTCCGTCGTTTCCCTGCAAAGCGGCCCGAACCGCCTCGCCGCCGAGCGCGAGGCTCCGCTTCCGGCCAGCCGCACTGAGAAGTCCAAGCACTCGCTGTTCGAGTTGAGCGACGATCATGCGCACCACGCTCTCGGGCTCGACCTCGGCCACCCCGCGGAGGGCCTTGGCAAGACCGCCACGAACGGCGGCAGACCGCACACACGCCCTCTTGGGGTGCACCGACACGCCGCGCCCGCCGAGCTTGCGACCGAGGTCCACCGCCACGAACGGTGCGGCAGGTCCGATGACGAGACGCACGAGATCCTCTGCGCCCGTGCGCTCTCCGCACCCGGCACACATCCGCCTCGAAGGCTTTTCTCGCGCTGTTGTCATGTTGCCTAGTATCAAAAAGCTCACTCCGACTTCGTGGTCTCGGTCTCGTTCGCGTCCCCGGTTTCGTTTCCGGCCTCGTTCGCGTTCGTGTCGCCGGTCTCGTTTCCGGTCGCTGCCTGTGCTTCTGCCTCGGCGGCGGCTGCCTCCGCGGCGGCTGCCTCTTCAGCGACGGCTGCCTCCGCGGCGGCGGCTGCCTCCGCGGCCGCGATGCTTACGTTCATCTTCTCTTCGATGGGTGGCCACTCGCTGTTCAGGAACTCCGCGGCAGCGACCTTCAGCGCCTGCGCCCTCGCGACACCCAGTCCCGACTTGATCGCGAACCGATCGGTGTCCTCCTCGGCTGCAATCGCATCAACCGACGTGTAGCCGCTCTGCTCGAGCTTATCGGCAGTGCGCGCGTTCACGTTGCGCACGAGGAGCAGCTTGTCACGCTCGCTCGGCGCCTCTGTGCGCTCGGTCATCGCGGCGAGCGCTTCCTTGCGCAGATCCTCCATCGCGCGGCCCGCGTCCTGGCGAAGTTGGGCGACGTCTTCTGTTGTGATGCCAGGCACCGAGGCCAACTCGCCCTCACTGGCGTCGAGCACCTCGTCGAGACTTCGGAAGCCCATGCGGTAGAGCGAACGCGAGACCTCCTCGTCCGCGCTCAGGCGAGAAAGGGCAGCCATCGCTTCCTCCTCGATCTGCTTGAAGCGCGACTCGCTCACGATGTCCAACCGCCAGCCTGTGAGCTGCGACGCCAATCGAACGTTCTGGCCGCGCCGGCCGATCGCGAGAGATAGCTTCGGGTCGGGCACGACGAGCTCCATATTCGAGTTGGTCTCGTCGATGACCACTCGAACGACTTCGGCGGGGGCAATCGCGTTGCAAACGAAACGGGCCGGGTCTCGATCCCAAGGGACGATGTCGATCTTCTCCCCACGTAGCTCCTGGACGACGGCCTGGACGCGCGAGCCCTTCATGCCGACGCATGCTCCGACTGGATCCACGTCTGAGTCTCGGCTGCTGACAGCGATCTTCGAACGGGCGCCCGGCTCGCGCGCAGCGGCCACGATTCGGACGATGCCCTCGTAGATCTCGGGAACCTCCATCTCGAAGAGCTTCACCAAAAGCCCGACGTCGGTTCGAGACAAAATGATTTGCGGACCGCGTGCCTCGCGGTCGATATCCTTGAGGAACGCGACGATGCGGTCGCCCGGACGATAGCTCTCGCGCGGGGTCTGCTCGCGTGGCGGCAGCACCGCTTCGACCCCTCGCCCGAGGTCGACGATGATGTTCGATCCACGCTCGAACCGCCGCACTACCCCGGTGATGATCTCGCCCTTGCGCGATTTGTACTCGTTGTATACGCGTTCGCGCTCCGCATCGCGTACGCGCTGAATGATCACCTGCTTTGCGGTCTGGGCAGCGATGCGCCCGAATCGGTTGCGGCTTTGTTCCAATACCAGGAGATCGCCGAACTGCTTGTCCTGCTCGCGTGCCTTGTCGCGGTCCTCGGGCAAGTAGAAGATCTGAAACCCGAGCTCCTCGCCGATTTCCGCTTCGAGCCCGTAGTCCTTCGCATCCTCGACCGAGATCTCTTGCTCCATGTTCTCGACCGACTCTACGACCGTCATGTACTGAAAGAGATCCACTGCCCCGGTTTCGTCGTTGAACCGGGCTTCGAGCTCGCGGTCCTGACCAAAGGTTTTCTTCGCGGCCGTCAGAATCGCTTGCTCGGTCGCTTCCACGAGAATCTTGGCGTCGATGCCTTTCTCCTGGCTGACCTGTTCAATCACGTGCTGAAGGGAAAGCGCGCTTTGCTGCTGCATGACCAACTACCCACCTAATTCGAGAATCGGTAAACGAGATTCGCTTGAGCGATGTCCTCGTGTGGAATCTTGAGGACCTTGCCGTCCTGATCGAGCTGGATGCTGTGATCGACGACGCCCAGCAGCTTTCCGCGGAAGCGGCGCTGCCTCTCTATTGCTGTTCGTGTTCGCACCTTGACCTCGCGACCGGAGAATCGTTCGAAGTCGGATAGTTTGACCAACGGTCGCTCGAGCCCCGGCGAGCTCACCTCCAGGCGATATGCCCCGGAAGGAAGGACGTCCTCATGAACGTCCAACGCTGTCGATACGTCGCGGCTGACCGCCGTGCAATCCTCCAGCGACACCCCACTGCCTACATCGACGCCAGGCACGTCCCGGTCGATGATGACGCGAATCACCGCCCCACCCGGCTCGCGAAGATAGCGCACGTCGACCAACTCCACCGCGTGGGCGCGGCAAATCGGGTCGATTAGCCTCTCTAGGGCGCTTTCGAGTTGTTGTTGAGCCTGGGTCAATTCTGTTCGGGGCCTCGAAACGAAAAATGGGCGGGCCGTGGCGGCCCACCCATGGAGGTAAACCAAATTTTCAGCCCGCCACCTACCACAGCCCCCCCTGGCTCGCAAGCAAACCACCCCCTTTACGCTTTGCGTCGTTGACAGTGTGAAAGGCAACTTGGTATGCCCCGCCAGTACCCCCGCCAGATCGGCGTGGTAGCAGGAGGAAAGCATGATGCGTTCGTTGAAGTCCGGGCACTGGGTTGCCCTGTTGTGCATGGTCGCTGTCGCGGCCGGTTGTGGGTCGACCCGCGAGTCCGCATGGGATACGACACAGAGCGCTGGAGCGCTCGATGAGGCGTCCAAAGCCAAAGTTGCCGATTTGCTGCAGAAAGCCAACACCGCTTGGGATGGTCGCAATGACATCACTCAGGCGAAGGCAGCCGTCGACTACTTGAAGCAGGCGACGGAGCTAGATCCCTCCAACGGCCAGGCGTTGGCGAATTTGTCGCACGCGATCTACTTCTACGGCGATTGCCACCTTCGTTTCGACAAGGACAATCCCGACCTCTACAAGAATACGCACGAAGAAGGGACCAAGGCTGCCGAGAGGGCCCTTGCCGCCCTCTCGCCGGCCTTCGCAGAGAAGATGGCGGCCGGCTCCCGGATCGAGGACGCGCTTGACGCCCTCGACCGAAGCGCCGTGCCCGCACTCTACTGGCGCTCCTCGAACCTCGGTCGCTGGGCCACCCTCGAGAGCTTCGCAACGCTTCTCTCCTACAAGGACGAAGTTCGCGCGATCATGGAGTTCTGTCTGGCGGAGGAACCGACGTATTGGTACCAGGGTCCGGATCGCTACTTCGGAATCTTCTACGCCCGCGCGCCGAGCTTTGCCGGCGGTGACATGAAGAAGTCTGCCGCGCACTTCAACGCCTCGATGGAAGCGCACCCCGACTACTGGGGCACACGCGTCGCCATGGCCGAAGAGTGGGCGATCAAGGAAGACAACAAGGAACTCTATCTGGAGCTCCTCGACTACGTCCTCGCCGGCGATCCCAACGTGATTCCGTACATCAAGCCCGAGAATCTCTGCGAGCAGCGTAAAGCGAAGATTCTCAAGGAAGACATCGACGAGTACTTCTAGTCTGAATAGTCGCGTCCACATCGTCGTCTAGTGGGCCAGCCCGAGGAGAATCCAATGCGTAGTTCCATCGTCTTTGCCGTGGCGTTCGTCGCCCTTTCCTTCCTGTGTACAACACCGACTCCGGTATCGGCGCAGGAATACGTCTTGGAAATGGGGACAGTCGTCCCCTCGGGCAGCCCCTGGGCCCTCCAGCTCAAGCGGCTCAAGAAGTACATCGAAGAAGAGACCGGCGGCCGCGTCAAGGTCAAGCTGCGCCTGGGCGGCTCGAACGAGCGTTCCTTGGCGCGACGCGCGCAGATGGGCAGCAAGCAAGGCTTCGCTGGCTCGGTCGGCGGCCTCAGCTCCATCGTGCGCGAGGTGAACGTGCTCGAGGCGCCGTACGTATTCGACACCGTGGAGCAGGCCGACAAGGCTCTCGACGACCCGGAGGTCCTGAAGCAAGTCCGTGAGATCCTCGAGCAGCAGAAGCTGGTGTTTGCGCTCTGGGGCGAAAACGGCTTCCGCTCCTACTTCAGCCGGCGGCCGATTCGAAGCCCGGATGACATGAAGGGCATTCGCTATCGCTCACAAGAGGCCGTCGCTCACGTCGAGGCCTACAAGGCCCTCGGCGCGAGCCCGGTGACCATCGACGTGGCCAACACGATGACCAGTCTCCAGACGGGCGTGGTCGACGGCTTTGACAACACACCGCTCTTTGCGATGGCCACCACGTGGTACCAGGGCCTCGACGACGGCGAGCGAAACCTCTTCCTTTCGAAGCATTCGTATCAGCCAGGCATCGTCGTCTACTCGAAGAAGTGGTTCGACACGCTTCCGCCGGACATCCAGAAGGTGCTCCTCAACGTCCCTTACGACCTCACGACCTGGGGCCGCGAGCAGGTGCGCAAGATGGAGCCCGTGCTGATCAAGAACCTCGTCCGCTACGGTTACGAGGTTCATGAACCGACCGCCGCCGAGCTCCAGAAGTTCAAGGACAAGGAAAAGGGCATTCCCGAGGACATCGCCAAGCAGGTGGGACCCGCAGGGCAGAAGCTCTTGAAGTCCGTGCGGGCCGCGCTGGCCAAGTAGGTGGTGGCTCGAGCGGCGGCGGGCGTCACGCGTACGCTACTTGCGTTGCCCCGGGGTTTCTCCGTGGATCCATACCCAGGTCCCCGGATTGTCCTCCGTCGCCGAGCCTCCGTGCCACGTGTCCGGTAGATCGGGGCCGGCCCAGTTGTAGAGCCACTTTGCGTCTCTCGGAGCCATGTTGATGCAACCATGGCTCCTTGGGCGCCCGAAGCGGTCGTGCCAGAACGCGCTGTGGAATGCGTACGCGCCTCGGAAGTACATCACGTAGGGAACGTCCTCGAGCGAGTACGGGGGTTCACCGGGCTCGTCGTCATCCATCGTGGACGTGAGGTGCTTGCCCCGAATCCGGAATAGGCCCTTGGGTGTGAGGTAGTCGAGCTCCGGGCTAGGGGTTCTCGCACGGCCTGTCGACACCAATGTGACGTAGCGCGGCTGCTTCCAGTCGTAAGCCACCAAGACCTGATGCGTGAGATCGATGTCGATCCATCGCTCTCCTTCAGCGATGCCCTCGGGCGGTGCGTTTGGGCGGACGACGAGCACATCGGCTTCCGAGACCAACCTGCCTTCACCGACGTCGAGGTAGGCACGGTCTCCGACGCGGCGACGCGCGTGAACCGGCAGCCAAGTGCGGCGCGGCAAGCGATCGCGGGTCGTACGAAGCTTGCCACGCTCATTCAAACGATACGCCACGGTCTGGTCGCTCCGAGTCACGGCCACAGGCAGGGTCCACGGCGGCTGCGAGCTCAGCTCGTGCCCCCGAAACTCGCTCCAAGGCTTCCGCCGCAGCGCATCCTCGGCGATGAATCCGTTTTGTTGGGTGCGCCAGTAGACCTGGCCGTCTCGTTCGAAGCTGCGGTCGAGGCTCACGTAGAATCCAGGCCGAAGGACTCGAAGCACGAGCGGGTTGTCGATCGTGGGCGCGACCGCATCGGCATCTGTCCCGGCATCGGGCTCGAGGTCCGGCGGCATCACATAGACCTCCTCGGCTGTCGGAATGCGCTTGTACAGCGGCGTCTTGCGGCGAACGGTGACGTAGTCGTACGGCATCACCGCACTGCGGTCCGGCTGTCGTGCGCGGAGCTCCGGTAGCCTCTCGCCGGAAAACACGATGACGTCGCGTTCGCTGCACACGTATCCACCCGAGTCGAGCTCGTACCACCCACCCTCGCAGCCCTCGTACCCGAGGGGCTCCGTCGTAGTGGAGTGAAGCAGCGCGCCGGCGCGAAGGTACCCGATGCGCGCATTCTCCGCCTCCGGCGCATCTCGAATCGGCGCGACGAAACGCTTCGCGAAGACCCGCTGAGGCGGACCGAGGTCACGTGGAGCCTCAGGCGCTCTGCGCCTCATGGCGTCGAGGGGCTCGTCGACGCTGCAACCCGAAGACGCAAACGCGCCCAGCGTGCCGAGGAGCAACGCGAAGATCCCCCTTGAAGCTCGTCGTGTGCGCCGCACAGCCGTCGTCTGCTACGAAGTGTCATTAGCATGCGCGCGGGTCAACAACTCGAACTGTTCTCCGCGGCGTTCGGTCTTGCGGCATCCGCTGCCCTGCACATCGCCGCTTTCGCGTACATCGCAAGCGCCACGGCTCACTTCGACTTCGACTTCGCGCTTACGCTCCCAGCGGAGGTGGAGTTTGGTGTCGCGGACGGGATGGAGTTCGCCGCTGCCCCGAGCCAGGCTCGGACCGAAGCGGGGGGCGCGATCGACGACAGGCCCAAGGCCGAGCCAACCGATGCCGTCATCATCGATGGGGGCGTGCCTGACACACGCACCGACGCCGACGAGGACACCGACGCTGACGCGGACATGGACGCTGAAACCGGCGCTGGCACGGACGCGGTATCCGCCCCGGCTCTCGAGGGACCCTCTCGCCTTCCCCCTGGGGCTCAACTTGCCCTTCGAATCGACATGAAGAGGGTTCGTGAGTCTCCGCTCGGCCCGGATGTCGCCCAGTTCTTGCAGGGTGTTCCTGACTGGCAGCTGATCCTCGATGGATCGGGGATCGATCCCGTCGCCGACCTCGATCGCCTTCTGGTGGCAACCCCGAATCTTCAACGCTCCAAGCTCGTGCTGGCGGGAAAGCACCACCACGATCCCAAATTCGTCCGAACGAGCGTGAAGCGTCTGGCGCGCACGCGCGGAAAGAGCGTCCGTTGGAAGCCGCGCTACGGTGTTCCTACCGCGCCATGGCTCAACCGCGATCAAACTGAGAGAACGATCGCTCTCCTGAGCACACAGCATTTCAGCATCACACGCCGTCAGGATCTTCAGCGGGTGTTGGCGCTTGCCAAAGCACGCGAGCTACGCGACGCCGAGGAGGAGGGCTTAGTGGCGGCGCAAGGTGCGGATGCGCTGTTGTCGATGGGCCCCGGCGAAGCGTTGGCGCTCGAGATCGAAGGGGTTCATCGCTTCGTGCTGGGAAGCATCAAGAATGTTCCCGTGCGACTGCGGGTCGCGGTGCGAGAAACCGGTTCGGACCAGGCGACGGTCAGCGTTCTCGCAACCTATGCGACGCCGGTGGAAGCGGCCGAGGCGGCCTCTTATTGGAAGAAGGTCGCCACATTCTACTCGAAGCAGTTGGTCTTGAGCCTCGCGGGCTTCGGCAAGACGCTGCGGCGCATGGATTTCCAGAACGACGGCGAACGGGTGAGAGTCGCGTTCACGCTCAATGCGGACCAGATCCGCTTCATCTTGAGCTACGCGGAGGGTCGCTTACGCGGTTCAGGAGGTGCGACAAGGCCCCGACAGCCTCGCCAAGAATGGTGAAGTCGTAACAAAAAAGGGGCCCCCGAAGGGCCCCTTTTCCTCGATTCACGATCTCAGTCGCCTAGAGGACGAGGTCCTTGAGCTTCTTGAGAGGCGTTGCGCGGATCTTCTTGGACGCAGGCTTGGGCGGAAGCATCATTTCTTCGCCGGTTGCCGGATTACGTCCCATCCGTGCGGGCTTCGCCGGAATCTTACGTACCTTGAGCTTGATCATGTCCGGAATGACAAATTCCCCCGGGCCACGGCGACCAAGCTCCTTTTTTACGAGGTCTTGAAGTGCGCCGAAGACACCCGTGATTTCCTTCTTGGTCAGGCCGCTCTTGTCGGCCAGCTCACTCATGATCTGGGCCTTCGTCATTCGCTTGCCCGCTGCCATAGTTCCCTCCTAACTCCGTAACCTGTCCCTATGGTCCAAAAAGGCCCCCAAAAGAAAGCCTTGGACAGGCACCGCGCCATCTATGCCTGTGCTTTTCCGCGCTGACAAGCACCTTTGTGGCCTTTCGCAAAGAAAATTTCGGGGGTTAATCGATCGCAGTGCGGCAGTCGACGCCGAGGCTCCCGGGTCCCACGGCAGGCAGTGGGCGATACCCACAAGCCATCCACAGCGTCATCGAACGCTGCACGCCCGGCTTGAGTGCCCCCGTGCCTTCGACAGAATTCACGGATTTTTCAAGCACTTGGGAGAATAAAACGAGAATACGCCTGAAGTTCGGATGCCGGCGCAAAGGCCTCCACGGGAGGGTTTTCCACACGGGAAGCAGCTATCGGGCAGCCTGCACCGCGGCGAGCAGTTCCTCGGTCCGAGCGCTCATCTCGCGTTCTTCTCGTTGTGTGGCGTGGTCGTAGCCGATCAGGTGCAGCAGGCCGTGGGCCAACAAAAAGGTCACTTCTTGGATGATCGGGCGATCGTGCTCGTTCGCCTGACGCGTCGCGGTCGGTATCGAGATCACCACATCCCCGAGCAGCCCGGGGTTCGGTGAGGGATCGGAGCCTTCATTCATCGGGAACGCGAGGACGTCGGTGGGCTTGTTCTTCTTTCTGTAGCGACGGTTGAGCAGACGGATGGTCTCATCGTCGCAGAGCAGGATCGAAAGCTCCGCATCGGGCGTTCCGAGGGCCTCCAGCATCGCTTCGGCGCGCCAGGCAAGCTCTTCGTGGCGCACCGAACGGCGCTTCAGACCACGGGATCGGAGCCATACCGGCATCGATCCAGCTAGTGGCCCCGTCGCTCGGCTGCGTCAAGCGGGCGGCGGGGTGCCCACCGCGATCCGATTGCTATGCTCGTTCGGTGTTCGACAAGGTATTGATCCTCAGACGGGGAGAAGCCGCAACTCGTGTGGCAAGAACGTGTCGCCGCATGGGCGTGGAATCGATCGTGGTCGCCCCGCGAGACGAGCCAGCAAGTCGTCACGTCGAGGCGGCCGACAGGAGTATCGAGGTCGATTTCGACGAGGTCGATGCGATTCCGGTTGAAGCTCTTGCTTCGATTCTCGAGCGCGCCGGCGCAGACGCGGCGCATCTGGGCTACCAAGGCCAACCGGAGATGTTCCAACTCGCCAGCGCCGCCGAGAAGGCCGATGTCGCAGTCATCGGGACCGACCTCGATGTGCTCGGCGCGCTCACCGACTCGGCCACGATCCGGGCTGCCGCAGACCGCGCGAACGTGCGAACGACCGAGGAAGCCGAAGATCTCCGACGACCGCGGGAGCTGAGCGTCCTCGTCGCCGCGGACTCGCACGGGGCAACGGTCGCGATCGGAGAATGCGACAGAAGCCTCTGCACGGCGGAGCATACGTTGATCCACGAGACGCCCTCCCCGGAGCTCTTGTTCCGTTCCGACGGGGAGGCGTTTCGCATGGCCTTGTTCGAGAACGCGAGGCGGATGGCAACCGAGCTGCGCTACGCAGGCCTTCTCGAGGTCGTATTCCATCTCGACCCCGCGGGCCTATCGTGGGTCTCCGACGTGAAGATTGGGCTGCCACGACATCACACGCTGATCGAGATGGTCACGGGTACGGACCTCGTTGCGCTCCAACTTCGCATCGCTTCGGGCGAGGCCATTCCAGAGGAGCTCGAAGCGATTCAAGCCCAGGGGCATGCGCTCGACGCTTCGATTCTCGCGCTCGACCAGGCGGACGCGCCGGTGTTCTCCTACTCGGTGGCGCCGGCGCCGCATGGCCGCGTTCGGGCGACTTCATCGGCTACAGTCGGTCAATCGCTGCCAGCTGACGACCGACCGCTCATCGCCAAGCTCACGACACACGCCCCGATTCGCCACCAGGCGTTGCTCTCGATGGACCGAGCCCTCGCCGAGATGCGCGTCGAGCCTTTCACCACGAACATCTCGACGCTTCGACGAATCCTCGCCGACTACGCGTTCCGCGCCGGACAATACGACACGGAATCGGCTGCACGATTCGCCACCGCATGAGCCTCTGGCTCCGGTCAGGCCACGAAGGTCGATCGCCCCGCGTACACGGCGCCATCGCCGAGCTGTTCTTCGATGCGAAGCAGCTGATTGTACTTGGCGATCCGCTCCGAACGTGACGCGGAGCCCGTCTTGATTTGGCCGACCCCGGTCGCGACTGCCAAGTCCGCGATGAACGTGTCCTCGGTTTCACCGCTTCGGTGCGAGATGATCGAGGCATAGCCGTGCAATGCGCCGAGCCGGATCGTGCCCAAGGTCTCCGACACGGACCCGATCTGATTCACTTTGATCAGGATCGCGTTGCCTACCCCTCGGTCGATGCCCATTTGGACACGCTCGGTGTTCGTGACGAAGAGATCGTCGCCCACGAGCTGCACCTTGCCGCCAAGCGCGTCGGTCTGAACCTTCCAGCCATCCCAATCGTTTTCATCCATCCCGTCCTCGATGCTGATGATCGGGTACTTGTTGCAGTAGTCGGCGTAGGTCGCGACCAAGCCGGCGGCGTCGACTGGCTTCTTGTCGAAGGTGTAGACACCTTCCTTCTTGTCGTAGAATTCGCTGGCGGCGCAATCGAGCGCGATGGCGATTTGTTCGCCCGGACGGTAGCCGGCGGCTTCGATCGCGCGGGCCACGAAGGAGAGAGCTTCCTCGTTGGTTCCGAGGTGTGGGGCGAACCCTCCCTCGTCGCCGACGCCCGTCGAATGCCCGGCTTCCTTGAGTAGTTTCTTCAGGCTGTGGAACGTCTCCGCACCGGCGCGAAGTGCCTCCGAGAAGCTTTCGAAGCCAACGGGGACGACCATGAATTCTTGGATCTCGAGGCCACTATCTGCGTGCGCGCCGCCGTTGACGATGTTCATCAGCGGGGTTGGGAGCACGCATGCCTGGGCGCCGCCGAGATACCGCCACAACGGCAAGCCGACCGCCTCCGCTGCGGCCCGTGCCACCGCCATCGAAACTCCCAGGATCGCATTCGCTCCAACTTTCGACTTCGACGGGGTGCCGTCGTAATCGAGCATCACTTTGTCGACGCCAAATTGGTCGAGCGCATCGCAGCCAACCACCTGCGGGGCTAGCTCGTTGACGACGTTGTCCACCGCTTTGAGAACGCCTTTGCCGAGATAGCGGCTCGCATCGCCGTCGCGCAGCTCGAGGGCTTCGTGCTCACCGGTCGACGCGCCCGAGGGGACCGCCGCACGACCTGTCGCCCCGCCCATGAGCTCGATATCGACCTCGACGGTTGGGTTGCCTCGGGAGTCCAGAATCTCTCTTGCGCCTACAGCGATGATCTCGGTCATGGTTTTACCTCGGGCTGGCCTTAGCTTTTGAAAGGCAGCGGTGCAAGGGTGTCGATGCTAGGCTCGGCCGCGATGTATGCCTCGCTATTCATTCCTTGGTTTCGTTTGGAGTCGTGGGACATCCCGTTACCCTTCTCGTTGCCGATTCTCGGCGACACGCTTTCGATTCAGCCTTTCGGCGTTCTCGTTGCAACGGGTGTGCTTCTGGGCGCTTGGGTGGCCGGCAGGTTCGCGAGGCGCAATGACCTCGATCCAATTGCAACCGGTGACCTCGTCACCTACGCAGTCGTCACGGGCTTCATCTTCGGGTACTTCCTGAATGGCCTGCTTTACGAGCGCGAAACGTTCATGCAGGCGTTGCGACACCCCTCGATGTTCCTGTCAACGTGGCTTGGCCTATCCTCCTATGGTGGTTTTTTTGGAGGAATCCTTGGTTGCTTCATCTGGCGCTGGCGCAAGAAAACGGAGCTTCTGCCATACGCTAACGCGGTCTGCTTCGGGCTGCCATTTGGGTGGCTCTTCGGGCGCCTTGGTTGCTTCAGCGTGCATGACCATCCCGGCAAGGTCACCGACTTCTTCATGGCGGTGAACGACTACCGCTTTGGCGATCCTCCCTTCCGACCGCGCCACGACCTCGGGCTCTACGAGGTGCTCTACTCACTCCTGATTATTGGCCTCTTCGTGTGGCTGGAACATCGCAAACGCCGTCCGGTTGGCTTCTACTGCGTGCTCCTGCCGATCGTGTATGCGCCGGTTCGTTTTTTCCTCGACTTCTTGCGCGCCGCGCCTCTCGAGGGAGGAGACGTGCGCTACGCTGGGCTCACACCGGCTCAGTGGGCCTCGATCTTGATGGTGGGAATCGGACTGGCGGTTTGGCAACTCGCCGTCAAGCCCTACAACGCCAAGGCCGCGGTGAAGGCCGGGCACTAGTGCCCGTCACTTGAGTGACACAACAGTCACTTGCGGGCCGCCCTCTTCCCGTTCGGCGGGCCGGAAGCCATCGACGTAGGTGTCGTCGGCGGAGAGGTGTTGGTGCAGAGCCTGTCGAAGCGCGCCACTACCAATGCCATGAACGATGTACGCGGCGGGCTCGGCTGCGCCATACATGCGGTCGAGGAACGCCTCCGTCAGCGCCACCGCTTCTTCGGCACGCAACCCGCGAACGTCGAGAGTGTTTTCCACCGTGCGAATCGCGCGCTTCGATTTGGGATGGACCTGAGGGACCTCGACCTTTCTTCGAGCCGGCTCCGCCGCGTGCTCTAGCGCGCGCAAGTCGCTCAGGTCGACCCATAGCTTCATCATGCCCGCAGAGACCCGGACCTTGCCGCGCGCCGGTCCTTCGACCACATCGGCGACGCTCCGAAGGCGTTCGACCCAGACGCGGTCTCCGACGCGCACCGTCCCTGGATCGAGGTCGGTCGTCTGCACCGGCTTCGGCTCTAACGCCAAACGGCGGGCATCGATGTCGCCGAGAAGTGCTCCGCCTTCGCTCAACGCGGCATCCGCCGCAGACACCGCCTCCGGCTCGGGTTTGGCTCGCAGTGTTTTCTTGGCGTGCTCGAGGCTCTTCTGAAGCTCGCGAACCCGGTCGACCAGGCGCTGCGCCTCCACGCCGAGCCCCTTGGCCTCGCGGGCCTTCAGCTCTTGGCGCCTTACGTCGAGCTTCGCACGCTGCTCGGCCACCTGAGCGCGCTCTTGCGCGAGGGTCGCCTGCTCTTGCTCGGCGGCCTTCGTCGCGGCCTCGAGCTTCGCCACGAGTTTCTCGAAGCTCTGCGAGTGCTCCGGGAGCAACTGCCGCGCGTCCTCGATGACCTCCTCGGGGATGCCGTAGCGGCGGGCCACGTCGAGTGCGTTCGAGCTCCCGGGCACCCCCATCGTCAGGCGGAACGTTGGTGCCATCTCGTCGAAGTCGAACCCGACCGCCGCGTTGTGCATGTCTTCGCGCTCCGCGGCTAACGCCTTGAGCGCCTCGTAATGCGTCGTGACTGCGACGGCGGCCTTGTGCTCGATGAGGGTCTTGACGATCGCGCACGCCAGCGTAGCGCCGGCCTCTGGGTCGGTAGCACCTGCGAGCTCATCGAGGAGCACCAATACGCGCTCCTGCGCCAGCTCGAGGACGCTCTTCAGCGTCACGAGGTGGGCCGAGAACGTCGACAAATTTCGGGCGAGGCTCTGCTCGTCACCTACGGCAGCCAACACCGGCGCGAAGAAGCCACACACACTCCCATCCGCAACCGGCACGGGCAGGCCTGCGCGGGTCATCAGCGCCGTGAGGCCAAGCATCTTGAGAGCGACCGTCTTACCACCCGCGTTCGGGCCGGAGATCACCAGCGCCTCACCGCCCTCGAGCTCCAGGTCGTTCGGGACGACAGCGATCGCCCGCATGACGAGAAGCGGATGGCGGGCCTCTCGTAGTGAGATCCTCGGCTCCTCGCACAGCTCGACGAAGCTCGCATCGAGATCGACCGCCAATCGAGCGCTCGCGTTGCGCACGTCGGCATGATTGAGCGCGTCGGCGGCCGCGCCCAGCTGCGCCACATACTGGCGCACGAGATCGGAGAGAGCTGCCAGAATGCGGCGCTCTTCGCGCTCGAGCTCGGCCTGCGCCATCTTGAGGCGGTTGCCACGCTCGACGAGCTCGCGCGGCTCCACGAAGATCGTCGCACCGCTCGAGCTCGATCCGTGGACGATTCCATGGAACCGCTCATGCGCGTCCGCACGCACCGGGAGCACGTATCGTCCTTCTCGAATCGTATAGAACGAGTCCTGCAGAATTGCGCTTCGCTTCTGAATGACGTCTTCGAGCTTGCGGATGATGCGAGCTCGCAAGTTCCCCGCCTCCTCACGAAGGCCCGCGAGCTCCGCGCTCGCTGAATCGAGAATGGACCCGTCGTCGCCTATCGAGAGACTCAGCTCGTCTTCGAGCCCGTCGAGGGTCGGATCGATCGGGCAAGCGCGGTGGAGATAGGGCACGAGCTCCTTGCGCTGAGCCAGAAAGCGGCGGAGCGCTGACGCCGCCCGCAGCGTTACCCGGATGTCCTTCAGCGCTGAGCCATCGAGCACGCCCTCACGCCGAAGGTGCTGGAGCGATGCCGCGATGTCACGCAGGCTATCCAACGGAAGCGGCTCGCCGCGCTCGATCAGCATCCATGCTTCTTTGGATTCAGCGAGGGAACGGGTGGTCTCCGCGAACGAATCGGCGATTGGAAGCACGAGGTTCTCGCGCAAGGGTCCCTGGCAGCGCTCGGCGACGGCCCGCTCCACCTGACCCCACTCGAGATCCGCTAGGGTTTTGTGCTCGGCCTCATTCACTGAGCCCACTCGGGGACTTTGAGATCAGAGCTCCGCGCAGCGCGCCTAGGAGCCGGCTGTTCCGAAACCTCTTTCTTGGCCGCTGCCTTCCGCGGCGCTTTGAGCTGAATCAACACGGTCTCGTCTTGGGTTGGGGTGATAGCCACCCGTCCTCTCCGTTTACCAAGCTTGGCACGAAGCACCAGGTGCGCCCCCGGGGCCGCTTCCAAGGTGCAGGGCGCCGCTTCGCACGCGGTCGAGTCGTCGCCGTAGATGACCGCTCCGCCCGTCGGGTCGGTGGTCACTCGCACGCGAACGAGCTCCGGCGCGGGTTCGGCGGGTTCGGCGGGTTCGGCGGGGAGAGCATCCGGGATGGGGCGAAGGTCGACAACCGTGGGCTCCTCGGGCGCCGCGGACGCTTCGAGGGGCGCTTCGGGCGCAGGCGGGCTGCTCTGGCCCGAGCCCAGGGCAACCCATGCGAGCGCACCAGCAGCACCGAGCACCGTCGCGGCCCAAACCCACCGTGGCGACTTGCGTCGTGGAACGGGATCGAGATCGCCAAGCGACGGCGGCATCCTGACTGCTTGCGGCGTCTCTGCAGTGGCGCGACTCAGTCGGCCGTCGAGCGCACATTGCACGGCGTCGGCAAGCTCCTCAGTGTCCTGGTACCTGTCGTCTGGGTCCTTGGCGAGCGCCTTGCGAATTACTAGCTCGAGCTCGCGGTTGATCTTCGTGTTCGGATTCAGCTCGCGAATCGATGGAAGCTCGGCAAACAGGTGCTGAGTCAGCACCCCCATGAAGGTGTCGCCTTCGAACGGAACGCGCCCCGCCATGCATTCGAAGAGGATGATTCCGAGCGCATAGACGTCGACGCGGTGATCGAGCTCTTTGCCGGCTGCCTGCTCCGGCGACATGTACTCGGGTGTCCCAAAGATCATTCCTGTTTTCGTGAGCTTTCGCCCTGGTGCCCCATCGGTCTCGATGTCGCTCATCTTCGCGATACCGAAGTCGACGATCTTCACGAAGTCGTCGACCGAGTCTCTCTTCGTTAGAAAGATGTTCTCGGGCTTGATGTCACGGTGAACGATCCCCTTGGCGTGCGTGGCGGAGAGCGCGCGGCAGCATTGAAGGACGATGGCGCACGCGCGCTCCGGCCCGAGCGTCGCCTCCCGCCCGAGGACGTTGGCTAAGTCTTCGCCCTCGAGGAACTCCATGACGAAATAGCTCGCCCCGCGCGTGGTCTCGCCGAAGTCCGAGATGTCGACGATATTCTCATGGCCGATGCGCGACGCGCTCCTCGCTTCTTGGCGGAAGCGAGCCACGACCTCGGGACGCCGTGAGAGGTCGTCCCTGAGCACCTTGATGGCGACCCGCTTATCGATGTCGCGATGCACGCCTTGGTACACCAGACCCATTCCGCCTTCCCCGATGCGGCGCTCCACCACGTATTTGCCCGCGAGCACGCGGCCGATGAGCGGGTCGTCCGGGTCGAGCGGGTTCGCGCTAATCTGCGACGTCGTCACGAGACGCGTTGCGTCGACCGGGCAGAATACTTCCCCCCCGCCGTAGTCAACTCTGCATGCAGGACACACCTTCATGGCGACAGATTGCGAGCTAGCTCCCCAAATTCACGGTAGCATCGCGGTTCTCGGAGGGTCAACGGAGGTACGGCGAATGCGGGCTGCCCGTTGCCAAGAGAGGCTGGCTTTGATAGGCGCACGCGGTGGGACCGACGGTACGAGTGCTCGACGATACGCTGGTCGACCAAATCGCGGCCGGCGAGGTGATCGAGCGGCCTGCGAACCTGGTGAAAGAGCTGTTGGAGAACGCGATCGACGCTGGGGCGACGGCGATTACCGTATCAGTGGAAGATGGAGGCCGGGGACAGGTCCGGGTCAGTGACGACGGCGCCGGGATGTCGGCCGAGGACGCCGCGCTCTGCGTGGAGCGCCACGCGACGAGCAAGATCCGCTCGTTCGAAGATTTGGTCCACGTGAACACGCTCGGCTTCCGAGGGGAAGCCCTTCCCTCGATCGGCTCGGTCTCCAAGATGACGATCACCACGCGCCCCAAACGAGATCTGGAGGGCACGCGGGTGGTGGTGGAGGGCGGGGTCTTGAGATCAATCGAGCCCGCAGGGTGTCCGCCAGGGACCAGCGTCGAGGTGGCAAACCTTTTCTACAACGTACCAGCGCGAAAGAAGTTTCTTCGGGCCCGTCAAACCGAAACTTCACGCATTTTCGAGGTTTGTCAGCGCGCCGCGTTGAGCCATCCGGAGCTTCGGCTGCAGGTCAGCTCCGACGGGCGGACCGCCCGGCAATACCTTCCTGCCAAGAGCCTTGCCGAACGCGCGTACCAGGTGTTCGGGGAGATCCCCCTGCACGAGATCCATGCAGAGCGGGGCGGGATTGTACTCGACGGCGTTCTCGCGCCGCCGGAGCTCGCACGCGCCGGAGCGCGCCATCTCTTTCTGCTGGTCAACGGTCGGCCGATCACCGATCGCGCTCTCGCACGCGCGATCGCGTTCAGTTATGGCGGTCGCTTGGCACCCGGGCACTACCCCCGTGGCGTGGTGTCGCTTCGAATGCCGGCCGAAGACGTCGACGTCAACGCTCATCCCCAGAAGACCGAGGTGCGATTTCGGCAGTCTGCTCGAACGCTCGATCTGGTAACCCGCATGCTCGCGCCTCACCTTCCTTCCGCCCCCGCAGGCGATGCGTTCTGGAACACTCGGATCGGAAAGGTCGGGCAGCCTCAAAGCGCCGAGCATGGTCGAGGAGGCGCCGGGCACCAATCTTCGGTCGCACAGGCACAGAGCGAGTACGAGGCGCGGCCACCGAACGGACTTCGATTCATCACGCAAGTCAGGCAGAGCTTGTTGGTATGCGAAAGCGACGACGAGCTGATCGTCGTCGATCGCGAGCGAGCCGACGCCGAACGTCGCCTCGATGCACTTCGGTCTGAGATTCGTCAGGGGAGTCTCACGCGGCAGAACCTCCTGTTCCCTGACCGCCTTCAGGTCTCGGCTCCACGAGAGCGAATCCTCGGCAGGCACGACGATCTGCTCCAGTCGCTCGGATTCGAATGGTCGCAACTCGGCAACGGGGCCTACGTCGTTCGCGCAGTGCCAGCGCTAATCGGAGACGCGCGCGCGACCGTGCTGCTCGAAGCCGCGCTTGACGTCCTCGATACGGTGGAGGACACAGCGACAGACGCGCTCGATCGGATACTTCGCGAGTTGGCCCAGGTGAGCGCGACGCCCAACGGTGAGCAGCTTTCGGAGGAGGAAGCTCGGCAGATCGCAGCTGCGATTCGGCCGTCCCACGTCGACCATGACGCTTGCATCGTGACACGCGTCCAACTACCCGCAGACTCGTCGGACGACGGCGATGGCTGAGCGACTCGAACCTCTTCTGGTGATCGCCGGTCCAACCGCTACGGGAAAGACAGCGGCTGGGATCGCGCTCGCGGAGCACTTTGATGGCGAGCTGATTGGAGCGGACAGTGTCCAAGTCTATCGCGGGTTCGACATCGGATCGGCCAAGCCCGTAGCAGACCAGCTTGGACCCATCACGCACCATCTGATCGACGTCATCAACCCCGACCAGGACATCGATGCGGCGGACTATGCCCGGCGCGCGGACGAGGCGATTTCGGGAGCGCGCGCGCGTGGTCGATTGCCAATCGTGGTCGGGGGAACGGGGCTCTGGATTCGGGCG
>JAHEEE010000044.1 GCA_024640845.1 Myxococcales bacterium | reverse complement strand
CAGGCAGAGGTCGCACGCCGCTACGGCGTCGCCCCGACCTCGGTGTCCGCGCGGTTCGCACAGATCCGAAACGCCCTCGCGCTGCGTCCGGGCGATCCGCGCTACGCCGCGTCACGTTAGAGCATAGCTCCTAACCCCCTCGGTCGCGGGTTAGGAGATATGCTCTAGAAATTGGCCACCGATGGGGCAATCGCCTATCGGGAATGCATGGAAGCGCTTACAAGCGCCACGATGCTGTGTCGTGTTCTGCTCGGACTCGACCGAGCCGGCGCGAGCGGCACGCTTCATCTTCAAGGCGAGGGGCGCACGGCGACGCTGTCGTTCGAAAACAGCCTAGTCGTCGGTGCGAACGTGGATCGTCGCGTCGCGACCTCGCACCGCCAGATGCTCGAGAGCCTTGCCCGCGTGTGTGCGTGGGACGGGCTCGTGCTGCGGTTGGTGCAAGAGCCCCTGTCGACCACCTGGTGGAAGCTCCGCGAGCCCGTGCCCGCGCGCAAGGTCGCCCTCCAGGTGATGCGCGGCGCGCTTCGGGAGGTCGACACGGCTGCCATTCGCTCGGATCTCGGCGCAGCGATGTACTACTTGAGCGAGGCGGGGGAGGCGATGCTCGTCGGCGCGGAGCTCAGATCCGAAGAAACCGCCGTCATCTTTTGGCTCCGGCGTGGCATCTCAGCCGAAGATATCCCGAGCCTTCCGGGCTGTGGGCTTCGCGCTTATCGCTTCGCCTGGATGCTGAAGCTTCTTCGTTGCGCGGCGCCCAAAGCCGTGGGCTCGTATCCGTTGCTCCTCCGCAAGCGCCGCGAGATGAGGAGACGGGCCTCGGCGCATGCGCTCCTGGATCTCCCAGAGGGCGCAGGCGGGCAGGACGCACGGCGCGCGTTGCGAAAGCTGGTTCGAGACCTCCATCCGGACCGCTTCGGGGACAGCGTGCCTCCTGCGCTGAGGCGGGCCTCGGGCGAGATCGTGACCGCCCTGGTCGACGCGGAGGCGCGCATCGCCGCAGGTGCCGCCGAGTAATCGCCACTATTCAGTGCGCTGGTGGACGAGCAGTGCATCGCCTGGCGCGAAGCCATCCCGCCCAGCGGAAGCGCGCCGTTCAAACACCGAGCGCACGCCGTCACCGTCGAGGTCACCCTCGGCGCGAAATACCACGGAGACGTCCTCGGTCGAGCCGCGCAAGCCGCACCCGTGTTCGGAGGGGGTATAGCTGTAGCTGAATCGGATGGGGCGCTCCGGCTGAAACCCGATGGCTTCCCAGGTGGCGTGGCCCGCGGCTTGAGGCGAAAAGAAATCGATCGCGCGCGGCTCTCCGCTCGGGGCGCTTGGGGTTGGGCCCGCGGCCGGAGGTAGGCAGCCCGGTTCGAGTGACGGGCGCGTCGTGTCGTAGTAGGCGCTCGCGCGCTGGCTCATTTCCTGGAGAAGCTCCGCCGCTTCGCTGATCTTGTTGGTTCGGATCCGGCGCACGAACGTCGGCACGAACACGGCTAGCACCACCGCGATCAAGCAAAGCAGGAGCGCCGCCTCGATGAGGCTCAGTCTCGGGCGGCCGCGCGACATCTAACTTGGGTCCCCGAGGCCGATTGCGCTTTCGATCGGGTCGGCGACGAAGAAGTAGAGCGTCGGGGGCAGGTAGGGGAACTCGGCCTTTCTTCGTTCCTCGAACTCCTCGTTCGCGCGGCGGAACGCCTCCGCATACGCCTCGTCACGAAGTTGCGAGAGACGCACTTCGATCTGCCCTTTGACGACTGGGTCGCGCACCATGGCGTACATCTCCTCGAGGTGGTGAAGCTCGCGCTCTTTCTCTCCGAGCTTTCGAAGCGCGCTTGCGTTCGTGATGACGAGCCAGTCTGGCCCCGCGCCTAGGCGGGCCGCCGCCATCATGTGCTCGGTGCCCTCGGTGCGTAGGCGCTCCCGGTCTGGGTCGTCCTTTGGAAGGTGTGGAAGCAGCTCGTACATGATCGTCGCGCCCGCGTCCCATGCGAGCTGACCGTCTTCGGGGAAGCGCTCTACGCCACGCCGAAGCACATTGATCGCCCGCTCCATGAACTCCGGCGGGCTGCCCGTTGGCGTGTACACCCCCGCTACCCCCACCCAGCGGTATACGCGACGGAAGTCGGGGTCGAGGGCCAACATCGACTCCCCATAGTTGAAGACGTGCTTCACGGCGCCCCTGTTCTCGAACTCGTCGCCGAAGTAGATCAGCGCTCGGAGCCAGATCAGGTCCGCGAGGGCGCGCCGATAGCCGAGGCTCATCACCTGCAGCCAAGCGGGGGGCGGCAGATAGTAGATGTCCTCGTAGGTCTGGGTTTGGAGGTACTGCTCCATCGCGCGGCCGCGAAGCGACCACACGCCGGCGAGCGCCGCCACCGCCACCGCCACCGCAAGCATCCGTGCCCCCGCCTTCACGGCTCGAAGTATACCCAAGAACACCAAGGCGCCCCTTAAATGCAAAAGGCCGCGGCTGTCGCCGCGGCCCCTGCAGTGGTCATCCGAAATCGATCACTCGAGCGGGTTGACCTGCTCGATGCCGGGCGCTCGGTAGAGCGTGTTGTCCGGGTTCGAACCGGCCTCGAGGTTGAAGTTCGACAGGGTGCCATCGTTGTCGAGGTCGCCGATGGCTTGGAAGGTGTAGATCGCGGAGTTCGGTCCGATACCGCAGGCGGTAGCAGCCGGCGTCGCGACGACGTTGTAGTCGAAGTAAATCGGATCGGCTGGACCGAAGTTGAGCGCCGCAAACTCGGCAGCGTTGGTTTCCGCGCTCCAGTCGACGACGCGCTTTTGGTCGGTCGGGTTACCGCTCTGCGCTGCGCTGGAAACCGTGCAGTGTGTCGACGAGGCAACGGTGCCGCCAGCGGTCACGAGACCCTGGCTCCAGTTTTCCTGCTCGTAGTAGGCTGCGGCGCCCTGGAAGAGCGACTTGAGGTTCGCACCCGCTTCCGAGGTCTTCGAACGCTTCACGTAGTTGATGAATGCCGGGATCGCGATCGCGGCGAGAATGCCGATGATAGCGACGACGATCATCAGCTCGATGAGGGTGAATCCCTCTTTCTTCGAGAGTAGCTTGTTCATGTTTCGTTACCTTTCCCCCGGGCCAGTGCCCGCATAATTCAAAGTTGCTGCTCCATGACAATGCAGCTGCCGTGCCAATTGTCCCGAAGTGGACCCCGACTCGAAATTATTGACGAATCGCCGATCGACAGTGCCGAAAACCGGGCCAGAAGGACAGAATTCGTCACCCGCAGGTGACGGAAATTGTCACTCCCAGCCACCTTTTCCGCTAGCACTGTTGTAGATCGTGTTCGATTGAGAGTAGATCTCGAGGAAGAAGTCGTCGCCATCCTCATCGAGATCGCCGAGCGCTCGGGCGGCGAACCAGTGATCGTCGTTGTCGAGGTTGGTGCCGCTCGGCACGGCGTCGCCGGGGAAGCCCGCCACGGTGGCGTATTGAAAACGGATGGGACCGTCGGGGCTGGCGCCGAGCTGGTCCCAGTTGGTCGTCGAGGTCCACACCACCGGGTCGGCGCCTGGAAGCGTCGTCGGGTTGTAGCTGCCCCAGTCATCGCCGTTGACGGCGCAATATTGGCCGAACTCGTTGCGGTACGACTCCTGTCGCTGCTTGATTTCGCCGAGGAAGTTCGATGCCTCGGTCACGCGCGCCTTGTAGATGTACGAGGTGAAGGTCGGAATCGCGAGCGTAGCCAGGACCCCCATGATCACGACCGCGATCATGAGCTCGGTGATGGTGAATCCTTGGTTGCGCTTCATTCGTAGCCTCCTATGCCCGCCGCGCTGTTGTACATCAGACGCGAGTCGGAATAGACCTCGAGAAAGAAAGTGGTCCCATCCCCATCGAGGTCTCCGCGAGCTTGCGCGGCGAACCAGAAATCTCGGTTGCTGAGGTTGCTGTTCGTCGGTGGTGTCGACCCGGGCGGGCCGGCGACCGTTGCATAGCGAAACCGAACCGGACCCGGTGAGCTCAATCCGAGCTCTTCCCAACCGGCGCCGCTCGGCCAAGCCACCGCCTGCGGACCGGGAGCCGAGCTTGGCGTGAAGGTCGCCGACACCCAGTCTCCATTGCCACTCACCTCGGCATAGTTGCCGTAACGGCTGCGATAGGTCTCCTGCCGCGCCTTGATCTCGTTGAGCACCGTCACCGCCTCGCTCACGCGGCTTCGATAGACGTATCCCTTGAACGTCGGGACGGCGAGCGCGGCCAAGATCCCGACGATCACGACCCCGATCAAGAGCTCGATGGTGGTGAAGCCTGCGCTTCGTCGCTGAGGTGCCAAAGAAGATCCTCCACGGCCCACTATATCAATCGCTGCGCGCATCGCCCACTTCAGGGTCGATGTGTTTTGCCAAACGATACCTGAATTGCCGAAAGCTCATTCCGAGAAGCTCGGCGGCCTTCTTTCGAACGCCGCCGGCTTGGTCGAGCGCCCGGAACAAGAGCTCACGCTCGACCTGCGTGAGGTAGTCGTCGAGATCGAAGGTCCCTTCGGGAATCTGAGAGAGATTGCCTGCCTTCTTGGCGGGGTGGCTGTCGCCTAGGTCCTCACGTTCCACCGTGTTGCCGCGCGCCAAGGTCACGCCGCGCTCGATGATGTTTTCTAGCTCACGAACGTTGCCGGAGAAGGGCTGCTGGGCGAGCCATCGCATCGCCTCCTGCGAGAGCTCGATGTGCCGACCCTGAAGCGCCGCGTGCTTGGCGAGGAAGTAGTTCGCGAGCACCGGAATGTCTTCCTTGCGGTCGCGAAGTGGGGGCACTTCGATGCGGATCACGTTCAAGCGATAAAACAGGTCTTCTCGGAATGTTCCGGCTTGAACCTCGGATTCGACGTCACGATTGGTAGCCGCAAGCACGCGCACGTCGACCTCGACCTCGGTGCTGCCCCCGACCGGCCTGACTTTGCGATCTTGAAGGACGCGTAGCAGGCTCACCTGAAGGGATGGCGGGAGCTCGCCGACCTCGTCGAGGAACAGCGTGCCCCCGTCGGCGGCCCGAAACAGGCCCTCTTTGGCGCCAGTGGCTCCGGTGAAGGCGCCCTTGACGTGCCCGAAGAGCTCGCTCTCGATGAGGTTTTCGGGCACGGCGCCGCAGTTCAGCACGACGAACGGCTGCTCGGCGCGCGGGCTCTGAAAGTGCAGCGCCCGGGCGACCATCTCTTTGCCCGTCCCGCTCTCCCCGGTGATGAGAACGCTGGTCGTTGCCCCGGCCACGCGCTTGACGAGGTCACGCAATCGGTCCATCGCGGCGCTCTTCCCGATGAGTTGTCCCTCCGTCCATCGCGACTTGACCTCAGCGCGAAGCGTCTCGTTCTCCGCCACGATGGCGCGCTTCTCGAGCGCCTTCTCGAGCGTGGCCAGTAGCTCGTGGTTTTTGAAGGGCTTCTGGACGTAATCGTATGCGCCGCGACGCATGGCTTCGACGGCCTGCTCGGTGGTGGCATACGCGGTGATCATCAGGATCTGGGTGTCGTTGCTGCGGGCGCGAACCGCGTCGAGCACTTCCATCCCGGTTCCGTCCGGCATCACCAGGTCGGTGATCACGACATCATATGGATCGGAGCTTCCGAGCTGATCGCGCGCTGCGTGAACCCCGTCGACGGCGTCCACCCGATATCCTTCGCGCCGCAGCAAGATCTGAAGCATCTCGCGCAGGCTCGCTTCGTCGTCGCAGACCAGAATTCGCGCAGACACCTCGGACCCCCGACTACATCCTACGTCAAATCACCGCGGCGGCCACAGTCTCCTAGCTAAACCCCGCTCGGCGTCCGCCTCCGCCACTTGGAGGGCGCACGCAGAGGCCGTGTAGGCTGCTGTATTCGATGAAGTAGGCGGAGTGATGCTCGCGCGAGGTCGCTTCACAGAAAGCCGCGCTGAGCTTGAGGGTGGCGACCTCGGAGACCTCCATCGCCTGGCCGGGCTGCCCGATGTAAACCGACAAGCTGTAGCCGTCCTCGACTGTGTATTCGTCGCCTTTGCGCTCGACGCCGGCGGCGGCTTCGAGCATCGCCTCGAACGTGGGTCGTTCCATGGCGCAGACTGTTGTGGCCAGCGGGCGGCTGGTCAAGCGTAGGGGTTCGGGCTAGGGCGCTATGGTGGCAGAGAGCGACGAGGAGCTCTGGCAAAGCGAGGTTCTGATCAGCGATTCGGTGGGGCGCCTCATCGAGTTCTGGGGCTTCAAGCGGAACATGGGTCGCTTGTGGTCAATCCTTTATCTCTCCGACCGACCTCACAGCGCCCCCGAGATACAAGAGAAGCTCCAGCTCAGCGCGGGCGCGGTCTCGATGACGCTGAACGAGCTTCTGCGCTGGGGGGTCGTCAAGAAGGTCTGGCTTCAGGGCGAGCGCCGCGACCACTTCACGGCGGAAGGCAACTTCTGGAAGATGATCTCGCGCGTGTTCAACGAGCGTGAGCGGGTCGAGGTGCTCGACGCGATCGACATCATGGAAGATGCGATCGAGTTTCTGAAGGGCAAGGCCAAGGACCCGGCGTCGCGGGCTAGGGCGCAGTTCCAAGAGGAGCGAGTGCGTGAGCTTCTCGACCTGGCTCGATTCGGCAAACAACTGCTCGACACGTTGATCAAAGACGCCAAAGTCGACGGGAGCCCGCTGATGAACGTGTTGCTAGGCGGATCCGGCCGACGCTGAGCCGTGCTCGCCGATCGCGCGTATGGCCCTATGCTTGGCCGCGATGGAAACTCTGTCTATGCCTCTCACGCTCCCGTGCGGAGCCGTGCTCGAAAACCGCCTGGCCAAAGGCGCGATGACCGAAGGGTTGGCGGACGTCAACGACAACGCGACTGGGCGGCACGAGACCTTGTACGGCCGCTGGTCGGATGGCGGCGCGGGGATGCTCCTCACGGGCAACGTCATGGTCGATCGACGATACCTCGAACGACCCGGCAACGTCGTGATCGACGCCAACGGGGGGCACGACTCGCTGCGCCGGTGGGCCGCGGCGGGCACGCGCGCCGGCAACCACTTGTGGATGCAGATCAGTCATCCGGGACGGCAGTGCACACGCATGTCGAGCAGCCATCCCGTGTCGCCTTCGTCCGAGAAGCTCGAGGGCATGATGGGGCTGATGGCGCCGCCCCGCGCGCTCGAGGTGTGGGAGATCGAGGACGTCATCCGGCGCTTCGCGCATGTCGCGCGCACAGCCAAGGAGACGGGCTTCACGGGTGTCCAGATCCACTCGGCCCACGGATACCTTGCAAGTCAGTTTCTCTCCCCGCGCGCGAATCGGAGAACGGACGAGTGGGGAGGCTCCCTCCGGAATCGGGCGCGTTTCGTGCTGGAGGTCTACAAGGCGGTGCGCGAGGCCGTTGGGAGCGACTTCCCCGTGGCCGCGAAGCTCAACTCCGCGGATTTCCAAAAAGGCGGCTTCAGCAAGGAAGAGTCGGTGCAAGTCGCCCGATGGCTCGCCGAGCTCGGGTTGGACCTCATCGAGATTTCCGGCGGAACCTACGAACAGTTGGCGAGCTTCGGCGACAAGGGCGACGCATTGGAGAAAAAGGCCGAGAGCACGCGCCGTCGAGAGGCCTACTTCCTCGAATACGCGCGAGACATGCGCGCGGCGATCGATGGCATGCCGCTGATGATCACGGGCGGCTTTCGAACGCCGGATCTCATGCGTGAGGTCGTCGATTCCGGAGAAGTCGACGTCATCGGCATCGCGCGGCCGTTCTGCGTCGAGACGGACTTGGCGAAAGGGATTCTCGGAGGTTCGAGTGAGGTACTCCCAACTCCTGAGAAATCGCTTCGCCTCGGTCCCGGGTTGCTCGGTCGCGCGAGCTCGGTCCGAACGATTCGAACGCTGAATGGCCAAGCCGAGGTCGCTTGGTTTTACCGGCAGATCATCGAGCTGAGCGAAGGTCGCGAGCCCGTTCTGTCACTCGGCGCGTGGTCCGCGATGGTGGGCCATTTCGCGCGCGAAGCGGGCATCGTTCGTCGACGCCGCTTCAAGGCGCAAAAGCCGCTCGCGCTCGCGTCAGGCACCGAGAGCCAAGGCTAAGCCCGCTCGCGGCTAGGCCTGCGCCACGAACTCGTGCCGCGGCTCACGCGGTTGCTGAAGCGCGCGGGCGAGGAACGAGAGCTGCTCGCGCCAGCAACGGCGCGCTTGGCGGCGCCAGACGAGCGCGTGAAACGCGTGAAGCTCGCCCTCGTAGTAGCGCGCTTCGCAGACGACGTTCATGGACTTGAGTGCGCGGTCGAGGCGGCGCGTGTCGTCGAGAAGCGGGTCTCGGGTGCCGATCGGCACGAAAAAAGCGGGAAGGGCGCGATCGGGGCGTTCCTTGCGTTCGAAGACGTGGAGGGGGTCGGCGAGGTCGAGCTCACCGGGCGCGGGGTCGTGTAGAGCGCCGATGTAGGTCTCGTTCATGCCCTCGAGAATGTCGTTGACCCATCGAGGGAGCTTTCGCTTGCGGTTGAGGCGGCCCGGGTTGGTCACTTGGAGCGGCGCGCACGCAGGCGCGACGGCGGTCGGAACCAGCCCCGTCGCAAAGGCGCGCTGTGCGAACTCTTCGGGACGCCGGTAGCAGCAACAGATCGTCAGCGCGGTTGCGAGGTTGCCGCCTGCCGACTCACCGGCGAACACGATTCGGCTGAGATCGCCACCGTAGGCTTCCGCGTTGGCCGCGACCCATTCGAGCGCCGAGCACAGGTCCGCCACGGCCGCCGGGTACGGATTCTGCGGTGCAAGTCGATAGTCGATGTTGAATGCGAGGTAGCCGGCGCGCGCAAACGCGAGGCCCATCAGCCAATGCGTGTTCTTCGACAGGAGGTGAAAGGCGCCGCCGTGCATGTAGAGCACGATCGGCAAAGCGCCTTGGCGATTGATCGGCCGATAGATGTCGAGCCGGTGGCGCGGGTTGCCGGTTTGCTGATACTCGACGTCCCTGATCACCTGTACACCATGCTTGGCGGGGTTCGAGCTTGGGTGAAGGCGGCCGAGTCGGGCGATGGTCCCAAAGAAACCCTCGCCAATCGCGGCATTCGTCATGTTCTTGAGCCGCTTGCGCGTCCTTTGAATACAAGACAGGTCTGAGCGTTTGGGGGACATGGGGAAATTGTATCACGCTCTGCGAAATCCTCGCGGAATCCGCAGTCGAGTGGCCGAACACGCGGTTTTTTTGCCGCAGGCCCAGGTCCAGGCGTATCTGCCAGGGATGCCTTTTGCGGGTCGAATCAGGATTGTCGTCGCACTTGCTGCCGCCTTGGCGGCGCTGAGCCTGAGCGGAACCACACAGGCGGCATACGGGAAGCTCGACGCCGACATCGTGCGGCACAAGATCTCCAAGGACCTCCCGAAGATCAATCGCTGCTACGAGTCCGCGCTCCGCTACGAACCGGAGCTCTCCGGCAAGGTGAAGGTCCGCTTCGACGTCATGCGCAAGGGCCAGGTCCAAGCCGTCCGGGTGCTCGAGAACACCACCGGCCATGCGGGGGTCGAACGCTGCGTCGCCCGAGTCCTCGGCAGTATCAAGTTCCCAACGCGCCGCTCTGGCAAGCCCCTGAGCTTCACGTTCCCGTTCATCTTTGCGCCCCAATAGGCGCCACGCTGGATTCCGCGGGCGAAGCGAGGGGATTCGAGGCGGAGAGCGCTTGCTGATAAAAAAGTTTACATAATATACGTTCTGCGAAATTCGAGTGGCTGAATCCACACTTGCGCCGCAATCTGGATCAAGAGTCTGTCAGCCTGATCGAGAGCGTTGCGGTCAAGCCGAGTCTTTCGCGCGAGTCTGGCGCCAGTGCTAAACCACCATCTTGAACAATTGGCGGACGACGATGGCCGGAGCGACCGATCTCGCAAGACCCTCTCGCGCCGGCGCCAGAGGATCGTGATCGAACGCCGTCACATCCTCGAGCTCGTATCCGAAGCGCGCGTAGTCGGAACGATAGAAATCCTGGATCGCTTCGACGTCCTCGCGGTGAACGCTGGTCGGGACGGATTTCGCTCTGAGGAGGTGACCGACTTCGACCTCGGGAGCGCTCGAGCCGACCACCTCATCGAGGCGGCGGACTAGCGGCTCGAAACCGTCCTCGAGCCTGAACACCTCGCAGTCCACGGGCACCAGATCCGACTGTGGTCGAATGTGATTGTAATACACTCGCCCGTCGATGCGGGCGCAGCGCAGAACGATGCGAAGCCACGTCGAGAAACTGAAGCGGCTGATCCGCGAGCGTCCGGCCTGCCATCGATATTGGCTCAGCGTTCGCTGGAGCGGATTGCGCACTTGCGTGAAACAATAGGCCGTATTGGGAGGCATGACGTCCTCGAGAGCCTTTGCGCTCAAATGAGTCGGCGGAATGATCACACCTTTTTCTCGACGTTCTACCCAATCCTGCCTGGCATACATCGAGAGCGGGCTGCCGAAGCGACGAACCAGATACTCCTCGATGCTCGACCCACCGGCTTTGGGCACGTGCACGAAGAAGAGTAGTTTACCTTCCGCAACGATCATCGGCATGGTGCACACCGTCTCTCCGAGCCTACCGCAGTATCTGGCCCTCTGTGAACGACTGAAATCTCCGGACGACGATCTCGCCCGCCGTCGTTCCGCTAGGCGGTTTCACCGGGTGCAGAGTCGGGTTCGTCGGATAGCTGGCTCCGTCATAGTGAAGCCTGGCCTCCAATGCCGTGTCGACGTCTTCGTTTCTGCACATCCAGCCCATGCACCGGTTGCCGCCGCCGGGACCCTGAGCCGGCCGGCCCGCTCGACGCCTACCGACGCCCTCTCAAGCCATCCGCCTCTTGCTCCGCACTCAGATTCGCCCAGACGGACCGCCGCTTCCGCCTTGCACAAACCGCCGTGAAATACGGCTCCCGGCCGCGCCGCACCGACCCCCTACCCGACATTTCAATCTTGGAGAGCGACCCGACGTGGTGGGCAATCAACAGGAGATTTGATCATGGACAAGTCATGGACAGAGTCGCCAACAGCACGTAGGCTGCCCGACCGCCCGACCAAAAACGATTGAGGAGCCCGATTCTTGATGCCTTCCTACGAGAACAGCATTGTGATTGACGCTGCTCTGAGCGACGTCTTTTCTTACGTGAACGAGCCAAAGACATTCCCCGATTGGGTGCATGGCATGATCGATGTGCGCCATGTCATCGGGGCCGGCGAAGGTCAGCAATACGAGTGGACCTTCAAGATGGTCGGGATCCAGCTCCGTGGACAGAGTGTTGCCGTCAACTACGTCCAGGACGAGTGCGCTGCCTATCAGAGCATCGGCATGATCGAGAGCATCTGGACGAACATCGTCGAGCCCCTCGGCCAGAAAACGAAGCTAATCATCAAGGTCGAGTACTCGATACCCACCCCAGTGCTGGGAAAGCTCGCCGAAGCGATCATGCTCAGGCGCAATCGACGTGGCCTGGACGCCACGCTTCTAAACGTCAAGGAAGTCCTCGAGGCCTGAGAACGCATGGAAAAAGGTCGAAGCGGTTCAAAGGAAGTGCCCTGCCCTCATCGGCGGCATGCATCTCGAATCAGCTCCAAAGTGATGTCTCGCGCATAGCTGTCCGGCAGGTCCACGTCGTCTATCGTGAGCATTTGCTCTGGCTCCACGGGGCGCGTCACCGTCGCTCCATAGAGGAGACCGATTGGAAGATGGCGTGGCTCGTCACGGAATCGCACCGCGGTACCGCGCACCTGAAAGCTGCCAATTCCAGTCTCGATGCGCTCTCCGGCCTTGAGGCGCCTCTTGGCCACTGCTGCTACGCCAATCGTCGGTGCCGCGGAGTTGTTCAAAAGCACTGGTTGCCCCTGCATCGCCCGTCGAAGAGTGTTTGGTATCTCCAAGGCGCAGAGATGATAGGGTCGAACGAACGTATAGAAAGGCCCCTCCCCCATCTTGAGCGCAGCCAGCACGGGACGCTGTGACTCGGCGATCGTCGCGATCACGAATACACCTGGCGCTTGGCCAGGCACGACGGTGAAGTCCGAAATCGGATGACCGAGCTCGACTGCAGCTTCGGCGAGAACGCGGGTTGCGGCATCAGCACTGTCGTTTTGGACTGCCAGCAAGCCGGGTTTCGCGATGCTCGCGCCAAAGGCGTTCGCGACGAACGCCTGTTCAATCTGTACTTTGGTGCCGTCGGTGAACGAGGTGGTCTGCTGGACTCGAAAGCCCTGGCGTTCTGACCAATACAACATCTCCTTGAGGCTCGGATTCGGATTCAAAAATCCTTTCATGCTGCCGTACACCAAGGGCCGGAACCCCATACCGACCAGCTCATCGTGGAGCTGGGCTTGTACGCCTGGCTGGTCGCCGTTCGCCTCGGAGAGAAAGCCCTTGCCCACGAAGTGCGAGCCGCAGGTCACGTGGAACTCGGAGTTCATTGTGACGACGGGCAACCCCGCCGCCAAGGCATCTCGGACGACCTCGGCCGCATGGATGGGGTCACCCGAACACTCGACGACGATATCGGAGTTGTCGAGTAGCTCTTGCGTAGAGTGAGTCAGCCGCACCTCCGATGGCGCGTCTCTGACGCTGTCGAGCGCGCGGCGGGTCAGAGCGACGGAGACCTGGAGGTCGTCCATCAAGCGAAGAGAGTCAAACAAGCGGCGGGCGATGAACCCAGTGCCGGCGACACCGACGCGAATCGGGGGTGAATCAGCAGCGATGGGCATGAGGAGAGCCGGCGGTCGGTCGGAACAGCATGATTTCAAGCATAAGGCACGGCCCACGCGGAAGCACGAACAGCCTGGGCGTCATCGGC
This sequence comes from Myxococcales bacterium, assembly GCA_024640845.1. GTDB lineage: Bacteria > Myxococcota_A > Polyangia > Polyangiales > Houyiibacteriaceae > SG8-38. The sequence continues at coordinate 19,294 of JAHEEE010000044.1, read as the reverse complement.
CAGGATGCACGCCCCATACGACTGGCCCCGCTCCACTTGTTCAGCAACGTTCCCCAGGCCGCCCGGACAAAGCGGCCAGGATCTTCTCAGATGCCCGTCCGTCGCCGTAGGGATTCCGCGCTCGAGCCATCTTCTTGTAGGCGTCGTCGTCGCTCAGCAGAGCCGCGGCCTCCGAGTAGATGCGCTCTTCATTCGTGCCTATCAGCCGGGCCGTCCCTGCCTCGACTCCCTCAGGCCTCTCGGTCGTTTCTCGCATCACCAGGACCGGTTTTCCAAGCGAAGGCGCTTCTTCCTGAATCCCACCCGAATCGGTCAGAATCAGATGGGCACGCCCCATTTCTTCGACGAAGCCACGATATTCGAGGGGCTCGAGGAGCTCGATGCGAGGATGATCGCCCAGTAAGGGAAAAACAGTACCTCTCACTGCAGGGCTCAGGTGGACCGGATAGATCACGCGAAGATCTGAGAATTGATCGACGAGGCGCAACAAAGCTCGGCAGATTTGCCTCATCGGCTCACCTTGGTTCTCCCGGCGATGGGCCGTGACCAGTAGACGCCGCTCCCCAGCTTGTTTTGGAGCGGCCTCCCCCTCGCTCGAGCCGAGAATCAGAAACAGTGCGTCGATGCCCGTGTTGCCGGTGGTCCGGATAGCGTCATCGCTGATCCCCTCGCGCAGCAGTCTCTCTCGCGCCAGCGTCGTCGGCGCAAAGTGTGCGTCAGCGATCTGCGTCGTCACCCTTCGGTTCATCTCTTCGGGAAAGGGGTGGCGCTTGTCATACGTTCGAAGGCCGGCCTCCACGTGAGCCACTGGCACCTGTTGGTAGAAGGCTGCCAGTGCGCCTGCAAGAGTGGTTGTCGTGTCACCCTGCACGACGACCCAGTCCGGCTTCACCTGCGCGATGACCTCGTGCAGGCCGTTGAGCGCTGCGGTCGTTATATAGGGCAAGTCCTGACCGGGTTTCATGATGTCGAGATCGAAGTCGACTGCGACCTGAAACACGGCAAGCATCTGCTGAAGCATCTCCCGGTGCTGGCCGGTGGTCACGACGAACGTATCGAACTCGTCCGGGCGATCACGAGCCGCGATGACCACCGGCGCTAGCTTGATCACTTCCGGGCGCGTGCCCATGACGATCAGGATTCGCGTCTTGGCTGACATGTGCGCGAGTCGGACGAGCTGCGGATGTCAGATCGGCCAAAGCTCCTGAGGAGTAAGTGAAATATGAACTGGGTGTTCGTGACCAAGTATCGTTTCCAGAGCCGCCGCGGTTCTTGGAGGAGTCTAAAGAACCATTCCATCCCGATGCGTTGCAGCCAAACTGGCGCGCGCCGAGTCGCGCCTGCGATGACGTCGAAGCTACCCCCTACCGGTATCGCAAGCTCGACTCCGAGCTCCTCCCAATGGTCCTCGATGAACTTCTCTTGCAAGGGCACACCCATGCCCACGATGAGGATTCTTGCGCCGGTTTCGCGGATCATCTGAGCGCGTTTTGGCGCTTCGGCTGCGTCAAAGTATCCGTGCGACGCTCCGCAAATCTTGAGTCCTGGATGGCGTTCAGCCAATCGTTGGGCCACGGTTTCGATGACGGCTGGCTTGGCACCGAGGAAGTACACGCCGAAGCCTTCGTTGGCTGCAAGCGCACAGAGCTCTTCGACGAGCTCTATACCCGTGACCCGTTCTGGAAGGGCATGCTCCCCCTGAAGCCGCGATGCCCAAACCAGTGGTTGCCCGTCGGCGACCACCAGCGACGCGCGATCGACAAAGCCCTGCAGCTTCCGATTCGATCTCATCATCATCAAAATCGCCACGTTGACCGTGCAAATGTAGCCGCGCCGCCCGCTGAGGATCCACTCGCGGGCCCAGTCGATGGCGCTCTGGACCGTGGCCGCATCGAGATCGCAATTGAGTACGCGTACCGATTTCATGACTCGATTTCATCCCAGAGCAGAAGCGCATCGATGAAGAACTTCGCAGCCCAATTTGGATAGGACAGCGGGGCGTACGATCCCCAAATCGGGTGGGAGCCTTTGATGGCGCCATGAAGATCTGGGTTGGAAGTCGTCAGGTCTTGGTGTTCCATCACGAAACCCAAGCTTCGCTTCGCTGCGTCCAGGTACCGCGTCGATCCCGTGGATTGGTAGAGCTTCAACCAGATGATCGCGAGTTGACAGTTGCCCGTCAGGCAGCAGTACCGCGCCGCAGAGCCACCGTCCTCGTCGATCTGCCCAGGGATCCAACCGTCCTCACGCACGTGCTCGATCATGGCATCGGCAGCGCGTACGGCCGTCTCCTCGTAGCGTGCATCGCGCAGAAGACGGGCCGACTCGAGGAAGCCGCGAATCGCGTATGCGATCGTATGCGTGAAGGGCGCAACTCCAGGCGTGAAGGCACAGCTGCGAAAGTAGCCGTCTCGTTCCTGCTCGAGTGCCCAGTCCAAGTTCCTTCTTGCCGCCGATTCGACCGCTGCGTCTGGAGCGATCTGGTTGCACTCCAGCATTGACCACGCCACGCGTGTATTGTACGTGTGGGGCGTTTCGAGGTGCGTGTTTCTCCGCCACGCCCCATCTGGGTCGATGCGGCCTGCAAGCCACGAGGCTGCACGAACGGCCGCGTCGTGGAAACGCGCGTCGTTCGTTTCGCGGTGGGCTCGCACGTAACCCAAAAGCACTTGACCGGTGTCGAACACGATTCCCGTATGGGGCCGATACTGTGGATTCGCAATCGACCCGTCGGGTTCTTGGACTTCGCACAACCACTTCGACACCGTGCGCGCGAGGGCCCCGGACTCCGAATCCTGTCGTTGCCTTGCAAGGTCGAAAAACGTGATGGCGATATAGCCCGATGTCTCCCGGTAGGAAGGCCTCCAACCTCCGCGGATCGAGTATCCGTAACTGACGCCGTCATCGGGAGTTGCCGCCTGCGCTCGCTTGAGCCAGCCAACTGCCGCGATAAGATGTGCTTCGCGGTCCTGGCGCGCCGAAGCCTTCCCGAGTGCGTCGCGAACGACGCGCCCCACGAAAGGCCTGCTTGCATCGAAAAAACCGCGCCTTGGGGTTTCTGTAGGATCTAATCCGGATTGCATGAGATGGGGGCTTCGCGACTGGAGAGTCTATCCCGCGCGCCTGTGCATCGCAATCGAGACCTATCGAGACATCCAACCAGCTTCTTCGACCGAGGTCCCATGGAGAGCAACTGATGTGAGCTTTACCACAATCGCGACGTCTGTCCTCGGCGATCTGAGCTGGCCAAGGCCCGTTTTTACGAGGTTTCCGTTCTTGTGTTGGAGAAGCGCTTTGCGCGATCGCTTCTCGCCCTCAGCGCTCGGTTCGTCGCCAACGCTTCTCGCCGCGTCCAAGTAGAAAAGAGAGATAGAGCGGAGCTTTCCACACGATGTAGAGTGGAACGAGCAGCAGGTATCGAAGTGGAACTTCCGTTCGTCCGTAACGCGCCCACCCGACACCAACACCGAGCGCGATGAGGCCGAGCGCCACGAGCGCGATCCAAAGCGGAACTGGCGAGCCGCCAACGGCAACGACTACCCCGGCGGCGCTCAGGACCAGAACCAAGAGGCCCACGAGCATGGCCAGCGGTGGCACCATCAGATCCGCACCCATCGCGATGAGTCCCAGCCTTCTCCGCAAAACCCCTTGGCAGATGAGGCGCGGGCCGCACTGAATGAGGGTCGCCAGCTGTCCGTGCTCCCAACGTCGCCGCTGCTGCATGGCGGCGCTCTCGGAGCCCGGAAGGCGGCTTCGGACTCCGCCATCGATGCAGAGCACCGGCTCGTGTCCTTCCAGCGCCAGCTCGATTCCCATGGTGAGATCCTCGACGATGCTTCCGCCCAAGCCGGGAGCGGTGCGCACTACGCTCCACGGAAACGCCATTCCCGTGCCGTCCAGGTGGCAGGGTTGGTTCAGCCGGAGGAGTCCGCGCGGCCTCACGCGGTTGCGTACGAGAAACGCCAACGCGGAGATCATCGAGATCGGCGAACGTTCGGTGGGCTGTAGAACATAGTCGGCTTGTACGGGTCTGCCCGTTTCGACGGCGTTTCGAACGAGAGCGTCGATCGTACCTGGAATGAGGTGGCAATCCGCATCGATGACGATGAGCACGTCTGGAGGATTCGAGGCCAAGTGATCGATGCCGTAGGCCAGCGCGTATCCCTTTCCACCTTGCTCCGGATCCACCCGCTCAATTACATCCACGCCGGCGGCTCGCGCGATTTCTGCCGTGCCATCGCTACAGTTGTCGGCGACGACCAAGATGCGGTCGTCGGGCGCCAGCTGGGATTGCACTTCGGCCAAAGTCGCCCCGATGCCCAGTTCCTCATCGTGCGCGGGAATCAACACTCTGAGGGATACCCCCCCGGGTCTCGCAACTTGCTTTCCGGCACGAAGAAACACGCTGGCGACGCATTCGACGAAAAAGACCAGCGCTGGAATCGCAAGAACTGCGGCCGCCACAGCGGCTAGGATCGTCAGAAGGTTCACCGAATACGACTATAGCGAGACGCCCGGCGTTGCACACATAAACGCGGGCATTTTCGGGGCCGGGGGCGGGTTCAGCGACCTGGTGACAATCTTGCGGACATGTCATGATCGAGCAATGGTGCAGGTGATGCGGGCCGGCACGAGAGCATGATGAGCAGCGTGTTGGTTGCGCCGTGGATGCGCGAGGATTTCTGAGCCAGGTGTGCAGTATTACTCCGACGGCAACATCCTGAGCGTCCTCGCGTTCTTCCTGTGGATTCCCGTTAGCTATTTCGGAGCCTGGCGCTGGCCACCGGCCAAGGCGACAGCGGTTCTCTTTCTGGGAGGCTTGCTCCTGCTCCCCGAGATCGTCTTCTTCAAGCCGCCAGGACTTCCGGACTTCTCCAAGCTAGAAATCGTACCGCTTTGGATATTGATCTGGGGAGCCGTCTTTCGACGCGAACGCTTCGCCCATGCGCCCAAGAGTCGCTGGTTCAGACTCTGTGTTGGGCTCCTCGTGAGCGGCGCGGTCGTCACGGTCTTTCTCAATACCGATCCCTACCAGATCGGCGCTCGAGATGTGCCGGGGCACGTTCCGTACGACGCTGTCCACGCAGTGCTCAACGCTCTACTCACCGTCGTCCTTCCGTTCTATTTGGGCAGCGTGATGTTCCGGAGCGCGTCGGATCTTCGTGTGCTGCTCACCACGCTGGTGGCCGCGGCGCTCCTCTATTCCCCTCTTCAGTTCATCGAGCTCATCCTCAGCCCGCAGTTGCATCGCTGGGTATACGGATTCCATCAGCATTCCTTCTTGCAGGCGATGCGCGATGGTGGCTATCGTCCCATGGTCTTCATGGCCCATGGGCTTGCGGTCGCCATCTTTACAGCACTCGCGGTGATGGCAGCCGCGGCTCTGTACAAGAGTAGCCTCAAAGTCTTTCGGTTCTCTGCCGGCTGGGTTGCGTCCTATCTGTGGGTGGTTCTCATTCTTTCAAAGAGCCTCGCCGCCTTTCTCTATACTATGGTCGCGGCTCCACTCGTGTTGCTGGCTTCCCCCCGCGGCCAAGCCCTGACTGCCGCGGGCCTCGCGGGGTTCTTGTTCCTTTATCCCCTGCTTCGTGCGAACGATGTCATTCCGGTCGAGGCTCTCGAAGCTTGGGCCGAGGATGAATACGGGCGCGAACGAGCCCGATCGATGACGCTTCGCCTCGAGAACGAAGGACGGTTGCTCGATCGGGCGTTGGAGCGTCCCTGGTTCGGGTGGGGAAGCTACTGCCGGGCGTGCGTGTTCGAGCGCTGGTCGGGCGAATCGTCTACGGTATCGATACGTGACGGAGCCTGGATCATACGGTTCGGCGATCACGGGATCGTCGGTTTCATCGGCGCTTTCGGCTTGCTGCTCTTTCCTCTCATCGCCCTGGTACGACGGATGAAATATGTGCCGCGAATCTCTGATCGGCGTCTTCTCGGCGGACTTGGCCTGATGGTCGGCTTCGCTGCGTTCGATTTGATCCCCAACGGTGACTTCACTCGCTTGGCTTTGTTTCTGGGCGGGGCGCTTTGGGGTTGCCTGTCGGGGATTTTGCAGGAGGTTGTGGACGCGATGCGAGAGAAGCGATTGCGGGCGCGCGCCGCCGCAGCTGGGTGGGGAGCGTTCTCATGACGAAAAAGTGGACCCCTTGGCTGGTGGCGGCGGGCACCGGGTCACTCGTAGCCATCCCCCCTCTCTACACCCTGCTCCGTTCCGGATCGCGCGGAGTCTTCAACTTCGTGCGCGCCGACGCGTTTCTGTATTTGGCGGTTGCGAAGCGCTCCTCGCTAAGCTGGTATACCTTCGACGGCGAGACCGCGACCAACGGATTCCACCCCCTTTGGCAGTTCATGCTGACGTCCCTTCATCGGGTCATCGGGGGCGACACCGAGCGCCTGCTGATAGCCGGATTCCTACTCAGTGTACTGGTTGCCAGCGCAGGGGTCGCAATGACCAGCGCGGCCATCTTCCGCTACACGGGCTCCGCCTTCCTCAGCTTCCTGACCGTGCCGGGTGTCTACTACCTGACGCTCGGCGTCGGCTACGACAACTGGCCTATCTGGTCCAGCGTGAACTGCCTCGAAAGCGGAGTGTCCCTATTCTGTGGCGGCCTTTCGCTCTTGGTGTTGTCTCGCGAGGTCCATCGTCCAGGGTTCACATTGGAATCGATGTACGACCCCTCGGTCCGAGGTGTCTCGTGGCGGCTTGGGCTCGTGTTGCCGCTCATCATGTTGTCCCGCCTGGACGATGTTTTCGTGATCCCCGCCTTTTTCCTCGTCTTCTTGCTGACCCCGGGTGTTCCATTGCGCGATCGGATCCGACCCGCGTTCAACGTGGTCGCCCTGAGCACCGTCGTGCTCGGACTGTATCTCGTCTACAACAAGGCCTATGCCGGGGCCTTCCTTCCGGTGAGCGGAAGCGTCAAGGGTGGGTTCGTACTGTTTCGCTCTCTCTATGTGGGTCTCTCCGGGGCCTTTCCTTTCCTGATCGACATCAAGGAGTCGGCAACGGGGAGACCGAGCGTCCCCGGAGATATCCAGGCGAACCTGTTTCGATTCGTCCAGATCATCGGCCCCGCGCTGATGTCCGTGATCTACGTCTGGTCGGTCGGCGTCTCGCACAGGCGGCAGCCTCGCTACATTCTGCCCATCGGATTCGCGCTCGGCATCCTGGTCAAGCTCGCCTACAACCTCACGTACGTGCACCTCTGGCATCAGGGAAGCTGGTACTTCGCGCTCTCGATGCTCATGACGACCTTCTTCTTCGCCGTTCTGGTCGGAGGTGCGTACGCGAGACTCGATGCCCGAGGCGTCGCGAGGAAGGCTCTCTACATCGGCTACGCCATCGTCTTGCTCTTCTCGATGGGCCGACAGATCCTCAGCTCGGCCTACGTCGATCACAACCCATCATACGATTTCTGGGCGGATCGAGTCGCAATCCAAGAGGCGCTGGACCAAATCGATCCTGACGCCAAATTGCTCGAGCTCGACGACGGGATCATCTCTTTTTCGATCGAGTCGCCATCGATTCATGCATTCGGGTTTGCGGCGGACAAAGACTCCGCGATGGCGCTACGCCAGGGCCGCATGCTCGCGCACGCTTACGAGCGCGGCTACGATATCTTCGCTTCGAATGGCTATGTGGGCATCGATCCGCATATGGACGCTCAGGCGATTCGCGCGCGCCTCCGAGAAAGTGGCGCGGTGCAGGACGAGCTCAGGTCCGAGCTCGACTCATTCGACTTCGAGCTTCTGTGGGTGCACGAGCCGACCCGCACCGGCTTCATTCGCTTCAAGCCGCTCTAGGTTTTCTCTCGCTGCGAACATGTCGAATGTATCGAGCCAATTGCTGAGCCGACGCTTCCATGGCAGGGGTCGGGGATGAGAAGAAGGCTTCTTTTGGCGATCGGGTTGCTCGGGGTCGCATTGTGCGTCTCGTGCAGCCGTTCCCGTAGCGAACCGATTGCAGCGGAGCGGATCGGCGTTCACGCCCGGGCTTCGGGACCGAGCTCCGAGCTCAATCGAACGTCAGCGATAGGGTCCAACTTGGCCGGGGTCGTCGACTACAGCACAGACATGCCGTTCGTGGATCTGTTCAAATCATCGCGACCGTGGATTAGCGGCAGCCACGAGAAATGGGACGATGGCCGCCCACTCGATCTCGACGAATACGGTTGGGTCCGCTCTTTGAAGCCAGGTCAGGTCGCCAGGACGCTCATGTTGACGAAAGGCGGTCACCCCGGGGGCGAGTTCATCGTCGTCTACGACGGAGAGGGCGAGATCGCTCACGGTAACGAGCTGCTGCAGAACCAATCGCGCCCCGGTCGGCAGGTGATCCGGGTGAAGAAAGACGGCGCCGTCCGTTTCGCGATCTCCAAGACGAGTCCTGGCAACCCCATCCGCAACATCCGCGTGTTTCCGCCCGGGGGATCTTGCGAGGAAGACGACGCGCGCTGGTGCGATCGTTCCCATCCCTGCCCGAGCGGCCGCTGTCTTGCTTTCGAGAAGACGTATCCAGACCGGATCTTTCATCCAAAGTTCTTGCAGTCTACGAGTCACTACTTGGTCTTGCGCTTCATGGATTGGATGCGCACCAACGATTCGACAATCCGCACTTGGGCGGATCGACCCAAGGTGACGCATGCGACCTGGAATCGAAGAGGCGTACCCGTCGAGGTCATGATGTCGCTTGCTACGCGTCTACGGGCAGAGCCCTGGGTCAACATCCCTCATCTGGCAGACGACGACTACATACGTCGGTTTGCGACTCTGGTCCGCGACACTCTGCCGGAAGAGTTTCGCGTGTGGCTCGAGTACTCCAACGAAATCTGGAACTCGCAGTTCGATCAGCATAAGGAAGTCGCGCGGTGCCCGGCGGGAAAGAGCGAAGGAGGCAAATTCGGGGCAGCACTCGTTTGCCAAGCAGAGCGAAGCGACGCGATTTTCAAAACTTGGCATCAAGTCTTCGGAGCATCCGCTTCCCGGGTTGTTCGCGTCGTCGCGAGTCAGGCCGCCAACGCCTGGACCAGCAAGAAGATACTGATGCAGCGTGACCTGTACCAGCGGGTGGACGCTCTCGCGATAGCCCCGTACTTTGGCGTCGCCGTCAATCGAAAGGACCGAGCCGAGTACGCTGAGATGTCGCTCGATGAGCTCCTCCGGCGCACTGAAGCCGAGCTCATCCCCAAGGCGACCAAACGGATGCAGGAGCAGGCCGAGATGGCCTCCCGCTTTGGCTTGACCCTGGTCGCATACGAGGGCGGGCAGCACTTCTCAGCGGCGGCTGGCGTCGAGAATGACGAGAAAATCAATACGCTTTTCGACGCGATCAATCGCCACCCCAGGATGAGCGATCTCTATCTTCGCTACCTGACGGCATGGCGAGAAGCCGGTGGGAAGCTGTTTGTCCACTACAACAACTGCGGTGCGTACACGAAGTGGGGGCGCTGGGGGCTACGAGAGTACGTCGATCAACCTCGCACAGAGGCGTCAAAGTTGGACGGCGTGATGCGGTTCATCGAACAGAACCCGCGCTGGTGGTGATTCATTGCGTTTGAAGTCGGAATCGGCGTCTGCTACCCGATACGATTATGGTGCAGAGCTACGATGTTGTTTGCATCGGGAGCGGGTTCGCGTCGTCCTTCTTTCTAAAGGAGTATTTGCGCCACGCACCGGAGACGGCACGAGTTCTGGTGCTCGAGCGTGGACCAGCACTTTCGCACTCGCAGCGCATCGCCCGGAGGGACGAGCTAACCTACGAATCCTTCCAGCACACGTTCATCAACGAGACGCCCACAAAGCCTTGGATGTTCACGCTGGCGCATGGCGGCAGCTCCAACTGCTGGGGCGGCAACACGCCTCGGATGATCCCGAACGATTTCCGTCTGCGCTCGCGCTACGGGGTCGGCTTCGACTGGCCAATCAGCTACGACGACCTCGAACCGTATTACTGTGAGGTCGAGGAGATCTTCGGAGTCGCTGGGCCGGACGACACCGTATACCCTCGCAGCAAGCCGTATCCGTGTCCGCCGCACCAGATGAGCGATCCAGACCGTGCCATGGCGGCCGCGTATCCCGGACTGTTCTTCTCGCTACCCGTGGCCAAACCCACCCGTTCACGGCCGCCCGCGCGCCCCAAGTGTTGCTCTTCGCTTCGCTGCAATCTATGTCCGATCGATTCCAAGTTCACCATTTTGAATGGGATGCGGACCGAATACGCGGATCCGCGCGTCGAGCTGCGCGCCAACGCGACCGCCGAGCGAATCGAGCATGCCGCAGGGGTCGCAAAGGGTGTGCATTTTAGCTCGGAAGGCGCGGAGCTTTACGCGAAGGCCGAGCTGGTGGTCCTCGGCGCCAACGGCCTCTTCAATCCACACCTTCTTCTGCGCTCCGGCCTCGATGGCCCTTGGGTTGGGCGCGGACTGTGCGAGCAGGTCAGCGGGTTGTGCACGGTCGAGCTGGACGGCATGGACGGCTTTCAAGGAAGCACGACCCAGACTGCGCTTGGCTACATGTTGTATGATGGGCCGCACCGACGAGAGCGAGCTGCGGCCATGTTCGAGAGCTACAACGTGCCGACACTGCGGAATCTACGCGGCCGCTGGCGCCAGAGATACGTGATCAAGTTCGTGCTCGAGGATCTCCCCCAGGAGCGCAACCGTGTACGTCTAGACGCGGACGACACCAGCCGACCAGTCACCGAGTACCACGGCCATTCCGAGTACACGCGTCGCGGCCTGGAAGCTGTCCGAGCCTCCCTGCAAGAGCTGCTCAAGCCACTTCCGGTCGAGTCGTTTGCGATGAAAGACGAGATCGAAAAGACCGACTACCACATCCAGTGCACGACCATGATGGGTCACAACCCCGACGACTCCGTAGTCGACGCAAACTGTCTTCATCACCGCATTCGGAACCTCCTGGTGGCGGGCTCGAGCGTATTCCCGTCGGCAGCGCCGGCCAACCCGACACTGACGCTGTCTGCGTTGGCGTTGCGCTCCGCTAGAAGCCTATTCGGGGGGCAGGCAATATGAGCAAGTCGCTTCGGGTCACTCGGAGGGTCTTTGTTGCGTCGCTGCTCGGGGCCGCCGCGCTCACCGCTGGTGCAGGCGTTTGGCGCTGGGACTCGCTTCGACGCGAGTGGATCGTGCGGAAGCTGACCGCCCATTTCGACTACCTCGACATCGATCCCGCTGGGGTGAGACGCTTCGTCGACGTCTTCGAGCAATACCGCTATCCCATTCGGCGCAACCCGCTCAAGTTGCTGTTCAGCCCCCTACCCGACGAGATTTACATGAACTATCTGAGCTCCACAGACTTCTTCATCAACGACGCCGACCAATCGCGCCCGGTCCGCTTCGTCGCGCTCTACGACCCGTACGTCAGCCCTTGCTACAACCCGTTTTGCCGTCATCAGAGCTAGCTCCCTTCGCCGCGCATCACGGGTCGGGTTGCAGGACCAAAACTTGCGATGGAGTGAACGGGATCCAACGATTCACAGGCACGGCGTGCAGTGTCTGGTGCCCTGGGATCGGGGAGATTGCCACGAGGTAGAACGGAGAGACGTGATCGGGGCTAGAGGTGCGGGGTTCCGCCCAGGGGCCGTATCGGTCCACTTCGAAGCCGGCACGAATCTGCGCAGGCTGCGCGCCGCGTTCCGACAAGTACTCGACCGCGCTCCAGCGCGCGCGCTGCCACGCTAGATAGTCGTGGGTGGCGGCGACGTCCGCGATCAGAAACAGGGCCAGTAGGACCATGCCGGCCCAGGGTGTCGAGGTTGCCCTGCGTCCACTCGCGGATGCTGCCCACCAGAGCACCAAGACCCACGGAATCAACACGACGACGTACCGGTCGAAGTAGGCCGCATGCGCGATCGCCGTTGGAGCATGCAACAGGGCAAGCAGAGCCACGAAGATGGCCGCGCGCCAGGGCTCGAGCGCCAACGATGGCAGCCGACGGAGCAGCTTGCGCACCGCGGTGGAAGCCCGGCCACCGAAGGGCCACAGTGCGAGGGCAACGTCCATCAGAGCACGGGCGAGCAGTGCTGCGATTGCAGTTGCGGGGAGACAGGCTACGACCAACACCGCTGTGCCGAGCCAGTCGGGACGCTGCCAATGGGTGCCCAGGCTGGTGTGAACGCCGAGCCCAGCGCCGTCCATGACGTCTCCCCCAGGGGTCGATTCCGGCAGCCCCAGAGCCGCTGCCACGAGCGCAATGATCACCGCGGCCGCGATCGCGCCTCGACGGGTGGGTTTTTTCTCGAGCCCCGGTAGCGGCAACAACCAGATCAAAGGGAGCAGCATGCCACCAAGCAGCAAGAGAGCGCCCAACGTTCGCTCTAGCGGCAGCCGCCATCCGCGAAGCGACAACAAGCCTGAGATCGCGACTCTCAGAGCGTCTTCTTTCTGGTGGTAGAGAGCAGGCGTCCCAGGGCCGTTTGCCAACCAGAGCTGGTAGAGCAGCAATGCCGCCGCCGCGCAGGCAACCGGAAGAGCCCCCCGCAGCAGGGCACGTCGCGTGACGCCGAGCCGCAGGAGCTCGCCGGCAGCAAAAGCTAGCGGCAGAGCCAGGCCCAGCTGGCGATTCAGTGTCGCGCAGATGCTGAGCCCGACGGCCGCGACTGCCCAAGTCGCGCTGCTGCGCTTGATGCCCCCCACCCACAGCCATACCGCCCCCAGGCACGTCGCGACGAAGGGCACGTCGGTCATGAAGGTGAACGACAGGGAGAAGTATAGCGGCGAGCAAAGTAGACAGACCGCCGCGAAGAAGGCGTCACGCCGGGTTGCGCCCAATTCGCAGAGCAGGCCGAACAACGCGAGCGCGCCAAGATACGCCGCGACGAGCGTGGATAGCCTCAGGGCCGTGAATGAAAAGCCAAACGGCAAACAGAACAGTGTGCCCCACAGCACCTGCGTCAGCAGCGGCATGCTCTGCCAATCGGTGAACTCGAATCGCCCTTGTTCGATGAGTGTACGTACGACATGGGAGTAGGCCCAGTCGTCGTTGAGCGGGAGCTCCGCCACCGGGTTGACGAGCACTGCCGCTACGATCCACCCGAATGCCAGGACAGCCATCGGTGGTCCTGTGCGCTCGAGCCACGTCATCTTACCGGCACTCGATGAGGCCGGAGACTGCGACGGTTCGTCCAAAGCCCCTCCCCTTGCGCTCAGACGCTGTTCGCTTTCGAAAGAGCTCCGGCGTTCCCGAAAAACGACTTCTCGCGTCGAACTCTTGCGATGAGGTTGATGAATGGTCGCGCCCAGAATGCGGTGATGACTACGAAGACGATCAATGCATGGAGCACGATGTGAGTGACCCCGAGCTCTGTAAGCCCGGCCACGGAGGCCCAGCCGGCGAGCGCGGAGATGGCAACTCGGACTGTGAACGCGAGATCTTCACGGCGTTCGTCGAAGCCCAACCCTTTGGCCCCGTACACCGCAATGCAGTACCGGACGAACTCCGACATTGCCAAGCCGCCCACGGCGCCGGGGAACCCTCCGATCCAGTAGCCAAGCGGAATGAACGCGACCATCCCAAACACCTTCGAGAGGGACATGGAAGCGCTCCAATCGCTACGGCCGACCGCGAGCACGACGGCTCCATAGGTGCCGCTGAGCACGATGCCGAACCAAAGACCGCTGGCAATGATCTGAAGCATCCAACCCGCTTCCCAGTATCGCGAATCGTAGAGAAGCTCTATGATCGTCGGCCCTCCTCCGATCAAGCCGGCAATGGCCCATCCACCCAAAACGAGCAGAGGCCAGCGGGCCGTCCGAAACATGCTGGGAAGATCCTCGGGGGAATGGTGTACCCGGGTGTAAAGAGGAAACAGAACACGGTTCGAAACGGTCGACAGGGCTTGCGTGGGGGCGAGGGCAAGCATGACCGCGATGCTGTAGATGCCCAACATGGTCATCGTCGTGAGCTTGCCGAAGATGAGGCGGTCTACCTGGTTCGCCGCGAATGTGGCCACGGTGCTCAGGAAAATCCAACTACCGAAAACGAAAAGGGAGCGGGCAGCTCGTCGCTCGAAGTGGAATCGATTGCGGATTCCTGGGAGCCAGACATGACTGAGCACCATCAGGACGAGCGATGCGACGATACCGGAGGTGACGAGCGACCAAACGCTGCGCGTAACCCAGGCCCAGGCCACCATGACGAGCGTGCCAGCGAGCTGTGACACAAACTGAACGACGACCGGCCCCTTCAACTGGAGGTGACGGGTTTGGGTGTAAAACGACGTCGACGTGAATCCTCGAATCGCCGCGGTCAGCGCCGACACGCGAATCAGCGCAGTGAGAACCGGCTCGTCGTAGAAATTCGCGAACAGAGGTGCCAGTGGAAACGCAATGGAACAAAGCGCGAGCCCGCGGAAAACCTGTATCGTCCAGACCGTATTCACGAACCCCGGGTCTTCGCGCTTGTTCTGGACGAGGGCCGGCCCAATGCCGATGTCGGAAAAGAGCTGCAAGCCTATCAGGAAGACGCTTACCAGAGCCATCAGGCCGAAGTACTCAGCCAGCAGAAGCCTGGTCACGATCAAATTGGAGGCGAGCCGTACGACCTGTTCGCCCCCGTGGCCCGCGATGGTCCAGACCGCGCCGGCGGATGCCTTGCTGGTAAGTACGCCGATGCCTTCCGGGCGGCCTGACTCACTCGATGACTGCATCTCGTCCGAATCCAGGTTTGCTTTGCCCACGGCTCGACTCACGCTGACGTGCTTCGAGGTCCCGTGTCAAATTGCCCAACTCTTGACCACTCCTCGCCGATCGATGCGCTCCCGGTGCGCGGCTAGTCCTCGAACAACGCTTCCGTCCATGCAACGCGGCGGGCGAGCCATCGCTCCTGAGCGTTTTCGAGGGCAGGTGCACGGCTCTGCTGCTTCATCCGCACCACGCTCGCGCGGTCTTTGGCGAAGAAGCGGATCGCATCGGCCAGCGCCTGCACGTCTCCCCATGGAACCGTATGGACGCATCCGGTCTTGTCACGGAGCTCCGAGTAGTATGTGGTGTCGTACGCCAGGATAGGCACCCCACTCGCGATTGCATCCCACGCGCTTCGCGGGGTGTCCGGCGCGAGGGACGGTGCGATCAACATGTCCTGGGAACGCACACGGCTCAGAAACGCGTCTCCGTAGCTCATCGGAGGACAGAACTCGACGCAATTGCTCACGCCCAGCCTGCTAGCGAGCTGTCGCAGGGACGATTCCTCGCTTCCCATGCCGATGAGCGTGAGCTGCGCGCGGGGCGCAGAGCCCTCCCCTTCGCCGGTGAGAGCGAGGGCCTCGATTGCGTGATGCATGCCCTTGTAGAACTCGAGGCGTCCAAAATGCGTCAGTTTGAGGGGTGCAGTCGACCTGGCCGCCTCTTCGGAGCGGCGGGCGAGCTCCTCCTCGGAGATGATCTGGTCAACGGTGAAGGCTGTGTTCTGAAAAAACTTCACGTGCGCAGCGCCTCGGCCGTAGTCATCGACGAGCTGCTGACCTTTCAACAAGACGAGTGAACACTTGTCGACGACTTGCCGCTGCTGCCAGGCGCGGATGGGATCGTAGACGAAACGGTTGGCGAGGTATGCGCGGCGAGACCACTTGCCCGATGCATGAAACATGCGAGCCGATTCTCGGTTGTCGATGTCCGTCACGCTGATCGTCTTCTTGCCGAGGCGGCTGGCGAGCATCGCCGCGCGGAATTCCACCGGTCGTTTCAGATCCTGATTCATCCCCGTTTGTACGAGATCGGCCTCGTGGACCAAAGATCGCAACGTCCTCGTCGTCTTGGGCAGGCCACGAAGAAACGCGCCGTCGCTCGTGCCAGCTTCGTACGTCCCGACGAAGTGAATCGACTCGCGGGACGAGTCGATCTCGGCGAGATACGCGCTGCGCTCCCGGTAAGTCGCGTCGGACATGATCGGCCCAGCTAGTGTCATTCTCGAGAATCGTGGGCGGTGCATCTTCAGCATCAGGCGAAGATGGTCGGCAAACGCACTCTCGACCGCGAATCGCTGGTGCCCGAGCGGATACGCCTGCACGGGCAAGACCAGAGCGTAGTGAAGGCCTCGCGTCAGGGCGTCTCAGCCTGCCCGCAAGCCATGCTTGCGTAGCTGATGTAGCCTGGTTTGACGGGAACTTTGACGCGATTGTCCATGTCGCCCGGCCAAGCAGTGAACGGCCGACAAAGCACCTGCGGGTCGACGAACTCGACTTGATATTCGCCTTCCGCAAGATCGGTGAAACCGCCACGTCCGTCGGCGGTAGTGGCATCGAGCTCGGTGCTCGGGGTGTCTCCATTCGAGAAATAGAACGGCGTGTCCGACTGGCCTACGAGGTCGAACACTACGCCGGGTTCGCTGTATACCCGAAGAATCATGATCCCGGTGTCCGTCCAAGGATATGTGGTTCCCATCAGTGGAGCCAGGCGCGCGAGCTCCTCGTCGCCATACATGATGAACCGATGATCCACTCGTCCGTCGTTCACATCGGAGATCAGATAGGAGCCGTACCCTTCTTTCGTGATCGTGTAGCTGACCTCGGAGTCGCTCGGAAGCTCGATCGTCGCCATACCCTCCGCGTCTGTCATGACGCAGTTTTCCGTGTCGGTCTGGCATATCGTGGCGTCCGGCATCGGAGTGTTTAGGTTAGACTGACTGAGGTATTCGGTAACTCTAATGGTTGCTGGGCTGGTATTTTCTCCGGAGCCGCAGCCGCCGTTGGAAAGGCCGAGCGATGTCCCGGCAATCGCCCAGACAACAAGGAAGAGAGTCGAGTAGTTGAGGTTGCGTGCAATCATGACGCGCAACGCTGCCGTGTTTTTCTCTGAGACGCAAGACGAGGGAACTCATTGCGCGGCTCGGTGGCGCAGTTTTTCAGCCCCGAAGTGAGCTAAATTACCGTACAGTCAGTACATGCTTGGACTTCCAGTGGCCCAGTGATGTCACCCAGGCGAGCGGCTGTTCTTCGTCCGTCTACGGCCGCTGACCGAAGGTCGGGTCGCTTCGAGCCGAGTCGTTGGTCGCGGAAGCCCCCGATGATGGAAGAGCGTAGCCGTATTGGCGCAGCTTCAGACCTGTTCGTCGCTCCAATAGGGCGTTGCTTTGTGCGTATCGGGAGCCGATTCGAGCCTCGACGTAGCCTTGAAGTCGCTCTTCATAGGCGCTTTGCCATGCTTCCGGCGCAAGGCGCTGGACCCAGCCCGTGCCTCTTGAAACGGCTCGCACAGCTAGGGATTGGCGCGCTTGAGTCCAGTCCGCTTTGCCGAGGTTGATCCGATTGCAGGCCCGCTTGAAAGCAAGG
The DNA here is from genome assembly GCA_024640845.1 of Myxococcales bacterium. Classification (GTDB taxonomy): domain Bacteria; phylum Myxococcota_A; class Polyangia; order Polyangiales; family Houyiibacteriaceae; genus SG8-38. Next base: position 2,010 of record JAHEEE010000044.1, on the reverse strand, counting down.
CCGAGGCCCTTGGTGCCGACCCGCTGCGGGGCGGGGTCGGGCACCACCGCCATGGGCCGATCGACGAGCCGATAGATCTCGGCCAGGAACCGCTTGCGCTCCTCCTTGAGCATCTCGAAGGGCAAGACCACGACGCTCTTGGCCCCGAATAGCGCCTGCGCGTGACCGACGAAGGCGTGGTACTCGAAGTGATCCAGGGGACAATCAGCAGCAAAGCCGGGTGGCAGTACGGGGCCACCGATGAAGCGCGCAAGGTCTCCGGAAAACCCGTTGGCGATATACTGACGGTAATGCGAGAGAAGAGCCGCGCGCTGCTCCCGGACGACGATCAGGACCTTTGCGTCGGGGAAAGTCTCGTGGAGACGATCCAGGACATACTTGCCGTATTCGAACCGTCCACCGCTGATCGGCTGTCCGCAAAGGGCCTCATTGGAGAGCACCGGCACGAGATCCTTGTCGCGCGCTTCCGCGAGGCCCGCATCGAACCGAGAACGGGCCTGTTTCGCGTCGAAGCGGAACGGGCTCACCAAGACGAATTCATCGACTGCAATTCCCGCTTGCGGACCCCAGGGGGAGATGAACCCAAGCGATTCGTGGCTGAAAACCGCGTTCTGCAACCAGGTCGTGGCGGTCTTGTGGTAACCAACGTGCAGGAGCAAGGCAGACATACTCAACCGTCCTCATGCTAGCACGGTGTTGAAGGACGATTGCATCGAATGCGAAGAGCCTTCACTCTGGTTCGGGTAGTGTTTACGGCACGGCATCCCCAACGCGGATGTTTGGGCAGTCGGCAGCGGACCCGCAGGTCGGGCCGAGCTCGCGCACCTCATTGTTGTTCAAACACGTGGCGCGTCCGTGCTATTTATGTCGACCCTAGGAGCGATCTAGAATGCCCGCAGCTATCGAGAACAGACAGCTAACTGCCGAGGACTACGGCTATAGATTTCCCGATCATTGGTTGTTGGATGAAAGCACCGATATCGGGGCAATGATGCACCATGCGTATGTGCAGCGTGTCATTGAAATCGTGGAGCGTAGTGGCGCGCGGCGCGTCATTGAGGTTGGATGCGGAGATGGATGGAACTGCGGGCAACTCGTAGAGCGTGACTTAGAGGTCGTCGGAGTTGACTGGAGTCGAAACGCCATAGCGTACGCCAAGCAGCTGGTTCCGAAGGCTCGTTTTCACTGCGGCGATATCAGGGACTCGGAATTCATCCAACGTTTTGCCAAGCCTTTCGACGCGGCAATTCTGGTGGAGGTCATCGAGCACATTCCACCTGCGGACTGCGTGTCGGCGATACGAGACATTAGAAATTTGATTCGCCCTGGTGGGACCTTCGTCCTAACCACGCCGTCCGTGAATTTTCCGAACGATAACCCGCAGCACTATCGGCACTTCACGGAGCAAGGGCTTCGAGATCTTGTGGCTGAGGCTGAAGGCTTGGAGATCCTCGACATCGAGGGCTACGGGGACGTCAAGGCCGAGGACTTGCACTGGAGGTTGGCGCGTTTCGTGAAGAATCGCTTTTACACGATCCACCCCCTATATCATCGATTGACCGAGCGATATAGAAGACACTGTATCGGGAGCTCCTTCGATCGATGTCACGGCTTCATCATGACGATGAGACGGAACACGCAGCAGTAGGTCTCCAGGCATGATCGAACCTTTAGCTTGTGGTCACGGTGCGGGAAGTCGATAGTCCAGCCGTTTGTGTCGTCGGAAGCGGGCCCGCAGGCCTCGCAGTCGCCTTGCGCGCCGCGGCAGGCGGCAAGAGGGTCCTGTTGGTAGAGAGCGGCGACGGTTCTTCGGATCTCAGCGGGCTGAACGCTGGGGAAGTCGTTGATGCGGTTTCAGCGCCCGATCGAACCGATCCTTTGCTCGTCCCGGGACCGAGCTTATTCAAGCCGCACTATCTAGTCTCGGGTCGTACTCGCGCGCCGGGTGGCTGCTCGACCATGTGGTGTGTCCGTGCTCGAACGGGTGCTCCGGTCACCCTTCGAATCGCG
>JAHEEE010000043.1 GCA_024640845.1 Myxococcales bacterium | reverse complement strand
CGCTGCCCCGCCAAGCGATGCACCGCGCGGCGGACGTCCACGACCGAGTCGATGAGCTCGAGGTTCAGTCGGTGGTAGCTCGATCGGTCCGACACGCCCTCACGAATCGCGAGCTTGAGAAGCCCACCGATGCGGTTGAGGTGGGCGTGGACTCGGGAGACTTCGGTGAGGGCCTGGGCATCGATGGTGCTCTTGAGCTGGGCGCCCGTGAGACAGCGTCGCAGGACCTCACCGCGCGAGCAGCTTGTCTGCCTCGCAAGAGCGTCGAGTCGGGCGAAATTGTCGTCGTCGATTCGCAACGACACGATGCGAGTCTTCCGCGGCGATAGAAGATGCCGAAGCAACCGCTGCCATCATCGCAGAAGGCCAGCTCGAACAAGCCGCCACACGCCCGAGCGCCGCGCGAGGCGCTCCTACGAGATGGGTCCAAGACAGAAATCGCCGCCGAGAGAAGCTATCAAAGCTCCCTTTCCCGATCGCAAAGCTCGGCATGCGCTTCGGTGCACGAATGTCGTTCATCGAAGACTTGAAAGCGCTTTGTTCGGCACATACAAACGCTGCTCGTGGTAGCGGCACCCATCGGTGACTCGCTATCGTCAGACAGCGCGCTGGATGAGTGTGACCGGGTACTCTTAGCCCAGAGGAATGACGATGAGCGCCGAGTTTCGCGGTGCTGAATCTCGTGTCACCTGGGATGTGAAGCTCGAAGGGCGTTTGTAGCTACTGTCTGCCCAGCTCTGAAACGCCGCGAGATACCCCTCGGTCGCGACGAACTCGATGAATGCGTTGGTGACGTCCAAACATTTGACCGAGGAGAACCGGCGCGCCGGCTGCGGGGAAGCCTTTTAGAGCCCTTCTCCAGCCTGCATACGTTCGAGCGACTCGAGCAAATCCGGGAGGACCTGGTGCCCCTCCGGCGTAGCATAGAGATTGTGCAGCTCATCCGGATCGCTCTCGAGGTCGAACAGCCAGGGCTCCCGTCCCCTTTCGAACTCGATGTACATGTGTGTTTGAGTTCGCACCCCGCGGTACGAAGGTGTGTTCTCTGGGAAGTAACGCCAGAACTCCATTAAGAACGCGTCGCGGCTTTTTGCGCTGCCGTTGCGCAAGATTGGCACGAGGCTCTCTCCGTCGACGTGATGGGGAGGATCTAGGCCGGCCAGCTCCAAGATCGTTGGGGCGATGTCGATGTTGAGGGCGATCTGCTCGCGACGTGTTCCGGGGTCCGGGATGAGCCAAGGAGCGCGCACAATCAACGGGAGCCTCGCGCTGTCTGCGTAGGGTTCGCGGATGCCGTGGCGGCCGTGCGTTCCCCACTGCTGGCCATTGTCGCCCATGTAGACCACGAGGGTGTTCTCGGTCAGACCGAGCTCGTCGATGCGCTCGAGCAGCCGGCCGATGTCCTCGTCCATCGCAGTGAGAGTCTCGAGATATCCACGGTACTGGTCGAAGTATGAGCCCACCATCGTGCCCTGAAACACGTTGCCGTGCGTCTTGCCGAACCACCACGCATCGACGTTCGATGGCAGGGCCCCTCGGACGTCCGCGTCGTCGTACATTCCGTCAATACCGGCGGGCGCCTGGTAGGGCGGATGGCCAGGGCGGTGCGCAAGGTACAGGGCGAACGGGCGACGCTCTTCAGCGGGCTCGGCCGCTGCCCGCTCGATGAAGTCGATTGCATAGTCGGTGACTTCCTCGGTGATGTAGGGCTTGCGTGAGGCGACCTTGCGCCCATTCACGACCATGGGGCACTCGAAGTAGGCTCCCTGACCTTCGCGGTAGGTGTAGGAGACGAACAAGTCCAGGAAAGGCATCTCGGGCAGGCCATCCCCCGGCATATGCCACTTGCCGATGAACGCGGTGGCGTAGCCAGCGTCGCTCAGGCGTTCGAGGAAGGTAGGCATCTCGCCGGTCCATGGAGTGTGGTTGTTCTTGACGCCGTGTGAATGGGCGTACGCGCCGGTGAGTATGCTCGCGCGCGAAGGACTACACAGCGAGGTCGTGTTGAACGCACTCTCGAATCGCACGCCCTCGCGCGCCAGGCGGTCCAAGGCCGGAGTCTCGATGATGGGATGCCCCGCGCAGCTCATCGTTTCCGCGTTGTGGTTGTCACCTACGATGAAGACGATGTCGGGACGGCCACTCGGGGTGGGGCGGTCTCGAGGGTGTCGTGCCCGCTTCGCGCGGCTCGAAGCTGCCTCACGACCTTCCCCGATGTCGCGTTTTGCGCCATCGTCCGCGTCCCAAGGGACCCCAACTCCGGCGCCGAAGAGCCCACGGTAGCCGGAGAGAAACAGTACGTAGATGTTCTCGCCACGGCCCCAGGCGTAGAGCCCTACGAAGAGCGAGAGGCTCACGGCGATCGCTGTGAGCGGCGCTGGCGTGAGCACGCGCCCTGGCTCACCAAGGTTCCGGCGCAGCCTCCGTGCCACGAGTGTCGCCGCCGCCATTTCCAGCACGACGAGAAGCAGCAACCAGAGGTTGAGCGGATTGAGGAAGTAGTACAGGCACTCGCTCAGCGGATGAGACTCCAGCAGGCGAACGGATTCCTTCGTCATCCAGAGGAACGGCGTGGCGAGAGCGCCCACCGCTCTGTAAGTGAAGGGCGCATCCTCGAGCGACGCGATTAGATAGACGAAGAATCCCCCGAACGCGACCGTGAGGAAGTAAACGGTACCGGAGAGCTTGGCGACGAGCTCGTGTGCAAACCCACCACTCAGACTGGCGGAAGACTCGTAAGCCAAAAAGGAGAGAGCGGCCGCGCACAAGACGCAGGCGGTGGCCCACAGCGTTTGCCTTCGAGGACGCCGAATGGTCATTGCGACAGGGTGTACCAGATGGGGGAGGTCCAGGCGCGTCGTTCAGTCGTTGTCGGAACGCGCTCGTCGCAGCCGTCTCCACCAGGGCGCCCGAGCTGCTCTAAAAACCGGTGCGCCGCTCGACTTCCAAAATGTCGGAAGATTCGCGTTCCCGAGATGAAATCCGTGTCATTCTCGTGAGGCGGCGTCATGTCGCAGGGAAAGCCCCCAACCTGGAGTTCGATGTCCTCGACGTTGGCGATCCTTCTCCTCGTCTCCGAGCGATCCGGCGTATTCCTGGCGATCGACGCCGTGATGCGGCCACGCTCGCCACAGGGAGCCATCGCCTGGTCGGTGGCGCTCGTCTCCATTCCGACCTTGGCCATCCCGATCGATCTGGTATTCGGGCGTCCACAGTTCCGCGGCTATGCAGAGGCCCTGTGCGAAAAGGAACGGCAACTCGATGAACGGATACCCGATGGGTACCGGCGGATAGCGGCCTTCGCGTGTACTTCCTGTACGACGAGATCGACTCGATCAAGCTCCCGGCTTCGTATCTGGACGAGATGCGTCGAGCGGGAATCCAAGTCTCCGGCTTTCGGACGACCCCAACAACGACGAGTGGCACTTGTACTACGCGCCCGCGCCGTTCGAGTCGCTCATGGTTAAAGGGGATACCGACGGCGGCGTACGCGGCCGCTTCTACAAGTGGGTCGATCTCCTGGACTGAGTCGGGCATTCAGGTCGCCGGATCAGACGTTCCGCCGCAGTAGGCCGGCACGCGCCCCGACCGCCAAGACGAAGCTCGCGAACGCAGGCGGCGCGCTTTCAAACCGGGTATGCTCTCGTCGATGGCTGCATGCGCGCACTCCACCGCCGGGGGTTGGATCAATTTCCGGATGCGAGCCACGTGGATGTCGTTTAGGAGTTTCGAACCCTGCACGATGCCGCTCGATAGAACGAAGGCTTCGGACTGATGCGCACTCACGACGTAGCAAGCATCGCGATCATCGGTGCCGGGATCAGTGGGCTCACCTGCGCGACGGAGCTCGCGCGGCAATCTTTTTCGGTGATGGTCTTCGACAAGGCGCGAGGTCCAGGGGGGCGAATGTCGACACGGCGTGTCCCGGAGCTCGGCGCTGGCATCGGTTTCGATCACGGCGCGCAGTACTTCACGGCCCGGTCGAGCGAGCTGCTGACTCGCGTCGACCAATGGTTCAAGGCAGGCGTGGTGCGTCCTTGGGATGGTCGTCTCGCGGCTCTCGGGCCTGAGGGTGTTGAGCCCTCCGGCCGGGAGATCGAGCGATTCGTGGGTACGCCCGGGATGAACGCGGTCTGTCGACATCTTGCCTCCGAGATCGACCTCCGGTTGGGCGTGCAGGTCGAACAGATCATCCGCAACGCCCGAGGATGGACGCTCGTCGATTCGGAGGGTGCGCATCACGGTCCTCACGACTTCCTGATCTGCAGTGCGCCGGCCCCGCAAACGGCGAAGCTACTCGAGCGTGAGGCCCCGGAGATTGCAACACGCGCTGCTGCGGTCCGCATGCAACCGTGTTGGGCTGTCCTTGCTGCCTTCCCCGATGCGCTTTCCGTCCCTTTCGACGGCTGCTTCATCAACGAAGGTCCACTCAGTTGGGCTGCCCGCAGCTCTGCGAAGCCAGGCAGGAAGGCCTCGCCAGATCGCTGGGTACTTCATGCGGGTCCAATCTGGTCGGCCCAACATCTAGAGGATGCTTCCGCTCAGGTCGCGGAGCGCCTGCTCGAGGCATTCTTCCAGGTCTCGAAATCCGAGCCGCACGCCCCGGCGTGGCTGACAGCACACCGGTGGCGATACGCTCTTGCCGAAAACGCGCTCGACGAGGGCTTTGCCTTCGATCCTCGTCTCCGAGTCGGCGCCTGCGGGGATTGGGCGAATGGGAACCGAGTCGAAGGCGCGTTTCTGTCCGGTCTCGAGCTTGCGCGCGAGGTTGCCCTTGTCGGCTCCGCCTTCAACGAGGACCTCGAACGCCGCAAGAAAGCTTGAGAACAGAGCAATGACCGACCTCGTGTTTCCTTCACGTCTCGATCGTCTCACGCCCGCTACTGGGAGAACCCGTCGCTCAGGTCTGATTTTCGATGGTTGGCGACGCCGCTCTCTGGCGGCATGGCTCCCGTATTTCAATCGCTCGGGCTCGATTTGATCCGCAATCAGGTCGAGACAAACGACTACAAGGCCGCACTTCTCGAGCCGCTGGGCAAGACCTCGAAACGCTGCAAGCGTTGGCTTGAGGGCGCCAGCAAAGGGGCTCTGCTGTCATGGAGAACGTCCCGCCCCCGACGCACTGTCGTGGACACCTGTCTCCAGAAGCGGATTTTGGCGTGGGCCGCTCACTCAAAGGTTGCGACGGAGCTCGCGGTCACCAGAAACCCACAATGGCCAGCTCACGAAGAACTTTCGCTCTCGTCCTCCTCACTTCCGCTCTGCTTGGTGGCTGCGGCAGCAGCAGCGGCGGCACTCCTACGGCCGTAGCCGAGGCCTTCTACGAGGAAATGGCCGCCGGAAACATCGACGTAGCCAAGAGCCTATCGACGCCAGAGACCGCGGAGATGCTCAGCTACATCGCAGCGACGCACTGCACCGAGATGTTTCGAACGATCGCCGAGGCCGGTGCGTCCGATGAGCTCGTCGAGGAGGGTACCGCGCGGGTGCGCTTCGAGGAGGGCGGCGGTTTCGCCACCATCCCTCTGGTGAAGCTCGACGGCGAATGGAAGGTCGATTTCGCAACGATGATGAAAGCTCACATGCGACCGACCTCATCCATTTGACGCTCTGACGGAAAATAGCAGCAACGAACGAAAGGCCGGAGGGGAGAGCGTAGCCCCTAGTAACTCCACACGGCCGACAAGGCATCGACGAACCCGTGCTGCGTCAGGCCATTGACGAAATACAAATAGCCGACCTCGAGGGAGAGACCCCAGCGCGGGGTGAAACGGTAAACGCAGCCGGCGATGGCGCCGACTCCAAAGGTGTATTCGACGCGCCTGCCCTCTTCTTGTTCGAGCTCTCCGCTGAAGAATCGCGCGTTGCCGCTGAACCCCGCAGCGACGTAGGGCTCCCAGCGACCTTTGGGAAAGGGAACCTTCAGGAAGATGTCGAGCGGCGAATCGAAACGATCCTTCGTGAAGTGAAACGGCTTCGCGATGACCAGTGCCAGCCTGTCCGGAATGAGAACGCGCTCATACGCGATTACGAACCCCCAGAGGTTTTCGCTCCGGCCCGCTTCCGCTTCGCTTGGGCTGGTTCGGAGAAGCTGAAACGTGTGAGTGAAGCCAAGCTCGAGTGCATTCGGGCGATTGCCTTCCTCCGCCTCCGCATGCGCCGGGCCGGCGCCCCAGACGGCCGCCAAGAGCGCGCAATGCAAGCAGAGGGCAAAAAATACCGTCCCTCGAGGCCTCTTCTCAGTTCCCCGGTCCATGGGTCAGCTTCCGAGACCTTCGACTTCGTCTTCGCGACCGCGAACGACGCGCTTTCCCGCGAGTGGACCGCGGTATTCCGTGACGACGGTGCATTGTCCCTCGTGGCCGTCGCGCTCGAAGTAGATCACGACCCAATCACGAACGCGGCCGAGCTCGTGCGCGCGATCGGTGTTCGAGAAGAGCGCGGTGAAGTGCCAACCGTCTCGAAGGCTGTGGAGGATGGGGAGCCATGCTGCGCCATCTGGGTTGTTTCGCCGCGGCGCGATCCGAGGAAGCGCATCCGCCTCGACCTTCTCACGGTACTCGCGATCGATCTCGAGGAGCAGCGCGACGTCGGGCTTGGCCTCGGCGGGCTCCGTGCGAGTGACCCGAGCCCCTGCGTCTTGCATCTGCTCGAACCGGCGTGCTCTCCCGCGCGGCGAGCGGGCAAGCATCGTGGCCAAGATATCGCGTACCGCCTCTAGGCGCCGCGGGCCAAAGCCGGCCACCTCGTCGAGTCGCCCGTCGTGGGCGGCGACCTCCAGCTCCTCTAGCGTGTCGATGTCGAGCTCACGGTGGATCCGCTCTGCAAGCTCTTCCCCGATTCCAGGGACGGTCTTGAAGAGCTCGACGGGTGAGAGCCTGCCCTCGAGTCGTTCCAGCATGCGAAGCCCGCCGGTGTGGGCGATCTCCTCGATCGTGCCTGACAGACTGGAGCCGATTTGCGGAAGCGCGTCGAGCCCGGCGCGGCCTTCGGTCAGGGCCAGGTCCTGAATGCTGGTCGGGTGATTGCGAACCACGGCTGCGCCGGCCCGATACGCATCGATGCGATAGATGTTGGCATGTTGGGCTTCGAGCCGGTCCGCGACTTGTTCGAGGACATCGGCAATCTGTGCGTTCGTGAACTGAGGAGGTGTCGACTCCACGGGGCCATCAAGCCAGGAGATCGGCGTTGATGCAACAGCTCGTGCGAGACCTACCAATCTCCGCCCCTAGGGCCGAGATCTCAGTGCGCGCCAAACCTCGGTCGTGCTAGAAGGGCCCGATGAAGTCGACTTTGATTGGACTCGCATGGCTCACGTTTGCGTTCGTGGCGTGCTCGAGTGACGGCGGCGCGGGCGGGATGGCCGGCGCGGGCGGCGGGTCCGAGCCGAGCCTGTCGTTCTTCGTGACCAGCATCGGCAGCGGCGCGATGGGGGGAGACCTCGGTGGTCTCACAGGCGCCGACGAGACATGCCGAACGCTCGCCGCTGCCGTAGGAGCCGGCAATCGAGCTTGGCGTGCATACTTGAGCACGTCTGCAGAAGATGCGCGTGACCGAATCGGAACCGGCCCTTGGTACAATGCTCGATTGCAAGAGGTCGCCCCGGATGTAGAAACCCTCCATGCCGAAGGGATTGCTCGGATCGAGTGGTTCGCCGAGGATCCCGATGAAGAGGGCTTGGTCATCGATGAAAACGGCGACTACGTTCCGCTCACCGAGCACGACATCATCACCGGCAGCACCATGGAGGGGACAGTGCTCGAAGGTCGTACCTGTAGCGACTGGACCTCGGCCAGCGACGAGGAAGTCGCTCAGGTCGGGCACAGCGACTTGGCGCCACCGGGTGTGACGATCGGCGGGCCGGACCGATTGTCATGGAACTCCGTGCACGAAACGACAGGCTGCACCGAGCAGGGGCTCGCCGAGCGGCAGGGTGCCGGGCGCTTCTACTGCTTCGCTGCGGACTGACCTGATGAACGACATCGACTCACGAGTTGCCGCGTTCTTCGATCTCGATCGCACGTTGTTGGACATGAACAGCTCGACCCTGTGGGCCAAGCATGAGCTCCTGAAGCGGAGCATCTCTCTTCGGCAGTTTGGTCGCGTGCTTTTGTGGAACGCGCTTTATCATCTGTCAGTGATCGACATCGAAACCGCGTACAAAGAAGCGCTAGCTCACTATCGAGGGAGACCCTACGACGACCTCGAGGAAGAGACGCGGCGGTGGTTCGCGCGGGACGTTGCGCACCACCTCCGACCCGGGGCAGGGCGGGCACTCCGAGAGCACCGGGCGGAGGGGCATCAGCTCGTATTGCTGACGAGCGCATCCGCCTTTGCGGCACGAGCCGCGCGCGACACCTGGGAGCTCGACGATTTCCTTTCGAACGACTTCCTCACCGACGATCGCGGCAACCTGGATGGCACCTTCATTGCACCGCTCTGTTACGGTGCGGGCAAAGTGCAGCGCGCATGCGCGTGGGCGAAGGAGCATGAAGTCGACCTTCGGCAGAGCTATTTCTATACCGACTCGTACAGCGATGCCCCGATGCTCCGCCAGGTAGGCAAGCCGCGCGTGGTGAGCCCCGATCCGCGCCTGAGCCGCGAAGCCCGGCAGCGAGGCTGGCCGATCCTCCAGTGGTAACCGAGGGCTCTCAAACAATTACGACTTGCGGCGCCGTACCCACCCTCGGCGAGGCAAGACGCCCTTCTTCTGGAACCCCTCGAGCGACTCTCGGAAGGCCTTCGCCCGCCCGTGCTGCACGAGGTGCGCGCCTGGAAACGTGATCAGCTCGGTGCCGAAGTGATCGGCCAAACGCTTGCCGTGCTGGACGGTCGCGAGTCGATCATACGCACCCGAGATGATCGATACTCTTTTCGGTTCGACTTTCGGCATGCGGCATACCGGTGTGATGGGGACGAGCTGCTCGCGATAGCCCTCGTAGAGTGCGCGCTGAACGTCTCCCGAGCCCGGGACCAGATCGTTGTCGTTCATGACGTCGGGGACGCTGCAGATCGGAATGTACGAGAGCACGAAATCGACGTCGGAAGTAACGGTCGCCAGGAGCGACGCGGTGTACCCGCCGAGGCTCATGCCGACGACCCCGACGTGGCTCGCTCCTGCATCGCGCATCGCGCGAATCGCGATTTGCAGATCCCAGATCGCTTGGCGAAAGCCCTCGATGGTGAAGGCGGTGTCCTGTTGCGGCCACTCCGGGGGAAACGCGTGCCCGCGGGGGCCGTGGAACGGAAGCGCAAAGAGCGAGACGCCGATTCCGAGACGGTGGAACTCCCGCATCGGCCATGCGACCCGCTCCATCAGGTGGTGCCCCGACGAGAAACCGTTGACGAGGATCGCCATCGGCTTGCCTTTGATCTTCAGATTGAGCGTGCGAAGGAGTGCCGTTTGGTTGTCCCGGTGGCTTCGGTACTCGCGCTTGATGCCTTTGAAGACGAGCGGGTGAAGACTTTGCCAGCTCCACTCCGCAAAGCCGACGCGATGGGGCGCGAGCCAACGCTTCTTCACGGCAATTCGGCCGGGGGTCGGAAAGAGGTCGCTCGGGTTGTGGCGGTATGCGCGGTAGTCGTTGCTCGAGGCGAACGCGGTGAGATCGTGGATGAGCTCCCGAGGGGCTTTGAGATCGGAGGGTTTGAGCTTCCCGATCTGGGCGACGAGAACGCCATCGGCTTTGTACGCCAACTTCTGAACGAGGCCGCGTGGCCCGACGCGCGCCGCGAGATTCGCGCCACCACCTGCGAGGGTCACGCCGCTGGTGCGGCTCCCATCATCGAGATCCCAAACATGGTGCAAATCGCGAGCCACGATGCTGTAGTCGTATATCGGAACCAGACATTCAGTGCAATTGTTGTCGACCATGGTTGGAGAAGGTGAGCGCGCAAAATTTGCGCGCACCGCGAGCGCCAGCGTCGGTGATACGCTTGAGTCCCTCCCATGCGAGCGATGTTGCTACAGACCCCCGCTCCCATCAAGACCCACCCTCTGCGTCTCGAAGACGTCCCGCTACCGGAGCCCGCCGCCGATGAAGTGCGCATCAAAGTGCACGCGTGTGGGGTGTGTCGGACCGACCTGCATGTGGTGGAAGGGGACCTCGACCTAAAGCGCTCTCCCATCATCCCTGGACATCAAGTGGTGGGCGTCGTCGAGGCGCTTGGTTCCAGCGTCACCCATCGGCGGATCGGTGAGCGGGTCGGGGTCGCATGGCTTCACCGGACCTGCGGTTGTTGCGCGTTCTGCGAGAGTCATCGGGAGAACCTCTGCGACTCGCCCGACTTCACCGGGTGGACCGTAAACGGCGGCTTTGCGGAGCAGGTCGTCGCTCCCGCCAACTTCACGTACCCGCTCCCGGTCGGGTTCAGCGATCTGCAAGCCGCGCCCCTGCTCTGCGCGGGGATCATCGGCTACCGCTGCCTGCGAAAGACAGGCATCGAGCATTGGGCGGGCGCTCGGCTTGGTCTCTACGGTTTCGGTGCGGCGGGTCACGTTGCCATTCAGATCGCAAGGGCCCGCGGCGCCGACGTGTACGTATGCACGCGCGACCGAGACCAGCACCAAGCGTTGGCCGCAGAGCTCGGCGCGACGTGGACCGGCGGCACCGTCGACAAGCCGCCAGTCCCTCTCGACGCCAGCATCATCTTCGCACCGGCGGGCGAGATCGTGCCGCCGGCACTCTCACATCTCGACAAGGGTGGCACGTTGGTATTGGGAGGGATCCACATGAGCCCGATCCCGGAGCTCCCCTACGAGCTGCTCTACCAGGAGCGGGTCATACGCAGCGTGGCCAACAACACACGCGAAGACGGGCACGCGTTCATGAAGGAAGCCGCCGCAATTCCCGTGCGCACGCACGTCGAGACCTTCCCGCTCGAAGAGGCCAACGTCGCGCTCGACCATCTCCAACATGACGCCATCCGGGGCGCCGCCGTTCTGACCCTCGAATGAGGGGGGTGGACCACTTCGGGGAGGCGGTTAAATGAGAGCGCCGCGCTCCGGGGAACGCGGCGTCTCTTCGATCATCAGCGCGGTCTACTCGGCGGCTTCGGCCATCAGGGTCGCGACGGTGTAGGGGTCGATGTTCGCACACGGGCGACGATCCTCCAGGTAACCCTTGCCCTCGAGGTCGGTGGCCATCGGGATACGAATCGAAGCGCCACGGTCAGACACGCCGTACTTGAACTCCTTGTACGACGCCGTCTCGTGAGCGCCCGTGAGCCGGTCCTCGAGACCGTGGCCGTACGCGGCCAGATGGCGAGCGATTCGGTCCGGCTCGCCGAGCTTCTCGCAGTACTCGTGGATGATCTTCAAGCCGCCATCTTCACGCATCGCTTTGGTGCTGAAGTTGGTATGGCAGCCAGCGCCGTTCCAGTCGCCCTTGGCGGGCTTTGCGTCATAGCTGATGTCCACGCCGTACGTCTCGGCGATGCGACCGAGAAGGTAGCGCGCCATGTACATGTGGTCGCCGACCTCCGTGATGCCGGCGGGACCGATCTGAAACTCCCACTGGCCGGGCATGACCTCGGCGTTGATGCCGGAGATCTTGAGGCCGGCCTTGATGCACGCGTCCATGTGCTCTTCGACGATTTCTCTGCCGAACACGTACTGGGCGCCAACGCCGCAGTAGTACGGACCCTGGGGGCCGGGGAAGCCGCCTTCGGGGAAGCCGAGCGGGTAGCCGTCCTTCATCATCGTGTATTCCTGCTCCATGCCGTACCAGCACTCCAGGTCCTTCAGTCGGTCCTCGGTGTCCTGGGCCGCGCGGCGCGTGTTGCTCGGGTGCGGTGTGCCGCCATGGGTGACGACCTCGCAGAGCACGAGGAGGTTGTCGCCGCCTCGGAGAGGATCGCGACATGCGAACACCGGGAACAACTGACAGTCCGAATCGTCACCAGTTGCCTGGTTCGTGCTCGAGCCGTCGAAGCCCCAGGTTGGAAGTGCAGCAACGCCGGTGATCGCGCCGAGCACCTTCTCGATGATGTTCGCCTCGAGCATTCTCGTCTTCGAGCGAAGAAGCGGCGTCGGCTCGGTGCCGTCAATCCAGATGTATTCAGCCTTGATGATGCTCATCGTTCACTACTCCTAAAGATGTTTGCGTCGCCGCAGCACCAGCGACGGCGTCGGCGGTAGACCACGGGGATCGCACCCTCGGTCGGTATGGACCGTGCCGAAGAGCTGGTTGCCCGATCTGTGGACCGCGATTATTTCCATGAGGTTTCCGACCCCTTTCCTAGATGAAAAAAGGGGCGGGTATCGTCCCTGCGCCCGCAAGCTCTCGCTTCGGACCTGCGATCCGGTTGTTTTTTGGTGCTTTTCATGCTGTGCGGGAAGATGGGGCAGGGGGCACTGCGCTGGCTGCGCTCAACTACCTGAAACCAATGGTTAATCTTTGCGGGGCCCGACCTGGGGCGGTTTGCACGGTATACAGTTTCATTGTAGAATATCAGCATAGTTGGCTTTTCGTGTTGGGAGTTCGTCATGCGTAGCTGGGTTTCGATCGTGCTCGTGGCTCTTGCGGGTCTCGTGGTTTTGGCGTGTGGGGGTGACACCTCGGACGGACCGCCGTTTGGGAGCGGTGGCACCGGTGGAACAGGTGGTGTGACGCTGACCTGCGACACGCTGGTGGATCCACCCGCGGACTGCGACAAGGTCTGCACCTCCGACACGCAATGCGAAGCGAGCTTCTGCGACAGCGGTGTCTGCGTCGCCAACTGCACGCCGACGGAAGGATGCGGCGAGAATTGGACTTGCAACGTCCGCGGCCGGTGTATCCCCAACGCCAGCACCGGAGGCACGGGCGGCACGGGCAACACCGACTGTCAGTCGGTCACGATCACGCCGACCCGCAGCATCCCGAACGTGATGTTCCTCGTGGACCAGAGCGGATCGATGGACGCCACGTTTGGTGGAGGCGAGAACCGCTGGGAGGCGGCCAACACGGTCATCAACGGTATCGTCAGCACCACTGACTCGATCGTGCGCTACGGCCTGACGACCTATACATCCGACAACGGCAACGCCAACCCACCTTGCCCGAAATTACCCACTCAAATCGACTTTGCGCTCAACAACTCGAGCAACATCGGCGACGACGGCCAATATCCCTACAGCTACCCGAGCAGCGCAGGCGCGGACACACCCACGGGCGACAGCATCGATGCGTTGGTGGACAACATTCAAGTCAGCCCGCCTCCGAACGAGGGTCCGACGATCATCGTTCTCGCGACCGACGGCGAGCCCGACTCCTGTGAATACCCCAACCCGAGCAATAGCACGCAACGAGCTCAGGCTCGGGGCGAAGCAGTGACCGCTGCAGGCGCTTCACACGACGCGGGCATCGACCTGTTCGTGCTCTGGGTCGGCAACCTCAGCAACGACCCAGCGGATCCCACGCGTAGTCACATGCAAGACGTCGCAAACGCGGGCATCAACGGCACGGGTACCGTCTATGTGGGTGACGATCCAGGAACCCTCTCCGATGCGTTCCTCAGCATCATTAGCGCAAGCATCTCTTGCGATGTGCAGATGGACAGGCGTTTTGACGACAAGGAGAAGGCCTGCCAGGACGGCGATGTCCGGCTCGACGGCACGCCCTTGGCCTGCTCGGAGACTGACGGTTGGCGCGTGAAGCCAGGTGTCGACGACGTCATCGAGCTCGTCGGCAGCGCCTGCGACACCTTCAAGAGCGGCGATGTGACCTTCAGCGCCAGCTTCCCGTGCGGCGCGATCGTCGTCGAGTAGAGGGCTACTCCTCGGAGAGCGTGAGCTCGACCTCTTTTCGGGCGCCCGGCCGAGCCCAGACGATCCGTCGGACAGTCGGGATCTCGTGTCCGGCGGCAATGACGTGTCGGCCTTTCGGCAAGCGTGCTCTGACCGGCGCGCGCCCAAAGAACTTCCCGTCGATCCAGACGTTGCCCCAGGGCTGCACGACGACACGCACGGAGCCCCGGGGGACCGGGGCGGGAGCAGTGTCAGCGACAGCGTCAGCGTCAGCGACAGCGTCAGCGTCAGCGTCAGCGTCAGTGACAGCGTCAGCGTCAGTGACAGCGTCAGTGACAGCGCCAGCGTCAGCGTCAGCGCCAGCGTCAGTGACAGCGTCAGCGTCAGCGACAGGGCCAGTGATAGCGTCAGCGGCAGCGACAGGGCCAGTGTCAGCCTTAGCGTCGGACGGTTCGGGGATTCGGGTCTCCGGGGCCGGGGCTTCTGTTGCGCGTTGGGATACGACGACTAACGTCGTGGCGACCGCCGCAAGGAAGGCAGCGAACAACCACGGGCGCCGTACGCGATTCTTCGCAGTCAGGTCCGGCGCGGACTCCGCGACCACCCCTGGCACGCGGGTGAGCTCCGTGTCTCGTTCTTCTTCGGCCGCCCGCACGTGAAGCCGCGCTTCGGGGCCGCCGCGGTGCTCTTCCACCGTTGCGGCAAGGGCTTGGCGAACGGCGGGAAGGGGCGCCACCGCGGCCAGCTGATCGAGCAGCTCGTTCGCGCTTTGTATGCGCGCATCGACGTCGACCTCGATCAATCGCTCGACCACCTTGCGGAGCTGCTCAGGCGCGTCGGGGGCGGCTTCGGAGAGCGAAACTCGGTCGCCTTCGAGGATCTTTCGCATCGTCTCGACGTCGTGGACGCCGTCGAACGGACGTACGCCGCTGAGGGCTTCGAACAAGACGACACCCAGCGAAAACAAGTCAGCTCGACCGTCGACCGACTCGCCGCGCATCCGCTCCGGCGCCATGTAGGGGATCTTCCCTTTGGCGCTCCGACTTGCCGTCACGTTGGCGTTGTCGATCGCTTTAGCGATCCCGAAATCGGCGAGCTTTGCTTCTCCCGAGCGGCTCAACAAGATGTTCGATGGTGAGATGTCTCGATGCACCAAGGCCCCATGTGCGTGCTCGAGCGCGTACGCCAAGTCCATTCCGATCAACGCAACGGTGTCGGGTGAGAGCCGTTCCCCGGGCGACGATTTGAGCAAGGACCGAAGGTCGACGCCGTCGACGAGCTCGAGTGCCATGTAGTGTGCACCATCGATTTCGCCGGCGTCGATGACACCGACGATGTTCGTGTGACGAAGCCTCGCGGCCAACTTCGCTTCGCGTTGAAAGCGTGACACGAACTCTTCGTCGTCGCTGAAGGCAGGCAGCACCCGCTTCAGGCAAACCCGTTGCGCGAAGCCACCGGCGCCAATCCGAGTCGCTTCAAACGTCTCAGCCATGCCGCCCACACCCAGACGACGAACCAGCCTGTAGGGACCGAATTCTCGCGGCTCACCGGCCATCGTCGCCAAGACTAGCACCATTCCCGAAAGTGCTGGCGTCGTCCGCGGCGTCGATTCACCCTCATCCGCCCCGATGAAGGCAACGTCAAGCTCATCTGCGGGCGTCGACCGCACCGTCTTCCGACGCCTCTTCGAGCTGGCGATGCCGATCGTCGGCTTGAACGTGCTCAGCGTCATCACGCTTGCGGTCGACACCGCGATGTGCGGCCGTCTGGTCGACGCCGAGGAGGCGCTCACGGCGCTTGGGTTCGCGAGTCAGCTCGTATTTCTCTTGATGGTTGCGATGCTCGGTCTCACCGTCGGGACGGTTGCATTCATCGCGCGAGCGTGGGGCGCTCGGGCAACCGATCGGATCAATCACGTGCTCCAGCAGAGCATCATGCTCACGTACATGGTGTCGATAGGTGTCGCGATCGTTGGCAATCTCGGTGCCGATCTCGCGATGGAATGGCTCGGCGCCGACGCCGGCGTTCGGGAGTTGGGTGTCAGCTATCTTCGCCCTTTGCTCAGCCTGACGGTGTTCTTCTATCTGAACTTGCTGCTCGCCGCGGCTCTGCGTGCCGTCGGCAATACGATGCTCCCGTTCATGGTTGCCCTTTTCACCAACCTGCTCAACATTGTTCTGAACTACGGCTTCATCCTCGGGCGCCTCGGCCTGCCCGCACTCGGCGTTCGGGGGGCGGCCTGGGGGACCGTCATCTCCCAAGCGGTGGCCGTCGCTCTGATCGTACTGATCCTCCAGCGTGACTTCGTCCCCGGGATGCGCGCGCGCCTGGGGTTGGCTCGGCTCGACCGCTCTTTAGCCCGCGACCTTTTCCGTGTGGGCGCGCCCGCGGCGCTCGACATGGTGATCCTCAACGTCGCGTTCCTCACGATCGTCGGAATGCTCGCGCGCGTCGCCCAAGTCACTGTCGCGGCGCATGGCATTGGCATTCGAATCCAATCCCTCGCGTTCGTTCCGGCGCTCGGCGTCTCCCAGGCCACCGGCGCGATGGTTGGGAATGCGCTCGGCGGCGGCGAGGTTCCTGAAGCGCGCGAGGTCGTCCGGGGCGGGGTGATCCTGTCGACGACGATCAGCACCCTAATCGGGCTCTCGATCGTCGCCGGCGCAGTGCCGATCCTCGCGATCTTCGACGTCAACCCGACCACCGAGCTCGGGCGCTACTCGATCATGTGGATGCGTATTCTCGGCGCGGGCATGCCGATCGTCGGCGTCCACATCGCCTTGATCGGCATGTTGCGCGGGGCGGGAGCGACCAACACCAGCCTGATGATCAACATCGTAGGCACCCTCGTGATTCAAGTTCCGCTGAGTTGGCTCCTCGGGTTTGTCGTCGGGTGGGGCGCTTTTGGGATTTGGGTGGCTCTCCCCATTTCTTTCGTCATCCGCATGTTTCTCGGGATCGCCGCGTATCGGCAAGGTCGCTGGGCGCGAGCGGGCGCGACGATTTGAACACCACGGAGTTCTCGTGACTCTCGCCTTTTTGATATCCTGCTCGCCATGATCAACGCCTTGATCAGGGTGGTCTACCGGTTGGCGCATTTGGGGTTGCGACTACTGTGGTTCATTCGCCGCCCGGAGACGACGGGCGCACTCGTCGCCGTGTGGCACCAAGGCCGCGTCTTGCTCGTCAAAAATTCCTACCGGCGGCAACTCACATTGCCGGGGGGCTACGTGAAGCCGCGGGAGGACCGCCGGACGACAGCGGCGCGCGAGCTTCGTGAAGAAGTGGGCATTCGAGTGCAGCCGAAGCGGCTGGTGCATGCCTATCACGGCACACATTTCTTCGAGTATCGCAAAGACACGCTCGACATCTACGAGCTCGAGATGGACGAAGCCCCGAACGTGCAGGTCGACGAGCGCGAGGTGGTGCGAGCCGAGTTTCACACACCGACCGAGGCACTCGACCTGAGCGTCGTCCCTCACCTCGAAGAGTACCTTTCGCGAAGAATCGGGCAGGGTGCGAGTTGAGTCCCGAGAGCCCACGAACGGCGCTCGCGCGTGAGGCGCTCCGCCTCCACCATCGATATCAATGCGAGGTGATCGAGCGCTTTTCGATCTGCCCTTGGGCTAAGCCGGCACGTTCGAAGGATCGCGTCCGTGCTCACGTCGTCGTCGACGCGACGCACGACACTCGGGCGCTTCGACCCATCGTCGATCGCTGGGCCGACGATGCACGCGCAGAAGTCGCCTTCATCATCGTCCCGCGCTTCCACGGCGCGATCGATGCGTTCGAGAGTTGGACTGCAGAAGTCGGCGCTCTCCGAGACGACGTGTTCCTGAGCGCGCCGTTTCACCCGGATGCGCCGAAGACGGCCGGCACGGTGCACTTCCTCCGCCAAACACCCGATCCGACGGTGCAGCTCGTTCGCCGCGAGCGGCTCGAAGAAATCCGCGCCCAGGATCAACCCCACTACACGGACATCTTCGATTTGGATCCGCGCGACCTGGAAGGGGGCAACGCTCCCAAGACCGTCGCGGCGTCTGTCCTCGCCCACAACGAGCGTTTGATCGCGCGTGAGGGAAGGGCGCCGTTGCGGGCGGTCATCGAGGATATTCGGCGAGATCGAAACGAAACCTACTCCCGCATCTCGAGTTGGCCCGCGTGAGTGAACGTGATTGGCGTCGGGAGGTTTGGTGAATGCCACCCGCCCGGACGCCTTCGGCGGTGGGGAGGGCTTGGGACGTGGTTTGGTTTAGTTACATCCGACCCGCCCGGACGCCTTCGGCGGTGGGGAGGGCTTGGGACGTGGTTTGGTTTAGTTACATCCGACCCGCCCACCCCCACCGCGTAGTCCTCCCTCCGCGGCGCTCGCTTCGCTCGGCCTTGGCGGCGCTTCGCGCCGGGCTTCGCCCTGCGGGCTCGCGCTGCCGCGCGTGTCTTGGGACGGTTGCGTGTACCGAGGAGAATCGGTCGGGATGCGCGGCACAGGGAGTGGGCGGGAGGCGAGTCGTACATCGGCGTATCGAGTCGGCCGAGCGGGACCCGCTCCCGAGCACGTGCGTCGCGACCGATTCTCCGGGCCGTCAATCGCCATCCCCGGCCGCATCTGCAAGTCGCCCGTCCCGTGAAACCCCCTGTCGTGTTTTTCCGAGACCCGTGTGCACCTCGACGCCCGGGCGTCCTGCGCTGGCGCTCGCGTTTACCGATTCTCCGGGCCGTGTCGCGTTTTTTCGAGACCCGTCAGCGACCGAGCTTGCGACCAACCCACCCCGAAGAGATCACTCCCCACAGCGCGCCGACGATCAACCCACCCGAGTGAACCCAGTTGGCGATGTGGCCGACCCAGCCGGTGAAGCCCAGCACGAGCCAGATGAGCATGAACGTCACGAGTTGTTGTGGCATTCGGTACGGGAAGCTCGGATCGAGGTGGCCACGAACCCAGATGAACGTAAACAAGGCGTACACCACTCCGGACATTCCGCCGAAGATCCGGCCGCCGGACATCATATACTCCAGGGTGTGCGAGAACACCGCGACGACCAACACGAAAACCAGGAGGTAGCGCGCAGAAAAAACACGCTCCACCGCGGTGCCGAGATCCTTGAGCCACCACATGTTGAAGAAGATGTGCAGCCATCCGAAATGCAACACCATCGGCGTGACCAGCCGCCATGGCTGCTCCAGGAGCGCGCTCGCATTTCCCGGAATGTATCCTCCTTTCACCGGGACCAGCGGGACGAAGGTGAAAAGGCGGACCACGTCGATGTTATCGCCCATCCCGGTCAGTAAGAAGACGACGACGCAGATCGCGATCAGCCCGCCGGTCACCGTGCCAATGCGCATATTCTGCTTGGCCTCGATCTGCTGCCGGATCTTCTCGGTACGGGCGCGAAGCTCCGCGTCTGCTTTGGCCTCCTTGCGCTTCTTCGAGCGCGCAGTCTTGGCCATCTCGGCGAAACGTGAGGCGTTTGGATCGAAGCTCGCAAGAAAGGCCTTGGCCTTTTCCACCCGCTCTTCGTCGTGCACCCAGACGGCAAACTCCCCGTCGCGGGTCTCTTTCACGGTCGTCGCCACGCCGTCGGCGTAGAGCGCGTCGCCGAGCGTTTGCGCGGCGTCGCGCGAGTCCACGGTAGTAAGCAAGCGCATCGGGTGGGCGAGTGTAGCTGCTTCGATCCTCGATTCAATCGCCGCGAACCAGCGCGTACATCCTGCAGTGACGCGGCACGTTCGACCGATTCGGGTGGTACCCGTAGCTTCGAAGCAACCCCTCGTACCGCATCCCGACCTTTTCCATGACGCGAGATGAACGCACGTTCTCGTCATCGCAAAGCGCTTGCACGCGATAGATGCGCGGGTCTTCGAAGGCGGCCTTGCACACACCCGCCAACGCTTCCGGCATGTAGCCCTCTCCCCAGAACCGGCTTCCGAGCGCGAAGCCTATCTCGACCCGGTGAAACCAAACCGTGCAGCCGATCGTGCCCATCAAGAGGCCATCTGCTTTGCGTTCGATCAGCCAGGGGCGATGGCCCATGCGCAAGTCCCAGGCGTCGATGGCTTGCTGGAAGTGCTCTCGCGTTTGCTTGGGGCTCGTGTGCGCAGACCAGGTGAGGTAGCGCGTGATTTTCGGGTCGCTCGCATACGATTCGAACGCGGCCTCGGCGTCTTCCAGCGTGGGCCGCCTCAGCTCGAGGCGTCGCGTCTGCAGGTCGTCGGGAGGGAACTCCACTCGCCGCGTATACCACGGGCCTTTCGTCGATGGATCACGCCCGGTCTTGCTGATAGGTTCCCGCCGATGTCCAACAGAGACGAGCCACTGGACGAAGCGACCGAAGCGCTGTGCACTGCGCTCGGGTACTCGTTCGCCGATACAGGGCTCCTGCGCGATGCGCTCACGCACCGCTCCTTCAAGAATGAAAACCCCGAGGAATCTGCCACGGACAACGAGCGTCTCGAGTTCCTCGGCGATGCTGTCGTGGATCTCGTCGCTGCCTCGTTGCTCTACGTGCGTTTTCCCGATGCCGCCGAGGGAGAGCTCACACGGCGTCGCGCCGACCTCGTGAGCGAGAAGGGTCTCAGCGAAGCCGCGGAGGCTATCGGTGTCGGTGCCGCGCTTCGTCTCGGCAAGGGGGAAGAGAAGTCGGGCGGACGCGAGAAGCCGAGGCTCTTGTCGAGCGCCCTGGAGGCGTGCATCGGCGCGATCTACTCGGACGGCGGCGCCAACGCAGCGTTCGAGGCCGCCCGCAGAATCTTCGAGCCGCGACTTCATACCGCCGCGCCCGGCCGCCGCGACGCAAAATCGCGCGCGCAGGAGTGGGCCCAAGCAAACCTAGGCGGAACCCCGAGCTACCGCATCATCAGCAGCGAGGGCCCCGACCACGAACGGGAGTTCACAGTCGCCATCGAGCTAAACGACGAGCAAATCGCCACGGGGGTAGGGCGATCCAGGGTGGAAGCGGAGCAGGCGGCTGCGGAGCTGGCGCTGGACGGGTGGCAAGGCGGGCTGGAAGGTTAGTCGAATCCAGCCGCCCACCCTCTCGCACTGCGCGAGCTAAACAGCCCGCGAGGCCGCGTAGGCTTCCAAGCGCGCATGCGCCCAATCGACGTCGCGTTGGAGCTCGTTGTAGTCCGGGCCCTCGTAGAGCTCGTCGAATGCTTTCAGCGCCTCTTCGGCTTCTGCCAGCTCCTTACGCACCGCGTCCGGCTTGATCTCTTCGGGTGACGCATAGAGGTCGGTCAGTAGCAACACCTTGTCCGGCCCGCCTTCGACGAAGCCAGGGCCGATCGCCGCGACTTTGCGCTTCCCTCCGACCTCCCAGAACAGAAGGCCGCACTTCAGCGCCGCCAACAACGGAAGGTGATTCGGCAACACGCCGAACTCGCCCTCGACGCTCGGCGCCTGCACGGAGTCCACTTGCATGGAAAGCACGGAGCCCGTCGGCGTGACGACGTCGAGTTGCAGATGCTCGGAGGTGGCCATGGTGGATTACTCCTTGCCGCGCTTCGCGAAAGCTTCCTTCACCTCGTCGACGTTGCCCTTGAGGTAGAAGTCCTGCTCTGGAATGTGGTCGAGCTTACCGTCGAGGATTTCCTCGAACCCGGCGATGCTCTCCTCCAGCGGCACGTATGCCCCCTTCAGGCCGGTGAACTGCTCGGCGACGAAGAAGGGCTGAGAAAGGAAACGCTGAATCTTACGCGCGCGGTCGACGACCTGGCGGTCATCTTCGCTGAGCTCGTCCATGCCGAGAATCGCGATGATGTCCTGCAAGTCCTTGTACTTCTGCAAGGTTTCCTGGACGCCACGGGCGACCTTGTAATGGCGCGCCCCGAGGATGTTCGGGTCGAGCATGGTCGAGCTGGAGTCGAGCGGGTCGACGGCTGGGTAGATCCCGAGCTCCGCGATCTGACGCGACAACACGGTCGTAGCGTCCAAGTGAGCGAAAGTGGTCGCCGGGGCTGGGTCGGTCAAGTCGTCCGCGGGAACGTAAATCGCCTGCACCGAGGTGATCGAGCCCTTGTTGGTCGAGGTGATGCGCTCCTGAAGCGCGCCCATCTCGGTCGATAGCGTCGGCTGGTAACCAACCGCCGACGGGATACGGCCGAGAAGCGCGGACACCTCGGAGCCAGCCTGCGTGAAGCGGAAGATGTTGTCGACGAACAGGAGAACGTCCTGACCCTCCTCGTCACGGAAGTACTCGGCCACGGTCAGCGCGCTCAGCGCGACACGCGCACGCGCACCGGGCGGCTCGTTCATCTGACCGTAGATCAACGCGGTCTTCGAGAGGACCGACTCGCCGGTTTCGAGCTTGGACTCGCTCATCTCGAGCAGGAGGTCGTTGCCCTCGCGCGTACGCTCACCGACACCAGCGAAGCAGGACACGCCGCCGTGCGCCTTCGCGACGTTGTTGATCAGCTCCATGATGAGAACGGTCTTGCCGACGCCGGCGCCGCCGAAGAGGCCGATCTTCCCGCCCTTACGATACGGCGCGAGAAGGTCGATGACCTTGATGCCCGTCTCGAAGATCTCCACCTCGGTGCTCTGGTCGACGAACTTCGGCGGGTCTTTGTGAATCGGCGAGAACTTCGTCGCTCCGACCGGACCCAGCTCGTCCACCGGCTCGCCGACGACGTTCAAGATGCGGCCGAGGCACTCCTTGCCGACCGGCATCGAGATCGGAGCGGCCGTGTTCTTGACCGCCATCCCTCGAACCAGACCGTCGGTGGAATCCATGGCAACCGCGCGCACGGTGTTCTCACCTAGATGCTGCGCGACCTCGAGTGTGAGGTTCCACTCCTTGTCGCTGATGCCTGGGTTGCTGACCTGAAGCGCCGAAAGGATCGCCGGGAGCGCCCCCTGCGGGAAACTGACGTCCACGACGGGACCGATGACCTGAGTAACTTTTCCGTTTTGAAGCTCTGACATCTGCTTTCCGGGTTTGAAAGGGTGTCGTCCGGCGGTTGATTCCGCGGCAAAAAGCGAGCGCGACCTAGCACGGCCCCTCGGGGCGGTCAACGACGCCAGCCAAAGCGCACTAGGGTCCACGGCCCGCGCAGACAAGCCCACCGCTGCTCGATTGACCCCCCCCTCCGAGCTTTCTACCCTCAGGTCGAGCATGGAGTCCAACGACGCCGTCATCCACTCGCTTCTCGGCGCCGGAACCCGGTACGAAGGAAAGCTGTTTTTCGAGGGCCGCGTCCGTATCGACGGTGACTTCGAAGGGGAGGTCCAAAGTGATGGCATCCTGATCCTGGGCCCGGAAGCGACGGTCAAAGGAGTGATCCGGGTCCACACCTTGATCGTCCAGGGCGCAGCCATCGAAGCCGACATTCACGCCACGGAGCTGGTGGAGCTCCACGCCCCAGCCCACGTCCGCGGCGACATTCGAACCCGGGCTCTCTACATGGACAAGGGCGTCATATTCGATGGCAGCTGCGTCATGGGCCAGGTGGTTGAGCTGGACGCGCGGCCGGCGCCAGGTCGCGCAGCCGACGACACCTCCCCTGATGGCTACAAGGACCAGCCGACCAGGAGTTGAAGGTTGACCGCATGGTCGTCGCCCCGGCCGCCTTGTCCCATCGCTTGGACCTCGTCGGTCTCACCGGCGAAGCGGTATCTGAAGTATTCCCAGACGAACCGAAGAGCGTAGGTGAAGCCGGCGTTGATGCGGCCCTGGAAAGTCAACGTGGAGTCGAGCCCGAAGGCGCGTGTGTCGCGGCCGAAGGTGTTCTCGAGCCGACCGAGGTCGAACGGGAATCTGAGACCGAAATCGGCCCGAATCATCAGGAAATCGCCAAGCAGATCGACAGCGCCCGAGGGGCCCAGCCGCGCGTACACGATCCGCCAGCTCGGCAGCACGAAATTGGGGTCGATCTTGAAGACGTCGCCGCCGATCCCCGCGAGGCCCCCGACCTGCCAACGGCCGATCGGATAAAGGTAGCCGAGCTGGCCGACCATCCTCCAGGTGTTCGTCTGGAGGGAGATCCCGGTGCCGACGGGCTCCACGACCAGGCTGATGCCGGCGCCACCGTCGAGCTGGAGCACCATCGCTTGAATGGCGGGCCTCGGCGACCGTCGGCCCATCGGACGGATGAACAGATGCCAACCGAAGTCGAAATAGGCCCCTGTGTCGAAATCCCGCGGCTCTGTGCCCCCCGTTCCATTCCCGACGTCGAGGTGGATGCGACGAGAGCGGACCCCGCCGCCGACCAGCGCGGCGAACACGATTCGCTGCCAGCTGTCGTCGTCGGGGAGCGCAGCAGACTCTGCTGGGGCTGCCTCAGGAATATCCGCTCCGCGATCATCGGCCTCCAGGGGCTCTGCGCCTGCGGCCGTAGAGGTCAAAAGCGTAGCGATCACGCACACTATGAAGAGGCGAGGCATTCCGCTGTCAGCGTAGCAAGCTCCCCTCGAGGCGCCGGTCTTTCTGGCTCGACACATGCTCGGATCTGGCACGGGGCTAGACAGATGACGTAACGTGAGGAGCTTTGCGGGCGTAGAGCAGCACAGGAAAAACGAGACCATGAGCAGGAACCAGCACTTTTCCGTCATCACAGCCGCTCTCGCGCTGACCGCCTTGGCCGCGCCCGCCGCGGCCGAGCTCGACGAGAATCTCGCGATCTTCACGAGCCAGGTTCCGGAGGCCGGCTCGAGCATTTCTTGGGGTCAAGCGGTCATCGTGATGGACAAACCCATCGACGAGGTGCTCCCGATCATTCGCGACTACGCGAACTACGCACAATTTATGCCGAATTTCACTAAGTCTCGCGTGCTCGCCCAGCGGGGCAGCCGCGCCATGGTCTACATGGAGGTGAGCGTCGCCAAAGGGGCGTTCACGCTCTGGGGGCAGCTCTCGTTGGCAGAGCGTCCGACCGAGGACCAGAGTCACGTCGTCGAAGCGCATCTGATGGAGGGCAACGTCGATACCTTCGATGCCCGATTTACGCTCACGCCGCTCGATGGCGGCACGCGCACACAGGTCGATTTTCGGATTTTGGTCGATCCCGCCATTCCGCTGCCCTCATCCACCTTCAGCCGCGAGAACGAGAAGGCTGCGGGCCGCGCCGTTCGCGCCCTTCGATTGCGCGTCTTCGAGGGCCCACAGGGCTCCAGCTAGATCCCGCGTTCGACGCTCTCCGGCGAACTTGACTGGGTACCACCCCATGCTACGAACGCGCGCCGCTAGGGTTTTGTCCTTGCCGTAGCTGCGATTCGGCCCCAAGCGCCAACCGGAAGTCGATCCGGGGCCGACCGGGAATACCGCTGCGATGAACGTGTTATCTACAGCCCTTCTTTCTGAGGGGTCCATCATCGACCTCGACGGGACGATCTGGATCCAGCTCGCGCTCTTTGGTGTCGCTTTTCTGGTTCTGCGCCCTTTGGTTTTCCGTCCGATGATCGCCCTCTTCGAGGCGCGTGAGAACGCCATCGAGGGCGCGAAGCTAGAAGCGCTCCGTCTGCAGGACGAAGCAGCCGCAGAGGGTGAGGAATTCGAAGAGGAAATGCGCCGCATCCGACTTCAAGCCGGCGAAGAGCGCGACCGACTCCGCGCCGAAGGCAAGCGGCTCGAGAGAGCGGTGCTCGAACGGGTCCGCGAAGAGACCGACAAGCAGCTTGGCCAAGCAGACAAGCAGCTCGCGACCGAGGCCTCGAAGCTCCGCGCCGACCTGAAAGAGTCCGTGCCGGTGCTGGCCAGGCAGATCGCGTCGAAGCTTCTCAGTCGGGAGGTGCAGTGATGCGCGGCTCGGTACGCTGGCTCTTCCTCGCATCGGTGCTTGCGCTCCCAAGCCTCGCTTGGGCGGAGAGCGCAGAGCATGAATCGTTGGCACATGAAGTGGCTGAGGAGCACGACGCCGTCCAGGACGCGCACGGCGGCCACGGCGAGCTCACGTTCTGGGGCTTGCTGAAAACCCCCGAGTTCCAAGGCACACTGGTGAACTTCGGCGCGCTCATCCTCTTGATCGCGTGGGTCATCCGTAAGAAGGGCAACCCGGCGCTCGCGGAGAAACGCAAGCAGGTCGAAGCCGAGCTCGAAGAAGCCCAGCGCCTGCGAGCGGAGGCAGAGAAGCGCCACATGGAAACCACGAAGCGTCTCGAGAAGCTCGACCACGAGATGGTTCAGATTCGGGCGGAGATGGTCAAAGCCGGTGAGGCCGAGCGAGACCGCATCGTCGAGCAGGCCGAAGAAAAGGCCGCCCGCATGCGCAGGGACACGAGCTTCCTCATCGAGCAGCAAATCAAACAGCTTCGTGAGGACCTCATCCGCGAAGCCGCAAGCGCCGCCGTGTTGGCCGCGCAGGATCTGCTTCAAAAGAGCACCACCGACGCTGACCAGGATCGGCTTGCTGAGGCCTACCTCGAGCGGCTCGATGAGGTGATCGATGAGGGGCGGACATGAGCGCGGTTGGACGCCGTTATGCGAAGGCTTTGTTGGACCTCGCGCGGGAACAGGGTCAGGTCGACCAGGTCTTGAGCGATGTCGGCTCTCTCTTTGCCGCCTGGAAGGAAAGCGCTGACCTTCGAGAGATCGTTCGCAATCCCGTCATTCCTAAGCCAGCGCTCAAAGCTGCGCTCGATGCCGTCATGCAGAAGCTCGGCGTATCCGAGCTCACGCGCAGCACCGTCAAGCTGCTTGCCGACAAGGGCCGCCTCCCGCAGCTCGACGAGGTGCTTCAAGCGCTCGAACAGCTTGCCGAGACGGAAACGGGCCGCGTTCGCGTAGAGGTGACGAGCGCCAAACCGCTCAGCGAGGCGTACTACAGCCGGCTCGTCGAAAAACTCCAGCGAGTGAGCGATCGCAAGGTCGTCCTCGTGAAAAGACAAGATCCCTCACTCATCGGCGGTGTGGTGACCCGCATCGGAGATCAGGTCTTCGACGGAAGCCTGAGCAACCGTTTGAGCGAACTTAATGAGACGTTGCTTGCGGATGGCGACACGCCCTAACCGCATCGAATCAGGAGCCTTGCAAAATGCAACTTCGCGCTGAAGAGATTTCCAACATCATCAAGCAGCAGATCGCCTCGTACGACAAGTCCGTCGACGTTGTCGAGACGGGCACCGTGCTGACGGTCGGCGACGGCATCGCCCGCCTCTACGGTCTCGAAGGCGCCATGGCAGGCGAGCTTCTCGAGTTCCCCGGCGGCGTGTACGGGATGGTTCTGAACCTCGAGGAAGACAACGTCGGTTGCGCGATTCTCGGCTCCGACGTCGGCATCGGCGAGGGAGACACCGTCAAGCGCACCGGTAAGATTGTCGAGGTCCCCGTCGGACCCGCGCTGGTTGGTCGCGTCGTCAACGCGCTCGGTCAGCCGGTCGATGGCAAAGGTCCCATCGAGAGTAAGCTCAACCGCCGCGTAGAGCTCAAGGCGCCCGGCATCGTCGCTCGTCAGCCCGTCAGCGAGCCGCTTCAGACCGGGCTCAAGGCGATCGACTCGATGATTCCGATCGGCCGTGGCCAGCGAGAGCTCATCATCGGCGACCGCCAGACGGGCAAGACGGCCGTCGCGCTCGACACGATCATCAACCAGAAGGGCAAGGGCGTCTTCTGCATCTACGTCGCGATCGGTCAGAAGCAATCGACCGTCGCACAGGTCGTCGACAAGCTCGCCCAGTTCGGCGCGATGGAATACACCACCGTCGTCACGTCCGGGGCCTCGGAACCGGCCCCCCTTCAGTTCATCGCGCCTTACACCGGCGTCACGATGGGCGAGTACTTTCGCGACAGCGGCCAGCATGCGCTCTGCATCTACGACGACCTCTCGAAGCAGGCTGTTGCGTACCGTCAGCTTTCGCTTCTGCTTCGTCGTCCGCCAGGCCGTGAGGCGTACCCAGGTGACGTCTTCTACGTTCACAGCCGATTGCTCGAGCGCGCCGCGAAGATGGCTGAAGAGTGGGTCGTCGTGAAGGAAGACCAAGAGCCGAGCCGCCTGGGGAACCAGGTGTTTGGTGGCCCAGAGTCGAAGCACGACGCCGACGCCGCCGCGAAGGAAAAAGGCGCGGGCTTCGTAGCGAAGAAGTTGCCGGACTCCGGCGGCTCGCTCACCGCGTTGCCGATCATCGAGACGCAGGCAGGCGATGTCTCCGCGTACATTCCGACCAACGTCATCTCGATTACGGACGGGCAGATCTTTCTCGAGTCGGACCTGTTCAACTCCGGCGTTCGCCCCGCCATCAATGTCGGCATCTCGGTTTCTCGAGTCGGCGGAAACGCCCAGATCAAGGCGATGAAGCAGGTTGCCGGCACTCTCCGTCTGGAGCTCGCACAGTTCCGCGAGATGGCGGCATTCTCGCAGTTCGCTTCGGACCTCGATGCGGCGACCCGGCAGCAGCTTTCCCGAGGTGAGCGTCTCGTCGAAGTGCTCAAGCAGGGTCAATACGTGCCCTGGCCCGTCGAGGAGCAGGTCGTAGCGATCTTCGCAGGCACACACGGCTATCTCGACCCGCTGCCCACCGACTCGATCCAGCGGTACCAGGTCGAGCTGCTTTCTTGGATCAAGGCAGAGCGACCGTCGATCCTCAGCGACATCGTCTCGAAGGGGAAGCTCGACGACACACTGGAGAGCCAACTGGAGGATGCCCTCAAGGCATTCGCCGAGGTCTTCGAGCCCCAGCAGGACAACTAACGGCTCATGGCTGCCCTCAAAGACATCCGGAAGCGTATCGGGAGCGTCAAGAACACGCAGAAGATCACCCGCGCCATGAAGTTGGTCGCGGGCGCGCGGCTTCGGAAGGCGCAGGAGAACATCGAGGCGCTCCGACCCTACGCGCTAAAGACCTACGAGGTATTGAGCGGTGTCGCGGCACGCGTCAGTCCGGAAGAAGAGCTGCACCCGCTTCTCGCGCGGCGCGAGCCCAAAAAGGTGATGCTCGTCGTCCTCACCAGCGACCGAGGCTTGGCCGGTGCGTTCAACTCCAACATCTGCCGCGCGGCGTTCAAGCGCTGGAAAGAGCTCGAGGCCGAGGGCAGCGAGGTGTGTTTCGGCATCATCGGCCGCAAGGGCCGCGACTATTTCAATCGCCGTCAGGCCGACATTCGTCACGACTTCCTCGGCGTCTTCGAGGACCTCAGCGTCGACAAGGCGGGCGAGATCGGACGCTACATCGTCGAGGACTACACCTCGATCGACCTGGACGCCTGCTTCCTCGTCTACAACGAGTTCAAGAGCGCGATCAGCCAGGAGGTCGTGATCGAGCCGTTTCTACCGATCGAGCCCATGGAGCTCGCCGACGATCGCCTCGGCGATTTCATCTACGAGCCGAGCCAGCGCGCGCTGCTCGACAGCCTGCTCCCCATGTACGTGGAGGTCGAGATCTACCGGGCTCTCCTAGAGTCGGTCGCCTCGGAGCATGGCGCGCGAATGACCGCCATGGACTCCGCCACCAGCAATGCCGGCGAGCTCATCGACCGCCTGACGCTGCAGTACAACCGAGCTCGCCAAGCCGCCATCACGAAGGAATTGATGGAGATCATCGGCGGCGCGGAAGCTCTCAAGGGCTAGACGACCGTCCGTGATATCCTCCGTGTGATGCCGGGGGGGCAAATCCAGCCGGGTGCGCGCATGAGCGGCCCGCCACCGATGCTTTGGCTGGCCTGGGTCTGCGCAGTCGTCACGATCGCGTACGTCATCGGCGCGCCGCTTTGGGCCGCCGAGTACCCGATGATGACCGACTTTCCTTTCCACACGGCGTCGTCTTCGATTTTCCGTCACTACCTCGACCCTGGCTGGCATTTCCACGAGCAGTTCGTCTTTCGGCTCTTCGCGGTGCCATATGTGACGTTCTATGCCCTGGCCGCGATTTTCATGATCGCTCTGCCGCCGCTGGTCGCCACGAAGCTCGCCGCTGCGCTGATGATCTCGCTGCTGCCCGTGGGGCTTATGGTGCTTTGCTGGGGGCTTCGGAAGTCGCCGTTGCTGGGCCTCTGGGGTCTGGTCCCCGTTTGGGGCGCTGTCACGCACTGGGGATTCATCAATTACATCGCGGCGCTCGGATTGTTCGCGATGGCGCTTGGGCTCGCCTTGCGGCTGGCGGAACGGTCGAGCCCGAAGCTCCAGGGGTTTCTCGTCGCAGTCCTGGTTCTCCTCTTCTTCACCGACGTATTCCGCTTTCCAAGCACGATTGCGATGCTGCTCGTCGTCGCCCTCGTCATGAACAGGCGGGTCGACAGCATCCGTGGGGTCGTCATTCCGGCAGCCGTGGCTGCCGCTTTGTTCATCGCGTGGTGGGCGACGAGCGCGGAGCCGCTAGCGGCGGTCCTCGGGTGGTTCCGGATGCCCGATTGGAGCCGCCTCCCCGATGCCGGCCGCTACGCGTTCGACATCTTCGTCGGCGATGACGACGCGCAGATGTTCCGCCGGGTCGGGCTGCTGTTCGCGTTGACGGCAGCAGTGTTGTTCGTGGTGGCCGTACTTCGCCTGCGTTCGTGGCCCAAGGTGGGGTGGGTGGTCCCGGCGCACGGGGTCGTTGCCATTGCGATCCTTCTCTTCGTGGGCCTTTACCTCACTCTGCCCATGGAGCGGGGCGTTTGGTGGTACGTGTTCCCGAGGGAGATCACCGCCGCGATCTTCCTGGTGCCCGCGCTCCTGCCGAACCTTCCGCGCAAGACCTGGGCGCACCTCGGATTCGTGATTTGGACTGCGGTGGCTATCGCGCCGCTTGCCGAGCACGTCGCCGACGTGCACCGCGAGTTCGGGACGACCACGGTGCACTTCCGCGAGCTCGTTCGGGAGCTTCCAAAGGGCCCCAAGCTGCTTTACTTGGTTTACGACCACGAAGGTTCGCGGGCTACGAGCAGCCCGTACGTCCATATGCCTGCGTACGTGCAGGCGGAGCGAGGCGGCTGGTTGAGCTATCACTTTGCCCAGTTCGAGTCCTCTCCCTTTCGGTACCGCGACGAAAGCGACCCCGAAGCCGAGGTCCCGCCGGAAACCCCTATGCGCTGGGAATGGAGCCCACAGCTCTTCCAGCTCGACCAGCACGGCGCGTTCTTCGACTGGTTCCTGATCCGTCGAAAAAGCTCCGCGGACACTCTGTTCGCCGCGGACCCTTCGATTTCGCGCGTCGCCCACTTCGAGAACTGGTGGCTCTACCACCGGGAAGGCGCCCCGGCTGGACCGGCCGGCAAAAGACCCTAAATTGGCGGCGATGGATCTGACGAGTGAGAAAGAACACTGGGCCGTGTGGACCGTCCAGGCGCGCAGATTTGCCAAGCGGCAGAACTTCGCCGACGCGGTGGCGCGGATGAAGCTGGTCCGTAACTCCATCGAGGACGCGATCGCCGGCGTCAGCGACGAGACTGAGAAGGTGCGGCTCGCTGCACACCTCGCCCGCGCGAACGAGCTCCTTGGCGAGCTTCAATCACAGTACGACCAGTGGCGCTCGGAGATCGCGGCGCGACGTCAGCACACCATCGACAGCGCCGCAGAAGAAATGGCGCGCCCACTCCCGAATCAAGCGGATTAGCGATGGGGTCTTCCGCTTGCTCGCTCGCGTCGCTCGAGGCGAGCGAATCCCTCGCAGGTACCGCGGTCGAGTCGGTCGATCGTTGGTTGTTGCTCGAAGTGACGGACACTTGGGCACCCAAGGTGCTTCAAACCGAAGCGTTGCCGACGGCCGTGCGTGAGCGCCTCGCGCAATGGCTCGAAGTCCCGCGCTCCCGTCTCCAGTTGATTCGCCGTCCCGGACGTTCTGGGAAGCGCCCGCTTTTCATGGTCGCGTCGAAGGAGCAAACGCGTCAGGCCGAGCTCGATCGCTACGAGGACCTACTGGAGCTCGAGCTCGATACGATGCCGGTGGAACCGGCCGAGGCCATGGTGTTGGTGTGCGTCCATGGTCGCCGCGATCGCTGCTGTGCCCGACACGGGAGCGCGGTGTACCGATCGCTCCAGGCGCGCATCGGCGAAGTCTGGCAAACCAGTCATCTCGGAGGACACCGCTTTGCTGCGTGTGTGCTGTCTTTGCCGGATGGCTTGATGTACGGCCGGCTGCGAGCGGAGCACGGCGATTCCTTCGTCGCAGCGCGGCATGCAGGCGAAGTGGGCGACTTGGATCTGTTTCGCGGCCGATGCGAGTATGACCGACCGACGCAGGCGGCGGAGATCTTCCTGCGCAGGCGTACTAGGGACAAGGCGGTGGATGCCTTCGATTGGATCGGGACGGAGCCCGACGGTGAGCAAACTTGGACTGCGCGATTCCGGTCCCCAAAGGGGGAACATCGGGTGCATGTGAAGCTCGAGCAGAGCGGCGCGACGCGACCCGAGAGCTGCGGCGGCGACCCGGAGCCGGTCACGCGATTCGTCGAAGTCTGAAGACTCGTTGAGAACTGAGTGGCGCTGACGACGGCACGCGCTTGCGCGCGACGCCCGGGCGTCGAGGTGCACACGGGTCTCGGAAAAACCCGACAGGGGGATTCACGGGACGGGCGGCCTGCAGATGCGGCCTCGTAGGACTGGGTAGGTCAGGCCGCGCAAGCCGCCCTCGGACGGCGCGCCAATCGCGGTGGTTGCTGTCTTGCGATTGGCACTTCGTACGCCCGCTCCACCCCCTGTCGCGTTTTTCCGAGCCCCTTATGGACGACTCTGTGCATCAGAAGGGCTGCGGCATTG
>JAHEEE010000104.1 GCA_024640845.1 Myxococcales bacterium | reverse complement strand
GGTGTACTTCAAGACCGGAAGCTCCAAGTTGCAGAAGCGCTCGTGGGCGCTCTTGGACAACGTCGCGGCGGTCATGAACGCGCACCCGGAGATCGAGCAGGTCCGCGTCGAGGGTCACAGCGACTCGACGGGCAGCCTCAAGTTCAACATGCGTCTCTCCAAGGCGCGTGCGAACACCGTGGTTCGCTACCTAGTGGGCCGAGGCAAGGTCGACAGAGCGCGGCTGGTCTCGGAGGGCTTCGGCCCGACGCGGCCCCTCGTGCCTGACGCCAAGACGAAGGAAGAGCTGGCGCAGAACCGTCGCGTCGAGTTCCACATCGTCGCGATGGACGAGAACGTGGATTCCGCTTTCAAAGAAGGCGACGTCTACACGAAGTAGACGGTTCCTAGCTCGCGATTCGAACCGGCCAGTGCGGATTTTCCTCGCCAATCGAGAGGTTGGCGAGGAACTGCCGCGCTTGGCGCATCGTGATTCGGCTCGCCGGCTCGCGCCGAATACATCGGGCGATCAGCGTGCCGAGATCACGGGTCTCCGGCTGCTCGAGCAGCCCGCGGACAGGTTCCGGGTCTCCGTCGTGCGTGACGTGCTGCGTAATCATCGCGTCTTCCGAAACGCCATCGAAGAGAGTCTTTCCAGTGTAGGCCTCGAAGATCAGGCATCCGAACGCATACACGTCAGCGGCAATCGCAAGCGAGGTGTTGCCTCCGCTCCAGATCTCGGGTGCGCCGTAGTTCGCGGTGCCGCAGCCGGGTCGAAGGTGTTTGCCCGCCAGACCGAAGTCGACGAGGACGGGTTTTGGCGGTTGACCGACGCCAGTGACCGCGTCCGCGTTGCAGACGATGATGTTCGACGGTTTGAGATCGAGATGCGCGACGCCGACTTCGTGCATCGCATCGAGCCCTGCGCCAACGCCGAGCAGCAACTCGCGCGCCCGGGTCAGCGAGAGGTCGCCCATCTCGAGCATGCGCTCGACGCTCGGCCCTTCGACGAGCTCCATGACCAAGATGGGCTTGGGGCTTGCGCCTGCATCGAATGTCACAAAGTGCGCGATGTTGGGGTGTTCCGGTAGCGCGAGCAGCGCGCCCGCCTCCTCGCGAAAGAGGCGCAAGAACTCTTCCTCGGACAGTGTGCGTGCGGCGGCGGCCGAGTAGTCGGGGACTTTGAGCGCGAAGAGCGGCGCCGATTCGTCTTGGCGGTCTTCCACACGGCGAGCCACGAAAACCGAGCCGACCGCACCGGTGCCCACGGTTCGAACCAAGTAAAAGCCGCCGACGATGCGACTTGGCGGCACCCAGGCCGGCAAGGGTGCATCGGCGTCGATCTCGATTGGCGCCATGCTCGGCATCCCCCGCGGCCCGTCGAGAGGAATGGAACGCAGGTGATCGAGCACGGCGGTGGTGAGTGTTGCGAAGGCGCCAGGCAGATCGTGGGCGATCTGGTGCGCGGCGGTTCCGAACGCTTGGTCGATCTCGGATACGGAGGCGCGGAGTGCGCGTTCGACTTCGAGGCCCATGGTCCAAATGGCGGCGGGGGAGGCCGGTGACTCGTCCTGCACGGCGATCCCCAGGCGTCGGCGGGAGCCGCGCACGAGCTTTGCCATCGTCGCGACGCCTCGTTCCAGTGTGGCCAACGGAGTACCCGGAGACCGTTCGGCCACTTCGGCGAGCGACCTCGATGCGCCGACGGAGCGAAGTCCGCGAGAGAGCAGCGCGAGAGCTTGGCGAAAGGCTTCGATGCGCGCCGAGTGTGCCGCGGGCAGCTCGTTGCCGATGGCCCTCATGGCATCCGCCGCCGCGACCAAGCTGCTTCCGTCGCGCTCGGCGCTTCCCATCGATTGCTGGAGCTTGGCGTAGGCGCGCAGCGCCCCTTCGATCTCGGGTACCATCGAGGCTTCCGCCATGGTCTTGAGGTCGTCGAGGAGAGTGACGTACCCGGCCGCGGCGATCACTACATCGGACACGTCGGCGATCTCTTCGCGGACGAGCGCGTCGCAGGTTCGCGCCGTGGCCGCGCAGAGCGTCCGCCGTAGCGAGCTCTTCGGATCCAGGCGCACGCGGTTCAAGAGGACACGTTGCGCGAGGAGACGGCGCTGGCGGACGAGCTCTTTTCGCGGATCGACGTGGGGTCCATCCGCGTCGACCAAGTGCAACATCGTGCGAAGCTGTCGCAGCCGGGTCGTGAACTGCGGAACGTGGCTTCCCTCCTCCAAGGGGTCGCCCTCGCGAATCACCAGCCAATTGGTGACCTGTTGGAACAGGTCACCGAGGCGCTCGTCGTGCGCCCGGTGCGTGTCGTCGTCCTCGCCGACGAGGAGAAGGTCGTTCAGTGCGGACGTCTGAAACAGCGCCGAATCGAGCTCGCGCAGTGCGAGAAACGCTGGCACGTCGGCCCTCGGATCGCCCTCGGTCGGCCTTTCGAGCAGTTTGGCTTTCGCGATGGCAGCCTCGAGGATCACTTCCGCTTCACCGGCCGCCTCGTATGCGCCCTTGGTGGCGAAGGTTTGCAGGGCGTCGGACAGCATGTCGCGGAGCGTTGGCTCGCGTTGGCCTCGTGCGTCGCTCAGCTCTTCGGCGAGGGTATTCATGAGCGCCGTGCGGCCGACGTCTTCGTTGCTTCCTTGTGCGACGGCTTTTCGGAGATGCGCCTCGGCCCGATTCGCAGCCTCTTCGGCGAAGCCTGGCCGAATGCGCTCTCTTCGGAGCTCGACCAGCGCCTCGGCGGTGTCCAAGCCGCCCACGCGCGTCAACTGTTCGAGCAGAGACTCGACCGCCGCCGGGTGACTCTCCGCTGCGCGGGGCAGGCCGGCGATCATCGCGGCTGCCACCCCGTGATCTTGTTGGAACACCACGGATTCGAGTAGATCCCGACAGGCCTGAAGGCCCTCATCGGGTTCCACCGCGATGCTTGCAGCCAGTGACGCTGCGGCCCGGCGCCATTCCGTAACGCTGAACTCCGGGTCGAGATGACGCTGCATCTCCTCTCGAAACGCGGGCATGGAGAACGCCAAGAGCCCCCTGGCAGACGCGACGTGCCGCCAAACCAAGGTTTCGCGATCCGCCAGCAGCCTGTCCCAAGCCTCGCGAACAGGCCCAGTGCAGAACACGCGGACCCCCGTGTCATCGCCCTCCGTCGCGCGGCGTGCCGCCTCTCGGGCTGCACGCTCGAGAAGGCGCGCCGCCAACCGACGTGAGGGAAGCGAGCCTATGGCCGGCACGCGAAGCCAATCGCGGCTGAGCTCCTGCCTCGAGATTAGCGCGAGAGCCAGCGCATCGACATTGCGCACTGTTCCGATAGGCAGCATCAGCGCAAGCGCAACACGCGCGCGCATCGAGCGCCCACTCAATGCGCGCTGCGAACCGAGCGCGAGTTGTGTCGCCACGGAGACGAAAGTCTCGGCGTCGCCCTTGCGCAGACGTTGAAGCACCATGCGCCCTAGCTTCCGCTTCATCAGGCTCGTTGGCAGTGCGGCCGCGATCTCGTAGAGAGCCGCCGCGGCCGCCGCTCCGGAGAGCCAATCGAGCTGCTCGATGAGTCCGCTGCCGGCGGCGACCTCCACGCTCTGCAGCAACGCCTCAGGGTCCAAGCCTTCGAGAGGCACGGGACGGCGCTCGTCGACGACGGCGCGCGCAAGCGTTGCCATCCCCTGCCGCCACGCAGCTTCACGCTGTTCGGAGGTCGACAGTCGGTGTAAGACCGTCAGGCCTTCCAAACGGTCCCGAGTCGCAGCACGCATCCCTCGATGATTCTAGCCTGCGGATCCGCTCGCCGAAAGCTTGGTTGACAAGAACACACCAAACCTCTAGCCCAGCAGAGGGTGCTGCAGCTTTCCTTCGAGTTTGCGGGTGACTTGCCGCCGGTCGCAGATCGCGCCGCGCCCGACCGTCCCGCTGACGATGTCGACCGGGCTTATGCTCGCGCTTCGGGATGGAGCAGAATACTTGCCCAGCGTCTCGGGCAGCCGGTGCGCCTCGTAGTGACCGACAACCGAAGCACGATGCTATCGGCCAAACCGAAAGGCGGCCGGCTGGAGGTGCGGTTGCACCACATGTTCCTCACGGCGGACGAAGACATCCTTGCGGCAGTCGGCGACTACCTCGGAGGCGACGGATCGACCGCTGCGGCGATCATCGACCGCTTCGTCGAAAAGCATCGCGCAAGCTTCGTGGCGGCGTCGCGCCCCCAAGCCGAGCTCCGAACTGACGGTCGACACTACGATCTCCGCGCGATCGTCGACGATCTGAGTCGCCGGCACTTCGGCGGGCGCGTGGACGTCCGCGTCACGTGGGGCAAACGCGTCAAGCCAAAGCGCGGCCAGCACTCGCTCCAACTCGGGACCTATCTGCCCGAGGAGCGGTTGATCCGAGTCCATCCGGTCCTCGATCAGCCCTGGGTGCCGAAGTACTTCGTGGAGGCCGTCGTCTTTCACGAGATGCTCCACCACGACATGCCCGCCGTCATTCAGAACGGGCGCCGACACTATCACACCGCCGCGTTTCGCAAGCGCGAGCGGAGCTTCGAATACCATTCGGCCGCCGAGCAGTGGCAGAAAGACAATTTGTGGCGCCTCCTGCGAGGGCGCTGACACGCATGTGAGCCATGGCGCGTCGTCGAAGAATTCGGGCCTCCATTTCCACCCCCATCACCTTGGGCGCGATCACTGTTCTTTTGAGTATCGCGCTGCTGGTCGGTTGGTCGTTCCTTCTTGGCCAGAAAATCATGCGCTCCGCCGACATCGCGGTCGACGTGTGGCTCCTCGTTCTCGGCGCGTTGTCCTTCGTGCTGATCATCACGGTTTTGGTCCTGTTCGTGGTCTCCTTGGCGCGCGGCATCATCGAAGTCCGAAAGCAAGACACCTTCATCGATTCGGTGACCCACGAGCTCAAGAGTCCGCTTGCGTCGCTCCAACTGTGCCTCGAGACTCTCGGGCGCGAAGGGCTCGAGAACGGCGCTCGCGAAGAGCTCCGCACAATGATGATGGAGGATGTCGACCGGCTGCGAGCGTTCATCGACGATGTGCTCGAAGCGAACCGGCTTTCCTACGCGCGCGCTGGAATGCTGAACCTGAGCGACGTTTCCGTGATGGAGCTGGTCGAGGACTGTGCACGCGCCGTCAGCCTTCGGCACAGGCTCTCGCCAGACGAAGTCATCGTCGACGTCGAGCCAGGCCTTGTCGTTTCAACCGACAGGGCCGCGCTTGGGATCGTCGTGAAGAACCTCATCGATAACGCGGTCAAGTACTCGAAGCGACCGGCGCGTGTCCGGATCGAAGGGCGCCGCGAGGCAGACGGCAAGGTCATGCTCGAGGTGCGCGACCACGGCATCGGGATCGACCGTAAGAACCTCAAGCGTGTTTTTCAGAGATTCTACCGCGTGGAGGAACAAGAGGTGCGCGAACGCAGCGGTACTGGGCTCGGCCTGTTCGTAGTCTGGGCGCTCGTCAAACAGCTCGGCGGCAACGTACAAGCGTTGTCGGAAGGGCGAGGACAGGGGACCATCATGCGGGTAGAGCTGCCCATCACGCGAGCGGTGAGCGGATGACCACGGAAGATGAAGCGCAAAGGCTTCTCATCGTCGAGGACGAGGATCACCTCGCCGCCGGTTTGAAGCTGAATCTCGAGCTCGAGGGTTATCGCGTTGACGTCGCGAGCAACGCCAAGGAGGCCGGACAGCGTTTGCTAGACCCGAGCGGGTACGACGCGATCGTGCTCGACGTCATGCTTCCCGACGTCAACGGTTTCGACCTCTGCAGGAAGTTTCGCGAGGCGGGGAATTTCATCCCGGTGATCATGCTGACGGCGCGTTCCTCTCCCGAAGATCGGGTGCTGGGGCTCGAGGCCGGCGCCGACGACTATCTGGTGAAGCCCTTCGAGCTCAACGAGCTGCTCGCGCGAGTGCGTTCCGTGTTGCGGCGCCAGCGCTGGGAGCAGAACACCGGCCACCACGTCAAGCAGACGACCCTGAGCTTCGGCGACGCGGAGATCAATTTCGACACCCATGAAGTCACCGTGTCCGGAGAGGCGGTACAGCTCACTCAGCTCGAGCTCGATTTGTTGCGCTACTTCGCCGAGAATGCGGGTCGGGTCTTGAGCCGCAACGAGCTTCTGGAACGCGTTTGGAAGCTTCGGAACTACGGCAACACGCGGACGGTTGACAACTTCATCTCGCGACTGCGGCGTCGCTTCGAAAGCGATCCGAGCTCCCCAGTTCATTTCCTCTCCGTCCGGGGCGCCGGCTACAAGTTCTCGGCGTAGAAAAAGCGGAATTAGACCCCTTTTTACAGAACTATGACGGACCGGGACCGAACCATGACGGTGTCCCTAGGGTGGCCACGGTACCCTCCGTTCATGGAAACCAGCGTTAGCATGCTCGAGCCGCGGACCGACGGGCAGAGCCGCGCCCGGCAGTGGCTGAAGGCATCGCCGTTCGTTCTGTCGCACCTAGCCGTCCTCGGGGCGATTTGGTCTGGCGTGACCTGGGAGGCTGCTGTCCTCTGCGGTGTGCTCTTCGTCGTGCGTATCTGGGCGGTCACAGCGGGCTACCATCGCTATTTCTCGCACCGGACCTACAAGACGAGCCGAGCCTTCCAGTTTTTCCTCGCGTTCCTCGCGCAGACTAGCTCCCAAAAGGGCGTGCTTTGGTGGGCTGGCCATCATCGCGTGCACCACAAGCTTTCCGACCAACCGGGTGACGTCCACTCGCCGATCCAGAACAGCTTTCTCTACGCGCACCTCGGCTGGATCTTTGACGACACAGAGGAGACGCGCTGGGACAAGATCCGCGACTTCGCCAAGTACCCCGAGCTTCGATGGCTCAACAAGTACTGGGCCGTTCCGCCGACCGTTCTCGCGATCGCATGCTTCTTGATTGCGGGCTGGTCAGGCCTCGTGATCGGCTTCTTCCTGAGCACCGTGCTGCTCTGGCACAACACGTTCCTCATCAACTCGGCGACCCACGTGTGGGGAAAGAAGCGCTTCGATACCGGGGACGAGAGCCGCAACAACATGCTCACGGCGCTCCTGACACTCGGCGAGGGTTGGCACAACAATCACCACCACTACCAGTCGTCCTGCCGAAACGGGTTCTATTGGTGGGAGATCGACGTCACATACTACGTGCTGAAGATGCTCAGCTGGGTCGGCCTGGTCTGGGACATTCGGGGGGTTCCCGAGCACGTCCTCGCAGAGGGGCGCCGCCGCGATAAGGGCGAAATAGCCAACTGCGAGGCGCCGACCGGCACCCCGGAGAAGCTCAGCCTCGCCGCCTAGGCGTGGGCTAGAGCCACCAGCGGAAGATGTGCGCCCACCAGGGGGCGGGTTTTCGGTCCGGTTGCCAGCGACGTTCAATGGTGGTCATCGGGGTCTCCAACGGGCAAGGTGATCCCAGTCCGGCGATTATACAGACATTGACTTCGTTTCAAAAATGTTTCGTACAGATGCGAAACACTTGACATCACTCGCTAATTTTTCAGAATTAACCCCGCCGGAGGAGCCGCTCATGCCAGAGCTACAACTCGTTCCTACCCCCCATACGGACGCTCAGGCCCACGCCACAAGAC
The DNA here is from genome assembly GCA_024640845.1 of Myxococcales bacterium. Classification (GTDB taxonomy): domain Bacteria; phylum Myxococcota_A; class Polyangia; order Polyangiales; family Houyiibacteriaceae; genus SG8-38. The sequence continues at coordinate 1,749 of JAHEEE010000104.1, read as the reverse complement.
TCGTAGCGAGGCTTCGTGGCCATTTCGACAGCGGGGCCACGAAGTCGCTCCGATGGCGCTTTTCACAGCTCGACGCCCTCGAGCACCTATTGATGGAGCGCGAAGGCGACATCCTCGAGGCGCTTCAGAAGGACCTCGGCAAGCCGGAAACCGAGGCGCTCCTGTCGGAAGTCCGGATGATCGTCGGGGAGGTTCGGCTGACTCGAAAGAAGCTGCGCTCCTGGATGAAGCCCGAGCGCGTTCGAACACCGCTCGTCGCGATGCCGGGTCGGAGTTACATTTATCGGGAGCCACTTGGCCTCGTACTGATCATCGCGCCCTGGAACTACCCATTCCAGACCGCGGTCCTACCGCTGGTCGGTGCACTTAGCGCGGGCAACTGTGCGGTGTTGAAACCGTCAGAGGTCGCGCCACACACCTCTGCGGTCATCGCGAAGTGGATTCCAAAGTACCTCGACGCCGAGGCCGTCCAGGTGGTTGAAGGCGGTGTGGCTGAAACCACCGCGCTCCTACGGCAGAAATGGGACCACATTTTCTATACCGGCAATGGCACAGTGGGGCGCATCGTGATGGAGGCGGCGTCCAAACATCTGACGCCGGTCACCCTCGAGCTGGGAGGCAAAAGCCCCACCATCGTCGATGAAACCGCCCACCTCGATAGCGCGGCCAAACGCATCGTCTACGGGAAATTCTTCAATGCAGGGCAGACCTGTGTCGCCCCTGATTACGTCCTGGTGGACGAACGTGTCCATGATGCGCTCCTCAACCGCATGGTGTCGGCGGTTCGTGAGTTCTACGGCGACGATCCCAAACAAAGTCCTGATTTCGCACGCATCATCCACGACCGGCATCACGCACGCCTCGCGCGTCTGCTCGACGGTGCCGATGTTGCTACCGGCGGCGAGACCGATGCGAGCGAGCGCTACATCGCCCCCACGATTCTCAAGAACGTGAAAGAAGACGACGAGGTGATGAAGGAAGAGATCTTCGGCCCGATCCTTCCGGTGATCTCCGTGCCGAGCGTCCGTGCCGCCATCGCGTTCATCAATAGGCAACCGAAACCGTTGGCGCTCTATTGCTTCTCTACCAATAGGGAGGCCCAAGAGGCCGTCATCGAGGGGACGAGCGCGGGTGGTACGACCATCAATCACGTGTGGCTTCACGTCGGGGTCCCGACGCTTCCGTTCGGCGGCGTTGGGGAAAGCGGCATGGGCGCCTATCACGGCCGCCATTCCTTCGAGACCTTTTCGCACCAGCGCGGCGTGCTCAAGAAGTCGACGCTCAAAGATCCGCCGCTGATGTTCCCGCCGTATGCGCCGTGGAAGCAGCGCTGGCTCAAGCGTATCCTCTAAGGCGTGGCCTGCGCGCTAACCTGGTCGCCTTCGATGTGTCGCTTGAAGAAGTAAGGAATCCGGAGGAGGTTCTTGCGCACCGCCGGGCGGATGACGGAAACGAACACTCCGTCACCGATGTCGACGAGCGCCCCAAACGACACGAGCGTGCGATCGTTTTTGTAGGGACGAACGCGAATGAAGCCCCATCCGGCGCGAATGTCGTGGTCCTTCGAGTGGTCTACGCGAAATACCACCGCTCCGCTCTCGTCCTCGACCGTGGTTTGCAACACGTACTGTACGTCGATCGGGCCCCATTGCTGGCGGACCGCTACGTCCGCCTCCTGATCGTTGAGATGGTTGACGTTGGTCTCGGTCGCCAGCGGGATGAAGTTCTTATAGCCGCTGCGGTCCTTCA
>JAHEEE010000143.1 GCA_024640845.1 Myxococcales bacterium | reverse complement strand
CGCGCGCGGGATGGCGTCGATCGATCCGATCCCGATGCGCCTGCAGAAGATGGCGATCAACCGCACCTTCGAAATCATGGGCCTCAACGAGGCGCTGAAGACAGCCAGTGACCTCGATGTCTTGATCGAAGGGATCGAGACGCCGGACAGCAAGACTTTCTCCGAAATCGCCCGCAAGGACGGGATCAAAGCCGCACTCAAGTGGCGTGATTCCAGATTCTAGGCGGACGCTGCGAATCGGAACGCGGAGTTGCAGATCGCCAGGCCGTTGTCGGCACAACGGTCTGGCGATGTTTCTCGTGGTCCCGTGAGCGGCGCCCCCGAACCCACGGCACCCGCGCTGGATGCCGTCAGTGGCCCAGAAGCATGGGGTGGGTCGGTGTGAGAGATCGAGGGCGTACCGGGTTCAGCTTTCGCCGAGGCGTTTGAATACATCGTCTGGCGAGGCCGCAGATGCGATGCCGATCGAGTCTGCTGAAATCGCAATTTCGTTCATTGCAGCCTGACAAGTCGCCGCAGCGTCGCTGACGCCGCGCGCTTCGAGTTCCTTCGGCATCAGCTTCTCGAATACGGCTCGAAGTTGCGTGACGGTCAGCTTGTGCGCGTCCAGGCCCGCCTCCTTCAGTGCGATGCGAAGCGTTCCGCGGGACGCGAGCCGGTCCATCTCGGTGCTGGTTTCGAGTTTCTCGGCGGCGAGGTCGAAGAGGTCGGTAGCCATCGCGTCAACCATCCATCGGCGTGGGAAGGATTACGGCCCTCCGTGTGATCCAGTTCGTATACCGGACCGGCGGGAAGAACGCGAGCCAGAGTACCGCAACCGATGCGATTTCGGCACCACCCAGCAGCGCATCCGTGAGCAGCGAGACCGTTTCGCTGCTGCCGACCTCGTTGGCAAAGGACAGGTCGGCGAGGCATGCGAAGACCTGAAAGCAGCCGAAGAGCGCGATGAGCAGGTAGCGGTTGGCGACGATCGGTGGGCAGAGCCCGATCCGGGCGCGCTTGGTGGCGTTCTGTCGGTAGAGCATCGCCTCCCAGCCCAACCAGAAACACGGTGCTGTATAACCGAACCACTGGACGACGAACCACGGGTTGGTCAGTGCGTAGTCGACGGTCCCGTCTTGCGTAAGCAGCAGGGTACCCACCAGGAGGCAGACCGAGCAGACTGCGACGAAACAGCCCGCCCAGGTGGCAGCGGGGCGGAACACCGAGCGAATGAAGAGCAGATACGGAAACACACCGAGGATGTAGGCCCACTCGATTGCGAGGTTGATTGGAGCTGGCCAGGCATCAAATTGCAGGAGGCTTGGGGTGTTGTAGCCCAGGTAGTAGATACCTGAGAATGCAAAGTAGAGTCCGAGCAACAGCTCCGGGCGTTCGCGGGTCCGCCGGTGCAGGCGGATCAGGCGCATGCTTGCGATCAGAAAGAAGATGCTTGCGAGAATTGAAGCGAGGTAGGCGTTTTCTTCCATCTGATATTCCGCCGAATCCTCAGCTTCCGCCCAGTCGTTTGAAGATCTCGTCGGGGGAGCTCGAAGTCGTCAGGTCGGCCGTGCTCGCTGCGCTCGCGATGTCATTCATGACGGCCTGGCAGGTTGCGGCCGCATCGGTGACGCCGCGCGCTTCGAGTTCGTTGGGCATCAGCTTTTCGAAGACGGCCCGAAGTTGCAGGATCGTCAGATTCTGGACGTCCAGCCCCGCTTCCTTCACCGCGAGGCGCAGCGTTCCGCGGGCCGCGAGCCGGTCCATGTCGCACCTTTCCTCGAGCCTCTCAGCGGCGATGTCGAAAAGCGTGGTGGCCACCGTCTACTCCTCCACCGGTGACGAAAGGACCTCGGCTCGTTGCGTGATCCAGTTCGAATAAAAGAGGGGAGGGAAGAAGGCGAGCCAGAGCACACCAACAGAGGCGAATTCGGTACCGCCGAGCAGTACACCCGAAAGTAGTGAGGCCGCTTGGTTGCCGTCGAGGTCCGCGGCAAAGGACAGGTCGGCGAGGCATGCAAGGCATTGAAAGCCGCCGAACAGAGCCAGGAGTAGATAGCGATTGGCAACGACCGGTGAGCAGAGGCCGATCCGGGCGCGCTTTTGGGCGCCGTGTCGGGAGAGCAGCGCTTCCCAACACATCCAGATACACGGCACCGTATAACCCATCCACTGCACCTGGAACCACGGATTGTTGAGTGAGTAGACGATCTGCCCATCGAGGGTGCCCATCGCGGTTCCCGTCACCAGCAGGACCGAACAGATTCCGACCAATGCGGCCGCCCAGCGCTCTTCCTGGCGAAACACGGAGCGAATGAAGAGCAGGTAGGGAAGGACGCCCAGGATGTAGATCCATTCGAGGGCCCACTCCGCTGAAGGACTCCATGCATCGAATGCGAGGAGGCTCGGGACGTTGTAGCTGAAGTAGTAGATGCTCGAGAGCCCGAAATAGAGCCCGAGCAACAGCTCTGCTCGCTCACCGGTTCGCCGGCTCAGCCGGAGCAAGCGAATGCTCGCAACCAGGTAAAAGGCGCTCGCGATTACCGAAGCCACGTAGGCGTATTGTTCCATTCTGCTCTCGATCGAATCTTGCAGCCGGTGTTGATCGGACTCTTGAGCCGCTCAACTCCAATCGGAGATCGCGACCGAAGGCTTGAGGGGCTTTGCATCGATCGAGGTGGGGATCAATCGGCTGTTTTCGGGGGCTCGCTGTGGGTCCAGCGGTTCAGCA
>JAHEEE010000103.1 GCA_024640845.1 Myxococcales bacterium | reverse complement strand
GGGTGTGGAAGTGTGGCAACACATGGAGCTGACCAGTACTAATCGGCCGTGAGGCTTGACCTTATTCTAAGACACGTTTCGTGCGTGACTTGAGATCAGGGTTGGAAGGAAGAGCTCGAGATCATCCAAAAAACGGACTCTCGGACTTGCTTCTGACCCGCTTACAGAGCGGCGAAGAGAAACTTTCTACAGATTCGGTGGCAATGTCGGCAGGGTCACACCCGATCCCATCCCGAACTCGGAAGTTAAGCCTGTCAGAGCCGATGGTACTGCAGCGGAAGCGCTGTGGGAGAGTAGGACGCTGCCGGAATTATGGAGCCTCGCTTCGAAAGAAGCGGGGCTTCTTTCTTTAACGCGGCCGCGAGCCTCGAGAAGATCGAGGCAACGACGGCTCGCGTTCAACTCCGGCGCTCGCGCACTCCGCCAGGCGAGAATGAACGACCGCAAGTGTTACTGGCTGAGCGTTGCTTGCCAGTTGCCGACGCACGTGCCGCCCGAAACCTCTCCCACCTCGGCCTCGCCCGATGCGGAGCTCCCGTCGATGGTGCCGCGAATCACCCAGTAGCCTGCGAGACCGCCCTGCTCATTCACCAGCTCGAACATACCGTTGTCGATGGGAATCTCTTCCGTAGTCAGCAACGCGCCTTCGCAAGTGTCGAACTCGACTGCAAAAGAGTAGGTCGGATCGGTAGAGCAGGTGCTCCCCGGGCTGGACGAGGGCGGCCGAACCAGCGCAGTCCCTTCCTCGTTCACCACGAAGCAAATGCTGAAGGTGCCGTCGGCACCGTCTCCCGTGCCCGTGTAGATTCCATTCATCGGAGACTCGCTTCCGCCGACGCCCGCCGCTCCGGCGCTCCCACCGAACCCGCCAACGCCACCGCGTCCACCGAGGCCACCCACGCCGCCCGAACCTTCGTTCGATGAGCTGCTGCATCCCACGGTGGCAAGCGAAAACATCGCCAAAGCCGCAATCATCCGAGGCGCGTGCTTGTTCATTCCAACCTCCCTTCGCGAGACCGTACCCCCCGTGAGACGCGCGTCAAGTGAAGCGACGATAAAGTCATCATACCGATGCTGGAGCGGAAGCGCTGTGCTGGGCGCCGCTAACTGCGAACGCCTTGGACGACCCTTGGAATCTCGCCACCGAAAATCATCCTGAGCGCCGCCGGAGCATCATAGTGATGCCGTTGCAGGGCCGATTCGAGGACCTCGATTTCCACCGGCGCATTGCATATTTGGCGGAGATACCGAGCCAAGGACGAGGGGGTGCTCGTCACCAACTGCGGCTGCAACTCGTGTTCGAGTCGTTGGAGCTGAGACGCGAAGCCGATATTGGGAAGGACTTGAAAGCGCTTCGATCGAACTAGGCTGACGGCATCGAAAAAGCTCAGCTCCTCCGCTTTCATCAGCGAAGCGATGACGAGGGTCGCAGATCGGCTGACGCCGACTTCGCAATGCACGAACAGCTTGGCCTTTCGATCACGGGCCGTCGTAGCAGCCGCGAAATCGAAAACTTCCGAAAACGCTCCTGTGATATCCTCATGCATTCCATCGTGGACGCCGACAAATAGATGATGAAAGTCCTCTTCTAAGAACGACATCTTCTGACGGTCGTCCTCCATCAGGCAGCTCACGACATGGGTGACCCCGGCCCCCTTCAGCTCCTGAACGCGCTCTCGGCTCGGTCGAGCGCCCATGTACAGGGTGGGAGTGATCTCACTGAAGAAGCTCTCGCGCAGGTCGACGGAGAAGTCCAGTCCAAGACCGAGCCGTGAGAGCACACGGCTCGCGAGCCTATCGAGCTTTGCCTTCATGAAGAGCTCGCCTTCAAGAAGAAGGAGCTGCATGAAAGAAAGTGGATGCCACGTCGGATCCGAAGTCGAGGAGCGCGATCTGCACTGCGTCGAGATACTCGTGGAGGCCGGAGGTGATCACGTCTTCAGAGGAGCGCTCCGTCAAGGATTTCAGCGTCTCGAGCGAGTCGCGCGGAAACGAGACGTCCGCTAGGTCTTCATTGGAAAGCAGGCCATCGAGCGTGGCCTCGATGTTGCTGACGCAGTGTGTGAGCGAGCGAGGGAACCGCGGGCTCAAGAGAATGAAGCCGGCGACGGTGGTTGGGCTCATCCCCGCCGGGTACACGCGCCGGTAGCCGTGATAAGCCGATGCCGAGCGAAGCAGCGCGTTCCACTGAGCGATGTCCACGGGTGAGCCAATGTCTTTCCAGGAGGGCAGAAGGGCATGGTACTTGATGTCGATGAGGCGGGTGACCTGGTCGGCAAGCTCGGTAAACACTCCAAGTCGGTAGAAGGACCAAACCTGGTCACGGTACAGCGTGCTGGTGACGATCCCCGAATGCAGTTGGACGCCCTCTTTGATGCGTCCGCACAGCCTCGATAGCTCGGACAGGCGAAGGTTTCGCCCGGTAAGCGAGGCGATCCAGTTGTAGAAAACGTTGAGCTGAACCCAGGTCTCGAGGCTGATGAGGTGACGAATGCTCCTTGCGTTCTCGCGCGCCGCGCGGACGGAGTAGGAAATCGAATTCGGGTTGTCTGCATCGATGATATAGAAGCGAATGACATCTTCGGAGGTTGCCTTCTTGTAGCTCTCGAAGAAGCGCTCCTCGTCGCGATGGAGCTTCAAAATCGGAAGCCAGTCGTTTGCGCCTCGTTCGTCCCGGGCAAAGGTTTCGTTGACTTCGAGGATGCGGGCGAGGTTCTCCGCTCGCTCCATGTAGCGCGCCATCCAAAAGCTGTTTTCAGCAAACCTCGCGAGAAGACTACTCAAGGACCCACGTATCCTTCGTACCGCCGCCCTGCGACGAGTTGACTACCAGAGAGCCTCTGCGAAGTGCCACGCGAGTCAAGCCGCCCGGCAGCACCCAGCTCTCCTTCCCCGTTACGATATACGGCCTGAGATCGACGTGCCGCGGCTCGATCGCGTCGTCTATGAGAGTCGGGCATACGGATAGCTCGACCATCGGTTGGCTGATGTAGTTGTCAGGATCTTTCTCGACGCACTTCCGGCACTCTTCGAGCTCGGCGCGGCTGGCCTTGGGTCCGACTACGACGCCGTACCCTCCGGATTCACCCACCGGCTTGACCACGAGCTCGTCCAGGTGGGCAAGGGTGTAGGCCAGGCCTTCAGGTTCTCTGCAGAGGTGAGTCTCGACGTTCTGCAGGATCGGATCTTCATCGAGGTAGTAGCGGACGATGCGCGGCATGTAGGCGTAGACGGCCTTGTCGTCAGCGACCCCCGTGCCGACCGCATTGGCGAGATTGACTCGCCCCGCCCGATACGCACGGAAGAGTCCGGGGACACCGAGCATGCTCTTCGGGTTGAACTGCTCGGGATCCAAAAACGCATCGTCGACCCGGCGGTAAATCACGTCGACCCGGCGAAGCCCTCCGGTGGTCTTCATGTAAACGACGTCATCTTCGACGATGAGGTCTCGGCCTTCCACCAGTGGAACACCCATTTCTCGCGCAAGGAAGACATGCTCGAAGTAGGCGGAGTTGAAGACGCCAGGGGACATCAAGACGATGTTCGGATCGAGCACGTCGCGGGGGGCGATCTCGGCGAGAGCGGCCTGGAGGTGCATTCCGTAGTCGGAGACCGGCCGCAGCCCGACGTTGTTCGTGAGGTCGGGGAACGCACGCATCATCAGGTGCCGGTTTTCGACCACGTAAGAAACGCCCGACGGAGTCCGGGCGTTGTCCTCCAACACACGAAAGACGCCTTGCCCATCTCGTACCAGGTCGATGCCGCAAATGCTCACGTAGGTGTCGTGCGGCAAGTCGAGCCCCTTCATCTCCGGCCGGAAGTTCGCATTCTCGAGGACGAGCTCCGCCGGCACGACGCCGTCACGAAGGATGTGCTGCTCGTGATAGACGTCGTAGAGAAACCGGTTCAGTGCGGCAACTCGCTGAATGCAACCGCTCTCGATGTGCTGCCAGTCATCTCGGGACAACACCCTCGGGATGACGTCGAAAGGGAGCACTCGGTCGATTGCGTCTCGGTCGGAGTATACCGTGAACGTGATGCCGAGATTGTAGAGCTCGCGGTCGCTCTGCCTGGAACGTCGCTTGAGCGTCGACACCTTCAGCTGACGCATTCTTTCGCGAATCGCATCCGTGTGTCGCGCAGCGCCCGGATCGCCACCGAACATCTCGCAGAAGAAACCTCCGCGATCGTAACTTGCGAACAGCCCTGTCGATTTCTCAGACACGAACACCCTTTGCTCTGCCGGGCACTTCATTCGGCATGGCAGGAGGCTGAATGCCGAGCAAGCACTTTTTGAATGTGGCGCATCTACGCTCCGGCTGCGAATTCGAGAAAACGCACCATGGCAGGCCGACGAGCTTGATCTTGGGGAAGAGGATGCTGATCAGGAAGTGTGTCGGCCTGCGCGCAAGCCGGTTAGCAATCGAGCTCGCGCGAAGTGCGCCGCGAGTTCTCCGGAAAGAAGGATAATGCTACAACACCTTGAGCCTCGCCTTCCAGGCTCTAAAGGAGATCAAGAGGTAGCGAAGATGAAAGCAATGGTCGTGCGAGAAGCCGGTGGGCCCTTCGAGTTGGAGGAGCGTGACATTCCTGCCACGGGGCCTGCTGAGATTCGCATCAAGGTCGAAGCCTGCGGGATTTGTCACAGCGATGCTTTCGTGAAGTTCGGGCAGTTTCCGGGGCTACAGCTTCCGAGGGCGCCTGGGCACGAGGTGGCTGGCATCATCGACGAAGTAGGCGAGGGCGTCGATGTGTTCTCCCCCGGCGATCGCGTCGGTGTGGGCTGGCACGGGGGCCACTGCTTCAAGTGCGACCCGTGCCGGCGGGGCGACTTCATCAACTGCCGAAACCAACAAGTCTGCGGCATCAGTTATGACGGCGGCTATCAAGAGTACATGGTGTGCCCGTGGCATGCCGCCGCGCGCATCCCGGATGGGCTCGATGCGGCGGATGCAGCCCCGCTACTCTGCGCCGGCATCACGACATTCAACGCGCTCCGCAACAGCGGCGCCAAGCCTGGCGACGTCGTAGCGGTACAGGGCGTGGGCGGCCTCGGTCACCTCGCGCTTCAGTACGCGAGGCGCATGGGCTTTCATACGGTGGCGCTCTCGCGCGGCAAAGACAAAGAAGAGCTCGCGCGCAAGCTCGGCGCACACACCTACATCGATGCCAAGACGCAAAACGAGGTCGAGGAGCTCCAGAAGCTCGGTGGCGCAGACGTGATCCTAGCGACCGCGCCGAGTGGCAAGGCCATCGAAGGCGTGATCGACGGGTTGAGCGGGCGAGGGAAGCTGATGCTCGTTGCTGCCGCACCCGATCCGTTTTCGGTCAACGCTTTTGCGATGCTCTCGGGCAAACAGGTGCATGGCTGGCCGAGCGGTACCGCCATCGACAGCGAGGACACGATGCGGTTTTCCGCGCTGACCGACGTTCGCCCGCAGATCGAGCGCTTTCCGCTCGAGGGCGCGAACGAAGCGTTCGCCAAAGTGATGGACAACACCATTCGCTTCCGCGCTGTGCTCGACATGTCGATTTAGGCCTGCCAGCATCTCAAACGCGCTGAGGTCGCCCATTGAATTCTAGGTGGCTGGCCCGATGCGGTGCATCATGTGCCGGTGAAGCGCAGCGCCAGCTATCCGACCGCTCTGCTTGGGGCAGTTCTCGTGCTTCTCGGCTGGTCTGCGATCGGGCCGCATGACCGGTTCACCTGGTTTCTCGAAGTCGCGCCTGTCTTGATCGGGGCCCCGATTCTGCTCGCCACGTACTCCCGCTTTCCCTTGACCCCGCTTCTCTACACGTTGCTCACGCTCCACGCAGGGGTGCTGATCGTGGGGGGCCACTACACCTACGCAGAGGTGCCGCTCGGATTCTGGGCTCAGAACGCGTTCGACTTGGCGCGCAATCACTACGACCGCGTGGGTCACTTCGCACAGGGATTCGTTCCCGCAATTTTGGCTCGAGAGCTCCTGCTGCGACTGACCCCGCTGCAAGCGGGCAAGTGGCTCTTCTTTCTAGTCCTCTCGGTTTGCCTCGCGTTTAGCGCCTTCTATGAGCTCATCGAATGGTGGGTGGCCGCCGCGACAGGCTCTGCCGCCGAAGCGTTTCTCGGCACACAGGGCGACCCCTGGGACACGCAGTGGGACATGTTCCTCGCGCTGATTGGCGCGGCGACCGCGCAGCTCTTTTTGTGGCGTCTTCACGATCGGCAGTTGGCCCGGCTGCCCGGACGATGAGAGCCTTTGGGGGCGCTTGTTGGCATTGATTGTGACGAACACGGCGTTCGCGAGACCACAGCAGTCGACGATAGGCGCGAAACCGCTGAGGACCGCATCGGTCCTTGGCAACTAGCGGTCGAGCACCCACCCCGAGATTGGCGAACGTCGAACTGTGCCCAGACGCCCATTGCCGGCTAAGATGAGGGTATGGTTCGGGTGTTAGGCTGCTGTTTCGCCGTGCTGTTGGCGCTCGGGTGCCAGAGCAACGAGCAGCCCGCGCGGGGTGCGCGCCGCGGCATCGAGTCGGTGCAATATCCTCCACCAACCACGCGTTCGCGCGAGCCGCGCGATGCGCCGAGGCCAGAACGATGGGCCGATTTGCCGGAGCTTCCAACCGCAGCCGAAGAAGAGCAGGAGCGTGACCTCGGCGCCGAGCTGAACGCCGCCGTCGGAATCCCAACCGAGTGTGTCCGGGATTTCACGGCGCCGAGGCCGATGAAGATCCGCGTGAGCGTCTCGGCCACGGTGCGACCGACCGGCATGGTCATCATGCCGGCCGCGTACGGGTCGGGCCTGTCCCTGTCGGCCCGTGAATGCATCGAGCGGCGCGTCGGGACCGTCGTCCTTTCCGCTTTGGAGGAGCCGGTTTCGCAGAGCGTCTCCACCATCATCGAGATCGACTACGAGCCCGAGGTCATCGTCGAGGCCGACCCCGGTGTACCGGAGCCGCGTCTCCGGGATGTGCGAGAGCCGCTGCCCAAGTATCCGATGATCCCCTTGGATGCCAAGTTCATCGACGGATGGCCGACGTCGAACTGGATTAGCGGAGGCTTCGACGGGGGTATCCCCATGCAAAAGGACACGTCGAAAAGGATCCGTGGACCCAAGCCGAGGCCCATCGACGGGTACGACGTATTCGAGAACGCCCAAATATGGACCGACCAAAGGGGAGGAGATGCTCCCCCCGAGCAGGCGTCCGACTGAGCGAGGGAGCGATTGCGCGAAGTTCAGCTCGCCGCGCTCGGCGGGCTCAGAAGTAGCCCTCGCGCTTGCGGTCTTCCATGGCGGTCTCGGAGAGCTTGTCGTCGGCGCGATTCCCGCGCTCGGTTTGCGCCGCGAGCGCGACCTCTTTGATGATGGTCTCGAGGTTCGAGGCGGTAGACTCCACGGCGCCGGTGATCGTGGCGTCGCCCATCGTGCGAAATCGGATACTCTTCTTCATGACGACCTCGCCTTCGCGGGGCTGTACGAATTCCGACAAGGCGAGCAGGCTGCCGGCGCGCGTGAGGCAATCACGAACGTCCGCAAAGTAAAGACTCGGCAGCGGAATTTGCTCCTGACGGATGTAGCGCCAGATGTCGATCTCCGTCCAGTTCGAGAGGGGGAAGACTCGAAAGCTCTCACCTGGCTTTTTCGCACCGTTGTAGATGTTCCAGAGCTCGGGCCGCTGAGACTTCGGCTCCCACTGCCCGAAGCTGTCGCGGTGTGAAAAAAAGCGCTCTTTGGCACGTGCCTTTTCCTCGTCGCGACGGCCGCCGCCAAGACATGCGTCGAACCCATGTCGCTCGATCGCGTCGAGCAGGGTCGGAATCTGCAGCCCGTTCCGGCTCGCGTGCGGACCGGTTTCCTCCTCGAGACGACCTTGGTCGATCAGCGCCTGGACGCTTGCCACGACCAGCTCGGCATCGAGCTCACGCACATAGCGATCCCGAAAGTCGATCGTCTCCTGGAAGTTGTGTCCGGTGTCTACGTGCAGTAGCGGAAAGGGGAGTCTCGCCGGGTGGAAGGCCTTTCGCGCGAGGTGCGCCATGACGATCGAGTCCTTGCCACCCGAGAAGAGCAAGGCCGGCCGCTCGAACTGCGCGGCCGTCTCGCGAATGACGAAAATGGCCTCGGCTTCGAGCTGCTCCAAGTCGGTGAGGCGGTGGGTGCGCATGGTCGGGATTCCGCTCCTTAATACGAAACATAATACGCGATTTAGATAGCGCAATTGCGATTCAGCGCTGAAGGATCTCTCTTACTAGGGGATTCGGAAACCGACGGCTTTGGGTAATCGCATAGAAGCTCTCGCGGATCTCGGGGATCTTGCAGCGCTCGACGAGGCTGCCGTTGTCGAGCTCGTCTCTGACGACGACCGGCGGTACCAGTGCCAGGCAGTTGCTGTCGCGTGCGAAGAGGCGAAGCATGGCCATGTCGTCGACCTCGGCGAGGATTCTTGGGCGAACTCCCGCAAGCTCCATCAATCGGTCGAAGGCGACGCGGACGTCGCTGTCGAGGCTCGGAACCAAGATCGGGGACGACTCCAGGTCTTCCGGAAAACGAAGCCCTGGGTCGCCCGGTACGGGCGGGCCAACGATGCTCACTGGTTGCTCCTGGAGGAGGTGGCTATGCCATGAAGTCTTCGCGTCTCTAGCCGCCGGCTGATTCGCAAGAACGAGGTCCACCTCGTGCGCTTCGAGCTGAGACAAGAGCTCTCGCATCGTGCCCGACCGGACGACGACCTCGACCTCGGGGCGCCCGATCAACGGCCGAAGAAGCGCGATCTGGAAGTTGCGGGAGAGCGTGGTGATCGCGCCGACTCGGAGCACTTGCTGACGTGTGGCTGAACGTCCTTCGAGCGTGCTGATCAGCTCCTCTCCCGCTTCGAACACCGTGTCCGCGTAGTCGAGCGCGATTCGCCCGGCCTCGGTCAGCTTGAGGCCCCGCCCCTCACGTTCAAACAGCGCGTGGCCGAGCTGGCCTTCGAGCTTCTTGATCTGTGTTGAAAGGGCCGACTGCGAGACGTTGAGGTGCTTCGCCGCCTCCGTGAGCTTCCCCTCGTGGGCTACGGCGCGGAAGTAGCGCAGATGATGGTAGTTCAGATCCGTCATTCAATTGTTCTAATATAAAGAATAAAAGTTTCCAAACTTTGTATTTTACAGAAGACAGTTCGAGCCTTAGTGATCTTTTGCCTTCGAGGAGAATTATGCCGAACTGGACACCCAATCTGATTTTTCTGGCCCCACTCGCCCTCATCGCGGTGGGCCTCATCCCCTCTCAACAGGCCGATCGCAGGCCCAAGACGATGCTGCGCCTGGCGCGGGGCGCTTCGGCCTTCGCCCTCGGCGTCGCCCTGATCACGACCTTGGTGTTCTTCATTGCCGGCGACATGTCTCCGGCTCACGGGCTGGTCGTCGGCGCAGGAGGAGTTGGGATCACCCTCTACTACGACGCGCTCTCGGCGGTGATTTCGCTCCTGGTGGCCTTCGTCGGCGCCATCGTCATCACCTACAGCAAGAACTATCTCGATGGCGACCCGGGGCAAGGTCACTTCATCAAGTGGCTCTGCCTGACCCTTGCCGCCGTGCTCACACTCACCATCTCGGGCAATCTCCTGCAGTTCACGCTCGCATGGGTCGCGAGCAGTCTCTGCCTTCATCAGCTTCTCGTCTTCTACCAGGATCGCCGAGCCGCGCGGCTTGCGGCGCGCAAGAAATTCATCGCGAGTCGGCT
>JAHEEE010000042.1 GCA_024640845.1 Myxococcales bacterium | reverse complement strand
ATCGTCGCAGCGATCCTCGGCGCTCAAAAGGCCGCGGTCCTCGACTCCGGGTTGTCCTTGCTCGGCGCGGTGGTGACGACGCATACACTCGGCTTTGTCCTCGGGTATCTGCTTGCCGCGTGGCGCTCGGGCGACCAGAGCGTCGCGCGGACCACCGCGATCGAGGTGGGTATGCAGAACTCAGGTCTCGGGGCGGTGCTGGCGCAAGCGCACTTCGCGAATCCGCTCACGGCGATCCCGAGCGCGATATCGGCCATCACCCACTGCATCATCGGGAGTGCGTGCGCGGCGTGGTGGTCGCGGCGTAGCCCTGCGGTGGCATCCCCAGATTTGTGAGATCTCTCACAGTCTGTTGAAATCCTTTGATACTGTTATATTGTAGTGAAGCGGTATCGATGGATTCGGCCGGCCGCGCTGGAACGATGAAACCACAGCTCACGCTTCTGCTGCTCGTCTCTCAGGCCTGCAGTGTCTACGACCCGAGCCTGATGACTCAGAGCCTTGCAGGGGTCCCCGACCGACCGCCGGCGAGCACGAGCAAGTCGACCGACGATGTCGAGGCAACCTTCGCGTTCCGTAACATCTCCCTCGACCAGGCAGGCGACCGCTGGCGCCGATTCGGACTCGATCTCGACGGCATGAATACCGCATCCGTGGACGGCCCCGCCGAGTGCGTGGCAGCAAACGGCCGCCCGACGCTCGACGGCGACAAGGGCATCGATAACTCCTTCGGCCAGAACGTTCTGCCAACGGTCGTGGGTCTGATCGCGTGCCTCGAGGACAACATCGCGTTGAATCAGGGACTCGGTTTCGGCACCGTTCTGCTCCGGCTGCGTGAATGGAACGGCACACCGAATGACGCGAAGGTCGACGTGTCGGTGGTTTCCGCCGTCGATGGGACCTCTGCGGACGACGTCACCGGGTTCGAGTGGGACGGACCCGAGGGCGCGACGTTGATGTTGCCCGGGGCGGCCGAGGAAGCCCCACCTCCGGCGTGGGATGGCGACGACATCTTCTTCGTGGATCCAGGAAGCCTCGTTGCAGGCGACATTCGGTATCCGCTCGTGTGGAAGACCGACGCTTACATCAGCAATGGGCGCGTCGTCCTTCCCGTGGACACGGCGACGACGTTCGTGTTCCTCACCGGCCCAGGGAGCTTCTGGCTATCGCTCGACGGCTACCTCATCGCTGACATCAGCGAAGACGGGCAAACCCTCGAAAAGGGGCTGCTTGCAGGGCGGTTCTCGGCCGGCGACCTGGTGGCGACCCTGGAACCGCTCGGGATCTGTGATGAAGGGTTTCGCGGCAGCGTGACGAGTCTGTTGACCGACAACCTCGACCTGCGCATCGATCCGACGCTCGGGACCCCCGATGACCAATGTACCGCGAGCAGCGTGGCCTTCAGCTTCCAGGGTGTACGCGCCCGTATCGCCGAGACCATCGCGCCGGTCGAGCTGCCGATTCCGGATCCGTGTGCTGGCACGGGACCCCAATCAGGGCCCGAGCCCGCATTCGATCGGTGCTGCCGCTCGGTCCAGCTCGACAGCCCGAGTCTGCTTCCGGCCGACTGCACGCCGAGCGACCTGCAGCGATACACGGATTTACCCAACCCGATTCCGGTGCCTCTCGAAGAGAGCTTCTAGGCCACTTCGAACGACTGTCCGCACCCGCAGTCGCCCACGGCATTCGGGTTCTTCCATTTGAAGCCGTAGCTCATGAGGCCCTGCTCCCAGTCGAGCACGGCCCCTTTGAGGAACTCCAAGCTGCGATGGTCCACCACCACTTTGAGGCCGTCGAAGTCGAACACGAGGTCCTTTTGGGGCCGAATCTTCGTGGCGAAATCATAGACGTAGTAGTAACCGGAGCAGCCGCCGCCCTTGATGCCCAAGCGCAAGCCCTCCACCGGCGTCTCGGCGTCCGCGACCTTCTGCTTACCCATTTCGATGGCCCTCGGCGTGAGGGTGATGCCGTCGGCGTTGCTCATCCCATCCTATCTAAGACGTGATCGGAGGTTTCGCCACCCCGGTCCCCGAGCGCGCTTCACCAGTCGATCGGTTTCCCGCCCTTCCTGGCCGCCCACAACGGCGAACGAGCGCGAAGCTCGCTGACCACGGACACCGTCGCCTCGGCTACCGCTTCGACCTCGGCTAAGGTCGAGCCGCGCCCGAGGCCGAAGCGTACCGACGCGCTGCTCCAATCTCGGGGCACCCCCATCGCTTCGAGCACGTAGCTCGGACCGGCCTGCGCGCTGCTGCACGCAGCTCCGCTCGATACAGAAACAATCTCGCACAGCCGGAGGAGTAGCGCGGCACCATCGACGTAGCCGAACGACACGTTGAGGTTGCCGGGATGACGCGGCGCGCCCGCGCTATTGACCCGTACCTCATCAATCGACTCCTCGAGTCGGCTCTGCAGGGCATCGCGAAGCTCAGCGATTCGCACTGCCTCCGGTTGTCCCTCGAGTTGCATGATCGAGGCAGCGGCGCCGAAGCCGACGATGCCGGCGACGTTCAAGGTGCCCGAGCGGAAACCGCGTTCGTGGCCACCTCCATGGATAAGCGGGAGCGGCAGGCCTCGTGTTTGCATCGAGCGGGCGATGTAGAGGGCGCCGACGCCTTTGGGTCCGTACATCTTGTGGGACGCGATGCTGGCGAGATCGATGTTCATCTCGGCGACCGATAGCGGCAGGTAGCCGAGCCCTTGAGCAGCGTCGCAGTGAAAGGTGATTCCGCGGGACCGGGTCAACGCCCCGATCGCAGCAAGGTCCTGCACGACTCCGACTTCGTTGTTGGCCAGCATGACGCTTACCAACACCGTGTCGTCGGCGACAGCGTTCGCGACTGCATCGGGGGCGATCAAGCCACGCTCGTCGACGCCGAGCCGCGTAACGCGCCAACCCTCCTGCTCGAGCGCGCTGCAGGTGTCGAGCACGGCCTTGTGCTCTGTTCGCACTGTGATGATGTGCTTGCCCTCGGAAGCTCGGCCGCGTGCCGTTCCGGTGATGGCGAGGTTGTCGCTTTCGGTGGCCCCCGAGGTGAAGATCAGCTCTTCGGCCCGGGCCCCGATCAGGCCTGCCACGTCGGCACGCGCGGCCTCGACCGCATCCCTCGCTGCTTGGCCGTGCGCGTGAACGCGGCTGGCTGCATTGCCAAAGCGATCGTGGAAATACGGGAGCATCGCTTCGAGGACCCGCTCGTCGACCGGCGTCGTGGCGTGATGGTCCATGTAAATCGGCGTTTGCGGCATGGGCGCGCTTATATCTTAGCGCTGACCATGTGCGCCTCCAACGCCTTGGTCTATGCTTTCGGCATGGCAGGAGCGAGCATTCTTTGTGGCACCGATTTGACCTCGGCAGGGACTCGTGCGGTCGATCTCGCGATCGCAGCGGCCCAGGCCTTTGGCGTACGCCTAGACCTGATACACGTCCTCGATGACGCGGATTCGTGGTGGCCCGAGTCGGCCGAGCTTCAAGCGGAGGCGGAGGCCGCGAAGGAAGACACGACCCGCTACGAGAAGGCGTTGGAAGTCGAGCTTCGCAAAGAACAGCACCGTTGCGCAGCCGCGGGCGTGGAGTGCGAAGCGTTCGTAGTGCGCGGGCGACCTTGGCGCGTCATTCCTGAGCTCGCACAAGAGCGCGGGTCCTTTCTGATCACGATTGGGCCGTACGGCTCGAGCGGCCCTCGCTCAGTCGATAGCCGGGGTCGGACTGAGTCGGTGATCGGCTCGACGGCCGAACGTGTGATCCGCGTTGCAGACCGCCCGGTCTTCGTCGCGACCGGCGAGCGCCCGATTCCGAACGGACTGCAAGGCACCAAGTGGTTCGTCGGAATCGACTTCTCCGGTTCGGCACTTTCGGCTGTGGCTTGGGCCAAGCGCGCCGCGGCGCGCGTCCATGGGGAGCTTCATCTTGCGAACGTCGTGATCCCCGCTGGTGGAGAGGACAAGCCCGACGAAGAGCGTACTTGGCGCCAGGTGTTGCGCGACCAAAGCAAGCTCGAAGCCGGGTTGAAGTTGGCGGAGTACGCCAAGGAGCACGCTCCAGAGGCGCAGATACATCAGGTGGTCTCGCCCGACTACGCCGCGCATGCGCTTTGCAAGGCTGCGGAGGAGATCCCCGCGGACATCATGGTAGTCGGCACGCACCGGCAGACCGTGCTCGGGCGCCTGTTCGTCGGCAGCACAGCCACACGATGTCTCCGGATCGCCCCCGTGCCGGTGCTCATGGTCCCCGAGGCCGCTCCCTAGGCCGTCGAGGCTCTCGGCACGATCGTCGCGCTGATCTTCGAGCCGCTGATCCTCGACGAAGTCGCTGAGCTTTGGGACGATCGCGCCTTGCGTCTTGGCCAAGCGGACGACCTTGACACCCCCTCGGGCGTACTCTAGATCCCAATACAGGACTGAAACGGTCCGATATCTAACTGCCTGGAAATGCTGCGTATTTCGAAAATGACTGACTATGCAGTCGTGCTGGCCACCCACTTGGCCGTCGCGGATGGGCCTCACGCTGCCCGTGACTTGGCTCTTCACACGCAAATTCCAGAGCCGACCGCGAGCAAAGTCCTGAAAAAGCTTGCCCGCGCCGGGGTCGTGACCTCTCAGCGGGGCGCGAAAGGCGGCTACGCCCTCGCTCGCGCTCCGCAGCGTATCGGGATCCATGAGGTCATCGAGGCGATCGAAGGTCCCATCGCGGTCACCGAGTGCTCCGACGAGAGCAACGAATCGTTTTGCGAGTACGAGACCAACTGCGGCGTTCGCGCGAACTGGCAGCGCATCAACATCGCCGTCCAGGGCGCGCTTTCCAGAATCACCTTGGCCGACATGGCCGTTCCGGGCACCGCAGAGCTGGTCTCGCTTGCGCGCTCGGGTACTGAGGCCGACCGCCTTCGCGCGGGGTTGGAGTAAGCAGATGTCATCCGCCACCGAATCGATCGACGCAATTCTCAAGAAGAAGTACGACGCTGGCTTCATCACCGATATCGAGCAGGAGTACGCGCCGCCCGGTCTCAACGAAGACATCGTGCGCTTCATCTCGGCTAAGAAGGAAGAGCCGGAATGGTTGCTCGAGTGGCGGCTCAAAGCGTACCGGCGCTGGCTCGAGATGAAAGAGCCACGTTGGGCCAAAGTCAGCTACCCCGAGATCGACTACCAGGACATCTGCTACTACGCCGCCCCGAAGTCCAAAGACGACGCCCCCAAGAGCCTCGACGAGGTCGACCCCGAGTTGCTCGCCACCTACGAAAAGCTTGGGATTCCACTCCACGAACGCGAGGTGCTCGCTGGCGTCGCGGTGGACGCGGTGTTCGACAGCGTGTCGGTCACGACGACGTTTCGAAAGAAACTATCCGAAGTCGGCGTGATCTTCATGTCGTTTTCTGAGGCCGTGCAAGAGCATCCCGAGCTCATCAGGAAGTATCTCGGCTCAGTCGTTCCGGTGTCAGACAACTTCTTCGCGGCGCTGAACAGCGCGGTCTTCAGCGATGGGTCGGTGGTGTACATTCCGAAGGGCGTTCGGTGTCCGATGGAGCTCTCGACCTATTTTCGCATCAACGCTGCGAAGACCGGGCAGTTCGAGCGCACGCTCATCGTCGCCGATGAGGGCAGCTACGTGAGCTATCTCGAAGGGTGCACTGCCCCCATGCGGGACGAGAACCAGCTTCATGCAGCGGTTGTCGAGCTAGTCGCGCACAAGGATGCTCAGATCAAGTACTCGACGGTGCAAAATTGGTACCCCGGCGACGAGAACGGCAAGGGCGGCATCTTCAATTTCGTGACCAAGCGTGGGCTCTGCGAGGGCGAGCGCTCGAAGATCAGCTGGACCCAGGTCGAGACGGGCTCCGCGATCACGTGGAAGTATCCGAGCTGCATTCTCAAGGGCGACGATTCCATCGGCGAATTCTACTCGGTCGCTCTCAGCAATCACCGCCAGCAGGCCGACACCGGAACGAAGATGATTCACCTCGGCAAGAACACGAAGTCGACGATCATCTCCAAGGGGATAAGCGCGGGGCACGGCCAACAGACCTATCGCGGCGGCGTCAAAATCATGCGCGGGGCCTCGAACGCGCGAAACTACACGCAATGCGATTCGCTGTTGATCGGCGACAAGTGCGGCGCACACACCGTGCCGTACGTCGACGTGCGTAACAGCACGTCCAAGCTCGAGCACGAGGCGACGACATCGCGCATCGGGGAGGATCAGCTCTTCTATTGCCGACAACGCGGGCTAGCCGAGGAAGATGCGGTGAGTCTCATCGTAAACGGGTTCGCCAAAGAGGTGCTCAAGGAGCTACCGATGGAATTTGCCGTAGAGGCGCAGAAGCTTCTCGGCGTTAGCTTGGAAGGAGCCGTTGGCTGATGTTGAAGATCGAAGACCTGCACGTCGAAGTGGATGGGAAGACCATCCTCAAGGGGATCACACTCGACATTGCAGCCGGTGAGGTGCACGCCATCATGGGTCCGAACGGCTCGGGCAAGAGCACGTTGGCTTACGTGCTTGCGGGTCGCGAGGGCTACGAGGTGACCAAGGGCAGCGTAACCTACAAGGGGCAGAACCTGCTCGAGATGGAACCCGAGATTCGGGCCGCAGAAGGGGTCTTTCTCGGATTCCAGTACCCCGTGGCGATACCCGGGGTCAGCAACATCTACTTCCTGAAAGCCGCGCTCAACGCGATTCGAAAGCACCGCGGGCAAGACCCGCTCGACGCGATCGATTTCATGAAGCTCTCCAAGGAGAAGGCTGGGCTCGTGCAGCTTCCCGACCAGCTCACGAAGAGGTCCGTCAACGACGGCTTCAGCGGCGGAGAGAAGAAGCGTAACGAAATCTATCAGATGGCGATGCTAGAACCGTCGCTTGCGATCCTCGACGAGACGGACTCGGGCCTCGACATCGACGCACTCAAGGTCGTCGCCGAAGGAGTCAACGCCCTTCGTGGCCCCGAGCGCGCCATGCTCGTCATCACCCACTATCAACGTCTCCTCGACTACATCGTGCCCGACGTCGTACACGTGTTGATCGACGGCCGCATCGTTCGAACCGGAGACAAGAACCTCGCCAAGCAGCTCGAGAGAGACGGTTACAGCGAGGTTCGGGACGCGATTCAGCCGTGACCGATAGCTCTCCCAAGACCCTCATCCAGAGCCTTCCCTCCTCTTTCGAGGCCGGGCCCGAATGGCTTCGCTTGCTTCGCGGTCGTGCGGCGGATGCGCTTCGCGCCGGCGGGCTGCCCACGAAGAAGACCGAAGCGTGGCGATTCACGCCGGTGCGCTCCGTCGTCGAAGCTGTGTTCAGCCCCGCCGAGGGAGACGCCCTATCGGTGGTCTCTGCGCTTCCTGAGGGAGTCACCGCGCGGAGCTTGCGCGAGGTCTTGGAAAGCGAACCGGGGCTCTTGGACGGGCGGCTCGACTTTGCCGGCACGCCGGAGCACTTCGCGGCATTGAACACGGCGCTATTCACCGACGGGCTTTGGATTGACGTTCCGGATGGCACGGCCGTCGACACGCCAGTTGAGATCACGCACGCCATCGGTCGTGCAGGAGTGAGCTACCCGCGCGTTTTTGTGACCGCCGGCGAAAGCGCCGAGCTCACTTTGATCGAGACCTATCAGGGCGAAACGGTCGGCGGGCTGACGAACTCCGTGGTCGAGCTCGACGTGGGACGGAATGCGAAGGTTAGCCACGTTCGGATTCACGAAAACGCCGGGATGCAGGTGGGCCGCGTCGACGTGCGTCAGGCCGCGGACAGCGTGTATCGATCGACGGTCATCACCCTCGGTGGCGCCCTGCTTCGACTCGATGTGCGCTCGCTGCTCGACGGCAAAGGCGCGGAGTGCCAGCTCGATGGTGCGTACCTCGTCGAGGGGGAGGATCATGTGGACCACCACACTAGGGTGGATCACCGCGCCCCGCACTGTCGAAGCAATCAGACGTACCGGGGCATCGCATCCGGCAAGGGCACTGCAGTTTTCGACGGTATCGTGATCGTTCATCGCGACGCGCAGAAGACCGAAGCCCACCAGGAGAACCGGAACCTTCTGTTGAGCGACACCGCGACTATTCACACCAAGCCGCACCTCGAGATCGACGCAGACGACGTCGTGTGCAGCCACGGTGCGACCGTCGGCGCGCTCGACGAGGACCAGCTCTTCTACCTCAGGGCGCGCGGCATTCCCGCCGACCTCGCCCACGCCATGCTGACGTATGCCTTTCTCGAGTCCATCATTGATCGCGTGGGCCACGAGCCGACCCGCACCCGCATGCGCGAGGCCCTCATCGCGCGCATTCCTCACGGCGACGAAATTCGGGAAGTGACGTGATGCATCCAAACCCGATCACCGAAGCACCTTCATCCACGTTCGATGTCTTGCGAGCGCGCGAGGACTTCCCGGCAATTCACCAGGAAGTCCACGGCAAGCCGCTGGTCTATCTCGACAGTGCCGCAACGTCCTTGAAACCGCGTGCGGTCATCGATGCGGTCGTTGAGGTCTATGCCAAGGATTGCGCAAACATCCACCGCGCGGTGCACCTGCTGTCCCAGAGGGCCACGTTTCGCTACGAGGAAGCACGCAAGAAGGTGCAGGCGTTTCTCAATGCCGAGAAGAAGAGCGAGATCATCTTCACCCGTGGTACGACCGAAGCGATCAACCTCGTAGCCCAAAGCTTCGGTGAAAGCGCGCTCCGAGAGGGCGACGAGGTTTTGGTGACCGAGCTCGAGCACCATTCGAACATCGTGCCTTGGCAGATGCTATGCCAGCGCACGGGCGCCAAGCTCGTGGTCGTCCCGATGACAGACCGCGGCGAAGTGCTCAGGGAGTCGTTCGAGGAGAAGCTCAGCGACCGCACCAAGATCGTAGCGCTCACCCATGTCTCGAATGCGCTCGGAACCGTACTTCCGGTGCCGGAGCTGATCGCACTTGCGCATGAACGGGGCGCCGTCGTCCTCCTCGATGGCGCGCAAGCCGTGTCGCACGTGGAAGTCGACGTGCGGGCGCTCGACTGCGATTTTTACGCGTTCAGCGGGCACAAGCTTTACGGCCCCACCGGCATCGGCGTGCTTTACGGAAAAGAGCGACTGCTCGAAGGGATGCCGCCTTACCAGGGCGGCGGGGACATGATTCGCTCGGTGACGTTCGAGGAGACGATCTACAACGACCTCCCGTACAAGTTCGAAGCGGGCACCCCGAACATCGCAGGCGCCATCGGGCTCGGTGCTGCAGTAGATTATTACTGCTCCTTCGATCGAGAGTCGGTTCACGCGCACGAGAGCCAAGTGCTGCGTTACGCGACGGATGCACTCGAATCCCTTCCCGGTGTTCGTTTGATTGGGACGGCGCCCGGCAAGGTCGCCACGCTCTCGTTTCTGATGGATGCCGCTCACCCACACGACATCGGCACGATCGTCGACGCGGAAGGCGTCGCGATCCGTACTGGGCATCATTGTGCACAGCCGGTCATGGAGCACTTTGGCATCGCGGCCACCGCGCGGGCGTCACTCGGGATGTACAACACGACGGATGACATCGATGCATTGGTACGCGCGCTCGAAAAGGTGCGGGAGCTGTTCGGCTGATGGACTTGCGAGAGCTCTATCAGGAAGTGATCCTCGACCACGGAAAGAACCCCAGGAATCATCGATTCCCCGAGCCCTATAATCGCGAAGGCCGCGGCTACAACCCGCTTTGCGGTGACAAGATTACGCTGCGCCTTCAGCTCGAGGGCGACACCATCACCGACATCGGCTTCATCGGCGAAGGCTGTGCGATCTCACAGGCTTCGTGCTCCACTATGACCGAAGCCCTCAAGGGTAAGACGCTCGCCGAAGCCGAGGAGATGTTCGGCAAGTTCCACAAGATGCTTACCGTCGACGATGACTCGGAGCCTGATCTCGACGCGCTCGGCAAGCTTGCTGTGTTTGCTGGGGTTCGCGAGTTCCCCATGCGGGTCAAGTGCGCGACGCTCGGCTGGCACACCCTCAACCAGGCCCTTCGAAACGAACGCGGCGAAGCGACGACGGAGTAGAGCGGTGAGCGACGACATCGAACGCCTGAAGATCCACAAGATCAAGCCACGAACGACGTCCGAGCACGTCTTCCTGCCGGTATCCGACGTGCCCCACCCCCCGACGGAACCGATCACCGAGGCCGTCGGCGGAACCGGCGAGAAGCCCCAGACGCCGATCGACCCAGCCAAGGTCGAAGCCGCAGTGATCGAGGCGCTTCAGACGGTGTATGACCCGGAGATCCCGGTGAACATCTACGAGCTCGGTTTGATCTACGGTGTCGAGGTCTCGGAAGACGGCCACGCGGAGATCCGAATGACCTTGACCGCCCCCGCGTGCCCCGTCGCAGGCGCACTGGTCGAAGAAGTTGCAGAGAAGTCCGGGCGCGTGGAAGGCGTATCCACTTCGCACGTCGAGCTCGTCTGGGATCCGCCTTGGACCCCGGACAACATGACCGACGCCGCCAAGCTCGAGCTCGGGATGCTCTAGAGCTCTTTAGTAGAATATCCGGTGTAGCCAGGAATCGGCGGCGAATGGAATCGTCGACCAGACCGGCGCACAGAATACGAAGACCACGGCTACGGCGGCGACGAAGATGAACCGAAGGACCGGTCTTTCCAGCATCGCCACGGAGCCGCCCAGCAGCATCAGTCCGAACGCGTACGACGGAACGTAGTGGTAGATGTAACTATCACGGTTGGTGAAGATCCATGGGAGTAGGGGCACGGTCCAAAGCAAGAGGAGATAGCTCCGACCGGCAGGCTCCAAGCTACGGCGGATCAGGAGAAACGCCGACCAGGCCACTGCGACGTTGACGCCCCACCAGAGCACCGGGTTGTCCGCAGTCGTGAGGGCACGGATCTCGCTTCCGTTTCGGACGAAGTGCATGTTGATCCGGTTCAAGGGGATGAACCAGGTATACCAGCGCGATGTCGCTGCGTTCTCCCAGTCGTCGAGCCCCCAGTGATGTTGCAGAAGCTCGAGTGATTTCAGCCCCACGTCCGCGACGCCATGCGGTTCGCCCGCAACCGCGAGCCCCAGCGAGAAAAGCGCGACGTAGGTGCCGACCATCAAACCGAGCCCTCCAGTGAGCAGCGCGACCGTTCGCTTTTCGACTCCGAAGCGTCGAAACGAGAGGAGCGCCCATGGGAGTGTGAGGACGATCCCGGTGAACTTGATCGACGCGGCCACGCCGATCAGCGCGGTCGAAGCGAGCATGCCGAGGCGGCTCTTCGACCGCCACATGACGAGCGCGGCGCCTGTCATGACGGTCGCTAGCATTCCGTCCAGATGAGCTGTCCTCGAATAGACGATGAGGAAGCCGCTGGCGGCGACGAACGCGGCCGCATAGAGGCCGGCCTCGCGGCGCCCGAAGGTTCGAGCGCCGACGAGATACGACAACAGCACCAGGAGGACACCGCAGGTCGATGATGCCAAGCGCCAGCCGGTTGCATTGTCGCCCTCGGCGAGCAGTCCAAGCGCGATCACGAGCTTTCCGAGCGGAGGATGGTCATTCCAGTCCGAGCGCGTCGCGAGGTAGTTGCGCGCATTCTTGACGAAATGGTGCTCGTCGAAGATGAGACTCTCCGGATAGCCTAGATCGTAGATCCGAGCCGCGATCCCACCAGCTATCAACAGCAGCAGGACCGCGCGGGTCGCCCAGGTCAATCTGGCCTCAGTCAAGAGCCGCGTTCTACCTCATCGCGGCCCCAGGATCATCCCAGCGCCTCGCAACGTACGGCGTGGTCGTCTAGAGTTTCGCTCCGTGGTCGGAAAGAAGGACTGGCTCGATCGGCTTGGGTGGGCGCTTGCTCTGACCGCCGGCGTGGCTCTCTTGGTCGTCGGTAGCGCTTGGGTCGGCAACTTCATCGAGGACGACACGCTGATCAGCTTGCGCTATGCGGAGCGCCTCCTCGAGGGCAAAGGGCTGACGTGGAACGATGGCGAACGGGTCGAGGGATACTCGAACCTCGCGTGGGTACTCGGTTCGGCTGCGCTCGGCGCCTTGGGGGGCGACCTGATTCTCGCCGTTCGGATTCTCGCCTTCGCTTGCTGGGGAGCAACGTTCGGAGCGCTCCTGATGCTGGCGCGCAGGGCAGGGGCGACGTCTGCCGGATTCGGCGCGGGCGCCCTCGCGTTGGGCGCGACGGCGTCGCTGTCGGTTTGGGCGATGGGCGCGCTCGAGCAACCGCTCGTCGTCGCGTGTTTGGCCATCGCACTTTGGGCATTGGCAGAGCTCGACCGCAGCCGTGACCGAAGCTCGACATGGGCGGGCGTTGCCGCCGCGGCGCTGTGCCTACTGGTTTGGACACGCCCCGATGCCCCCCTTATCGTGATCGTCATCGCCGTTTCGAGCTTTCTCATCGTACGGCGACGCGCCAACTCGCGAGCGGCATTCGTCGTGTTCGCGTTCGTCGCCGGGGCGCCGTTCCTCGCCTGGTTGGCGCAGCTCTGCTTTCGGGTTGCGTACTATGGCGAGTGGCTTCCGAACCCCGCCTTCATCAAGACCCACGTGAACGCCGCGCGGATGCTTTCGGGACTGACCTACGTTGGAGGCGGCCTCGGCGTAGGTTGGTTGGTGACTGCGGCGGGTGTGATCGGGGCGGTGCTTGCTTTCTTGCGGCGTGACACCCGCGCGCTGGCTGGTGCGATCTCGGCAGTCGCATTGGTTTGGACCGCGTATGTGGCGTTCATCGGAGGCGACCACTTCCCGGCGTACCGCCACATGCTGGTGACCCAGTTCTGCCTGGTCGCTTTGTTCGTGGTCGGCCTCGGCGGCTGGTCGGGGCCGTTCTCACGGAGAATGCCCGTCGCCGCCCTCGCGCTCGTGATCTCGTTGCTCGGGCCATACGTGGTGACCCAACGGAGAGTCGGCGACGTCAACGTCGCCAAGCGCGCGCGCTGGCAGTGGGACGGACAAGCGGTAGGCCGCATGTTTGGCAACGCATTCGGCGCTGAGCGGCCGCTTTGGGCGGTGACTGCGGCCGGATGCCTGCCATATTTCTCCGGCCTTCCCGCGCTCGACATGCTGGGCCTGAACGATGCTCACATCGCGCGCCAAGCTCCCGATCCCTCGATGCCGCTCGCACATGATCACGGCGATGGGCGGTACGTTCTGGATCGCGCGCCCGATCTCGTCACCTTCGGCCTGCCTCGGGGGACGCGACCCGCGTTCAAGTCGGGTCGCGAGATGAAGCACGATCCCCGATTTGCCAGGGACTATCAGAGCGTTACCTTTCGTACGCTGACGCCCATCTCCGTCCTGACCGATACCTACGTCAAAAAGCGCGGGAAAATCGGCCTCTCGGGCTCGCTGCTCGACGCTACCGACGGACCGCTAACAGGCGAGCTCGTCGTCCCCGCATACCTCTTGCGCAAGGCGGTCGGCCATCCCCTGGCCGACGGCAGTCTCGGTGCCCGGATCGACCCACGCACACGAGCGACCGTCGAGCTTCCCGAGCTTCCTCCAGGGCGATATCGCGCTCGCCTCCGGCCCGAGAACGCGCGCGTTGACATCGTGGTGCGGTCGCGGACGGGAGCCACCCTCGAGCAGGCCGCAGACGACGTCTTCGAGCTTCGTGTCCCTTCGGTCTTGAGGCTCGAAGTTCGTGCGCTACATCTCTCTACGCTCGTCGGTGAGATCGTCTTGGAGCGACTTGGCCCCGCGGTCCCAGAGGAGCGGGAGGGTCGAGCCACGATCGCAGTTCAGCTCGCGGCTCCGATCCCCACGACTCCTTGGCGCCATCTCGATCCTCGCACTTCGACCGCTGCTGCTGGCTTGCAGACCTTCGAGCCGTTCACCGTTTCGGAAGACGCCTGGCTCTGTTTCAATATCTCCGGCGGCCGAGCGGAGGGCTACGAGAGTCAGGTCGGCGTTCGACTGATCGATCTCTCGGCGGAGGAGCCAACGACGCGCATGGTGTTCACCGGCGAGAACGACGACCGCCCTCGTGAGGTGTGCGCGGACCTGGCTCCCTTTTCGGGGCGGAGCATTCGTATCGAGGCCTTCGACGAATCGCGCTCAGCTCACGTGAGCGCGGATGGCTTCGTTTTGCACCAACCTTGATGGGCTACGCCACGTCGAACTCAGCCTGTGCGCCTCGAAGGATTCGCTCTAGGTCTCTGCGAATGATCGTGTTGTTGGTATGGGCAACCAAGGCGCTCGCGCCCGGGATCACGCGGCGCAGCCGCTCGAGGGGTGTGAGCACCGCGCGCACGGGGTACTCGGAGTACTTCCAAAGGTCGTTTGGGATGCCTAGGTTGTCAGCGATTTCGGGACCGTTGAGCGCGCGGGCAAGGCCGTTGTGAAACCGGCTGACCGCGACACCGAGCACGCCAGGCCCTGCACCTCTGGCGTTCTGCTTGGGCACATTCAGGAGTTGCCGGGTGAGGGCGAGGGAATCCTCATCCGGTCCCGGTTGCACCAAGCGAATGAGCTCCGCGATGCGGCGTGTCTCGACCTCGCTCCCCAGGTGTTTCAGTAACCAGGGATCCACCCCGCTCAGATGGCCGGCGTATCGCCACATCGCGAGGATCGCTTTGCGTTCGCTCGGGTCGACGTGGAACCCGAGCCGTTGCGCGCCGTCGAGCATGAGCAAGGAAAACTCGAGCAGGGTGCCGAGCATGTCGGCTTGGTTGATCGGAACCCCCCAGTCTTCGGTTCGCCAACCCGGAGATCGAGCACAGGCGCTTCGAACGTGTGCGTGAATCAGTGCGACCCGAAGTGAGATCTCGTATCCGGGGCGGCCTCGGCGTAGGCCGTCGACCTGCGATGCCTCGCTCACGAAACGCGCGGTCTCGGCAAGACGGCGCTGGGCGTTGTGACGGAGCTGCCCGGTAAACGCCAGAGGCTTGACGGCTGCGCTCGAGTGGTAGCCGTTGATCAGCGACCAAGCGCTCAAGACGATCATTCCAAGAATCCCAAAACGCTGATAGGCGAGGGCGCCCTGGCGCAACTCGGCGAAGTCGACCCAAGACGGAATGCTCTCCGCGCGTTCGAAAAAGCCCCTGAGCTCTGGGGGCGGGTTTGGGACCGAAGACAATCCGTGTTCGAGCGCGCCCTCGAGCTGGGTCTTGGCCCGCTCACCGCCACGGTGCAGCCATGCCGCGAGATCATCGGCGATCGGGTCGCCCATGAGGTAGTAGCTGGCGTACCGGTCCGCATCCGCTCCGAACTCGCGGCGAGCCTGCTCACGGTTGCAGTAGCGACTCGGAAAGCTTTCGCTCATCTCCCCCTTCTAAGGATACCGAGCGCCGGTGCCAGTGTCAGCGCCTTGCGGTGTTCGCTGCCGCCCCTATGCCTTCCTTATGCCCCGTACCCTTTTCGTCGCGCTTGCAATCGCCGCCCTATCGGCCGGTTGCGATCGGGAGTCGTTCGCGCCGCGGCCAGCCTCTTCCCTCGAGCCCGTCGATGGGCTGCCCACGCCAGAGCGTTTTGCACTGGAGCACGGCGCGTTCGATAGCTACTGGTATCAAGGCAAAGCCGAGCTCACGCGCTATGCGCTGCACCAAGCGCGCTACGGTGAGATTCACGATGGCGAGGTGGTGCTGATCTTCGTCACCGAGGACTTCCTTCCAAAGCTGCAGGTCAAGCACGAGGCGGGCGATGCGGCGGACGCGATCTCTGTGCTGAAGCTCAACGCCTACCGTCGATTCTACACAGGGATCTATCCATATACCGTCATGACCTCGTCCTTCACTCCGGCGACTGGTTCTCCGACGCTCAAGCTGAGCAATACGGTTCAGGAGTGGTGTGGCCAGGTGTACAGCCAGATCAACCGTCGGGACGACGGACTCCACTCGTTGATGCATTCGTATTTCCAGCGTGAGGCGGACCAGAAGACGGTCCTTCCAGCCGCGACGCTGGAGGATGGGCTCTGGGCGCAGATCCGAATCGCCCCAGATCGCATTGACCAAGGCAAGCAGGAGGTCGTCCCCGCGCTCGACTACCTGCGGATGCGTCACAAGGCGCTCCGCCCGTACCCGGCGAACGTGACGCGGCGAACCGGTATCGACACCGATTTGGTCGACCACCCGCTCGATGCAGTCGAGGTCGACTATCCTCCGCTCGGTCGCAAGCTAGTGATCTACTACGAGCCCGGCTTTCCCCACGTCATCCAAGCGTGGGAAGAAGTCGAAGGCCCTTTCCGCACGACCGCGGTGAGAACCAACGCGATCATCGACGACTACTGGCACCACAACGGGGTGAACGACGCGCCATACCGCGACGCGTTGGGGCTCATGTACTAGCCTCGCGGTAGGGACGCCGTCACTCGACGCTGGCACTGCCACCGCCCCTGCCCTAGTCTCCGCACCTCATGACCCGCGACCTCTCAGGGCGATGTGGCACTTGCGGCTGGTATATCCGCAAGCGTGAGGAGCCGGACGGTTCATGGGTTGGGAACTGCCGGCTCGGGACACTGCAGTGGCCGGTGAAGGACACAGCCACCTGCGCGAGTCACAAGCCCAAGGACATCCCCTGGGAGCAAGCCCTCAAAAGAAAGCCCGCTGCGGGGACTCCCCGCCGCTATCGCGAGGAGCCGCCCAGCAAGCCGCGCCCAACTATCCCTTCGGAGATTGGAATCGACATGGATCAAGACACCTTTCGACAGGTCCTCCGCGAAGTTCTTCTCGACGAGCTCGGTATCCGAGACGTCGACATGGGTGACCGTTGGCGCGAGGGCGAGCTCGTACTGGTCCCAGGTCGGGAAGGAACGCAGGAAAAGCGCATCCCTCTCGATGTATTCTTCAAGAAGATCGTCATGGTTCGCGACAAGCTCCGCGTCCTCGAACAGAAGATCAACGGCCACAAAGGCCTGAGCGAAGAGGACAAAGTCCAGCTCCAGCAATACATCACCGGCTGCTACGGCTCACTGACCACGTTCAACGTGTTGTTCAAGAGCAAAGAGGATCAATTCAGCGGACAAAAGAAGTAGGCAGACACCCGGGGGAAGCCAAGCGCAGGACGCCCAGGCGTCGAGGTGCTGACGGGTCTCGGAAAAACGCGATAGGGGTTTCACGGGACGGCTCGGCTTGCAGATGCGTTTAGGTCGCAATACACGGTCCGGAGAATCGATCGCGACGCACGTGCTCGGGAGCGGGTCCCGCTCGGCCGACTCGATACGCCGATGTACGACTCGCCTCCCGCCCACTCCCTGTGCCGCGCATCCCGATCGATTCTCCTAAGTAAACGCGAGCGGCCCCAAGACATGCGCGGCAGCGCGAGCCCATAGGGCGAAGCCCGGCGCCAACGGCGCCGCCAAGCGCAAGCGAAGCAAAGCGCGCGGAGGGAGGATTACGCGGTGGGGGTGGGTGGGTCGGATGTAACTAAACCCCGACCGATTCTCCGATCCTCTCGCGCTATACTCGCCCCGTGCTCTATTTTGCCTATGGATCCAATCTCGAGGCTGAGCATTGGACTGCTTGGTGCGCAGACAATGGCTACGACGCCGGGGCGATCGAGCCGCTTGGACGCGCCTGGTTGCCCGATCACGAGCTCGTCTTTCACTACAAGTCGAGGCTTCGACATGCTGGGAGACTCGACATACGGCCGCGCCGAGGCACTGCGATCCCAGGAGCCTTGTTTCGAGTGCACGACTGGGCGGGGCTCGATGCCAAGGAGGGCGTGTCGGGTGGCTACTATCGGCGGGTCTCTGTGACCGCGCTGACCGACGACGGCCGAGCGCATCCAGCCACGACCTATACGGTCTGTAACGCGCGGGTGGAAGGATTCGTCCCCCCGGGACGAGAGTACGTCGAGATCGTCACGCGCGGTCTCAGGCGTTTCGGTCACGGTTGCCAAGGGTTTCTCGCTGCAGCCGAAGGACTATCGCCGCCTTCGATGCCGAACACGCTCTTCGCCTACGGGACATTGATGCGCGGCGAGCGCAGCCACGGCCTGTTGAAGCCTCGTGTGCGGCGAGCGCATGGAGCGGCCCACGTCACGGGGGCCTCGTTGGTCCAAATCGACTGGTACCCCGGCTTGGTGTTGAGCGAAGACGGAGCGGTACACGGCGAGCTCTATGAGATCGACGAGGTCGAGACGGTGCTGCACGAGCTCGACGCTTACGAGGACTTCAGCGGTTACGATAGGACCGACTCCCTGTACCGTCGCTCCCTCGTGAGTGCGGTTGCAGGCCATGAATCCGTGCTCGCGTGGACATACGTCTTTTTGGGTGATCCCGCCGCTTTCCCCTTGATTTCATCGGGACGTTGGACGCTTGCTTGACGGATGTGCCCATAACCCTACAGTGAAGACACGTATGAAAACCCACTGCGACATGCTGCGTAACGACTACTTTTGGTTCACCGACTGAGGTGGCCTGCGCGTTTTGTCGCTCAAAGGCCGCCTCTCAGGGCGGCCTTTCTGGTTAAATCACCCGAGGTCGTCGTGAGAGGGGCTGGAGCCCTGACGATGGCACGGACAAATAGACAACAAGCCCCGAAACGAGACTCCCGCGTTCAGGCGCGGACGCGAAAAGCAATCGTCGTGCACGACGGCTCGGCATTCGAGCTCGCCACCGAGCTGAGGCAATACGGTTTCGAGGTCGCCGAAGGCCCGTTACTCGCTCCATCGGCCATCCATCAGGAACCTGGGGCTCTAGCCGTCATCGCGACCCGCCCAGGTGCTGCGCAGAGCCGGCGGCTGCGCGAGTGGGCCCGCCAGCTTTGCTGGAAGGGTGCCCCCGTGCTCGCGGTGGGTGCATCGGTCCGTCCCGTTGCTGAGCTCTTTGGCTCGCGGCGAGCCACGTCGGCGGACAACGGGACGAGCGGACGGCTTGCCGACATCCACTCGCTTAGCCAGGGCCTCTTCAACGGCTTGCCTTCCGAGTTCCGCTTGGCGCTCCCCGCCGGAGATCGTTTCGAGCACACCGACCTCAGTGCGGAATTCAGCGCCACCGCCTGGAGCCGCGACGGCGAGCTGATCGGCGCCTCGCACGTATTCAGACCGGTACACTTGCTGCATCCTGCGGTCCTCGAAAGCGCGGACACGAGGCCGGTGATTCTGCATAACCTGATGGCGCTGCTCCGCGATAAAGGGGGCAGAGCCTTCTAGCAGCGTCCGTGTCAGCGTCAGCGTCCGTGTGGTACGAACGGTGTATGGCGGACGCAACGATCCTATCCTCTCTCGATTCCGAGGGTGTTCTCACTTTGACGATGAATCGACCCTCTCGTCGGAACGCCTTCAACTCGGAGGGCTTTCTGGCTCTTGGACGTGCATTTGCGGAAGCCAACGAGGATCCGCGCGTCGCTGTCGTGTTGCTCACCGGCGCGGGCGACGATTTCAGCTCGGGGCTCGACCTCTCTGCGATCGACGTGAGCCGAGATGGCGAGCCGCCGTTCGAGCGCATGATGGATGCAATATGCGCGTTCGAGAAGCCACTCGTGTGCGCGGCCAAAGGCTGCGCCATCGGATTCGGCGCGACCGTCCTCTTTCACGCGGATGTCGTGTACCTCGGGCAGAGCACGACACTGCGATTTCCGTTCGTGAGCCTCGGTCTGGTGACCGAAGCCGCCGCTGCCTATCTCGGGCCGGCGACGATCGGATACAAGCAGGCCGCCGAGCTTCTTTTCACGGCTGAACGCTTCGACGCGCAAAAGGCGCTCGAGTACGGGATTGCGACGCGCGTGCTCCCCGACGACGAGCTGCTCCCCACCGCGGTTGGCAAGGCACGCGAGATGGCGCAATGGCCGGTCGAATCGCTCGTCGAGATCAAGCGCATCATGAAGGCGATGCACGGCGACAAAGTGGCCCACGCGCGAAAGCTCGAGATGGCGGGTTTCGAAAAGCTCATGGGGTCGCCCTCCAACATGGAAGCCTTTGCGGCGTTCATGGAGAGGCGCCCAGCCGACTTCAAGCAGTTCCGGAAGTAGCCCGACGCCGTCGATCGCTTTGGATCGGGATCAGTAGTAACACGACGATCGCGACGAGCAGAGTGCCACTCCAGAACAAGAACTGGCCGTAGTTGCCTGGGATCAACCAGCCGAACGCCTGAAGCACGCACGCCAAGAGGACCGTCGATGTGGCAAGCGCCCACTCCCTATCTCTGCCCCCGCGCCATGCGGCGAGCATCAAGGGCCATACGAATAGGATGTGCATGTAGTAGTTCGATGGATAGAAATAGATCGGGATCATCATCGTCCCGACCACCGCGGCGTCGGAGAGTCTCAATCCGCGGCACGCAAGGACCGCGAGGGCAGTGTAGAGGATCATGCCTGCGATGATGATCCAGCGACGGTCTCTCATGGTTTGCGCCGTTCGGGGGCCCCACAGCTCTGGGTTCTCGCCACGCTTGCGGAGATTGTTCCATAGGTTGTCCGGATCAAAGCTGACCAATGCGGTGAGCCCCAGGTGATTCACGTTGGGCCTGTTGGCGTGCATGGAGATCTTTTGTGACCATGCGCCCCAGGACTTGTCCCACCCGAAAGTCGCGGTCGACAGCGCCCCTAGCGCGATGACGATGACGACGACTCCGGCCCCGATCTTGAACAGAGGCACGAGCTCTGCCCACGCTCGCTTGCTTTCGCCTTCCGTCGGCGACGCTCGCAGTGCTTCGATCAACTTCCAGCCCACGGGGACCGCGAGGAAGGCGAGCGCGAGAGCGGGGAAAGCCCGGATCATCGCCGTCCACCCGAGCAGCATGCCCGCCAGCATCAAGTGCCGCGACTTGAGCGCGCATACGCCGAGTCCGATCAAGACCATCCAGTCGCTACGAAGGGTGGAGCCGCCCCAGTTGCTACCAAACTGGTAAACGCTCGTCGCGCCGTAAGCGACCATGCACACGAGCGCCGTCTGCAAGCCGAAGCTTCGCCAGGCTACGAGGAAGAAAAGCAGCAAGAGGAGCGGGTCTAGGAGGGCTGTCCAGAGGAAGGTCGACTCGTTCGCGTCTGCGGTGCGAAAGATCCAATAGGCCGGAAGCAGCCACGCGGGCGTCGCGTTGCCGCCATGGTCGCGGAGGCTGTCGAGGTAGGCGCTTCTGCCCATCGCCTTCCAGAAATACGACATGTCACGCCGGAACTCGTTCCAGCGTTCGGGAGTGAAGCGATCTTTGACCGCGTGTATCTCATCCGAGAGCTCGCGGACGGTGCGCATCTCGTAGTCGCGCAAGTCACGAAGCCGAATGTCGCCGATGGGATCGAGGGAGTCGCCGAGCCTCTCTTCTGCGTACGCCTTCACGCTGGCGAGGTAGACGCCGTCATAGCCGAGCTCGTGCGCGTACTTGACCGCCGGAAAGTACACGCGCATGTCCCACGTGTGCACATAGGTCGGTTTGCGCTGTGCCGCGTCGTAGAACTGCGGGTGGCCGAAGTTGTAGAACGTGAGGACTGAAAAGGCCGCCATCGCTGCGAGAAGCGCCATCGAGACTGGTTTTTGGGCGCTCTTGGGACGAAAGCCCAATCGCAGAACGACGGCGCATGCGACGGCTGCGGCAACCGCGCGCGCCAGATCGATATATGGCGTATCGACAGGCCAACTCGCCACCAATGCGTAGAGTGCTGCGATCGCCGAAGCGCCAGCAAGCGCCCAGAGCGCCACGGATCTTCGTGACCCAGTTCGATGAAACAGCGCTGCCACGATCGCCAGCGCCGCAAAGACGAGAAGGGCGAGTCGGGCCCACAACGAAGCCGTCATTTCGATGTCGATAGGAACGAGCGGTGGCCAAATCGGCGGAGTTGCCGTGAACAACTGAAGCTCACTCAGGCTGATCCAGCGGTCCCCGCCAATCGCGCTCACGCGAACGAAGCGACCCGACCCGCCGAGGTTCTTGTGCGAGCGCGCTCGTAGCCCCGATCCGCCGACCGCTGGCGCAGTCCACAGCTTCGAGAAGCGTTGCCCGTCGACCGAAACCTCGATGACGAACCTATCGTTGTTGTCCCCCTGCGCGTAGGCCGCATCGATGGGCTTCACGTCTCCGAGGTCGAACAAGACGAAGGCGCGGTCCCCCTCGAAGACCGCGACGCTCCTCGAGTTCCAAGGGGCGCCGTTCATCGCGCGCTGACCATCGCTAATCCGCTCGACGTTCCGCACACCGGCGGACTCGATCGGTGCGCCAAGCGTGATCCGCTCCTCGGCGCTTCCCCAACCGCAGCCCGCCGCCAAGAGGAGCAGCCATATAAAGCCAAGCCGGATTCCGCTCATCGCCGTCGAAGCTCTAGCAGCGAGCATCGCGGGCGAGAAGCCTCGGCCGCAACGAACCGCAGCGACAGAAAATGACAATTGGATCGTCAAGAGCAGCACCGCTGGATTAATTGTTCCCTTTTGGAACTCTATCGGCTTCTCCGATCTGGCTTCCTTTCGTTCTTGCGGGCTCTTAGGTGCTCAAGGGCCTTCTGGTGACTTCGCGCGACTACCTAGTGCGCGCTTCACCCGAAGGTGCGTTCATGTGTGCCGCAGGTTTGACGCGATGGGTCAAAGCGGGTAGTTCAGACCCCTGACGCGGGGTTGTGTGGGTGCAGTGGTGAGCCCCGGCGTACAGCAAGGGAGAAGAATCACTATGACCAAGACTATTTTCCGATTGGGTCTCGCGCTCGCATTGTGCGCGGCCATGATGGGTTGCAAGAAGTCCGAGGACGCCGCGGACGAGGCTGCTGCGGCGGCCGACGAGGCTGCTGAGGCAGCGGGCGAGGCAGCCGAGGTCGCCGAAGAGGCAGCTGAAGAGGCCGCCGAAATGGCGGGCGAGGCAGCCGAGGCAGCCGAGGAAGCCGCTGAAGACGCGGTCGAAGCTGCCGTAGAAGCCGCGGAAGACGTCGAGGAGGCCGCTGCCGAGGCCGCCGACGAGGCGAAAGAGCACGTCGGCCACTAGCGCCAGCGCATTGCTCTCATCGAAGAAGCCGGCTCTCTTGGAGCCGGCTTTTTTCGTGTTTGCTTGCCGGGCACTTGTCATCCAGCACGCGAGAAACTAGAACACGTTTCACTCTCGGCCGGCGGCGGAGAGCCTGAGGCCATGTATTTCGACTACACCCCCGAACAAAAAGCGCTGCGCGACGAGCTGCGCGCGTACTTCGCTCACCTGATCGACGATGCGCTCCTGGCCGAGCTCGACGAGCTCGAGGGCGGTGGGCCTCTCTACCACCGGGCGATGCAGCAGCTCGGAGCAGACGGTTGGCTCGGCATCGGCTGGCCGAAGGAGCACGGAGGGCAGGGACGTGGCCCGATCGAGCAGTTCATCTTCTTCGACGAGGTGCAGCGCGCCGGCTTCCCCGTGCCGATCCTGACGTTGAACACGGTTGGACCCACGTTGCTAAAGTTCGGCACCGAGCAGCAGAAGGCGAAGTACCCGCCGAAGATCCTCGAAGGCAAGTGCCACTTCTCGATCGGCTACACGGAGCCCGGGTCCGGCACCGATTTGGCTTCGCTCAAGACGAGTGCGGTTCGTGACGGCGACGACTACGTGATCAACGGCCAAAAGATTTGGACCAGCCTCGCAGATCACGCGGACTACATGTGGCTTGCTTGCCGCACGGATCCGGACGCGCCGCCGCACAAGGGGATTTCGATTATCATCGTGCCCGCAGACGCGG
This sequence comes from Myxococcales bacterium, assembly GCA_024640845.1. Taxonomy (GTDB): domain Bacteria; phylum Myxococcota_A; class Polyangia; order Polyangiales; family Houyiibacteriaceae; genus SG8-38. The sequence goes on along the minus strand of JAHEEE010000042.1, from coordinate 10,046 downwards.
AAGGTGTTCAGATCACCCCGATGCACGCGCTCGGCGAGAACAACGTCCACGCCGTGTACTATGACAACGTCAGGGTCCCAACCGGGAATGTCGTGGGTGGGGAGAACAAGGGCTGGCACCTGATTACGACGCAGCTCAATCACGAGCGCGTCGCGCTTTGCTCCGTAGGCCCGCTCGAAAAGATCTATGCCCAGACAGTTGAATGGGCGAAGAAGACACCGAACGGCGATGACAGCATGATCATCGACCTGCCGTGGGTGAGAACCAACCTCGCGCGGGTCTACGCCAATCTCGAGGTTCTCAAGCTCCTCAACTGGCAGCAAGCCTGGGGAATCGCTGCGGATGCTCTTTCGCCGGCTGACGCATCCGCGATCAAGGTATTCGGCTCGGAATTTTACGTCGAGGGCTCTCGGCTCTTGATGGAGGTGCACGGCGCTGCGGGCATTCTTCATCATAGCTCAGAAGGGGCGCTTCTTCGTGGGAGGCTTGAGAAGTACTACCGCATGTCGCTGGTGCTCACCTTCGGAGGCGGCACGAACGAGATTCAACGGGACATCATTTGCCAGGCGGGGCTTCGCATGCCGCGACTCGGGCGGCGCTGACGAGGCAGATCATGGATTTCTCTTTCACCGAAGACCAGAACAGCATCCGGGACCTCGTCAAGCAGGTGCTCAGCGACATCGTGAACGATGATTCGCTCAAGGCGCTCTCGAGAGAGGGCGCCTGGTTCCACCAGCGCGCTTGGGCGCAGCTTGCGGCGTCGGAGATGCTCGGGCTCGCCATTCCCGAAGAGCACGGTGGCGCCGGCATGGGGCTGACCGAGCTCTGCTTGCTGCTTCAGCAGGTCGGGCGAACCGTGGCGCCGATTCCGGCGATCGAAACGCTGGTTTCGGCAGCCCTCCCACTGGCCGAGTACGGAACGGCAGAGCAGAAGGACCGGTTCCTCGGTGGGATCGCCCAGGGGAGTATCATCATGACGGCGGCGCTCGTCGACTTGGGCAGCCGTGATCCGTTCAAACCCTCTGCAGTCGCCAAGGCCGACGGTGATGGATGGCGGGTGACCGGCCGCTTCAGCAACGTGGCCTACGCGGATCTGGCGGACGGCATCGTCGTGCCTGCACGGGCGGAGGGTGGCGCGACGCTGGTGCTCTTGCTCGACCCCAAGAGCGAGGGCGTTCGCCTCGGTGAGCAACGCGGTACCAACGGACAGCCTCTGTGGCTACTGGATCTCGATGGAGCGAAAGTCGCCTCCGCTGACGTTCTAGGCCGCCAGGAGAACGGGGCCGCAGTCCTCAAGTACCTGGTTGACCGCACCACGTTGGGCATTTGTGCGGTCGAGTACGGGATCGCGGAGCAAGCGCTCTTCATGACCGCGAACTACGCCGGCGAGCGCAAGCAGTTCGGTGTGCCGATCGGTGTATTCCAGGGCGTAACGCAGCGGGTAGGAGATGCGTACATCGACGTTCAGGCCATGCGATCGTCGATGTGGCAAGCCTGCTGGCGGCTCGACCAGGGCTTGGAAGCCGATAAGGAGCTCGCCGTCGCGAAGTTCTTCGCGTCGGAGGCGGGCGCACGCGTGGTGGCCGCCGCGCAGCACATCCACGGTGGCATGGGCTTCGACCGCGACTACCCGCTCTACCGCTATTTCATGACGTCAAAGCACCTCGAGTTCACCCTCGGCGGCACTCATGAGAGCTTGACCCGACTCGGCGATCTCATCAGCGCCTAGGGACCTTTAAGAGTCCCCGCCTGGCGACCAGCGGTTGGTGAGGCCGTGGGGGCCAGGCGGGGGGATGAAATGAAGGAGAGGTTGTACTGGGTCTTACGACGCCCGAGGCCGTTCGTTACGGTCGCGGTTCCCGAAGGTTTATGCATGGACCCACGGCACGAACGCCTGTTGGCCGCCGACGGCGATTGCGGTAGTTTTCCGTGATGGCCTTGACCACGTTTTTTCGCGCCGAGGCGATCACCACCGAAACCAAGACCAACGTCGTTCGCACGGCTTGGGACGGATTGCAAAGAATCCCGGGCGGGAACTACATCTTCAGCCGCATGATCGGCCGCCTTGCTCCCTATACGGCGACCATCGGCGCGGTGGTTCGCGAGCTCGGCGATGGGTACGCGAAGGTCACGCTTGCCGATCGGAAGGCGGTGCGGAACCATCTTTCCTGTGTCCACGCGGTCGCGCTTGCCAATCTGGTCGAGCTCACTGGGAACGTCGCGCTGGCCTACTCACTTCCCGACGACGCTCGCTTCATCGTCGCCGGGATGAGCCTCGACTACGTCAAGAAGGCCCGTGGAACGATCACCGGCGAGTGTCGCATCCCCCCAATCGAGTCGAGCGCAAGAAACGAATACGACGTCCCGGTGACGCTGAAAGACGAGAGCGGCGAAATCGTCGTGAACGGAATGCTAAGGACGCTAGTAGGCCCCAAGAGGGGACAGGCTCCGGGTCTGTAAGTCACCGACTTCACACGGTTCCTCAGGCAAAGATCGCAAGGCTCATCATTGGGGGCGCTGCGATCTTTCGCTGAGGAATGCTTTGGTTCCGGGTAGTTGGAGACCCGGAGCCTGTCCCCTAGGTGGTGGCGCTTTGGATTAGGGCTTTGGCTGCTGCGCGGGCTTGGGCGGTCACGGTGACTCCGCCCAGCATTCTCGCGATCTCTTCCAGGCGTTCCTTGTCGGACAGCAATCGGATGTCGCTTCTCGTTCTCTCGCCGACGACCTCTTTGTGCACTCGGTAGTGAGCGTCGGCGTAGGCGGAGATTTGTGGAAGGTGGGTAATGCACAAGACCTGGCTGTGCTTGGCGACCTCGTGGATCTTGCGGCCGATCACTTCGGCGACCGCGCCGCCGACTCCGGCGTCGACTTCGTCGAAAACGTAGAGGCTGGCCGGACCGAGGCCTGCGAGGACGCGCTTGATGGCGAGCATCGCTCGCGAAAGCTCCCCGCCGCTCGCGATTTTGCGGAGGGGCTTGGCCTCTTCCCCGCGGTTCGGGGCGATCAGCAGCTCGGCGCGATCGATGCCGGTCGCAGAAAGGCGCGCTCCGGCGACTTGAAGCTCGCGCGGACCGCCCTCGAGGGAGGCGAGCTCGACGGTGACCTTGGCTTCCCCCATGCCGAGCGAAGACAGCTCTTTGCTGATCGCCCTGCTGAGCTCGACTGCAGCCGACTGCCGTTTCTCGCGTAGCCTTTTGGCAACGCCGCCCGCGTATTCGAGCGCGTCGTCGTACTCGCGCTGGCAGCGATCGAGCCTTTCTTCGTATCGCTCGAGCGACTCGAGCTCCGCAGAAGCCTGGTCGCGATGAGCGAGAATCTCTCGACTCGTGTCGCCGTACTTCTTCTTGATCCGTACCAAGCGATCGAGCTGGTCTTCGAGCACGGATAGCCGGGCCGGGTCGTACGACAGATCTCGCGCATACCGCCCGAGCTCCGACGCGGCATCCTCGAGCTGTATGAGGGCCTCGCGAACCTGCGTCGCCGTCGGCTCGAGGCTCCGGTCGAGCTCCGATGCGTCCTCCACCGACGCGGCGATACGAGACAGCGCCCCGCAAATGGAGTCATCGTCGGCGTAGAGTTGGGCTTCGGCTTCTCCTGCCGCGGTTCCGAGCTTCTCGGCGTGTCGAAGCCGCTCGCGTTCGACCAGGAGCTCATCCTCGTGCTCGAGGGCCTCTCGCAGCGAATCGATTTCGTTCACCTGATAACGAAGGAGATCTTCGCGGTCGATGCGCCCGCGCTCCTCGGTCACGACCTCTTCGAGCCGTGCCGCCTTGTCGACCAGCATCTCGTAGGCCTTCTCCGCCTCCGCGAGGAGCGGCCCATGCTTTGCGAACGCATCGAGATAGGTCAGATGATGCCGCGCGTCGGCGAGCGAGTGGTATTCGTGCTGCGACGAGATGTCTGCCAGGCCCTTGGTCACCTCCCTGAGCTGTGCGAGTGTCGCGAGGCGTCCGTTGATGTAGGCCCGCGTCCGCCCCGTCGCGCTCACGACGCGGCGGACCAACAGCTCGCCCTCGGTTTCGATCCCTTGGTCGCGCAGAGCAGCGAGCGTTTCGGGGTCTCGGCTCAGGTCGAAGAGCGCCTCTACTTCAGCGGTCTCGGCGTCCGTTCGGACCACCTCAGGTCGCCCCCGAGCTCCGAGTACCAGTTGGAGCGCATCGACGAGAATCGACTTCCCAGCGCCGGTCTCGCCCGTGACGATGTTCAGTCCAGCGTCGAGCTCGACTTCGAGCGCTTCGATGATCGCGAAGCTCCGGACGCGGAGACACGTCAGCACGGCGCTCGCTCTAGCACAGGCGTTGCGTGGGCGCTGCACAAGCGCTAGCAAACGCGTTGAATGTCCTCGTCCGCCGAAATTCGCGAATCGTTTCTCCGCTTCTTCGCCGAGCGCGAGCACGAGCGCGTCGCCTCCGGCCCGCTCGTCCCTCCGAACGACCCGACGTTGATGTTCGCCAACGCCGGCATGGTCCAGTTCAAGGACGTCTTCACCGGCAAGGAGGAGCGGCCATACACACGCGCGACCTCGTCCCAAAAGTGCATCCGCATCAGCGGTAAGCACAACGACCTCGAGAACGTCGGCGTAACCGCGCGCCACCACACCTTCTTCGAGATGCTCGGCAACTTCTCTTTCGGCAACTACTTCAAGCGTGACGCCATTCAGTTTGCATGGGACTATTTCATCGGCACGCTGGGTCTCGAGCCCGAACGGCTCGTCGTGACGGTATTCGGCGGCGAGGAAGGGCTTGCCCCGGCCGACGACGAGGCAGCGGCGATCTGGAAAGAGGTGACGGGCTTTCCAGACGAACGCATCATTCGCTGCGGCGCGAAGGATAATTTCTGGCAAATGGGCGATACCGGGCCCTGCGGTCCCTGCTCCGAGATCCACTATTGCCTCGGCCTCGACGACATCGACCCGCGCACCTTTGGAGATGAACCTCTAGCCGACGGGCGAGGGTGGTTCGAGCTCTGGAACCTCGTCTTCATGCAGTTCGAGCGCCACGCCGACGGGCGAATGGAGTCGCTCCCCGCTCCCTCGATCGACACGGGCGCCGGCCTCGAGCGCATCGCCGTCGTCAAGCAGGGAGTGCTCAGCAACTACGACACCGATCTATTGCGGCCCATCGTCGATCTCGCCTCGGAGATTTCCGGCAAGCGCTACGGCGGCAGCCAGTCCGAGGACGACATCAGCATGCGGGTCATCGCGGACCACGCCCGTACCACGGCCTTCTTGATCTCCGAGGGCATCTTCCCCGACAAGGACGGCCGCGCGTACGTTCTACGTCGAGTCATGCGCCGCGCGATCCGCCACGGACACAGGCTCGGCATAGGCGAGCCCTTCTTGCACCACTGCGCGCTTCGGGTCGCAGACAAGATGGGTGACGTCTATCCGCAGCTCGCCGAGCGCCGCGCCCTGATCGAAGAGATCACCTTGCAGGAAGAAGAGCGCTTTCGGCGCACTCTCGACCGAGGTCTTCAGATGATCGCCGACAACGGCGAATGGGTCGACGAAGAAGGCGTCCGCTCCTTGCCGGGCGAGGTCGCGTTCAAGCTCTATGACACGTATGGCTTTCCGCTCGATCTTCAAGAGGTCATCGGTCGCGAGCAAGGTTTCGAGATCGACCAACAGGGGTTTGACCGCCAACTCGCGCAGGCGCGTGAGCGGAGCCGTGGGTCGAAGGTTGGCAGCTCGGCCGTGGCGGAGGTCTATCCGACGCTCGCGCAAGAGCTCGGTCCGGTCGAGTTCCTCGGCTACGAGACCGAGCACGCCGAGAGCGAAGTCGTTGCTCTGTTGTCCGACGGCGCTCGGGTCGACGCGCTCGCAGAGGGTGATGTCGGCGAAGTGGTCACCCGCGCGACGCCGTTCTATCCCGAGCAGGGTGGGCAGGTGGGCGATCGCGGGATCATCGAGGTGGCCGGCGCGCGCTTCGAGGTAGAGGACACCCAGAAGCCCGTCGAAGGTTTGATCGTCCACCGCGGGAGAGTCACGTCCGGGTCGATCGCGGTGGCCGCCAAGGCCGAGTTGAGCGTCGACCATGAGCTTCGTAGCTCCACGCGCCGAAACCACAGCGCCACCCATTTATTGCATTGGGCTCTTCGGCAAGTCGTCGGCGAGACCGCGGCCCAGAAGGGTTCTCTCGTCGGTCCTGACCGCTTGCGCTTCGACTACAGCGGCACGCGCCCGCTCGAGCCATCCGAAGTCGAGCAGATCGAGGACCTCGTCAACGCGCGCGTCCTCGAGAACACCGCGATTACGACTGAAGCCCTGCCAATGGACGAAGCCAAGAGCCGCGGCGCGATCGGGATTTTCGAGGAGAAGTACGGAGAGGTCGTCCGCATGCTGACGATAGGACCCTCGTTGGAGCTTTGCGGGGGTACCCACGCCTACCGAACCGGTGATATCGGCCTGTTCAAGGTGCTCTCCGAGACCGGCCTCGCCGCCGGGGTGCGCCGCATCGAGGCGACGACGGGTTTCAATGCACTCAGCCACCTTCGAAGCATCGAATCCGAGCTTTCGAGCACGGCGGCGCTGCTCAAGGCTCCGGCGCCGCAGCTGCACCACCGCGTCGAGCGCTTGCTCGAGCAGCAGAAAGAAGCCCAGCGCGAGATCGACCGTCTCAAGCGCTCGATCATGTCGGGTGACAGTGCCGACTTGTCAGCCGATGCGCGCGAGGTCGACGGCGCTCGCGTGCTAGGGGCCACGGTCGACATCGGAGACGCCGGCGCGCTGCGAGACATGGCCGACCAGTTGAGGGACAAGCTCGCCCCCGCTGTGATCCTGCTGGGCTCTCCCAGCAAGGACGGCAAGAAGGCGATGCTGGTCTGCAGCGTTTCGAAGACCCTCACCGATCGCTTCAGGGCCGGAGACATTGTCAAAGCCGCTGCATCCATCGTCGGCGGCAAGGGCGGGGGTCGGCCTGACTTCGCGCAAGCCGGCGGTCCAGATCCAACTAAGCTCGGCGAGGCGGTCGGCAAAGTGTACGAGTTGGTGGGAGCTCGCTAGGTGTCGGTGAAGTCCCGGGCGATCGGAGCTGTCATCAATACGTACCTGAGCTCGCGTCCCGCGAAGCACGCCATCTACAGCATCGGTCGCGCGCTAAGTGGCGGCCGTCGGCGCGCGCGGCTGTACTATCGGGCCGACGATCCCTACAGTCACTTGCTCGCCCAAGTAGTGCCCCGATTGAAGGAGGTGTATGGGATCTCGGTCGAGATCGTTCCCGTTGCGCCTCCTGGGCTCTCGGCGAATCCGGCCCCGGAGATGCTGCTCCGTCACGCCATCGAGGATGCTGCGATCCTCGCGGAGCGCCATGGCCTGAGCTTCCCCGCCGCCGCGTCGCCTCCCCCACAAGACCGTGTTCGGCGCGCGCACGCGGTCTTGCTCGAGCCCCGCCCGGTCGACGAGCAGGCGCAGATCGCGCTCGAGCTCGGCGAGGCGGTTTGGCGCGAGGACGGCGCGGCCCTCGCCGGCATCGTCGAGCGAAAGGGCGGCCTTTCCGGGGAGTCGGTGCGGCCCGCTCTCGAAGCCAACTACGAAGCACTCGAAAGAGCAGGGCACTACCAACCCGGGATGCTTCATTACGGTGGAGACTGGTACTGGGGCATCGACCGGCTCTGGCATTTGGAAGAAAGGCTCCATCGCGAAGGGCTCGAGGGCTCCCTCGGTCTTTCTGCCAATCCGTCCCCTCGCCTCGCCTCGGCGATTCGGCTGCCTTCCAAAGAGCCACTCCAATTAGACCTCTTCTTTTCCTTTCGGAGCCCGTACTCCTACGTCGTGCTCCCGCAGATCATCGCTCTGCGCGACCGCTACGACTTGGCCGTACGGGTCCGGCCCGTGCTCCCGATGGTGATGCGCGGCCTCGCGGTCCCCCGAGCCAAGCGCCTGTACATCGCGCTCGACGCGAAACGGGAGGCCGACCGCCTCGGCATTCCCTTCGGTCGCGTGTTCGATCCCCTCGGGGAGGGCATCGGTTATTGCATGGCTTTGTTCTTCCACTGCATCGAAGGCCGTAGCGACGAGCTCGAGATCGTGCATTCGATCGCCAAGGGCATTTGGGCCGAGGCGCGGGACGTATCCCACATCCCCGACCTCGTCTATCTTGCCGGCCGCGCCGGGATCGCCGAGGCCGAGGTCCGGGCAGCGATCGAACAGCAAGCCTGGAAGAACGAAGCCCAAGCGAACCGAGACGCGCTGACCGAGCTTGGGCACTGGGGCGTGCCGTCCTTGCGAATCGGGGGCTACGCCACCTGGGGGCAGGACCGGATTCCCCTTCTAGAGGCGGAAATCGAGCGTCTTTCTGGGCTGGATTGAGCCGACTCTGGGGCGAAAGACTTTACGAGACCCGTTTTTCCTGTGACATTGATTACGTGAGCACTCCTGAAGAGAAGCTCGGTGGGACGGACCAGGCTCTTGCGGACCTTGGCAAGAGCGACGAAGAGATCTCCGAGATGCGCAGCCGCTTCGCGGGTCGCGAGCCCGCGGATTTGCAAGCCGTCGACTCGGAGCTCGAGGCCCTTTCGGAAGGGGTCAGCGTCGAGCTTCCTTCGACCAACGTTCATACCGCAGAGACTCGCGTACCCGAGGCGGCAGACGCCGATGCGGGTTGGGACGATGAGGTGACCGAGGTCGAGATCCTCGACGAGTCCGACTTCGTGCTGCTCGTCGACGAGGATGATCTCGAGGAGCTCGAAAAGGTCGGAGAAGACGATGCCATGAAGACGGCGCCACCCGCGATTCCGCAGGAAGGCGAGGAAGACGATGATGGCTTCTTCAAGAAGCTCTTCAGCGGCCGGCGGAGCCGACCGCCGCAGCAGTAGTCGCGGCGCTCGCTAGAAGTAGAACGTCCCGCCAAACGTGACGACGGCTCCGCCGGAGGTGTCCGTGCTTTGTACCCCGTTGAAAAACTCCGGGCGAGGGTCACGGTCGACGCGATGGCGCACGACGCCTCGAACATCGGTGTTGAGCGCGAACGCAGGAGCCAATCGCAGCTCGACGCCAAAGCCACCTTGGCCACCGATGTACGTCATGTTCCGAACACCGGTGATCGTGTCGACCCGGCCGAACGAAGCGCCTGGACCGAGGAGGAAGTAGAACTGGAACTTGTGCTGCGGGTTGACGAAGAACAACACGTTCATGGTGAGGGGGATCTCCGTCCGGTAGAAGCCCTGATAGTCATGACCTGCGAAGTAGCCCGAGCCTAGATCGATTCCGACGTGATCTTTCGGCCGAAAGCGGAGCGCGCCATTGAAGCCGCCCATCGTGATCTGCTCGCCAAACGTGCCGCCCACGTCGAAGTGCAGGCCGAGCTTTCGGTCCTGCTTCTTGGGAGGGGGAGGCGGTGGGGTTGCTGGCTTGTGCTTGACCACGACCATCGTCGGCGGCCTCGTCTTGACGACCACCTGCCCGGAATCGTTGTTTCCGGGTGCGACCACGACGTCGGCACGGGCGTCCTCTGCGTAGGTGAGCACGAAGCCTGCGGCGATTAGTGAAGGGAGAAGAAATCGGAGCATTGGGACCTCTCGTGTTCTACGAGCTGGCCCGCTCGAACATTCAACAGCGTCGATTCGACGCTGGAATACCCTCTGATTTCATCTGGTTTCAGGGTCTCATCGAAGCGATCGACGGTCCTCGAGTGCCCGACCGAGGGTGACCTGGTCGGTGAATTCGAGCTCTCCGCCGTGTGGCACCCCCGCGGCGATGCGCGACACCTTCACAGGCAGCGCTCCGAGGCTATCGGCGACATAGAGGGCCGTTGCCTCGCCTTCGACGTTGAGAGGTGTGGCGATGATGACCTCTTTGACCCCTTCGTCTGCGATGCGCCGTTCCAGCGAGTCGAGAGGGAGCTGGTCTGGTCCGACGCCGTCGAGGGGCGCCAGAAGACCGTGGAGCACGTGGTAGCGGCCCCGAAAGCTTCCGAGTGCTTCGAGGGCGATCAGGTCGGGCACTTTCGCAACGATACAGACCACGCTCTCGTCGCGACGGGGGTCCTGGCAGATCGCACAGCGCGACTCGGCTCCGTAGTTGCCGCAGAGCTCGCATCGCGTGACGTCAT
>JAHEEE010000142.1 GCA_024640845.1 Myxococcales bacterium | reverse complement strand
TCGAATCCGAACGCCGCGCGATCGTCGAAACGCTCGTGCGCTACTGCACCGCGATCGACACCGGCGCCTGGACGCTTCTTGGAGACGTGTTCCTACCGAACGCACGAGTCGACTATCGCGGCGCCGGCGGACCGCTATTGAGCGGCGCGGAGACCACGGGCTGGCTCGAGAAGAACATGGCGCAGTTCAAGATCCTCCAACACTTCCTGTCGAACGTGCGTGTCGCTCAGGACGGCGATGAGGTTCGATCCGTGGCGTACGTGCATGCTGTGCACGGCTACCCCGGCCAAGACGGCAATATGCGTTTCTTCGACTTGGGGGGCATCTACAATGATCGATTGGTGCAAACCTCGGCCGGTTGGCGGATCTCGGAACGGGTATTGACGACGAAGTGGCTGCGAGGCGATGCCCCCGGCACGTGACTTGACGAGCCAGACCCCCGGCCCAAGGAAACGATATTGTCATGAGTGAAAAGCCAAGGGATCAAGAAGCCGAGGAGTGTGTGCGGAAGCTCCTCGCCTACATCGGCGACGACCCAACTCGCGAGGGCCTGGTAGACACACCGAGGCGCGTCCTCGGAGCCATCGGCGAGCACTTTCGGGGGTACCACGAGGACCCAGTCGAGCATCTCTCGCGAACCTTCACGGAGGTCGAGGGGTACGACGAGCTAGTGCTCGTCAGCGACATCGAGATCTACAGCCACTGCGAGCACCACGTGGTGCCCTTCGTCGGCAAGGCGCACGTCGCCTACATCCCGAACGGCAAGGTGGTCGGCCTTTCGAAAATCGCCCGTGTCGTGGACACATTCGGCAAGCGCTTGCAGGTCCAAGAGAAGCTCACGGCGCAAATCGCCAATGCCATCGACGAGACCCTCACCCCACAGGGCACCGCCGTCATCTTGCAGTGCCAGCATTTTTGTATGTGCTACCGCGGGGTCCGCAAGCCCGGGTCGTGGACGACGACCAGCCGCCTGACAGGTTGCTTTTTGAAGGACGAAGCCGCGCGTATGGAGCTGCTGACACTGATCGGGATGCCCCGCTCGATTGGCGGCGCCGGCGGCTGAGGTCGCCTCGATCTCCACGCCTCAGGGACGTACACTAGGCCCATGGGCGAACAGCAGTACGACTGGATCATCATCGGGTCTGGGTTCGGCGGCAGCGTATCGGCATTCCGCTTGACGCAGAAGGGCTACAAGGTTCTCGTCATCGAGAAGGGGCGGCGCTTCTCAGACGAAGACTTCCCAAAGACGAACTGGGACCTGAAGCGCTGGATGTGGAACCCGATGATGGGGCTCAAAGGCATCTTCCAGATGTCTTTCATGAAACACATGACGGTGCTGCATGGCGTGGGCGTTGGCGGAGGTTCGCTCGTGTACGCCAATACCCTGCCGACTCCGAAGTCCGAGTTCTTCCGGTCGGGCTCGTGGAGCAGCCTCGCCGACTGGGAAACCGAGCTTGCACCCCACTACGCCACCGCGAAGCGTATGCTCGGCGCGGCTCCCAACCCGGTCGTGACACAAGGCGATCGAGTCATGAAAGAGATCGCGCAGGACATGGGGCGCGAAGAGCACTTTCACCCGACCGAGGTGGCTGTCTACTTCGGCGATCCGAACAAGAAGGTGCCCGACCCTTACTTCGACGGCGAAGGCCCCGACCGCGTCGGCTGCAACTTCTGCGGCGCGTGCATGACCGGATGCCGAATCGGCGCGAAGAACACGCTCGTCAAGAACTACCTTTACTTGGCGGAGAAGAATGGGACGGAGGTCCTCGCCGAGACCGAAGTGACGGCAGTCCGAGTGACGGGCCAGGGCTACCAGGTGGAGACGAAACCCACGTTCGACAAAGGCCCGACCAGTGTCTTCACGGCGAACCGCGTGATCCTCGCAGGCGGCGTGATGGGTACGATGCCGCTCCTCCTGCAGATGAAGGAAGACCCTACCGGCCTTCCCAAGCTCTCCGATCGCGTCGGCGACTTCGTACGCTCCAACAGCGAAGCACTGATCGCGGTGCTTTCGCCGAAGAAGGGCACCAACTTCGCAAAGGGCGTCGCGATCACTTCGATTTTGCACACCGACGAACACAGCCACATCGAGCCGGTGCGCTATGGCGCCGGCTCAGGCTTCTTCCGTACCCTGCTCGCCCCGCATTCGCCTGGGCCCACGGTCCTCGCGCGCCTCTGGGGCGGCATCGTAGCGTTCCTTCGCCAGCCGGGTCGTTGGCTGCGCGCCCTCTTCGTCAGCGATTTGGCGAAGCACTCGCAGGTGCTGCTCTACATGCGCACACTCGAAGGCACGTTGCGCATGCGGCTCGGGCGAGAGTGGCGCACCGGATATCGGCGTGGGCTCGTCACGGAGGTTGACGACCCCGCGCAGGCCCCGTCGGCTTTCATGGAGGAAGCCACCGATCTCGCCGAGCGTTTCGCCGACAAGACCGAAGGCGTAACGACCACACTGATGACCGAAACACTTCTCGGCGTGCCCTCGACCGCGCACATTCTCGGGGGGGCGTGCATGGGCGACTCAGCAGAGACTGGTGTGATCGACGCCAACCACGAGGTTTACAACTACCCGGGGCTCTACGTCATCGACGGTTCCGCGATCTCCGCGAACCCTGGCGTCAACCCGTCACTCACGATCACGACGCTCGCGGAGCGCGCAATGAGCCTGATTCCCGCAAAAGAAACCCACGCACAAATCACCGCGCCGAAAGAGGGCTCAGAACCCTTTAGCGAGGGGCTACGAGCTGGGTGACGGTGGTCGAGGGGTC
>JAHEEE010000001.1:44452-181151 GCA_024640845.1 Myxococcales bacterium | reverse complement strand
TCACCCCAGGCGACGCCTATCTGTGGATTCCAGGAGAAGACGGCCTGCCCGCCGCATGGCGCATGTGGGTCCAAATCATCCCAATCGGCGGCATCGAGGTCACTTGGGAGGGCTGGAAAACGCTCAGCACCGGCGCGAAGGTGGCGACAGAACACGAAGGCTGGGGCCGCCTGATGACTTTCATCACCGACGTCGAAGGCGCGGAGGACCTCGGGGCCCTCGGCGTCGACCCCGGGCTGTTCGAACCGATCCTCTAGGGGTTGGCCCTTCGCGTGATACTGAAGACGCCGAGCACGACGAGGGCCGCGCCGACGATGCTCAGGGCGTTCGGGAACTCGCCGAACAGCAGGATGCCCCAGGTGTACGCGAGCACGATCTGCAGGTAAGTGACGGCGGACGCACGGCCGGCGGTTTCGAGCTTGAAACCCTTGGTGATCTCGATCTGGCCGAGTTGGGCTGCGACCCCGATGCCCAAGAGGAGGAGCCACTCGATGCCCTCAGGCATCACGATGCCCTCCACCGCCAACAGGGGCAGTGACGCAGGGCCGGTGACGAGCGGAAAATAGAAGACGACCACCATGTGGTGCTCGGTTGCACCGAGACGGCGAATGACGACGTAGGCGATCGCCGAGAAGATCGCGCCGACCACACCGACCACGACTGCCAACGGATCCAGCGCCGCACCACCGGCGAAGAGAAACGTGGGCTGCGCGACGAGCACGACGCCGACCATGCTGAGGATCGTCGCAACGACCTCGGCGCCGCGGAGCGGCTCCCTAAGCGCGAAGACCGCGATCAGCGCGGCGAGCATCGGATTGCAGAACTGGATGACCGTCGCGTCCGCGAGCGGCAGGTGGTTGATCGCGTAGAAATAGCAGCTCAGACCCATGAATCCCGCGAAACCGCGCATCAGCAGGAGCCGCTTGTTGTTGCCCCACGGCGAGATCGGGAGGCTTCGAAGCGCCCACCAGCACATCACGAGGGTGACGATCACGCGCGCGAGCACGAGCTCCATCGTCGGCAACCGCTCTCCCGCAAGCTTGGCGAACACGCTCATCGCACTGAAGAAAAGCGTCCCCACCAGCATGTGGCGTATGCCAGGAGTCAGCCGTTGCGATAGCGGGAAGAGCACGGGCACTCGGCGCGTTGTGGCTGCAAATGCATGCAACGCAACCTGGTGATAGGAGAATCGCATGAGAACACTGACGAGAAGCTTCGCGCAGGGGCTATTGGTCCTCGCACCGGTCGCCATCACCATCTGGGTCGTGGTCTTCACCGTCACGACACTCGATGACTGGCTCGACACCGGGATCCCGGGCCTCGGCATCGTCATCGCAGCCATCGGGATCACGATCATCGGCTACCTCACCGGCAACGTGGTTGGCAACAAGCTCCTCGAGTGGCTGGAAGCCGGAATGCAGCGCGTGCCGTTGATCCGCATTCTCTACAACGCGCTTCGGGATCTGTTTGGCGCCTTCGTCGGGGGCAAACGCAAATTCGACAAGCCGGTCGCAGTCGAGATGAACCAACACGGGCTGAAGGTGCTCGGATTTCTCACCGCAGAGCACTTCGACGACCCCCAGCTCGAGGGTCATGTCTCGGTCTACCTGCCGGAATCCTACAACTTCGCGGGCAACCTGGTCGTCGTACCCAAGGAACGCGTCCGACCACTCGACGCCGACGGAGCGGAGTTCATGGCGTTCATCGTATCGGGCGGAGTGACGGCGATGAACGCGACCAAAACAGCAATCGATCCCGCGCGGAGTTGACCGAGCACGCAGGACGCCCGGGCGTCGAGGTGCACACGGGTCTCGGAAAAACCCGACACGGGGTTTCACGGGACGGGCGGCCTGCAGATGCGGCCTCGTAGGACTGGAAGGGCCAGGCCGCGCAAGCCGCCCTCGGACGGCGCGCCAATCGTGATGGCTGCTGTCTTGCGATTGGCACTTCGTACGCCCGCTCCACCCCCTGTCGCGTTTTTCCGAGACCCTTATGAACGACTCTGTGCATCAGAAGGGCTGCGACCCTGTGCGCACACAAGAGACCTGCCCTCAAGACATGCGCGGAAGCGCGAGCCGGAACGGCGAAGCCCGGCGCAAGTGCGCCGGCAAGCCCCGCGCGAAGCGAAGGGGCGCGCAGGCACGCTGTTCACTCGCGTGAGAGTGATACTGGGACTACGCGGTGGGGGTGGGTGGGTGGATGTTAATCTAGACCGCTGGCGCTGGCGCTGGCGCTGGCGCTGGCGCTGGCGCTGGGAGCGGGTATCTTCCGAGCCTCATGGCAACAAGCATTTTCGAAACCCCTCACGACTTGAAGTCTGCTGTTGGCAAGCACCTTGGTTTCAGCCCTTGGATGACGATGGAGCAGGATCGGGTCGACAAGTTCGCAGATGCGACCGACGACCATCAGTGGATTCACGTCGATGTCGAAAGAGCAAAGAAGGGGCCGTTCGGGGCGACCATCGCACACGGGTATCTGACGCTATCGCTGGTCAGCTCGTTCATGCCTCAGATCTTCGAGGTCCGCGGGTTCGAGTTCGCCGTGAACTATGGCACCAACAAGGTGCGGTTTCCGAATGCGGTCAAAGTCGGCGCGAGGATTCGCGGCGGGGCCGAAGTCGTGTCGGTCGAGGAATCGAAAGGCGGCATTCTGTCGGTCGTTCGCGTGACGGTCGAGATCGAAGGCGAAGAACGCCCGGGCTGCATTGCAGAAGCGGTCAGCCTGTACTTCCCGAAGAAATAGTCCCGGGAGCATGACACGATCGCTCACGGATACTGCTATGGTGTCATTCATGCTTCGTATCTTCGCGCTTCTCCTGCTGGCTTCGTGCATTGCCTGCGGGAGCGAGGCGACCTCGAGCAACGATGGGGGAGCCCCAGGCTCCGGCGGCAGCGGAGGCTCGGGTGGAACCGTGGGCACCGGCGGGAGCGTTGGCGCAGGCGGTTCAGGAGGAATGGCGGACTCGTTCACTGTGAAATGGGGGCCGTTCGAGGTGCCCGCCGGCTTCGAGCAGACGCGCTGTGTGATGAAGCGCCTAGGCAACGCCGAGCCGATCTCCGTCCACGAGATTCACAACGTTCTCGGGGCAACCTCGCATCATTTCATCGTCTACAAAGTCGACGACACGGTCGAGCGCCCTGAGCCGTACCCTTGCAACCCCTTCACGGACACCTTCAACGATCCACCGCTCATCATCACGCAGCGGTCAGATGATCGGCTCACCCTTCCCGAAGGCGTAGCGTACACCATCGAGCCAGACCAGATGGTCCGCCTCGAGCTCCACTACATCAACCCAAGCGTCGCGCCGCAGATCGCGGAGGCCACGTCGACCTTCGTCTCCATGCCAAGCGAGGATGTGGAAAGCGAAGCCGACATCATGTTCTTGGGGGATACGAACATCAGCATCCCTCCGATGGACGAGGCGACCCTCGGGCCCACGTTTCTTCAGCTTCCGTCCCGGTTTGACGGCGTGAACTACTTTGCGATCACCGGCCACGAGCACCAATGGGGCACCAACGTCTACGTCGAAGTCGCCGAGAGCGCCGGTGTGACCGGGACGCCGGTCTACGACCTGCCGGTATTCCACTGGGACGAGCCGGAAACGGTGACCTACGATCCTCCTTTCAACGTCCCGGATGGCGGCGGATTCAAGGTAACCTGCGAGTGGAGCAACCTGAGCAGCGACTACGTCTTCTTCGGGACCGGTGTCGACGACGAGATGTGCTTCATCTGGGCCTACTACTTCCCAAGCCGGGGTCCGCTCATCTGCGCGAACGGGCTGCTCGGGTGTAACTAGGGCATCGCGGATACCGCCCGCCCCTTCCGAAGCCTGCAACACCTGAGCCCGAGGGGCGAAGCCCGGCACGAAGCGCCGCCAAGCCCCCGCCGGCACGAAAAAATGCACCCGTCCAGTCAGAAAATGTAAAGTTGTCGCGGCTCAGTGGCGCCAGCGTGCGCCTGCCAAACGGGGAATGGGAGGATGAGCGTGACGTACGACAATAGCCCAAGGGGTTTCAATCGGGGTTGGGTTGCGATGCTGCTGACCTTGGCGATGGGGATCACCTCCAGCGCCTCTGCGCAGTCTACGCAGATCGATCTCAATCAGTTCCGGCCGGCCGAGCTCGCCACGGACGGCTTCGCGACGAGCACGCCCGATGGTCAGGGACACCTGCGCTTCGGCTTTCAGGTGTGGCTCGACTACTCCGACGACCCTCTCGTGGTCGACGTGGCCGGTGGGGCCGGCAACGTCAAGCGAGTGCATCAACAGCTGACTGGCCACTTGATGCTGAGCCTCGGATTGGTCGATCACATCGTGCTCTTCGTCGACATGCCCTACCACTTCATGATCAAGCCGGGTGGCGGGCTGCCCGGCACCTTCAATCTCAACGAATCAAACCTGGGTGATCTCTACTTCGGAGCCCGATTCAACTTCTTCGGAACGAGAGAAGACGTCTTCCAAATCGGCGCCCAGGCTACGATGACATTCAACACTGCATCGGCGGCGAGCAGTACGCAGGACTTCGCAGGTCAGGTTGGTCAGAGCCCACATCTCGGTGGCTGGTTCGAGCTCTTGCTCAACTTCAACGCGGGCGACTTCGTGCGCATTCCGATTCAAGCTGGATACAAGCTCACCACAAAGGGCCAGACCGTGCCGCTGACAGATGATCTGTTCGTCGGGAACGAGTTCACGTTTGGCACTGGCGTTCTGGTCATGTTGGGCAACGACCACTTCATGATCTCCGGCGAGGTGTTCGGCCGCACGGCCGCCAACAGCACCGTGAGCTTTTGGACCAAGCAAGAGACGCCAGTCGAGGTGCTGGGCGGCTTCAAATGGCTGCCTGATTTCGGATTTACGCTCGGCGTCGGCGGCAGCGCGGGCGTGACCGGCGGCTACGGCGCCCCGGACTGGCGTGTCTTCGCGATGCTCGGCTACACGATGCCGGCCGAAAAGAAAGCTCCCGACGCCGACGGCGACGGAATTCCAGACGAGCTCGATCAATGCCCGAACGAAGCCGAGGACATGGACGGCTTCGAAGATGAGGATGGTTGTCCCGATCTCGACAACGACGGCGACGGTATTCCGGATACCGACGACAAGTGTCCGAATGAGCCCGAAGACATGGACGGATTCCAGGACGAGGACGGTTGTCCCGATCCGGACAATGACGAGGACGGCATTCTCGACGTCGACGACGCATGTCCGAACGACCCGGGTCCACCCGAGAACAATGGCTGTCCGGACCCGGATCGTGACGGCGACGGCGTACCAGACCGCATCGACAACTGTCCCGACGAGCCCGGTACGATCGAGAACCAAGGCTGCCAGGCCAAGCAACTCGTCGTCATCGGCGATGGCCAACTCGAGATCCTCGAGAGGGTCTACTTCAGGAAGGGCAGCGCCAAGTTGCAGAAGCGGTCATGGGCATTGCTCGACAACGTCGCAGCGGTCCTGATCGCCCACCCAGAGATCAAGAAGGTGCGCGTCGAGGGTCATACCGACAAGAGCGGAAGCCTCAATTACAACATGATCTTGTCGAAGAAGCGGGCCAACACGGTCGTCCGCTATCTCGTCGGCCGGGGTCAGGTCAACAGGTCACGCCTCGTAGCGCAGGGCGTCGGTCCCAAGAGGCCGCTCTACGAGAACCCGAAGACCAGCGAAGAGGCAGCACTCAACCGTCGCGTCGAGTTCCACGTCGTGGACAAGGACGAACCGAAGAACTAACCCTTCACGGCCAACGAAGAACGGGCTCCGAGCAAATGCTCGGGGCCCGTCTCTTTTTGGCACTGCCAGGTGCTCTTGCGCGGTAGCGCGAGCCCAAGGCGAAGCCCGGCGCGAATGCGCCGCCAAGGCGGAGCGTAGCGCCCGCCGCGGAGGCACGCTACTCACTCGCGTGAGAGTGATACTGAGATTACGCGGTGGGGGTGGGTGGGCGGATGTAACTAGGCCACCAGGGAGAACGAGTGGGCGAACTTCTTCAGTAAGTCCAGGGCCTGATCGATGTCTTCGTAGCTATGGCCGCGGGTGACGTTGAGTCGGAGCCGCTCTTCGCCCTCTTTGACGGCGGGATACATGATGGGAACCATCAAGACGCCGTTCTCGAGCAGGGCGACGTGAGTGAACATCGCCTTGGTGTCGTCGCGAATCATGATCGGCATGATGTGCGTGTTGCTTTCGCCGAGATCGAAGCCGATGTCGGTGAGGCCCTTGCGCATGTAGGTGGCTTTTTCGTGAAGCTCGCTGACCAGCGCCTCGCCGTCGGATTCGAGCATGTCGAGGATGGTGCTTGCCGCGGCAACGATCGGGACGGGAAGCGATGCGCTGAAGAGAAACGAACGCGCATTGTGCTTGATGAAGTCGACCACGTCCGCCTCGCCGAGAAGGATCCCTCCGATCCCGCCGAACGTCTTCGAGAACGTGCTGATGACGACCGGTATCTGTCCTTCCAGCCCGTACTTCTCGATGATGCCACGGCCGCCCTTACCGAGTGTCCCCGTCCCGTGGGCGTCGTCGCAGACGATGGCGACGTTTTCGTGCCTGGCGCAAACCTCGATGAATTCCTGGATGTTCGCTTCGTCACCGTCGAGTGAGTAGATGCCTTCGATCACGACCAGGGCGTTCTTGCGATCCCGTTTGCGCAGGACCCGGTCGAGCGCCTTGGCGCTGTTGTGATTGAAGAAGCGGACCTCGGGCGCACGCATCGGGGTACCCGCAGCAAGAAAGGTGCCGTCGAGAATGCAGGCATGGCTGAGGTTATCGAGCACGACCGTCGTATCCTTGTCGGCCAAGGCCATGATCGTGCCCACCATGGCCTGATAACCGGTGGTGAAAATCAACGCCTTCTCGAACCCGTACCAGGCGGCCAGCCGCTCCTCGAGCTCGACGTGCGGGACCGCGGTCGCCTGGACACGGGACGAGCTGAGTCCGCAAGCGTACTGATCGACGGCGGCCTTGGCCGCCTCTTTGACCTTTGGATGATTGGTGAGGCCCAGATAGTCGTTGGAGCTGAAGTTGACGATCGGCTTCCCGTTGATGCTCGTGTGCAAGCCACCCGACTCGAACGGCCGGAAGTACGGGTAGATTTCCTGCGCCTGCGCGTCCCGCACCCGCTGGAGCTCAGCGTGCCCCTTTTCTTTGATCCAACTCATCGGTTTCAGACGGCGTAACGTAACGTAATTTCGGACGGACACCACATTCGAAACAGGCCAACTGGCCGGTTTTCGAAAGCTTGACGGGGATCACGAAGGCACGCATATACGGGCGGCATGTCGGACGCGTTGAAAGACGAGCTTAGACAAATCATTGTCGAAGTGACCGAAGTCGAAGAGATCCCAGAGGATACGCCGTTCGCGGACCTGGGAATTGACAGCATGATGGCGATCGAGATCGTCGCCGATGTCGAAAAGAACTACGACATCACGATCGCGGAAGACGAGCTCGCCGACCTGACCAACCTCAAGGCTGTCTACGACAAAGTCCAACAGAAGCTCAGCGAAGCGAGCTAGCCAGCTCTCTGGAGCTCGCGAGCCTCGCTCGGGCCTATTTCGCTCGGCCGAAGATCTTGGAGCCGGCGGGCACGGATTTGGTCAACCAGACATTACCGCCAATGACCGAGCCTTGGCCGATGATGGTTTCTCCGCCGTGAATCGACGCGCCCGCGTAGATGGTGACGTCGTCCTCGATCGTCGGGTGCCGCTTGGTGCCGCGACGACCGTCGGTCTGGTCTCGTGAGACACTGAGCGCGCCAAGGGTGACACCCTGATAGAGCTTGACGTTGTTGCCGATCACCGCCGTGGCGCCGATGACTACTCCGGTACCGTGGTCGATGAAGAAGCTCTCGCCGATCTGCGCGCCGGGGTTGATGTCGATCCCCGATTTGCTGTGCGCGTGCTCGGTGATGATCCGTGGAATCATCGGAACGTCTTCCACGAACAACTCGTGTGCGACTCGGTATGCGGAAATGGCTTGGATGCTCGGATAGCTGAATACGACTTCTTCGATGGAAGAAGCTGCCGGATCACCATCGTAGGCGGCGCGCACGTCCGTGTTTAGCACCCGTCGAAGCTCGGGGATCTTCTCGAAGAGACGCAGAACGACCTCTTCACTCCAACCCTCCGGCTTCTTCTCCCGAACGCGTCCCATCCGTTCCTGATAGCGAAGCGCACGACAGATCTGCTCTACGAGAATGTCCTGGGCGGGATAGAGATGCTCGCTCAGCGCATAGCGGATGTTCGTCCGGTTGAGTGCGCGTGTGCTGTAGAACCCCATGTAGAGCACGGGCATGATGTGATTGAACGCCGTGATCACGGCGCGCTTGTTCGGAAGGTCCGCGCTATCGAGGTTGTTAATCTCGTCGTCACCATCGTACGATGCGGTAATGACATCGATGACGTCCTCTAGGTCTTGGTGACGCTGCGGTCCTCGTCCGTCCATGGCTGCACTATGTCTAGCACGGGGAGCCCGTCAACAGCGAAAAGGAGCGGTCAGGCGTTCAGCCATCCGCGCTGACGATACCAGGCGACGGCGTCGGTGAGCGATTCGCGGAGCGGACGGATCGTATAGCCCAGCTCCCGATGTGCCTTGTCGTGTGAAACCACTGCGTTGGACACGCTCGCGCGAAGCATGTCCGCTGTAATGAACGGATCCTGTTTCTTGAGGGCGCTACCGGCCAAAGCGAACGGAAGCAGAACCCAGCCAACCCATAGCGGCAGCGCGCGCGTCGGCACTTTGGCGCCTGTGAGCTCGCCGTAGAGCGATACCATCTCCATGATGGGGATCACATCTCCGGTCAGGAAGTAGCGCTCGCCCACCCTGCCCTTTTCGGCCGCCGCGATCATGCCGTCCGCCACGTCGCGTACATCGACGTAGTCGCTCAGAAGCTCGAGCAAGACCGGGACGCGGCCGAAGTACATGTCGATCAGAGCCGCACCGATCATCGAGGGCTCGTAGTCGTGAGGGCCGATCATCGAACCCGGGTTGACGATGGTAGCGTCGAGTCCGCGCGCGCACGCATCGAGGACGATGGTCTCGCCGATCGCCTTGGAGCGATGGTAATCGCACTTCTCGTCGAGCGCGAGCGGTCGCTCTTCGGTCAGCGGCTCGTCCAGAGGCTCGCGAACGACCGCGTGATGGGAGCTGGTATGCACCAACCGAAGTCCACGAGACAAACATGCCTCGACCACATTCCGGGTTCCATCGACGTTGATCGGGACCATCATCGGATCCTTCTTGGGCCGGAGATCGATCTTCGCGGCGAGATGGTACACCACGTCCACGCCTCCAACCGCGCCGGCGACGTCGCCCGGCTCGAGCACCGAGCCCGATACGAATTCGATCTCGAGACCGTCGAGCGACTCTGGTGGTTTTCCAGGCTCGAGCACCCGTACCTTGTGGCCGGTTTCGAGAAGCCTCCGCACGAGGACGTTTCCGAGGCGTCCGCCGCCCCCAGTGACCAGCGCTAACACGTCTCGCTCTTGTCGAACACACGACCGATGAGATGCTGCGCCTCGCTTTGAATCGAAGCGAGATGCTCGCGCCCGATGAAACTCTCCGCGTAGATCTTGTAGACGTCCTCCGTGCCCGACGGCCGCGCGGCAAACCAACCGTTCTCGGTCGTCACCTTGAGGCCCCCGATGGGGGCGTCGTTCTCCGGCGCTTTGGTGAACACGTGCGTGATGGGCTCACCGGCCAAGTCGGACGCGTCGAGGTCGGACTCGCTCATCGCTTTGAGCGCCGCTTTCTGCTCGGGTGTGGCGGGCGCGTCGATCCGCTCGTAGACCGGGGCGCCGAACTGAGTCGTGAGGCTCTGGTAGCACTCGCCGGGGTCTCGGCCCGTCGTGGCGGTGATTTCGGCTGCAAGTAGGTTCAGCAGGATTCCGTCTTTGTCGGTCGTCCAGACCTTCCCGTTCTTGCGAAGGAACGATGCGCCCGCGCTTTCCTCGCCACCGAACCCGTACGAACCGTCGATGAGCCCTTGGACGAACCACTTGAAGCCCACGGGAACTTCCGCCAAGCGCCTGCGAAGATCCTTCGCGACGCGATCGATCATCGCGCTGCTCACCAAGGTCTTTCCGATCGCCGCGTTCTCGTTCCAATCGCGTTCGGTGAAGAGGTAGCTAATCGCCACGCTGAGATAGTGGTTCGGATTTAGAAGGCCCCAACTGCTGGTGACGATGCCGTGCCGGTCGAAATCGGTATCGTTGCCGAACGCGATATCGTACTGATTGCGAAGGTCGACGAGGCTCGCCATGGCGTAAGGCGAGGAGCAGTCCATGCGAATCTTCCCGTCACGGTCGAGCGTCATGAACGAAAACGTCGGGTCGATGGCATCGTTCACGATGTCGAGGTTCAAACCGTATCGTTCGGCGATGCGGGGCCAGTACGCGATACCGGCGCCGCCCATCGGGTCGACTCCGATTCGAAGCCTCGCGGCAGCGATCGCGCTCATGTCGAGGATCGTGTCTAGGCCATCGACGTAGGGGGTGATGAAGTCGTGAAGCTCCGTCGTATTCGCCCGTACCGCTGTCTCGTAGGTGACGCGCTTCACGTCCTTCAAACCCTCCATGAGTAATCGATTGGCGCGCCGTTCGATCCAGGAGGTCACCTCCGTGTCGGCGGGTCCGCCGTTCGGTGGATTGTATTTGAAGCCGCCGTCTTCGGGGGGGTTGTGCGACGGCGTGACGACGATTCCGTCCGCGTCGTAGGCGCTCTGGCGATTATGCTCGAGAATGGCGTAGGACAAGGCGGGCGTCGGCGTGAACTGGCCCTCCTGCGTCATCCGCGTCGGCACACGGTTCGCGGCAAGCACCTCGAGCGCCGTCTTCGTCGCCGGGCCCGAAAGCGCATGGGTGTCCGCGCCGATGTAAAGCGGGCCGTCGATGCCCTCGGCGCGTCGATAATCACAAATCGCCTGCGTCGTGGCGAGGATGTGGTTCTCGTTGAAGCTGAAGCGAAACGAAGAGCCCCGGTGACCGGAGGTGCCAAAGCTCACGCGGTGGGACGGCTCATTGGGGTCTGGCTTCTCGTCGTAGTACGCAGCAAGGAGCTTGGGAACGTCTACGAGAACGTCTGCGGGAGCTGGCTGGCCAGCAAGCGGATGCGCTTCCATCGCAGGAGCTTGTAGCAGCGATCGGGCCGTTTGACGAAGGGCTCAGCCCCGGATGCTCTGGCGCCTAGTTTCCGCCCATCTGCTCCGAGAGGTAGCGCTCCCTGCCGATCGTCTCGATCAGGTAGAGCTGAGCTTCGAGCCAGTCGATGCCCTCTTCTTCCTCGTGAAGAATCATCTCGAGGAGCTCTCGGGTGCCATTGTCGCCGAGATCGCGACAAGTGGCGATGCCCGCGTTGAGACGCTTCACCGCATCGTATTCGAGCTCGAGGTCGAGCTTGTGCTGCTCAATCGCGTCTTCGCCGACATTGACAGGGAAGTAGCGCTGCATGTTGGGCACGCCTTCGAGGAAGAGAATGCGCGCGATCACTGCGTCGGCGTGCTTCATCTCCTCGATGGACTCTTCCTTCTTCTTTGCGGCGAGTCGCTGAAACCCCCAGTCCTCGCACATCTTCGCGTGAATGAAGTACTGGTTGATCGCGGTGAGCTCGGAGGTGAGTACCTCGTTGAGCACTTTGATGACTTCGTCGTGGCCCTTCATGTGTTTTCCTTCACGCGAGCATAGAGACCCACAGTTGCGGGCGCAATGCTGGAAGGTTGAAGTTGAAAGGCGTTATCAGAGAAACACTCAGCCGCGGGGACCGCGTGCTTCGATCGCGTCTTGGGCGTTGCCGTGAAGCTCGATCAGCCGATCGATGGCCGGTCGGCATCCGCCGCAGGTACCGCCCGCGCCACACTTCTCTCGGACCTCATGTCCGCTGCGAGCGCCGGCGTCGACACATCGCCGAATCGTGTGGTCGTTGATCGCGTGGCAATGGCACACCAACATGATGTCCTCTTTATACGCGCTAGAACTTGCAAATCAAATTCAATAACAACAAAATAGAAAAGATCAATGTTTTCGGGCTATTGTCGCTCTACTCCGCCGCATCGGAGGCGGTGGCCTGCTCGGGTTCGAGGGGCCTGAGGCCCGCCTCTCGAAGAAGCGCGAGATCCGAATCGTGGTCCGGATTGCCCGTCGTGAGCAGCTTGTCGCCGAAAAAGATGCTGTTGGCGCCGGCCATGAAGCAAAGAAGCTGCGACTCGCGGCTGAGCGACGCGCGCCCTGCCGATAGCCGAACACGCGCGTTCGGCATCATGATGCGAGCGGTCGCACACATGCGAACCAGCTCGAGCGAGTCGACCGGTGCTTGATCGCTCAACGGTGTACCTGGAACTGCGACCAACGCATTGACGGGCACACTTTCCGGCTGCGGCGTGAGGTTGGCGAGCGTGACCAACATCGCGACGCGATCGTCAACGCTCTCGCCCATGCCGATGATGCCTCCAGCGCACACCGAGATGCCGGCAGCGGCAACGCGTCCAATCGTCTCGAGCCGGTCTCGGTACGTACGCGTGGTGATGATCTCGCCGTAGTACTCCTCCGAAGTGTCCAGGTTGTGATTGTACGCGGTCAGGCCGGCATCCTTGAGCTCTTGGGTCTGCTCTTCGTCGAGCATTCCCAGGGTCGCGCAGGCCTCGAGGCCAAGCTCACGCACGCCGCGCACCATGTCCAGAACCTGCTGAAACTGGCGGCTTCCCTTCTTTGGGCTCCGCCATGCCGCGCCCATGCAGAACCGGCTGGCGCCGGCCGCTTTGGCTTCGCGCGCCTTCGAAAGCACGTCTTGTACGTCCATCAAGCGCTCGGCCTCGACACCGGTGTCGTACTTCGAGCTCTGTGGGCAATACGAGCAATCCTCTTGGCAGGCTCCTGTCTTAATCGAGAGCAGCGAGCAAAGTTGCACCGCGTCGCGAGGCTGCGTCACGCGATGCACCTCCTGAGCCCGGAACAACAGATCGGTCAACGGCAAGTCGTGAAGCGCGCGGGCCTCGTCCCTGCTCCAATCGTGGCGCACATCGGTCATCTCGCCTGGTTTAGCAGAGTGCCTTGAAAGCGCTAGATTGCCCGCGTAGGGTCCGGGAACCTTGACTGAAGGCATTGATTCATCCGTCGCTTCCATAGCTTCCGTCGCAAGCACTGATGACGCGCCCTCGCCTCGCATGGCCTCCGCCCCGCCCCTCGCTTGGATGGCCGGACTCGCGGCACTCGCCGATCTTCTGATCAACCGAATCCTGATCAAGCTCGGTCACAGCGCATGGTCGAACGCGACACTCCTCGAGCTCTACCGATGGGGCGGCTTTGCGCGGAACCTCAGCGTCGTTGCCGCCCTCGTTGCGACCGCGTTTTGCCTCGGCTCCCTTTCCTCCCGCCGCACTGGTCTTCCGCTCTCGGCGCGCGCGGGCATCGCAGCCTTTGGCTGGGTGCTCGTGCCGATCGTCACCTTGATGACGTTCCTCCCGCTCGCCTGGACGCGCCCCCAACTCGTTCTCGTGGTCGCGGGCCTCGCGCATGCAACGATGCTGTTGTTGATCCTTGCGGGCCTCCATTGGAAGTCGTCGCCAGGCATGGTGGCGGCGCTCGTGTTGGTCCTGGTCGCCTCGTTGAGCGGCGTCGCTTCGATGATCGTCGGGATGGTCGGGGAGCGCTCGTTTTGGGAGCACACCGATCGCCTCTCGAATGCGTTTCGGTGGTCGGGCGAGCTCGCATATCTAGGGGTTCCATTCGCCATCGCGTTCACGCTGGCCATTCCGTGGGGAACGGCTCGCGGCAAAGCGGCTCTGCTCCTTTCGACGCTGGCCGCGGCAGTAGTCGCGATTGCGATTGCTTTCTGGCATCGCGCGGTGGGCGACGATCTACCAACCATGGTCTACGGAGCGGCCCGGCTCGATCTGTTTCGAGATGCATACGCGGTGCTCTATGCCATCCCACTCGGCCTGGGATGGGCGGTCACGGTCGCAGCCGCGGTATCGAAGGACCCAGCGCGCCGCCAACTAGGCGCAGCGCTCCTGCTCTTGCTGAGCGCAGGCTACGCGCCGCGCACACCGAGCGCACTGATCGTAACGGTAGTCGGGGTCGCCCTCCTCGCCCGCTCAGGAATCGCCCTAGCGCAGCGCAAGCGCTGAACGCATACGCGGGACGCCCGGGCGTCGAGGTGCACACGGGTCTCGGAAAAACGCGACAGGGGGATTCACGGGACGGGCGACTTGCAGATGCGGCCTCGGAGGACTGGGTAGGTCAGGCCGCGCAAGCCGCCCTCGGACGGCGCGCCAATCGCGGTGGCTGCGGTCTTGCGATTGGCACTTCGTACGCCCGCTCCACCCCCTGTCGCGTTTTTCCGAGCCCCTTATGAACGACTCTGTACATCAACAGGGCTGCGACGGCGTGTGTACGCACAATGCCCCGGGTCCAAGACACGCGCGGTAGCGCGAGCCCGAAGGGCGAAGCCCGGCGCGAAGCGCCGCCAAGCCCAAGCGAAGCGTCGGGCGCGGAGGGAGGACTACGCGGCGGGGGTGGGCGGGTCGGATGTAATTAAGCCAAACCAGCTTCCCAGCCCGCCGACCACTCTCCGGCAAGCAACCCGCGAGCCCGAAGGGCGAAGCCCGGCGCGAAGCGCCGCCAAGCGCGAGCGAAGCGAAGTGCGCGGAGGGAGGATTACGCGGCGGGGGTGGGCGGGTGGAGATAATTAAACCAAACCAAGCCAATCGCACCGAGCGAGACTCATTCGAGCTTCCCCACCGCCTCGCTCATCCGATTCAACCCCTCCCGAATCATCTCGTTCGAGGCCGCATAAGAAATGCGCACGTATCCCGGGGCGCCGAACGCCGTGCCGGGCACCACGGCGCAACGCGCCTCTTCGAGCAGGTAGCCCGCGAAATCGATGTCGGTCTCGAGGGTCTTGCCGCCGCCCCGCCTGCCGATCAGCGCCTTCACGTTGGCGAACGCGTAGAACGCGCCCGCGGGCATCCCGCAACTGATGCCGTCGATCGCGTTGAGCCCATCGACGATGATGCCGCGGCGAGCTTCGAACGCCTGCCGCATTTCTTCCATCGGCTCCCAGGGGCCGCGCAGCGCTGCGACGGCAGCCTGCTGCGCGACGGAGCTCGGGTTCGTAGTCGCCTGGCTTTGGATCTTCTCGCAGGCCTTGGTCACGTACTCGGGTCCAAGCATCCAGCCGATGCGCCAACCCGTCATCGCGAAGGTCTTGCTGACACCATCGACGATAATGATGCGGTCCTTGAGCTCCGGCGCAACCTCCGCAATCGACTTCTGCTCGAAGTCGCCGTAGACGAGCTGCCCGTAGATCTCGTCGACGATGATCCAGAAGTTGTGCTCCGCGGCAACGTCCGCGAGAGCGCGAAGCTCTTCACCGCTGTACGCCGCACCAGTCGGATTCGAAGGCGAGCAGAGAATCAACGCCTTGGTCTTCGGTGTGATCGCAGCACGCAGCGCGTCGGGCGTCATGTTGAAACCGTCCGCCTCGCTGGTCTGGACGATCACGGGGTTCGCGCCGGCGAGCCGAACCTGTTCCGGGTAGCTCACCCAGTACGGCGCGGGAATCAAGACTTCGTCGCCCTCGTCGTATAGCGCAAGCGCGAGGTTGAAGAGCGTGTGCTTGGCACCGACCGAGACGACGCACTCCGCCGGCTTGTAGCTGACGCCCACGCGCCGCTTTGCAGACACCTCGCAGATCGCTTCGCGCAGCTCAGGGACCCCGCGCGCTGCGGTGTATCGGGTAGCTCCCGAATCGATCGCCTTCTTTGCAGCCTCGCGAATGTACTTGGGCGTATCGAAGTCGGGCTCCCCCACGCTGAAGGAAAGCACATCGATACCCTGCGCCTTGAGCTCGCGTGCCCGCTGGGCAACGGCGACGGTGGCGGAAGGCTTTACGGCGCTGAGCCGCTCGGCAACTGGGATACTCTCGCTCATGCGGTGCGTCTAACACCGAAGCAGAGGCCTATCAACGCTCCGAGGTCGTAGGGGCGGCGAGCGCCCGCAAGTCGCGCTCGAGGTCGGCGATGCCGTCGTTGTTGGCCCGGTAGTAGCCCCGCACTTGCGCCTTGTCGTCGACCAGCACGAAGGAGTTGCTGTGCATGATCTCGTCCGAGCCGGCCACTCGGCTTTCGTCGTCCCCGATCGGGACCTTGAAGCCCTCCACCACGACGTGCCGGATCGCGTCCTCGTCGCCGGTCACGAAGCGCCAATTCCGCTCGTCGAGGGCATTCTTGGTCATATAGGCCTTGATGACCTCGGGGGTGTCATTGCGCGGATCGACGCTTACCGAGACGAAATTCGCGCTCGGGACGTCGGAAACCCTGGTTTGAAGCCCTTTCATGTGGGCGGTGAGCCGAGGGCAGGTCGACTTGCAGTGGGTAAATACGAACGCCGACACCCAGATGTCGCCTTCCATCGTGTCGCGCGTGAAGGCTTGCTCGTTCTGGTCGACGAGGGCGAACTCCGGGAGCTGCCCGAGAACTGGAACATCCTCCGCGCTCCTCTTCGTGCACCCGACGGCGAGGACCGCGAGGAGAAGCACGAGTCGAGCCTCAGAGCGCATCGACGATCAGCGCCGCGAAGAGCGCGGTGAGGTAGATCAGAGACGCGACGAAGAGCTTCTTGGCCCAGGCATTGGCGTCCTGCACCCAGAAGCCGCGGACCGAAGCCCAGAAGAAGTGTGCGCCGAGTCCCAGGGCTGCGACGAGGTACAAGGTGCCGGCGAGTCCATATGGGACCAGCAAGAGCGACACGGCCCAAAGAGCCGCGGCATAGAGCGTCGCCTGGACCTTTGCGGAGTGAATCCCGCGAACCGAAGGCAACACCTTGAGCCCGGCCCGCTCGTACTCCTCCTGCCGAAACACCGAAATCGCGATGAAATGAGGGATCTGCCAGAAGAAGAGGACGCCGAACAGCACCAAGCCTGGGGTGGCAATGCTGCCGGTCACGGCCGTCCACCCCATCAGCGGTGGCAGCGCGCCGGGAAGCGCGCCAACGAACAGCGCCGCGGGCGTGTGTTGCTTCATCGGCGTGTAGATCGCGACATAGCTAACGAGGGCTATTGCGCCGAGCAACCCGGTGACCGGATTGACTGCGAGCGTCAGGGTGGGGACCGCGAACAGACCCATCGCAATGCCGAGGGCGAGCGCCCACGAGGGTTCGAGCCGTCGATCGGGGAGCGGGCGGTTGGCGGTGCGGGCCATCAGCCGGTCGCTGTCCCGCTCCAGGTAGCAGTTGAGCGTGTTCGCTGCGCCCACGACCATGCCGGTCGTCGCCAACATGATGGCCATCGACCCGAGGTCGAGCGAGCCCGGCGCGAGCCACATGCCGCCAGCAGTGGTGACGAGCACCATCAAGGTGATGCGGGGCTTCGTCAGCGCGATCATGTCGCGGACGGTCAGCATCGCGGAAGCTGGTCGAATCGCTGCTGTCATGGGTCCCAGGCTGAACGCGGGCGCGGACTCTGACGCCCCCACCGAAAACGGTCAAGCTCTCTCGAGGCGGGGGCGTAGGGGCAGCGCCGGGACCGGTCAAGAACCGGCGCCGAATGCGGCCAACAGCGCGATCACGCCGGCCACGGCGAGGACCACGCCTACCCCGAGCATGATCCAGGGGGTTTTCGGCTGTCGCCCAGCGGCCACTTGCTGAATTGGTGGCGCGGGGTCGTGCGCCGGAGCGGCGGGGACCGGGGTCGGAAGCGTAATGGAGCCCCCCTCCCCGGCCTCGACCTGCAAGACGCTTTCGAGCGCGGCTGCGAACGCGGCGGCGGTCGCGTACCGCTCCTCTGGATTCTTGGCCAAGGCCGCCATCACAACCTCCTCGAGGCCGTCCGGAAAGGTCACTTCGGGGCACCGCTCCGACAGCGGAATAGGCGGCGCGTTGACGTGGAGCTGAATGTATTCGATCGGCTGCTTGGCGTCGAAGGGCAGCTTCCCGGTGAGCAGCTCGTAGAGGATCACTCCGAGAGAGTAGATGTCGGAGCGCGCGTCGAGCGTCTTCCCGTGGGCTTGCTCGGGGCTCATGAACTCGGGCGTCCCGAACACCATCCCCTGCTGGGTCAAGACCATCGAACCGGGGCGCATCTGGCGCTCGGTCACTTTGGCGAGACCAAAGTCGAGCACCTTCGGGAAGTCGCGGATGCCGCCCTGGGTCGTCACGAAGATGTTTTCGGGCTTGAGGTCACGATGGACGATGCCGGCCTGATGCGCCTCTTCGAGCGCGCCGCAGACCTGGATCATGATTCGAATCGCGCGCTTTGGGTCCATTCGGCCTTTGGCGCGCACGATCTGCGAAAGGTTCTGACCGACCAGGTGCTCCATGACGAAGTAACAGGCACCGTCGTCGAGCTGACCGTACAGAAAAACGCGGGCGGTATTCGGATGCGAGAGCTGACTCATCGCGCGCGCCTCGCGCCTGAACCGGGAAACCAAGTCACTGCGCGAAAGATACCGGGAGTGCAGGATCTTGATCGCCACGTAGCGGTTCATGTCGGGCTGCTCTGCTTTGTACACCGCCCCCATGCCGCCCTTGCCGATCTTCTCGACGATGCGGAACTGGCCAGCCACTTCTTTGCCGAGGTACGGGTCGCTCACGACGTGCCCAGGGTAGCACTCGGGGCGGGAGGCGGTGAGGAAAGTGCGAGCAGCACGAGGACAATCCAGCTCGCGTCGGCGATCAACAAGTGCAGCAGCTGCATCCAAATGGGGGCAAGCAGCCCAACATTGAGCAAGCCAACCGCGATCTGGAGCACGACCAACGAGCCAAGGGTTAATCCGAGCTTACGAATGTGACCCCCGGATTCACGCCGTAGCATAGCGGCGGCAAGCCACATCAAGTATCCGGAACCGAGCACTGCAATCACGGGGTGCCACAAGCGCAACCGCAAGAACACGTGGGAGCTTGGCGAGAAGTCATCAACAATCCCATCGACCAGGTTCGATGCGGGAAACAGCGTATCCCCGAGAGCTGCAACCGCGCCGCTGACGCCAACGAACAGCATCGTCAGCGCGGCGCCTCCGAATGCGCGGCGCAGCCAGCTGTCACCTGGGA
Source organism: Myxococcales bacterium (assembly GCA_024640845.1). Classification (GTDB taxonomy): domain Bacteria; phylum Myxococcota_A; class Polyangia; order Polyangiales; family Houyiibacteriaceae; genus SG8-38. The sequence goes on along the minus strand of JAHEEE010000001.1, from coordinate 162,128 downwards.
AACGAACCCCATCGTGTTGTCGAGCGCTGACGGCCATCCAAGTGAGCGCGGCGAGGAGGAGGAACGTGTTGATGAGGTGGGCCGCCATCCACGCGGCACGCGCAGTCGATGGGTTGTCGGCAACCATTCGGAACAACACGAGGCCGGCGCCCACGAGCGCCTCAGTGGTCATGAAGAAGAGGCTCCAACCGGCAGCAGACCGTGTCGCGTGGCCGCGCGGGAAGACGCGAAGGGCCGCGAACCACATGATGGCAGTCCAAATCCAACAAAGGCCCGAGGTGACCCGGTGCGTGAGCTCTACGAGGGTCTTCGTCGACGGATCGACGGGTAGCGCAACACCGTTGCACAGCGGCCAGTGGTCACCGCAACCATCCCCGGAGAGGGAAGCCCGAACGAGCGCCCCCCAAAGCACGACGGCTATCGTGTAGACGAGTAGCGCCGAGGCAGCGACGGCAAACCGCTTGGAGGATCGCACTGCGGAACGATGGAGTCGGTTCTAACCGACGTCAACGATACGGAACCGGAGCGCCAGCTCCTCGTCGCCCCGCCGGTAGAGCACCACGAGGTCGGACGCGGTGCGAAGCCCGTCCCAGACCTGCACGGCTTGCTCAGGGCGCTCGATCGATCGGCCGTTCACGTGGGTCACGATGTCGCCGGGCCGAAGATCGAGAGACGCGTAATCGAGGTCGCCTGGAAAGAAGCTCAGGAGTCGAAACCCCACGAACGTGCCATGGTAGAAGGTCGGCTCAGTCTCGACGTTCTGCAGGAACCGGCCGAGGCCGCCTTCGAGCACGGGAACCAAGTCGTTTCGAGCGATCACACCCGTTCTGGCCCTCGGGGACATCCCATCCACGCTGCTCTGGGGTTCGCTCTCGCCTTCCATCGGCGCGTTCTTCTCTTCCCATTCGTGATCGGGCTCGTGCTTTCGCTCTCTGACTTCGACGTCCTCGTAGCCCGCGGAGGTCTCCCAGGTCGAGTCCCCCATCATCTCTCGTTGAAGCTTGCTGTTCTCGCAGCCGAGGACGCCCCCAATCGCGAAAGCGGCGCAAAGAATGATCAAGTAACGGCTCATGCGGATTCTCCCCGGAGCCTCACGACCTCGGCCCAGACGGCCTCGGCGACTCCATCGACGTCCTTGTCGGCGTCGATATGTGCAATTCTATCATTTGGGAAGAGTTCGTCGATTTTCCGGTAGAACTTGGCGAGCTCGACTTGCATCTCGCTGACTTCGTAGAGCTCGGGGCCGCCGGAGCGCATGCCGCGACGGGTTGCGGCGACCTCCGGGTCGACGTCGAGAACGAGGGTGAGGTCGGGGCGCCGCGCGTGCCGATTGAGGGTGAGCACCCAAGAGGAGACCTCTTCACTGCCACCGGCGCTGACCGTTTGATAGGCGACCGACGAGTGGTCGTAGCGATCGCAGATCACCGTCACACCGTCGTGGAGGTTCGGATGGATCTCGGCTTCGAGGTGGTCGAGGCGATCGGCGGCGAACAAGGTCGCCATCGTTGCCCAGGTTGGCGGACGCGCGCCGTGTTGGCTCGGGGTCACGACGCGCCCAGTGAGGATCTGCCGGATCAAGACGCCGATCGGACCGTCGCTTGGCTCTCGCGTTGTGTGAGCCGGCAAGCCCTGATCGCGCAAGCGATCTGCCAAAATCGCAGACTGTGTGGTCGTGCCCGAGCCATCGATGCCCTCGAGGACGATGAAGTGCCCGTCGATCACCGGTCCCCCTGAGGAGTGCCGAACTTGAAGGTCGCACCGAGTTGACCGTACACCTTGGCGTCCGGGTGACCGCCACCGAAGACGTCACCAAGCACGCGCCGACGCTGCCCCGCCACGATGCCCTCGACCTCTAGCCACACATTCCACTTCCGAGTCACGACGAACTCCAGCGAGCCTCCAAGCCGCCCGCGCACCAGGTTCTGCCGAGAGTTTGTCACAAGCAGGTCGCTGTTGGAACCGCTGAAGTCCCAGCGATCGCTGTTGAAGTCCATCGCCATCCAAACCGAGAGAGCGCCGCGAGGCGGAAAGTGCAGGCTGAAGATCGCGTCGAGGCTCAGGAAGAAGTTGTTGGTCGGGTCGCGGACACCAGACTGGTCACGCTGCGCAGGTCCGACTCCACCCCCGACTTGGAGGTCTCCGCCGAGAGAGAAGTTTCGAGAGACTTTCCAGCCGGCTTTGGTGCTGACCCAGAAGTCGGTCAGCCGGCCGAAGGATGCAACGTAGATCCCAACGTCGAGGAACTTCGTGAGCCCGGCGCGCATGCCGAGCTGCGCCAGCCAGGGCCAGCCCGTCGAGATGTCGAGCGTCACCACACCAACTGGCAGCGGCGCGCCGGCATGCGTGACGGTGTTGCGAAGCGGGTCCGCGCGTTCCGCCTCCTTTTGGCGATCGGCAGAGGTGACCGGCGCAGCGGCGCTCGCGCTCATGATCACTTGGATGACTCGGAGGCGCGAGGACTTCTGGAGCCGGATCTGCTCGACGTGGCTTTCATAGCCGTCAGCGCGCACCTCGAGTTGATGGGTGCCGGCGGGAAGATCGCCCTCCCACGGCACGGGGCCACTGGGCTCGCCGTCGACGAAGAGCTGCGCTCCAGCGACATTGGCTTCGACGCGCACGGGCACACCGAGGGCGTTGAGCTCGGCGTAGATGTCGCAATTTCGATTGGGGCCCACAGAGCATGTTCTGCGCACCTCGCGGTAGCCTGGTGCGCGCACGACGATCGAATGCGTCCCGGGCTCCGCCGGCTCGATCGTGATCGGCGGATTGCCATAGTCCTCGCCGTCGATGCTGACCGTGGCCTCCGGAACGCTTGCCCGAACCAAAATCCGCGCCGTATCGGTGGCCGGCGTCGTGAAGCGAAGTGACACCACGCGTTCGCGTCCCGCGATCACGGTGACGGACTGCTCCACGGGCTCGTATCCCGTCGCGCGCGCCATGACGAGGTGCTCACCGGGAGTCAGCCCCGCGCGAGCCGCCGGCGCAACGCCGATGTCCTCGCCATCGAGACTGATGATCGCGCCTGGAACACTCGCAATGACTCGCAGGCTCCCGAGCTCGGGCGCGATCCGAATCGTCGCGTCAACCGTCGTACGCGCGTCGGCTTTGATGACGACGGTCTTGAGGAAAGCCTGATAGCCCTCACCAGGGCTCTCGATCTCGACGACGTGCTCTCCCTCGGTGAGACCATCGACCACGAGAGGCGTACCACCACGATTCTGCCCATCGATCAAAACGGGAAGGCCGGTCACATCCGCGGTGATGAGCAGTGAGCCCGTCTTCGGCGCTTGTGGTTGCAACGTGACTGGGATGCTCAGCACTTGCCCCGCCGCGAGGTCGACCCAGTTCGAGTACGTGACGAAGCCGCGCTTGCCGACCTGCACGAGGTGGCGACCGGGATCGAGGGTCTTGCGGAGCGGTACGTTGCCCGAGGGAGCACCGTCGATCCGGATGGCTGCCCCGGATGTGGCGTCGTCGCCTGCGGTGATGACGACGACGGCGGGATCAAGCGTCTGACCGAACGCCTGCGAGGACAGGGCCAGAAAACCAAGAACGAGCGCGACCCGTACAACACCACCACTAACGCCAAGCAAACCTTGCATAATCCCTCGGACGCACGTGAAAACAGCCGATTCAAAGACCGGCTTGGCGCCACGTTCTTGTTTACCCGCACCCCTACGGGTCGGCCCAATAATTGGCAGCCTCAAGGAGCCATGAAGAGTGCTTCGAACGGATCCAGCTCCAAGTCCGGCTCTTCGGGCGCGCCGAGGGGCGGCAAGACCCGTGGCGGCGGCGGCGGATCGCCCTCGCGGTGGAAGCGGAAGTCCTCGAGCTCGGCCAACCCATAGGCAAGCGCCTCAGGACCGATGCGCTCGCGCTTCGCCATGTGTTCGAGGAGCCGCCGAACCCTGCCCTTCATCGAGCGGGTAAGCGCCCCACGCTCGTAGGATACGTGATAGCGCTTCGGCGAAGGGAGCATGCACGCGAGGTAGGCGGACTCGGCAGGGCTCAGCTCGATCGGCGCGCGACCAAAGTAATACGCTGCGGCTTGCTTGAGCCCGTAGACACTCGGGCCGTATTCGATCACGTTTAGATAGAGCTCGAGGATCTCGTCTTTCGCGAGGGCGTTCTCGAGCCACCAGGTGAGAATCACCTCTTGGACCTTGCGAGCGAGGGTCTTCTCGCGGTGCAAGTAGAGGTTCTTGGCGAGCTGCATCGAGATCGTGCTAGCGCCGACGACATAGCGACCCTCTTGCAGGTTTCTGACCAACGCATCGCGGATCGCCCACGGCGCGAAGCCGCCGTGATCGTAGAAGCCGCCATCCTCGTGACTGATGACCGCGGGGACCATGAACGGGCTGATATCGTCGAAGGCGACCCAGTTGTCGGTGCCCGGTCCAGTCAACATCTGGAACACGGTGTCGTCTGGTTCGACTGCGCGATGTCGAAACGGTTCTCGAAATCGCTCGATACGCACCCAGCTGGGGGTTCGTTCGAAGAGGCACAGATTTCGGATCTTGATCGAGAGCTCGGTGGCTTCGAGGTCGCGGGAGTCGAGCGAGATATGTGCGACCCCAGCCCAGTTCCCCGACCATTCGAAGCGCGACAACGAGCCGAGCACGTCGTCGGGAATCGCTCCGACGACGTCGTTGCAATCGGTCGGCGGTAGCTTTGCGGTGAGGTCGACACGGTAGTGATCCGTAGTCCGCTCGAGCTCGCCGGCAACGAACACGCGCGCCTCGTTCATCTGGATCTGCGCCTGTTCAATTTCGAGGCGACGCGACTCTGGCAGCCAGGCGCCCTTCCCCCGAACGGAAAAGTTGATGTCTTCGATAGGTTTGGCGGCAATGCGCTCGGAGGCTAGCGCCAGCTCTTTGATCTGAAAGCCGCCGATGATCGCAACACGGCTCGTGGAGTCCGCCTCGAGCTCGAGCTCCGCGTTCACAGTGCCGACTTCGGTATTGTAGAGAGGGAGCTCGGGAATGAACGGCGCAATTAGCGTGAGCGAAATGCGACGGAGGTCGATGCTTCCTTCAGCGCGCGCTTCGGCCGGCATGAGACTCAGGTCCGCCTCCAACGTGCCCTCGTTCGAGGTCTCGCCGCCCACGACGACGCGATACCATCCGTTGTCATGCCCGCTCACTTGCACCTGTAGGTCGCTTATGCGTTCGACACCCCCGTCGGCGGAGGTGCGACTCTCGATCTCGACGCCGGAGACCTCGATCTCCGCATCGGGAGAAAGGCGCGCGAAGAGGCGGGCCGGGGCCGGAGGTGCGGAGGAGGGAACGAGCGACGTGGCGACCGAAGCGTCGATTTCAGGTTGGGACGGGTCAGCGTCGGGCGCCACGGGAGCTTCAGGTGTGGGTGTGGGCCCGCGCACGAGGGCCAAGGCATCTCGAACACGCAGGGCAAGCGGCCGCACATTGGCATCCCCGTTGCGCAACGATCGCAAGTTGCCGTGCTCGATCTCGAGCCGGCTCAGCGTCCAAGCGCCGTCGTACCGGCGGAGCTCGAGCTTCGATGGACCGATGTGAGCGTGGTCCCGGTCGAGCTTGCCAACGAGCGTATCGGCGGCGGTGCACCGGAGGTCGTGGGCTTCTCTTTGAAGGCGGACGTCGCTGATCGCGATCAGCGCTCCCTCAGCGTCGACGACTCGAACCGCTAGCCCCGAGACCGCATAGCGGCGTCGCATGCCGCGCGATGAGTCTCTCGCAGGGCGCGCGTTCGCATTGCCGCGGCGCGTGAGCTTCTGTCGGACCGCCGCGATCGAATCGGCGGCGCCTGAATCACTGAGGTCGACTTCGAGCTCGATGCCGTCCGCCGACACGCCCCGAACGGCGTCAGAGGCTCGAAAGAGGGCAGCCAGCAAGCCCACGTCGACCTCAACGGTGTCGATGCGCGCCGTGAACCCACCGTGCCGCCCGCGAAGCTCTACGCCGCTCAACTCGATGCTCCCCATCGAGAAGCGCCCTTCCTCGATGCGGGCAACGACGCCGAGGCGATTGCCGATCGCGCGGGCCGCGCGCGCGGTGGCGTAGGGCACGCCCCAGATCCACAGGCCGGTCCCGATCATGAGCGCGACGAGGGCCGCGACCACCCAAGCGCGCCGCTCACTGAGGAACCGGAGCATCGAGGCGAGAGTATGCCGCGTCTCAAACGCAAATCCTAGTAAAGCTTCTTACTGTCGATTTGAACGGTCACCGGGCCATCGACGACGGACTTCACCAGCATCATCGCGCGAAATTTACCGGTTTCGACTGTCAGTGCCTTGGCGCGCATCGCCGCGACGACGTCGAGATAGAGACGCTCTGCGTCTTTGGGATCTGCGGCGCCATCGAACGACGGCCGCCGACCTCGGCGAACGTCGCCGAAGAGAGTGAACTGCGACACGACCAACACCGACCCTCCGACGTCGACGACGGACAGCGACATCTTCCCGTCGTCATTCGGAAAGATGCGGAGCCCGGCGATCTTGTCGGCGATGTATTGGACATCCCCTGTGTCGTCGCCGCGTGCCGCCCCGAGGTACACCAGCAAACCCAGCCCGATCGCACCGACCGGCTCACCGTCGACCGTGACGCTCGCTTCGCTCACCCGCTGCACGACGGCGCGCATAGACAGGCAGTAGCACACGCCAAATCGTCTTGCCCGAACGGAGCGATGGCGAATACTCTCCGTCGATGAAACCGGTGGTAGGATTGACGGGCGGGATCGCGAGCGGGAAGACCACTGTTTCGAAGATGTTCGCGGAGATGGGGATCCCAGTCATCGACGCCGACGATCTTGCGCGCGAGGTCGTCGAGCCTGGTACGCCCGGGCTCGAGGCCATCGTCGAAGAGTTCGGAGAAGACATCCTCGATCAAGAAGGGCGACTCGATCGCAAGAAGGTCGGCGAGTTGGTGTTCGGCGATGAAGAAGCACGCGAAACGCTGAACGCGATTCTCCACCCGCGCATCGGGGCCGCCGGCGCAAAGTACATCCAAGGGTATCGGGACCACCCCGCGCCCTATGTCATCTACGAGGGCGCCCTTCTCGTGGAAACCGGCGCTCACAACGCGTTTTCGGCACTCATCGTGGTCAGCGCGGACGAATCCGTCCAACGGCTCCGGCTGATCGCCCGTGACGGCTATACCTTGAGTGAAGCCAATGCGCGGATCGACTCGCAGCTGCCGCTCTCGCGCAAGGTCGAGGTCGCCGACTACGTCGTGACGAACAACGGCAACCTCGACAGTACGCGCGACCAGGTCGCGCAGGTGCACGAGCGGTTGGTTGCGCGGTTCGGGGCGAAGGAGTCGGCGTAGTGGGTATGCTCGGCCGATCGGTGTTGGTGACCGGTTTCCCCGGCCGCCAGCCTGCGATTCATTTGGTGCGCGAGCTCGCGGTGAACGGGAGCCGTTCCGTGTGCTGCATCGTGACCGAAGGCCGTAAAGAGCACGCACAGGAATTGGTCGACAACCTTCCCGCGGAGGCGCGGGACCGGGTCTCACTGTGGGTTGGCGACGCCCGCTCGATCGACCTCGGGCTGAGCGGCGAGGAGCTGGCGCAGCTGACAGAACGCGTCGAAGTGATTCACCACTGCGCATGCGTGACTGATCCAGCCGCAACGAAAGAAGAAGCTGCAGGCAATGTGAAGTCCGTGGCCGAGATCCTCGAGCTCGCCGAAGCCGCGCCCCGCCTTCAGCGCCTGGTGTTCTGGTCGAGCGCGACCGTGTCGGGAAACCGCGAAGGCTTCGTTCAAGAGACAGACCTCAGCGACCAGATGGGGTTTCGAAACCCTGTCGAGGCGTCGCTCTACAAAGCCGAGCAGGTGCTCCGAGAAAGCGAGGATGATTTGCCAATCGTCATCCTGCGACCGGCATTGATGGTCGGCGACTCGATGACGGGCGAGACCGAAGACCTGGGCGGTCTCTACCTGTTGATTCGACTCCTGCTGAGCGCCCCCGAAGACTACCGAATTCCGACGCCAAGCCGCACGGGCGTCCGGATCAGTACGGTTCCGGTCGACTACGTCGTCAAAGCCGCCATCAAGATCGCAGACGACGAGCGGTCGGTCGGTCGGACGTTCCATATCGTCGATCCGAAACCCGTGACAGTCCACCACGCCCTCCGGCTATTCGCCGAAGCCACTGGTCGCCCCGCGCCGAGAGAGCACGACCCGTTGAACCTGGCGACGGCGCTCATGCGCGCCCCGGGAATGCAGCGCTTCACGAATACGACCCGCGCGTTCCTGGACCAACTGAAGACCGACGTGATCTACGACGACCGCAACACTCGCGAGCTTCTCGCCGGAACGGGGATTACGTGTCCGGATTTGGGGAGCTACGTGGATGTCATGGTGGCCAGAGCGCAGCAGGGGTAGACCCGGGCGCCGACTCGTATTCACTCACGCGGAACGGCTCGGCTTGAGCGCTGCTTAGGGGTGGCGATTCACGGACCGGAGAATCGGTCGCGACGCACGTGCTCGCGCCGGGGTGCCCCGCTCGGCCGTCGCTATACGGCGGCACACGACTCGCCTCCCGCCCCATCGCTGTGCCGCGCATCCCGACCGATTCTCCTGGGTAAACGCAAGCGCCCCAAGCCACACGCGGTAGCGCGAGCCCGTAGGGCGAAGCCCGGCGCAAGTGCGCCGGCAAGCCCCGCGCGAAGCGAAGGGGCGCGCAGGGAGGATTACGCGGTGGGGGTGGGCGGGCGGATGTAACTAAACCAAACCACGCCACCAGCCCAACCCACCGCCGAAGCCATTCGATAGTTGCGACTAAACCGCTACGTGCCCGCCAGCGTCATCGACGCAACCCTGAACGTCGGCGAGGCGATCGAAGTGCGATGGTCGATGTCGTCCGCAACCGCGTCGATTCGCTGCAGGAGTTGATCGAGGTTCAGCGAGATCGTGACCTCCGAGACGGCGTGGCCCAGCTCGCCGTTTTCGATCAAAAAGCCTGATGCTCCACGGCTGAAGTCGCCGGTGACCGAGTTGAAACCGAAGCCCATCATTCCGGTGACGTAGAGGCCGTGTTTGGTGTCGGCGACGAGATCATCGCGGCTGATCGTTCCTGGCTGAAGCGTGAGATTGCTCGTCGACGGCGAGATGCCACCGGACGACGAGCGCGATGCACTGCCGGTGCTCTGCAGACCAAGCTTGCGGGCGCTGTAGGTATCCAAGAGATAGGTTTGCAGCTTGCCGTCTTGGACCACTATGTTGCGGCGCGAGATCAGCCCTTCGCCGTCGAAGGCGCGAGAACCAGGGCCCCGCACGAGCAAGGGGTCGTCGATGATGGTGACGAGATCGCTTGCGACCTGGGTGCCGACGCGATCGACGAGATACGAGCTTTTTCGCCAGATCGAGCCGCCAAGGACGCATCCAGCCAACAATCCCACAATCGAGCGTGCTGCGTCCTTGTCGAAGATGACCGGAAGCTCCTGTGTCGGAAGCTTCTTGGCTCCGAGTTGGGCGAGGGTTCGACGAGCCGCTTCTTGTCCGACGGCTCGGCTTGATTCGAGCTCGGCGTAGTGGCGGGCGGCGGACCAATGGTAGCCGCGGCGCTTCTTGCCGCCTTCGTCGTCGGCGACGGGTGTCACGACGACCGACGCGTAGGTGCCGACGTCGCCGCCTGCGAACCCCCCGCTCGTCACCAGCGCACTCATCCCACGCGCGCGCGTAAACGACGCGCCCTCGCTGTTGGTAATGCGTGAGTCGTAATCGAACGCAGCACGCTCGCCGTCGAGCGCGCGTTGCATGGCTTCGTCGGCGGCAATCTCGCTCACGGCGTCATCGAACGTGTCCAGATCTGCCCACTGTGTCGGCTTCGAGAGCTCGGAAGGGTCTGGAGGGCCGGCGAACTCGTCCGCCTCACTGAGCTTTGCGAGCTCGAGCGCGTCTTCGATCAAGAGTTGCTGGCCGGCTTTGCTGAGGTCGCTGGTGTACGTCGATGCGACCCGCTTGCCGAGCATTACGCGAAGGCCCAACGCGCGTGAACCCGCTTCTTCGACGAGCTCCGGCTCGCGCATGCGAACCTTGACCGAGAGGTGCGAGCCACCATGTACGCTAGCCTCCGCGACGTCGGCGCCCGCCCCCCTCGCCCGCTTCACGATCGACTGGCCGAGCTCGATGAGCTCCGCAACCTCCTTGTCGACCGCGCTCATCCGCCGCCCACCTGGGTGCCGCCCACCGTCATCGCGGAGATCTTGATCGTCGGGCAACCGACGCCGACCGGGACCGACTGACCGTCTTTGCCGCAGGTCCAAATCCCATCTGAGATCTCGAAATCATGGCCGAGCATCTCCACTTTGCGCATTGCGTCTGGGCCGTTGCCTATCAGGTTCACACCCTTGAGCGGTGCGGTGAGCTTGCCGTCTTCGATCAGGTAGCCCTCGGTGAGCGAAAAGACGAAGTCGCCGTTCGAGATGTCGACCTGACCCCCACCGAATTTCTTGGCATAGACACCGCGGCTCACGCTGCGAATGATGTCTTCAGGATCGTCTTGGCCGGCGAGAAGCATCGTGTTGGTCATCCGCGGCATCGGGTGCGAGCGAAAGCTTTCTCTGCGGCCATGGCCGTCCGGAGTCGTTTTGAAGAAATCGGCGCTGTGGCGGTCCTGCATGTAGCCGCGGAGCACCCCGTCTTCGATGAGCACGGAGCGAGTAGGAAGAAGCCCTTCGTCGTCGACATTGATGGAGCCGCGCGAGCCGGGCAGCGACGCGTCGTCGACGACCGTGCAAAGCGCGCTCGCGACCTCTTCGCCGATGCGGTTCGAGTAATTACTCGTATTTTTGCGGTTGAAGTCGGCCTCGAGCCCGTGGCCGACGGCCTCATGCAGCAAGATCCCGCTGTCACCAGGTCCGAGCACGACGTCCATTTCGCCGGCCGGAGCCTCTCGCGCGTCGAGCATGACGAGCGCTTGTTTCACAGCTTGTTCGGCGTGCCACTCGGGCGCCCGGTCGTCGAAGTACTCGAGGCCAAGTCTGCCACCGCCGCCCGAGGAGCCGGACTGACGGTTGTCGCCATCTTGCGCGATGACCCGAACGCCGAAGCGCATCATCGGTTGGCGGTCGCGGGCCATGTGGCCAAGGCTATTGGCTACGAGGATCTCGCGGACGCCCTCCGCCAATGATGCATCGACGCGGATCACGCGCGAATCGGCGGCGCGGGCCGCGCGATCGGCTCGTTCGAGGATCGCCTTCTTGGCGGCGCCATCGACATCGATAGACTCCACCGCAATGGGATAGCGATCCGGCAGCTCTCGGAGTGTGACCCCAACCGGTGAATGCGGTTTGCCACCCGCCGCGATTTGGGCCGCGGTTTCCGCCGCGCGCTTCATTGCGTCGAACGAAAGCTCCTCGCAATACGCATAGCCGGTGGCGTCGCCTTTCATCACGCGCACGCCGAGTCCCATCGAGACCGCTCTCCGCGCGGATCGCAAGATCTGCTCGTCGTATGCGTAGCTACCGCTGACCGAATACTCGAAGAACAGATCGGCGTAGTCACCACCCTGGCCGAGCGCGATTCGGAGTAGTCGGTTCGCGATATCGGCGTCAATCGCATGCGAACCGTGCTCGGCAAATGGGGCGTGGTAACGACCTGTCATCGGCTGGGACTGACTCTAAAGCGCCCGAGAGGCAATGGCTACTCGACCTGAGCGAGAAAGCTGACGACGGCATCGATGATGCGATCCTGGCGGGCTTCGCCGAGGCCGGGGAAGATCGGCAGAGCGAGGACTTCCGCGCTCGCTCGCTCCGATACTGGCAACGATCCCTCGGGGTACCCAAGGCTCGCAAAGCACTCCTGGCGATGGAGCGGCACGGGGTAGTAGATCGCAGTGTCGATGTGCTCGGCTCGAAGATGCGCCTGAAGCGCGTCCCGATGCGAAGTACGAATCACGTACTGGTTGTAGACGTGGCCGTCGAAGCACCTCGTTGGGGTTCTAAGAAGTGATTCGCTCAAGCCCGCGCTCTTGAACGCGGCATCGTAGCGATCGGCATTCGCCCGACGTTCTTCCGTCCAGGCCTCGAGCTCGGGGAGCTTCACCCGTAAGAGCGCCGCTTGAAGCGCATCGATGCGGAAGTTCCCCCCGATGACGGCATGATAGTACTTTGGCTTGCTCCCGTGCGCGCGGATGACGCGCGCCTTCTCAGCGAGCTCCGGGTCCTGCGTGGTCACGAGGCCGGCATCGCCGAAGCCGCCGAGATTCTTCGAAGGAAAGAAGGAGAAGCATCCGTACGCGCCCAGCGCGCCCACGGGACCCACGGGGCTCCTCGTCCCAATCGCTTGGGCGGCGTCCTCGATGATCGCGCAGTCGTGCTTCTTGGCGATCGCGGAGAGACCCTCCATGTCGCAGGCCTGGCCGAACAAGTGCACGGGTAGAATCGCACGCGTGCGGCTGGTCACCGCAGAAGCGACCTGCTCGACGTCGATGTTGAAGGTGTCCGGCATGATGTCGACGAACACCGGCGTCGCACCAACGCGGGCGACACACCCTCCGGTGGAGAAGAACGTGAACGGGGTGGTGATCACCTCGTCACCCGCATGGATGCCGAGCGCCATCAGGGCGACCATGAGCGCGTCGGTTCCACTCGACACTCCAATCGTGTGTTTGACACCGATGTAGTCGGCCACCTCGCGCTCGAACGCCTCGACCTCGGGGCCGAGGATATAATGGCCGGAACGAATCACCGCTGCAGCCTTGTCGATCAGACGCGCCATCAGTGGCGCGTTCTGAGCGGCCATGTCCAGCATCGGAATCGGGTCTTCACGCACCGCTTTTTACCCAACGGCAAGCTGCTGATGTCGTTTCGTATTGGTCGCCGCAGCGCGAGCAGACGCCGCAATCCGGGAGCACCTCGCCACATCGGCAAGCCCATGCAATCCGCCGTGCCGGATTACCGACGACGACCGCGTGCGGCAGCACGTCTGTCGTGACGACGCTCCCGGCGCCAATGAGCGCATATTCGCCGAGCGAGTGACCACAGACGATCGTGGCGTTGGCGCCAACCGTGACCCCGCGACCCACCGGTGTCTGCGCGAACTCCTCTTTTCGCTCGACATGCGCCCGCGGCGTCAGCACGTTGGTGAACACGCAGCTCGGACCCAAAAACACGTCGTCTGCGAGCGCGACGCCAGCGTACACCGACACGTTGTTCTGAATCTTCACGCCGTCGCCCATCTCGACACCCGGACCGACGAATACATTCTGACCGAGCACACATCGCTCGCCGATGGTCGCGCCGCTGCAAACATGCGTGAAGTGCCAAATCCGAGACCCGCTTCCAACGCGCGCCCCGTCGTCGACGATAGCCGTCTCATGAACGAACGGATCGTCCATCAGCGGCCCCCGGTGAGCTCGACCCGGGCGCCGCACACAGTAACCATGGCGATCCCGATTGGCGATGGCTCGGTCATGCGGCCCCCCGCTTCATCGCCCAAGCTTAGCAGGGCGGGCGGTCCAGTCCGAAACTTGTGGTCGGGCGCCGCCTTCCGTTCAGCGAAGCATGGCCCGACACTCGGCGACATACTTGCCTTTGCCAAGCTTTGCGCAGTTTTGGTAGGCCTGACGGGCCCCCTGTCGATCACCGCGCATCTGCCTGGCCGCCCCCAGGGTGACCCAGGCGAGCGCATTGCTGGGATCGATCGCCGTGGCCCGCTCAGCAAGCTCGGTCGCCTCTCGCGTGTGTTGTCGCGCCAGCATCAACCGCGCTAGCTCGGCAAGCGCATCCGCACCCTGCGGATCGAGGGCGATCGCCCGCCGATAGGCAGCAACCGCGCGTGACCCGCGCTTCAGCCGCCGAGCAAGGGCAAGCTGCGCATCATAGGTGTCGGGGGCCCCGGTTTCCGGATAGATCCGATCGGGGTCTTCCTTCGGCGCTGGCGCTGACGCTGGCGCTGCCGTGGGCGCTGACGCTGACGCTGGCGCTGGCGCTGGCGCTGACGCTGGCGCTGGCGCTGGCGCTGACGCTGGCGCTGCCGTGGGCGCTGGCGCTGACGCTGACGCTGGCGCTGGCGCTGGCGCTGGCGCTGCCGTGGGCGCTGACGCTGGCGCCGGCTCCGCGCGCGGGACTCTTCGCTGTGAAATGACGAATGCTATCGCGCTGGCTCCGAAGACGAGCGCCAATACGAGCAGCGCCCAAGGCAACATCGACGGGGTCGGATCGCGCTGCGGCACGATCGAGCTCGGCTCTACCGCACGGGGAGCCCGGAGGCTGGCTTCGGCGGAACCCTGTTCGAAGACCTGCTCGTACGTGAGCGGCGGCGGATCGACCTCGGCAGGCTCGTGGTAGTCGTCGGCGACGGGGGGCGTCTGCTCCTCGCCCCTCTGCACGGCTTCGTCGATGGCGCGGTCGCTCGGCGGCGTGGAACGAACGAACGCCGCCGGTGGCGGATCGGAATCGATGGCCTCAATCGCTTCTTCGACGTCGGGATCGTCACGAAGCTCTGAGAGCGTGTGGTCCCACTGACCCACTTCGATGGTTTCTCGGCTCGAGATTTCTTCGATCCGCTCGATCGCCGGAAGACGCCCGGCCCAGTTCAGTATCGTCCCTCCCGCGGACATCGAAGCGTCGGGACGCGCCTGTTGAAAGCCCTTGGGGGTTTTATGCCGTGGCCTCGACGATGGCGAAGGCGCTGGTGCAGGTTGCCAACCTCGAGCCGGATCGACGGGCAGAGCGCTCCCTGAGCGCGGCATGAGAGGGGGCGGCGCGGATGTTGCACGCGGCGCGGTGATCTCGTCGTCCGAAATGTCGGTCGCATCGAGCTTGGGCGAAGGCAGCGAGACGGGCGTTACGTGCTCCGGCGCGGGTGCCGGCGCCGACGGTGGCACCGACCGCATCTCCGGCGCGGTCACCGAGGTCGACGAAACGGCCGGAACCGGGGGCGCCGCGGGCACCGAGACCTCGCTGCTGACCGCGCCGCCTGGACCGGGAATCGTGTTGATGCCCTCTTTGAGCGGCGGAGGCGACGAGATGACGAACGCCTCGGCGAGAACCGGAATGCTGTCCTGTACGCGGCCGACCTCCCGCACGATCCCCTCGAAATAGAGATCGACGACTTTTCGCAGCGCCTCGACGTGATCGCCCCCGTGCGCCTGCAGAATCTCGCTGACACTCCTCTGGCCGTCGATCAACCGGACCATCTCGTTCTGATCGTCGGGCATCTCCCGGAGTCGCTCGCGCAACATCTCGGCATCGACCTCGAGCAACGTATCGAACGACGGCAGAAGCTCGGACAACCGGCTCCATTCGTCGAGCCGACGCATGCCTTCCATCAGTAAGGCTTGTGTCGTTCGGTGCACTGTGCGCTCGCTCAAGCTGACTCGACGGAACTCGAGATCGAATCTTCCCTCGCGCCACAAGAGCTGGCGGTAGATTGCATCTTCGCCCCGCAAGTCCTCGACCGTCGCATTGATGACCGCCCCAGAATCGAAAGAGATCATCCCTTCCTGTCCGTCTGCTGCGATCAGGGTGAGCACACCGGACTTACGGCTTACGTCGATTGTCTGGAGGAGATCGACCACGCTCATCTCGGTGAGCGAGCCGCTGAACCGCGTCCGCGCATCGGTGCTCTTGAGGGCAAGCCCGGCGCGCGCTTGGCGCGCGAGCTCGATGCCGACACGCGCGACTACCTCGCGGATGTAGATCGGTTTGGTCAGGTAGTCCTGTACGCCGAGCTCGAGCCCGCGGATCTTGCTTTCGATCGAGCCGTCGCTCGACAGGAACATGAACGGGATGTCTGCCCAATCGTTGTTCTGCCGTAGCTGCTCGACGAAGTCGAAGCCGTTCATGTCCGAAAAGCTCGTGTCCGAAAGGATGAGATCGGGCTTGTTCGCGTGCAGGATCTCGAAGGCTTTGCCCACGCTGGGACATCCGGCCACGTTGTAGCCCGCATTTCGCAGGCTCACCTCGAGAACACGTAGGCTGCGGGGATCGGCATCGACGACGAGGAGGTTCTGTTTGGCCACTTCAACCTTGGGTCAGCGGGAGTGTGCGGAGGGCGCCACTTGCATGTCAAGCATGCCTTCAAATCGAGATCGTGGTAATTGTTACTGAGTGGGATGAGAAAGCTGGGGGGAATGTCAGGCGTGATCATCGGCGCAGTGTTGCTGCTCGTCGGGTGCGACAAATCCGGCGGTGAAATGACCTTCCAGCACCTCGATCCCGACTTCGGCGGCCTGCAGGGCGGGAAGACGGTTCGGATCATCGGCACGAACCTACGCCTCGACATTGGTTACGCGGTCTACTTTGGGCAGCAGCGTTCATCCCAAGTGTCGATCCAAAACCAAAAGGCCCTGCTGGCGGTCACGCCGCGACGCTTCGAGCCGGGATCCGTCGATGTCACGATCCGCGCCGACAACGGCTCAGTTTTCATCATAAAAGACGGGTTCGAGTACATCAATCAAGCTGGAAACCTCCTCGAGGAAGCCGAGGACCCTTGAGTCAGGATCCGGCGTCCACGCCGGCATCCGCGCTCGGCTGGCAGACCCCCGCACTACACTCGAGGCCCTCTTCGCACTGGCTGGTGCGCGTACACGGCTCGTCCTGCTGTTTGGGAGGGAAGCTTACCCCGCAGCCTGCCAGCCAAACGGGCAGCAGCATGAGAACACACAGCACCCACGGCACTCGGCGCGTCATGGGTTCGACGATAGCGCAGGCCGCCTTGCGGGACCACGCCCACGGGTCGAAACGCTGCTAGGCTCGACCCCGTGGACATTCGGCTCCTCATCCCGGAGCTCTTCGAGAAGCTCAGCCTCATCGCCACATGCGGTTTGCTCGGCGTGTTGGTGCCGCCGCTTCGCAATCGCTTGCTCGGGGTTGGTCGACCGCGAGATATCGCGGTCGTCGTCATCTTCGGCCTCTTGTTTTCGATGTGGGGCTCGGCAATGGGCTTCGATTGGTTGGGCCATCATCTCAATCTCCGCGCGATCGGCATCATGATCGCCGGCATTCTCGGAGGCCCACGAGCCGGCGCGCTCACGGGTCTACTTGGGGGCGGCTTCTATGTGCTGCGGTTCCACCCCGAAGGCGTACCGTGGGATGTCGTGGCGTCGGTGCTCGATGGATGGCTCGCCGGTCGGATGTCTGTCAGCCGCGAGAAGATGTTCATTGGTTGGCGAGTGCTCGGTGGGGCCGCCATGGTCCAGATCGCCGGTCTCAGCGCGACCGCGATCGGGCTCGGCGTGGCCGGCGGAAACCCGGTCGAAGCGATCCCTTCTTTGGCGGTGCAACTCGTCGGGGTGGCGGTCGGCGTCGCGCTGTTCGTGAACGTCGCCCTCGTGGTGCTTTCCCGTCAAGAGCAAGCGGTCGCGCTCGTCGAAGCGCAGGCCGCCGCCAACGCGATGTCGCTAACCGCCCTCCGAAGCCGCCTCGAGCCGCACTTCCTTTTCAACGCACTCAATACACTTCGAGCGACCATTCGACGCGATCCAGAGCAAGCGCGCGCGCTGGTGTCGGACCTGGCCGATCTCTATCGATACCTGCTGCATCATCCGCACGACGCATCGGTCATCAACGAGGTCGAGCACGCCTGCGCGTATCTAGCGATCGAACGGGCGCGTCTCGGCGATGAGCGTCTCAGCGTGCAGACCTCGGTCGACACTAGCGTGCGCGATATGCGGGTTCCGGCGCTACTTCTTCAACCAATCGTAGAAAACGCCGTGAAACACGGGATTACGCCGAAACAAGGGGTCGGACGGATCACGATTCGCGCTTCCGAAGTCGGCGACAGGCTTCGGATCGAAGTCGAAGACGAAGCCGACGGGCCGCATCATGGCGCCCCGACACAGGGCTCGGGCGTTGCCCTTCAGACGTTGCGCAAAAGGCTCAAGCAGCAGTACGACGGCGAGGCGAACTTGCAGCTTTCTTCGATGGAACGCGGTACGCTCGTGACGCTGGACCTCCCGAAACACGCAGAGAGCATGAGCATAGGAGAGAAGGAATGAGCATCCGCGCGATCGTAGTGGACGACGAGCCGCTGGCTCGCGACGAGCTCCGATTCATGTTGGGCCAGTGCCGGGACATCGAGGTCGTTGGAGAGGCGCGCAACGCTCCTGAGGCCCAGACTCTTTGCGACGAGGAGCAGCCAGATGTCGCGTTTCTCGACCTCCGAATGCCCGGCCCGGATGGCGTCGCGCTCGCCGAAACGCTGATGGCAAATCACCCCGAACTCCGGGTGGTGATCGTCTCGGCGCATGACGAGGGTGCGCTCCGCGCCTTCGAAGCACGGGTCGCCGACTATCTCCTCAAGCCAGTCAGGCTGGAGCGACTTAGACAAGCCGTAGAGCGCATTCGGACTACGTCCGCAAGCAGCGCGACCAGCCATGATCGGCTCGACCGAATCGCCGTTCGGCGAAAGGACGCATACGTCGTATTGGAGCTCGACGACGTCGTCTACTTCGAGGTGAAGGACGAGCTCGTGTGGGCCGTGACGGAAGAGGACCGCTTCGCCATCGATAAGACGCTGGCGATCCTCGAGGAGGAGCTCGACCCGGAAGCCTTTTTTCGATCGCACCGTGGTTTCATCGTTCGCTATGACCGTATCCGTGCGATCGAGCCCACCGGTGCGGGTACGTTTCAGCTTCGGATGGACCACCCCGAGGAGCCCAAGGTGCCGCTGGCCCGAGAGCGCGCCAAGAAGCTTCGCGAACGGATCCCGTTTTCCGGCTGAGCGCGAAAAGCATTAGCGATCGCCCCCTCGAGTGGTAAACCAACTCGCATGAGAGGGACCACGATCGCGCATGCGTTTGTGATGGGCGCGCTCGCTGCGTTGCTAGCGGCGAGCGGCTGCAAGAAGGGCAAGGACAGCGCGACCGCTGTCGATGAGAAGGAGGCCGCGCTACCGTCCGGTACGATTCGCATGCAAGGCATGTTCAGATACATGGCGGACGCTGGCATGTTCTTGGACTGCGCCACCCGCGAGCAGTGGCCGGTGGCGATGGAAGGCGACAACGCAGCGCTCGAGCGCGCCTATGGCAAGGCCGAGATCACCCCGGGCGCGCCATTGCTCGTCACCGTCGAGGGCCGGTTGGAGCCTCGACGCAAGGTTGACGCCAAAGGCACCGAGACCAACTTGATCGTCGAACGCTTCGTGCGCACATGGCCCGGGGAAAGATGTGGAGGCATGAGCGCGATCACACTGGAAGACACGCATTGGGCCCTGGTCGAGCTCAACGGCAAGGCGATCACGGTGAACGCGAACGACAACGCGCCTTACCTCGAGCTGAGCTCGAAGAAGGCTAGCGCATTTGGCTTCGGCGGATGCAACCGGTTCTTCGGATCCTACGAAGCGACCGGTCACTCGCTGACGTTCAGCGCCATGGGCGCGACGCGGATGGCATGCCCTGACGGCATGAACCAGGAGCAGGCGCTCTTCACCGCTCTGAACGCGACCACCCGGTACGAGATCCACGGCTCCAGGCTCCTACTCTTTGCCGACAACACGCTCGTTGCGCGCTTCGAAGCGCGCGCGCGCCCCGAATAGCCGAAAAGGTCACGGGCATGACTTTCGTTTTCGGACAGTTCGAGCTGGATCCCGCCCGCCGCGAGCTTCGCGTGGATGGCCGTGCGCAAGCGCTACAGCCGCAGGTGTTCGACCTCCTGCTTTATCTCATCCAGAACCATGAGCGGGTCGTGCCGAAGCGCGAGCTCCTGGAGACCTTGTGGCCTGACACGATCGTCACCGAAAGCTCGATTCAGCGAGCAGTGAGCTTGGCGCGGAGCGCCCTCGGCGAACGCGGCCCAGCCCTAATCCAGACGTTTCCGCGACAGGGCTATCGGTTCGTGGGCGACATCGAGAGAGAGAAGAAGCCAGCACTGCGCGCCGCGTTGCGCCCCCGCTACGCGCAAAGCGGCGACGTGCACATCGCCTACACGACCCTCGGCGAGGGCGACACCGACATCGTGGTCGTGAACGGTTGGATCATGCCGATGCGCGCGATGTTCCAGCACCCGGACACGCGCGCAGCGATGGAGGCGCTCGCCAAGGTCGGACGGGTCATCACCTTCGACAAGCGGGGAACCGGGCTCTCCGATCGGGTGAAAGATCTCCCCTCCCATGAGCAACGCATGGACGACCTTCGCGTGGTGCTCGATGCGTGCAGCTCGAAGAGGGCTGTCATCGTCGGCTACTCGGAGGGTGGTGCGCTCGCCATGCTCTATGCGGCAACATATCCGGAGCGTGTGCAAGGACTCATTCTCTGCGGCGCATTCGCACGCATGACCAAGACCCAGGAATACCCATGCGGGTACGCGCTTGAAGACATGGACAGGCTCAAGGGCTACATCCGAGGAGCCTGGGGCAAGGGAGCGTCACTCCGTCCGATCGCGCCTGACGAACTGAGGGAGGACAGCGAGTTCCTCGATTGGATCGCGTTCGCTGAGCAGGAGGGCACGAGCCCAGGCGGTGCGCTCGACCTGCTCGACATGAACATGCAGATCGACCTCCGCGTTCTGTTGCCGGCCATCCGAGTGCCGACTGTCGTCTTGCAAGCCGACGAAGACGTGATGATTCACCCAGGCAACGGGCGGTATCTGGCGGACCACATCCCGAACGCGAGGTATGTCGAGGTCCGCGGCAGCGATCACACGATCTTGTTTCGCAACCAAGATCAGATCTTGGACGCTGCGAGGTGGGTCCTCGAGCAGCAGGCTCCCGAACTCGATGAAGATAGGTTCCTCAGCACCGTTCTGGTTGGCCGCTCCGACCAAGGGGTGGACGAAGATACGTGGCGCGATCAACTGAGGCGTTTTCGAGGCCAAGCCGTGCCTGGGAAGCAGCAGGCGTATTTCGACGGCCCCATCCGCGCGCTTCGATGTGGCGCGGCGATCGCGAGGGCGTGTGGCGCGTCCTTTGGTGTGCACACGGGGCAGGTGGTGCGACGGGGCACCGCGGCGAGTGGCACCGCGTTCGACGTGGCCGAGGCGATCGCGGCGCAAGCGCCCCCGGGACAGGCCTGGGCATCTCGCGTGCTGGTCGACCTCGTACCCGGCAGCGATCTCGAATTCTCGGAAACCGGCATCACGGCGCCGGCACAAGGCCGTGAAATCGCGCTGTTCTCCGTCCGGGCACACAGTTAAGGATTCGGTAAGGGCTCCACAAGGACCTTCGCAGGTCTCCTCCGTACGTTGGGGATCAAGGAGGCCAACATGCCCTACAGCAACGCCGCAAAGATTCTCGAAACCCCAGCCACCATCCACGACGTTCGCGTCCCGAACCGGTTCAACGGACCCCCGGGCTCCGGCAATGGGGGATGGAGCGTAGCCCTGCTCGGCAAGCACCTCGGCCCCGAGGTCGAGGTGACCCTCAAACGCCCGATCCCTCTCGACCGGGACATCCAGGTCGTCGTCAACGATGGCTTCGCCACTCTGATGGACGGCGATGCGGAAATCGCCAGCGCGCGCAGCGCCCAGCTCGAGCTCGACGTCCCCGACCCGATTAGCTTCGCCCAAGCAGCGCAGGCGCGCGCGACGTTCGCAGGCTATCAGGCCCACCCGTTCCCGGACTGTTTCGTCTGCGGCACCGGCCGCTGCTGTGGTGACGGCATGTGCCTCTTCACCGGCCCGCTCGACAAAGGCATCGTCGCGAGCTCGTGGGTCCCGGACGCGGAGTTCGTCACCGACAGAGCTGAGATCTCGCCCGAGCTGATCTGCGCCGCGCTCGACTGCCCGGGGGCTTGGGGTCTGATCGATCGCTACGGGCTCGAGGGACCACTGGTGCTCGGACGGATGACCTACCGTCTGGACAGGCCGATATACGCGGGCGAGCGCTATATCGTCATGGGCTGGGCGAAGGGCCGCGAGGGCCGCAAGCTCTTCTGCGGCAACGCCGTGTACGACGCAGAGGGAACCCTGTGCGCCGCAGCAAGCGCGACATGGATCCAGCTTCGGTAGCGCGAGCCCGAAGGGCGAAGCCCGGCGCGAATGCACCGCCAAGACCGAGCGAAGCGCGGGGCGCGGAGAGAGGCTTCCCCGGTGGAGGCGGGTGGGCGGTCCAGCTAGACTGACGCTGACGCTGAAAAAGGGTATGACGCCTCCATGAAGATCGGCATCGTCCCCATCAACGTCGGCGGCCCGAAGACGGCCGAACGCATGATCGACGTCGCGCAGCACGCGGAAGCCGCGGGCATCGAATCGGTCTGGACCTTCGAGCATGTGATCGTGCCTATCGACTACGACTCGAAGTACCCATACGACCGCTCGGGTAAGATGCCGATTCAACCAGAAGGCTGGTTCATCGACCCGCTGATCGCGTTGTCGCACGTGGCCGCGGCGACCAAGACGATCCGATTGGGCACCGGCGTCAACATCTTCCCTCAAACCAATCCACTGCTCTTCGCCAAGCAAGCGGCATCGATCGACGTACTGAGCGGCGGCCGACTGACGCTTGGGCTTGGCATCGGCTGGCTTGCCGAGGAGTACCAGGCGATGGGGACTCCTTTCGAACGGCGTGGCGCCCGCTTCGACGACTACCTAGCGGCCGTGAAGAAGGTGTGGAGCGGTGAGGTCGTCGAGCACGAGGGCGAGTTCCTCTCGTGGAGCGGCTTCAAGAGCTACCCAACGCCGGCGCAGAAGCCGCATCCGCCCATCTTGATGGGCGGCACGACGCGCAAGACGCTCCAACGCGTCGTCAACGTCGCCGACGGCTGGTACGCCCCGAGCGACTCGCAGCAGCTGCTGAGCGAAAAGCTCTCCGAGCTCCGGGTGCTCGCCGAGGAAGCCGGCCGCTCGTTCGACTCGCTCGATATCACGACGAGTTGGCGCATCGGCGCGCGACCCGACGCACTGCCCGAGTTCGAAGCGCTCGGCATCGACCGTGTCGTGGTGTTGCTGGGCGCGACCGGTGAGAGCGACCCGAAGAAGGCGATCGACCTGATCGCCTCCCGGGCCAAACTCTACTAGGTCTGCACTTTAGTTGATCAGGTTCCCGGTCACGCAAGTCGCCCAGGTGTCGAGCTGGGAGTCGCATTCGGTTCCGTCGCAGCCGTTGGCGGAATAGCAGTTGGTCAACGCCTCGAGCTCGGAGGGGCAACTCTCCAAGATGCCCTCCGGAATCTGACCGAAGCCGAAGTCGCAGGCCTGCTGGCAGTCGGCTTCACCGCCTCCGCACGCGGCACAAAGTGAGGTGCAGAAGTCGCCGCCGCCACCACCGGTGCCTGCGGTTCCCCCCGAGCCCGCGCTTCCGCCCGAGCCGGATGAGCCCCCGTCACCCCCGTTGTCGTCGCCGCAACCGGTGACGCCCAGCATCACACCGAACAAGACTGCCAAAAGAATCCGCCTCTTCTTCATCGCCCAACCTCCTGCACCACCTCCCTCAGGTGGTGTCCGCAGCAGTGGGTATCAGAGAGTCGCCAATATGGACAACTATCTTCAGTTGCGTGAGCTGACCACAGCGTTCCCAGTTCGGAGAACTACAGATGCGGCCTCAACCACTGCATCAACTGGGGGAGGTTCATCGCGCCGGGCTGCCGAGCGACCTCACGACCGCCCTTGAACACGGCCGTCGTGGGGATGCTACTGATGCCGTAGCGTTGGCTCAGTATCGGGCTTTCGTCCGTGTTCACCTTGGCAAACCTGACTTGGGGCTCGAGCTCCGCGGCTGCGGCTTCGAAGAAGGGCGCCATCATCTTGCAGGGCCCGCACCACGGTGCCCAGAAGTCCACGACGAGCGGGAGATCGCTCCTCCTGAGGTGCCTGTCGAAGCTCTGGTCCGTCAGGGCGATTGGATGCCCGGTGAAGAGCGGCCGCTTGCACTTGCCGCACTTGGGCTGTTCGTCCAGCCGAGCGTCGGGGATCCGGTTCGGCGACTGGCAACTGGCGCACACGACGATGGAGGAGGCACTGCTCATCTTCGGAAAGTAACCATGAACCGTGCCAGATCTAGGGTATCGAGTGTGATTCTCCGACGCTGCCACTCCCACTGACGGCAGTCAGACGGAGCCCAATTTGGCCATTTGACACCCCCCTTACCCCGGCGCATATTCCGGCCCCTTCAGACAGAAAAATCATAGTTTTCAAGAGAATTAGCGCGAGAAACGAATGGCACTGACCGCCGATAGAAAGTCCGAGCTGATCGGTCAATTCCGCAACCACGACAAGGACACGGGTTCGCCCGAAGTCCAGATCGCCATTCTGAGCGAGCGGATCACCTACCTGACCGAGCACTTCCAGACGCATAAGAAGGATCATCACTCCCGACGAGGCCTGCTCAAGCTGGTGAGCCAGCGACGACGCCTCCTCGATTACGTCCGCAGCAAGGACGTGGAGCGATACCGCAAGATCATTTCAGAGCTTGGCATTCGGAAGTAAGCTGAACGCCCGGGCGTTGTCCCGGTTGAACCTTGGTTCTCGCTACGTCGGGTCCGGAGTTCGCTCTTCGCTTCGATGGTTTGAGGTCGTGCTCAAACCATCGAACCGGGGACCGAGACCGCTCTCGCCGTGAGCGCGAACCGCATGCGCGGTTGTGCCGCGCAGGAAGCGAAGTGGAGCGATGATAATTAGAGAGTCCGTTAAAGTTGGTGACAAAGAGATCACCATCGAGACGGGCCGGATTGCCAAGCAGGCAGCCGGCTCGGTGTTCGTGAGCTGTGGCGAGACCATGGTCTTGGTCACGGTGTGTGGCGCGAAAGAGGCGAGGCCCGGGCAACCGTTCTTCCCCCTGACCGTCGACTACGTCGAAAAGACGTATGCTGCTGGCAAGATCCCCGGCGGCTTCTTCAAGCGTGAAGGCAAGCTGCGGGACAACGAGGTGCTGACCTCGCGTCTGATCGACCGCCCCTGCCGCCCGTTGTTCCCCGAGGGGTACATGGCCGAAACGCAGGTGATCGCCACCGTGATGAGCGCGGACGCGATCAACCCATCGGACGTCCTCGCGATGATCGGTGCGTCCGCTGCCATTCACATCAGCCCGATTCCCTGGGCAGGCCCGATCGCCGGCGTGCGCGTCGCGCGCGTTGACGGTCAGCTGATCGCCAACCCGACCTACGAAGAGCAGTCGAAGAGCGATTGCGACCTTCTCATTGCGGCGTCGAAGGATGCGATCGTCATGGTGGAAGGCGAGGCCGAGGAGATGAGCGAGGGCGACATGATCGCCGCCATCCAGTTCGGTCACGAGGCCGTGCAGGGCGTGCTCGAGCTGATCGAGAAGCTCCGCGAGGCCGTGGGCAAGGAGAAGTGGGCTTTCGAGCCGCCGAAACGCGACGAAAAAATCGATGCGCGCGTGAAAGACGTCGCACTTTCGAAGGTCATCGAGGCGTGCAACATCGCGGAGAAGCACCCCCGCTACGATCGCTTCAGCGAGATCAAGAAGGAAGTCGTGGCCGAGCTGGCCGGCGAGTTCCCGGATCAAGAAGGCAACATCAAGGACGCCTACGAAGACCTCCGATACAACACGATGCGGGCCCAGGTGCTCGACGACAAGCGCCGCGTCGACGGCCGTGACTACAAGACCGTGCGTCCCATCGCGATCGAGGTGGGCCTTCTTCCGCGCGTCCACGGTTCTTCGCTTTTTACTCGCGGCGAGACTCAGAGCATCGTTTCGACCACGCTTGGCACCCGCCAGGACGAGCAGAAGATCGACGGGCTCATCGAGGAGTTCTACAAGCCGTTCATTCTTCACTACAACTTCCCGCCCTACTCGGTTGGCGAGACGAAGTTCCTTCGCGGCCCCGGCCGTCGTGAGGTCGGGCACGGCAACCTCGCCGAGCGCGCGCTTACGAAAGTGCTCCCCTCTCACGAGGACTTCCCCTACACGATGCGTATCGTGTCGGAGATCACCGAGTCGAACGGCTCCTCTTCGATGGCGACCGTCTGCGGCGGCAGCCTCGCGATGATGGACGCCGGCGTCCCGATCAAGGCGCCGGTTGCCGGTGTCGCGATGGGTCTCATCATGGAGGGCGAGAAATACGCGGTCCTCACCGACATCCTTGGTGATGAAGATCATCTCGGCGACATGGACTTCAAGGTGTGCGGCACCGACAAGGGCATCACCGCCATCCAGATGGACATCAAGATCGCAGGCCTTGCGCAGGAGATCATGAGCGAGGCGCTCGATCAGGCGCGCGCAGGCCGCCTGCACATCCTCGAGAAAATGAACGAGGTGATGCCCGCGCATCGGCCCGAGCTTTCGAAGTACGCGCCGCGCATCGCGACGCTCAAGGTCAAGCCAGATCAGATTCGCGTGGTCATCGGACCGGGCGGTAAGATGATCAAGGCGATCACCGACCAGACCGGCGCCAAGATCGACATCTCCGACGACGGGACGGTCAGCATTGCTTCACCGGACGGCGAAGCGCTAAAGAAGGCCATCGAAATCATCGAGAGCCTCACGATCGAGCCGGAGATCGGTGCGAAGTACAAGGGCATCGTTCGACGCGTCGAGAACTATGGCGCGTTCCTGGAAATCGCTCCGGGCAAGGACGGCCTCCTTCACATCACGGACATGGACTGGAACTTCGTCGAGAAGGTTCCGGACATCATGGACCTCGGGGACGAGGTCGAGGTGGTGATCAGCGACATCGACCGCGAGGGCCGCATTCGTCTCTCGCGCAAGCAACTCCTCGAAAAGCCTGAAGGGTACGTGGAGCCGGAGCGCAAGGAGCGTCGCGAAGGCGGCGGCCGAGGTCGCGACGGTGGACGCGGCGGACGCGACGGTGGACGCGGCGGACGCGACGGCGGCCGAGGTCGCCGAGAGGGCGGCGGCGGTCGAGGCCGGGATCGTGACCGCGGCGGACGCGGCGGCGCTCGGGCAGGCGGACGCGATGGCGACCGTGACCGCGGTAGAGATCGCGACCGGGATCGCGATCGCGGCGGCGACCGTGATCGTGGTGGCGAGCGCGAGCGCACCCGCGACCGCGGCGGTGAACGTGAGAGCGGCGGAGAGCGCGAGCGCACCCGCGACCGCGGCGGCGAGAAGAACGACTGATGCCGAAGCTGCGCGTCTACAAGATGCGCGCTGACGCGATCATCCCGCGCTACGAGACGAGTGGCGCGGCGGGGATGGACCTCGCCGCGTGCGTCGACACACTGCTCACAATCGAGCCCGGCGGCACCGCGCGGGTCTCGACGGGGTTGCGGATCGCACTCCCACCGGGCCACGAAGGGCAGGTACGACCCCGTTCCGGCCTCGCAGCCCGCCGAGGCGTCACTGTGCTAAACGCCCCCGGGACCATCGACGAGGACTACCGCGGCGAGGTGCAGGTGCTGCTGGTCAACCACGGCTCGGACAGCTTTACAATCGAGCATGGCGATCGAATCGCCCAACTCGTCGTGGCCCCGGTTACTCGCGTCGAAGTCGAGGCGGTTAACGACGAAGCCGCGCTCGGCGGCACCGAGCGCGGCAGTGGCGGATTTGGAAGTACCGGCGTCTCTTAGAGAGCGCGGTCCATCAACTGCGCGATGGTCGTCTTCGGGGCAGCGCCGATGTGCTGGGCGACCAGCTCGCCGCCTTTGAAGACCATCAGAGTGGGGACGCCGCGAATGCCGTACTTCGATGCGGTGCCGGGGCTCTCGTCAATGTCGAGGTGCGTGACCTTGACCTTGCCCACGTATTCGTCGGCAAGCTGATCGATGAGCGGGGCGATCTGCTTACAGGGGCCGCACCAGACCGCGGAGAAGTCGACCAGGACGGGGTCGTCAGCTTGAAGGACCTCCGTGTCGAAGTTCAAATCATTTACCGCGTGTACATTGGGACCAGCCATCTTTGCTCCTGTAGAGGTTGTTCAGGCCAACTTACTAAGGACGGTCAGCCCGATTGTCAACGCGGCCCCGCCCCCGGCTACCGCCCAAAACCCCGGCATGGTAGGCTTTTTCGTGGCCTGCCCCTCAGTCGTGGAGGCCTCGACGAGACGATGAAAGCCGGCCTCTTCATTGCCACCGCGGCCCTCTATGCGATCGCGTGCATCCTCTACTTGTTTCGGCTCACCCGAGGCTCTGAGAAGGCGCCTCGGTTGCCAGGAACTGCGTTCGTCGCGGCACTTGGCGCGCACCTCGCCTTCCTTTTATTGGAGACGCCCTCCCCCGGCGAGCTGCCCCTGGCCGACATGGCGCAGATCCTGAGTGTCTCGTCCTTCGGCATCGGCATCGCCTTCCTGCTCGCATCCTACCGTATGAATGTGACGATTCTCGGTGCCTTCGTCGCGCCCCTGTCACTGATGTTGTTTCTCGCCTCGGGCCTCGGCAGCAGCTTTGCGCCTGTCCCTCCACCAGTACAATCGGTGATGCTCACACTGCACATCGCAGCCAACGTCATGGGCCTGGTTTCGTTCGCACTCGCCTTCGTCGCGGGCGCCGCCTACTTGGTTCAAGAACGATTGCTGCGCCGACGGCAGCTGACTGGGGCATTTCAGCGGTTGCCCTCACTCGGCGTTCTCGACACGATTGGGCTTCGTTCCGTGTTGGTTGGTTTTCCGCTCCTGACTTTCGGCATGGTCACTGGCACGTTTTGGCTCTTGCGCTCGGGCGGCGCCCAGTTCTACGTCAGCCAAGCGCTTGGCTTGGTCGCCTGGGCGATCTTCGCGGGCGTCATCGTGCTGCGCGTCGCGGCTGGTTGGCAGGGCCGCAAAGCTGCGGTTGGCACGATGCTGGGCTTCCTCTTCACGCTGCTCGTGCTGGCGGGCTATGCGCTGCGTGCGGCCGGGGGCAACGTCTGATGCGCGACTTTGTCGTGGTTGGCCTTTCGCATCGCACGGCGCCCGTCGAGGTACGGGAGCGGCTGGCCGTGGCTCCGACTGACCTCCAGCGGGAGCTTCGCGAGATCGCAACCGACTCCGGTCTCGAGGAAGTATTGCTGATCTCGACCTGCAATCGCGTCGAGCTCTATGCGACGAGTGCCAACCCTCTCGAAGCCGCGCGAGATGCCAAGCAGACGCTCACGAAGCGGCTCGGGGACGCCGCTGGCGAAGGGGTCCTCTATCAGGAGCGCGGGATCGACGCGGTCCGTCACGTCTTTCGCGTCGCGTCCAGCTTGGACTCGTTGGTCGTTGGCGAGCCTCAAATCCTCGGGCAGGTCAAAGATGCATTCGACGCCGCGAAGGAGGCAGGCACCATTGGCACGTTGCTCGGGCGCTGTTTCACCCAGGCCTTCGCCACTGCCAAAAGAGTGCGCAACGAGACCGGCATCGCTGAAGGCACCGTCAGCGTGAGCTCGATCGCCTGCGAGCTTGCCAAGAAAATCTTCGGCAACTTGGAAGGCCGTCAGACCCTCCTCCTCGGCGCAGGTGAGATGGGCGAGTCTGCCGCTCGCAGCTTGCGGCAAACCGGAACGAATTTGCACATCATCAATCGCAGCGAAGAGCGGGCGCAGATGCTCGCGATAGCATGCGACGGCCGAGCCGTACCGTATGAACGGCTGGCCACCGAGCTCTCGGACGCGGATGTCGTGATCGCATCGACGGCAAGCCCGCAGTTCATTCTCACACCCCAACTGATGAAGAGCGTCGTACGGACACGCCGTCATCGCCCGCTCTTCATCATCGACATCGCGGTACCTCGCGACGTCGACCCGCGCGTCGGGAACATGGACAACGTCTTCGTGTATGACGTCGACGACCTGCAGCAGGTTGCCGAAGAGAATCTCGCCGTGCGCGCGCGCGAGGCCGCCTTGGCGGAGCGCATCATCGAGGACGAGGTCGAGTCGTTCTTGAGTTGGCGTCGCTCACTCGAGCTAGCACCCACGATCGTCGCCCTACGCAAGCGATTCGGACAAGTCGCGGAAGAGGAGCTTCGGCGTGCGCTGCCGCGGCTCGGAGGCTTGGGCGAATCCGACCGTGCGGTGCTCGAAGCGATGTCGCGGTCGTTGGTGAACAAGCTCCTACACCAGCCGATGACAGAGCTCAAAGCCGGAGCAGGCGAGCCGGACGGGGCTCTGTTGATCGACGCGGTTCGACGCCTGTTTGCGCTTTCCGAACACGAGACTCCACCCGAAGAGACCTCGACGCAAACGAGCGCCGAAGCCAACGTCTCTCAATTGACGGCTGCCGCGACCGGCCCAACAGGCGACACCAAGTGAAGCTGCGCATTGCAACACGGGGCAGCAATCTTGCCCTCGTACAAACCCGCTGGGTGGGTAGGCAACTACGCACGCACTTCCCCGACCTCGACATCGAAGAAGTGCACGTCAAGACGACGGGCGATCGAATCCAGGACCGCCCACTGGCCCAAGTGGGTGGCAAAGGCCTCTTCGTGAGCGAGGTGGAAGCGGTCGTCGTTCGCGGCGACGCCGATTTCGCGGTGCACTCCCTCAAAGACGTGCCTGGTGACGTACCGCTGGCCGAGGGGATGGCGATTTTGAGCGTCCCCGTGCGCGAAGACCCAAGGGACGTGCTCGTGACGATCGATGGCGTCGACCTCCATTCGCTCAAGCGCGGCGCGAAAGTCGGCACCACGTCTCGGCGGCGCGTCGTCCAACTGCAACGCCAGCGCCCGGACTTGGGTTTCGTGCCGCTCCGCGGCAACATCGAAACACGGCTCCGAAAGCTCCGAGAGGGCCAGTGTGACGCGATCGTCCTGGCGGCAGCGGGCCTTGCCCGAACCGGCGTTCTGCGCGAAACGCCGCATGTCGTGCTCACGCCCGAGATCTGTTTGCCCGCGGTCGGACAAGGCGCCCTCGCCATCGAAGGACCGTTGAGCGACGACGCGCTTCGCGATCGACTCCGGGCGATCGAGCACCCAACCGCCCGCATTCAAATCACTGCAGAGCGCGCGATGTTGCAGAAGCTCGAGGGCAACTGTCATTCGTCAATCGCAGGGCATGCAACCGCGGGCGAGGGGAGACTCAAGCTCGACGCGATGGTCGCCTCCTACGACGGCGATCGGATGCTCTCTGCGACGTCTGACACCTACCTCGATCTAGCTTCCCCGGATGCGCTAGCTCGCGCGCATGCGCTTGGTGAGGAGGTTGCAGACCACTTGTTGTCTCAAGGGGCCCGCGACCTGATCCGTCAGGCCGAGGTCGAGGCGATGCGAGCTCAGTTGACGAGCAACTAGGCTCGGCAACCGAATCGCCCACAAAAACAGGGTTTTTGTGGCCTCACAGACACACCTTGCTGACACACTTCCTGAAAAGAAACGGCCCGAGGTTGCCCGGGAGCCGTCTCGGTTGTTGCGCCCACGGCTGCACCTCAAACG
Source organism: Myxococcales bacterium (assembly GCA_024640845.1). Lineage (GTDB taxonomy): Bacteria > Myxococcota_A > Polyangia > Polyangiales > Houyiibacteriaceae > SG8-38. Next base: position 131,030 of record JAHEEE010000001.1, on the reverse strand, counting down.
CGCCGACGTCGCCCTCGCTGCCTACACGCCGGGCTTTTAGAGTGGTGCGCATTCGGCGTCCACCACGGTTATTGTCTTGGCCATGACCGGATAGACCGCTCCTCGGTATTCCAGGTCGCAGGCGTTCACGCCGTCTACGCCGACAGGAGTCAGAGTCAACTCCTCCGTCAAGTCCACCCCGGCGAAACCCAGTATCGGCGCCTCATCTCCAGGAAGGACGTTCTCCGACCGGACCGGCTCGCCGTCCGCATCAAACGTGAGCGAGAAATCGTACGGCTCGCTCAAAGTCGCGGTCTCGCCTCCCATACCTCCGGCGGGTTCGAAAAGCAGTGTGACCATGCCTTTTGTGTCGTCGATATCGACCATCAGGGCTTCTTCGAGCTGCGTCACGAAAGCATCCGCAGCAACTACAACCTCGAGATCGCTTCGCCCTTCGGCGGGCACGGCGTAGAGCTCGATGAAGCCCCAGGTGTCCTCTTTCGACGACTCGAAGAACCAGAGCCCCGGGAAGACGTCGAAAGCGAATTCGCCGAACTCATCCGCTGTCGTGCTGAGAGAAGTCTTGCGCACCGACACGGTGGCACCGGCCGCTGGCGAGTCCATGTCGAGACTCTCTTGCAGGGTGACGGTACCGCTCACGGTGGTCAGAACCGTGCAGACCCCGTCCAGGCAGGCTCCATTGCTGCATGCGGTGCCGTCTCCGGCCCCTTCGCACTCGACGGTGCCCCCCGTTCCGCCGTCACCACCGACACCGCCGTTGCCAGCCGTGCCCGACGTCTCACTGCACCCCATGACGCCGAGCGCCAGCACGCAAATGAACGTAGACAGAATACGCATAGCAACCTCGCTGACCCGCAGGGGCCTCAGACAATGTGGGGTCGCAGGGCTGGGCCGGGCCATACGTAATTATTTCTTAGCGAGCGGGGTCGCGCCTACGGCTGCCGCTCTACGGAGCGATGAGCTCGGACCGGCAGTCCGCCGGCGCCGAAATGGGGTTGCAGCGAGCTACATAGTCGCCAGGTACCGCAGCGACATAGTCGGTGCCGAATGCGGGATTGGGCACCACGTAATCGGTGCTGACGAACTGACCTCCACTCGCGAACGCCGCTTCCTGGAGGGTGTAGTCGTCCTCGCGCGCTTGCTGCGTATCCTCATCGGCGCGAGTGCGGACCAAATAGCCTGCCCGGATCAGCCCACGGACGCGATCGCCGTCATCGAGGGCGTTGTTGACGTTGAACCACGCTGCCTCTGCCTCTCCTTCCTCCGAATTGGTGAACATCACGCGGCCCTCAAGCGACGGGTGACCCTCGATGTAAGACTCTTTCGCGGCGCCTCCGTTCAGAAACGTGAACATCATGCGGCCACGCGCTTTGCGCAGTGTCGGCCAGTTCCCATCGAGCACCGCCTGCTCCAGTGTCGCGTACTCGCCGCGTACGTCGTCTGGCGTGATGAGTCGCTCCTCCGGGAACACCGCGCGAATCTCGTCGTCGATGTCATCAACCTCGTCCCGTCCGAACTCGATGGGAGTTGTGAACACGTCCATCGGATCGTCGACGTCTTCTTCCTTCCCTTGGATCATGACGACGATTGGAAGGTGGTCGCGATTGTCGTCCGACCATTGCTTCATCTGGTCGAGGCAGATCTGCAAGGTCAGGCAGTGGGTTTCGAAGTCCAGGTCCTGAACATGAAGCACCTTCATCCCCGGCTCGTCGAGCTCTGGAAGCCCGGAGTTGGGATCCTCGCCGAGGTAGATCAATCCGTTCCGGGTCGCATAGAGTCCGCCTTCGGGGTCGGCGAAGATGTCGAGCTCGAACTGACGGACGCCACGATCGAGCTGGTCACCAAGCGGCAGGTGTGTGTACTCGAGGCTGTCGGCGACTTCCTGCCCCTCGACGACCGCAAGAAGCGCGAGAATATCGTCGCGGGCCTGGATGTGATAGCTGTTGTGCGTGCCGAGGACTTGGATTTCGTTCATGCGAAGCCCCTGGTCCTCGTATCGGTCGTCGGAACCGCCGCACGCGAGCACGAAAACGCTGCACGCGCAGGTCAAAAGCATAAGTGAGAGTTTCATCTTCATTTTTCCTCCGACAAGCGGCCCCTGAGCAAATCGTATCGAATCGCTCCGACCCGTGTCGCAACAGGGTTCATGGAGAATATGGAGTCGACATGCGGTCCCGCTCCATACGTAATTCTTTCCTCGCAGCGCAGCTTTTGCGTTCGGGGCGCGGCGAATGCGCGGTTGGAACCTGGCCGCCCGCGCCTTAGCTCGCGGCAGCTTTCGCCCTGGCAGAGCGTGCACGGTGCGCACAGGCACGACACCTGTGCGTGTGGGCTTGGATAATGTCACCCAGCCGATGCACGTAGGTACCGCCACAACCGAGACACTCCACCCTGATCTAGGACATGGAGCCACGTCCGGCTGACCAAGGCTCTGCAAGCAGCCGCCAGTCGGTGAGCGTGCCGTGGCCTCTTTGGACACAGGGCTACCGTGCTTTTCAGCTCCGTGTTACGCTGGAAAACGCCGCACAAAGTGCCGATCGGCGTGCGTGCAAATTAGTTGACGAGCAACTGACGCGCCGTGAGCTGTGGGTATCCGAGAATCCGTCGAACGCCTCCGATGGACCGCGCGACCCATTCATCACTGGCCGCACGCCCGACTGCCGCCACGTAGACAGTCTCTCCCTCGAGCGAGATCGCGCGCACATCGATACGCTGACCGACCAGTGCACCAGGAACCTGACCGTTGAACGACGGCGAACCCAACAAAGGGGCAACCGCGCCGAGGGCCTCGCACACCGAGCGCTCGCCGGCGCCCGCCACCAGCAGGCCATTGTCGATGGCGACGACCATGGCATCGAGCTCTCCGTCGGCGCGAACCTGCTCGAGTTGCAAGCACAGTGCCCGGTATGGGTCTTGGCTTCTCTGTTGGCGGCGTTCCTTCATGAGTGCTCCTCAATAGATGTAGGTGCATGTAGACTATTGTGCTACGACTCCCGATGCAAAGATTCGGTAGAAGTCAACGATTCCAGCGAGATCGACACCCTCCCGCGGGCTGCTAGAGTGCCGCCCCAATGAGTCTCGCGGACGTCCTCGGCAATCACCGAGTCGTGGTCACCGTCGGTAGCGGCGGCGTCGGAAAGACGACCACGGCTGCCGCCATGGCGGTGCATGCGGCGATGCAGGGCCGCAAGGTCCTTTGCCTGACAATCGACCCCGCCCGACGCCTGGCGAACAGCCTCGGCCTCGACGAGATGACGACGAGCGAGCAGGAAGTGCCCCGCGCGCTTTTCGAGAACAACGGGCTCGAGTGCGAGGGCTCGCTCTCGGCCATGATGCTCGATACGAAACGAACCTTCGATGACTTGGTGACGAAGTACGCGTCCGACGACGAGGCGCGCGAGCGAATCCTCGGCAACCAAATCTACCAATACGTCGCGAGCTCGCTGGCCGGCACTCAGGAGTATATGGCGATGGAGAAGCTCCACGAGGTTCGCAAGGATACGCAGTGGGACTTAATCGTGCTCGACACCCCGCCTACTGCTAGTGCGATCGACTTTCTGACGGCGCCCGAACGCTTGATCGACGCAATTGATTCACCGGCTATGCGTTGGTTTCTTCAGGTCTTCGAAGGCGCGGGCAAAGAGGCCTTCGGCTTGGTTGGACGTGGGGCAACGGTGCTCCTCAAAGGCATCGGGAGAATCACCGGCCTTGCGTTCCTCGAGCAGGTCGCGGAGTTCGTGAGCGGCATCAACGACCTGTTTGGTGGATTCAAGGAGCGCGCGGAGCAGGTGTCGAACGCGCTCAGAAGCCCGGAGGTCGCGTTCGTGCTGGTCACCAGCCCCGATCCGCTCGCGATCGGAGAAGCCGAGTTTTTCAGCGATAAGTTGGCCGCTGCGGGAATGAATCGCGAAGCGATCATCGTCAATCAGGTACATACCTTGATCGAAAAGCCGAGCATCCCCGTCGAGGAGCAGATCGAGGCCATTCGCGCGGTCGTCCCTGCCTCGATCGACGCGGCGAGCATTCATCCGAGACTCGCCGCGTCACTCGAAGCGGAGCGTAGCTGGGCCTCGGCGGACGGCGCGCAGGTGCAACGATTGGGAGAGAAGATCGGCAACGCCACGCCCATTGTCGAGGTACCGGCGTTCGACGAAGATGTGCATGACCTGGCCGCGTTGGCCAGAGTCGCAACTTACCTCACGAACGCAGCCTGAGGCCCACGCATGTCCTCCGACCGAACGAGCCCCTGGAACGCCATCATCCTCGGCGCCGGTGAAGGCAAGCGAATGAAGAGCGACCGGCCCAAAGTGCTTCACGAGATCGCAGGGCGGCCGCTGGTGTCCTGGGTAGTCCGGAGCGCGCTGGCTGCCGGCGCGTCGCGATGTCTCGTGGTCGTTGGGCACGGCCGTGACGAAGTCGAGCAAGAGCTCCGTGCGAGCTTCGGAGAGGACGTCGAGACCGTGCTTCAGCCGAGGCAAAACGGCACCGGCGATGCCGTTCGTTGCGCGATCGAGGCGCATCCCGACCTCGAGGGCCGGACGGCAGTGCTCTACGGGGATTGCCCTCTTCTGCCGGCGTCCTTGCTGCGAGAGCTGGTGGAGCGCGCCAACGCAGCAGATGCCGACTGCGGCTTGGTGACGGCGACGCTCGCGGACCCTGGGGGCTATGGCAGAATCGTCAGAAGCGATGCCGGGGACATCGAGCGGATCGTCGAAGATCGCGACTGTTCCACTTCGGAACGCGCGATACGAGAAGTGAACCCGGGGCTCTACTCTTTCAAGACCGGGTTCTTACGCGAGAGCATCCAGCAGCTCGACACGAACAACGCGCAAGGCGAGCTTTACCTCACCGATGTGGTCGAGCTAGCGGCGAGGCGTGGCAAGGTGATAAACATCGAGGGCGATATGAGTGAGCTGACAGGCATCAACGATCGACGGGAGCTCGCGCTGGCCGCCGCTATCAAGCGACGCGCGGTCGCCGAAGAGCTAGCGCGCAAGGGTGTCGGTGTCGTCGACCTCGACACACTCTACGTCGACGCTGATTGCGAGATCGAGCCGGGTGCGGTGCTCGGCGCGAACGTCCATTTGCGCGGGCGCTGTATCGTGCGTGCTGGCGCCCATATCGATGTGGGCTGCGTGCTGGTCGATGTCGTCGTCGAAAAGGACGCGAAGGTCCTGCCGTACACGGTCGCCACCGACTCGACGATCGGCGAAGCGGCACAAGTGGGCCCCTTCAGCCACCTCCGCCCGAAGAGCAACCTCGGGCCGCATAGCAAGGTCGGAAACTTCTCGGAGACGAAGAAGACGACTCTTGGCGAGGGCTCGAAGGTCAACCACCTCTCTTACGTGGGGGATGGCGTGATCGGCCGCGGTGTCAACATCGGCGCCGGAACGATCTTCTGCAATTACGATGGCGAGCAGAAGCACACGACCACACTCGAAGACGAGGTGTTCATCGGAAGCGACAGTCAGCTCATTGCGCCAGTCACCGTGAAGAAAGGCGCCTACGTCGCCAGCGGAACCACCGTCACACGCGACGTCCCTGAAGGTGCGCTGGCCATTGCCAGGGCGAAACAGGAAAACAAAGAGGGATACGCCGCACGGATGCGGGCGCGCTTTCGCAAGAAGAAAGAGGGCTGAGCGACAGGCTCAGAAGCGGACGCTGAAGTTCGTCCCGCCGGGGCTCACGCTGAAGTCGAACTCTGGACCTTCTTCGTGCGTGTCGTAGTATTTGCTGGAACACGCGATGCCGCGATACGCCTCGTAGGCCTTCACAGCAGCGTTCGGTGCCGTCGCAGTCTGCATGAGTCCGAGCAGTGGTGGTCCGATATACATGCCCGCCGTGAGACCGCGGCTCTGCCCGGTCCACTGGGTGGCCTTGACCGTACCACCGACGACTCCGTAAATCAGACCGCCCACCGTGGGAAGGGCGCCGGTGCTCAGGCTCTGCACCCCGTTGGCTTTTTTCAACGTCTGCGTGGCGTACAAGAGCTTGGCGCGCCGTGCTTCCTCGGAGCCGTCGTCTTGTCGCCGAATTCGTTTGGCTCCCCAGACGTCTGGCGCGGGAACGAACATGTGCGTGGTCGCCATGAAGTAGCTGCCGGCAGCAAGATAGGCCCAACCGAACTTCTCGGCATCGTCGTCGTCGCGCGCGTTTTTCACAGCGGCGTATGTCATGCCGGCCCCACCGGCGAGCCAGAGGCCCATCCAGGTGTAGCGCCAGCGGGTCGCGTGCTTCTTGCCATCCTCGAGCTTATTTTCGATGTAGCGTATGCGATAGCGTACATCATCGTCGCTGAGCTCTTCGATGCAGCTGAACGCGTCTTGCGCGTCCGCCTTCGAAGGGGCCCAGAGGGTGAATGCCAGCGCGCAGATGAGAACCGCTGAGAGGCGTTGAATCATGGAATTCCGGTTTTGATGATGTTCAGGCACAACCTACCCCTGTTCGCCAGGTGGCCGGGATAGTACGCAAAACGACCTCGGACTGCGACAGTGTTTCACAGAATCAGCCACTTTTTTGAGCGCGGCCATTCGTCGCCAGATGTAGGGATCCAGTCTGACTAGACGGATACGGGCCTCGTCCGTGTCGTGCTGCTGCCTCGACGGGTCCTTTCGGAGCGTTATGCTGGGGTCGTGGATAGCGTGCTTTTCAAAGTCCTTATCACCGTCATTGCATTGTCGGTGCTGGTCATCATTCATGAGGGGGGGCATTACCTCGCAGCTCGAGCATTCGGGATGCGGGTGCTCCGATACAGTATCGGCTTCGGCCCAACACTGTTTCGGCACCAGCCCAAGGGAAGCCCCACGGTCTTCCAAGTCGCGGTGATTCCCTTCCTCGCCTATGTGCAGATCGCGGGCATGAACCCGAACGAGGAAGTCGACCCAAACGACCCCGAGCTCTACCCGAACAAGAGCCTGTTCGCGCGCGTCACGACCATCGCCGCCGGTCCAATCGCCAACTACCTCACCGCCTCGGCGATCGTGTTTGCTTTGGGGGTGACCAACACCCTGCCTCCGATGCAGCCAGCTGAGCCCATGCAAGTGGGACACGTCGTGCCCGACTCCCCGGCGGCGAACGCCGGGCTACAAGAAGGCGACATCATCGTCATGGCTAACGGCAAGGCTATCGCGAACGTGTCCGAGCTCATCGATGCCACCGCTCCGCGCGCGGGCGAGCCTACCGAGTATATAATCGAGCGTGACGGCAAGGCGCTGCCGCCTATCGCGATCACACCTCTCGATCGCGGCGGGCGCGGACAAATCGGAGTCGGCGCCAAGATGATCCCGCTCTACGAGGAGCTAGGCGTCGTGGAATCGGCCAAGCTCTCCGTCGTACTGCCTTTTCAAATGACGATGGCCCAACTGAATGGGCTCGCCGATATGGTCAAACGGCGAAGCACCGAAGGCATCGGCGGTCCGGTCATGATGGGGAAGATGGTGGCGGACGCTGCACAGGCTGGATTACCTGCGTTTCTGTGGATTCTGATGTTCATCTCGGTTGCGCTCGGGATGTTCAATCTCTTGCCGTTTCCCGCCTTGGACGGCGGGCGACTGATCTTCCTCGGATACGAAGCTGTCACGCGGCGGCGAGCAAACGAACAGTTCGAGATGGCAGTGCATGCGTTCGGGATCGTGTTCCTGCTCGGCGTCATGATCTTGGTCACGTATCGAGACATCTTCGGCTAATCGAGAGCTTGCCCTCCATCGCGGACCGTGTAGCTTCACCGCGATGTTGAGCGACGTTATCGTAGTCGGGGGTGGCTTGATGGGCTGTAGCGTGGCCTATCGACTCGCCAAGGACGGAGCGAAAGTCACCGTTCTCGAACGAAGTGTTCCCGGCGCGGAAGCATCTTCCGCGGCAGCTGGGATTCTCGGTCCCACCATCGAGTCGTTTGACGACGCATTCGCGCTTCAGCTTGGGCGCCGAAGCAGGGAGCTTCACGCCGAGCTCGCCGAAGAGCTCGATGAGTACTTTGGAATCGATGTGGGGTTCCGGCGCTGCGGGGTCATCAAGATCGCGTTCGACGACAAGGAGCTGGGTGAGCTCGAGCGGCAAGCCGAGAGCTTGCGCGTGCAAGGTATCCGCTGCCAGCGGTGGGGCCCCGAAGAGCTCGCGCGTCAAGAACCCAACTGTAGTCCCGAAGCATTGGGTGCGCTGAGCATGGCCGAAGACGCCCAGGTCGAACCGAGGAAGCTCCTTTCGGCGGTCGCGCTCGGGGCGGAGCGCGAGGGGGTCACATTCCGTACCGGCACGACGGTGCGTGCCATCGACCTCGAAGGCGGTCGTGCGCGCGGCGTGCGACTCGGCAAGGAGAGCCTTCACGCGGAGCGCGTGGTCGTGGCGGCAGGGAGTTGGACTACCCTGATTCCCGGCCTCCCCTTCGACTCGGAGACGATTTATCCGGTTCGGGGTCAGATGATCACGACTGAGACGCGGCCGCCGATCTTCCGGAGGATCGTGTTTGGCGCAGGCGGCTACGTGGTCACGCGTCCGGACGGCAGGGTCCTCTGCGGCTCGACGATGGAGCGGGTCGGCTTTCAACGGGGCATCACGTTTGGCGGCATGGCGGACGTCATCGAAAAGGCAACCCGCATCGCCCCATCACTTCGGAACGCCCCGATCAAATCCCATTGGTCGAGCTTTCGTCCGGGGACGCCGGACGGCCTCCCCTTGGTCGGGGAGAGCCGAGTAGAAGGACTCTTCATCGCAAGCGGGCACTATCGCAATGGCATCTTGCTAGCCCCACTGACGGCCGAGCTGATCGCGGACGCGATGTCGGGGGCGCCTCAGTCCAGAGAAGCGCAAGCGCTCTCCCCCAAGCGGTTCGAGGAGCCAGCCACGTGATCGTCACGTCCGAGGAGACGCTGACGGCCAATGGGCTCGCGCATCACGTCATCCGCTGGGGAGACCGGCCGGTGGATGTCGTCTTGTGCCACGGTTTCCTCGACATCGCGTGGAGCTTCGACGCCGTCGCGCGCGAGCTCGCCAGCGCCGGCCACGGCGTAGCCGCCTTCGACTGGCGCGGCCACGGCCAAAGCGAGTGGATCGGGCTCGGAGGCTACTATCACTTTCCCGACTACGTCCTCGATCTGGACGAATTGCTCCCGCAGATCACCGACGCGCCCGTGCATTTGCTCGGCCACTCGATGGGTGGATCCGCGTGCGCGATGTTCGCTGCAGCGCGCCCCGAGAAGCTCGCAACGCTCACTTTGGTCGAGGGGATCGGTCCACCCGAGATGGAGCCGCGAGAGCCCACCGCAAGGCTTCGCGCATGGCTCGATGGCGTGGCCAGAGTGCGCACGAACGAGCCGCGACCGATGACCGACGCGCGGGCGGCCCTCCGCCGAATGCGGGTCCAAAACCCCACGCTGCCTGATGATCTTGGCCTCTTTCTCGTGGGGAAGAGCACCCGGAGGGTCGACGGCGGCCTGCGGTGGTCGTTCGACCCGCTTCACAAGACGTTTTCGCCGCGGCCGTTCGAGCCCGGTCAGTTCGAGGCGCTACTCGCGTCGATCGAGACGCCCACGCTCGTCGTTGCAGGCGAGCGCGGATTTCGTCTCGCGGACGAGAAGAACCGCATCGACAGGATTCCGAACCATCGCTTCGTCGAGATCCCGGACGTCGGGCACATGATCCACTGGTTCGAGCCTCTCGCCCTGGCTTCTGCGCTCTTGGCGTTCTTGACCTCCGACGGCCCTTGACCACCTCGGGACCGCGTGAAACGCTGCTCGGCCATGCGACGAATCCTCCCTCTTGCCCTCGTTGTTGGAACCGTAATTTCGATGCACGCGCTTGCGGAAGACGCTCCTCCCACCGCGGACGAGACTCGCCGCGCCAAGGTTTTCGCCAGCATCGGCGACACGACGATTACCGTTGGCGACATCGAGGACACGATCGCTTCGCGTCCGCCGTACAGCCGGCAACGGCTGGCAGCCGACCCGAGTCTGATCAAGGCCACCGCGGACGCCCAACTCGAAAACGAGCTCTTCTATCAAGGCGCAGAGAAGCTCGGTTACGGCGATGACCCGGTCGTGCAACGCTTCGTCAACCAGACCCTCGTGAAAGTGTTCGTGCGCGAGGAGTTCGAGGAGACGGTAACGCCGGATGAAGTGCCCGCAGCGGATGTTGCCAGGTACTACGAAGAGAATCCCGAGGAGTTCCGGCGCCCGGAACTGCGTCGCGCCCGTCACATCCTCGTCGGGAGCAAAGCCGAAGCCGAAGCGATCCTGAAGAGTCTGAAGACGGACAAGACCAAGACGTTTCGCTCACTCGCCAAGGAGCGCAGCCTCGACACGGAAACCAACGTGCGTGGAGGCGACCTTCTCTACTTCACCGCCGACGGAAACGTCGTCGGCCGGGAGGCGAGTGGCACAATCGACGCCACGCTTGCCAAGGCGGCCTTCTCCCTTTCTGAAACCGGAGATCTGGCGGGACCGCTCGACCTCGGCGACGGAAAATGGAGCGTCTTGGAGTTGACCGGGCTCCGACCGGAGCGGGTCCAGTCCCTCGAGCAGTCGAGCGCGCGTATCCGTCGCAAGCTCTGGCGGACCGAGCGCGAGGGCGCGCTCGAAGTGCTCATCACCGAGCTCCGCGCCGAAGTGAAACCCGAGGTCTACGCGGAGCGGATGGACGCGATCGTGCTCGCGCCCGCCGCGGAGCGCGGCAAGGGCAAGCAGCCCAGTCCCTGATAGGGCCTATGCCAGCGGGGGACTTGCCTTCTTGCGCATCTGCGACTAAATGAACGTTCATTCATTTTCTCAGAGCGAGGCAGTCATGTCATCCACGTTTCAGCCGTTCAAGGAAGAGCATCAGATCTTCCGACAGCAGGTCCGATCTTTCGTCGACAACGAGCTCGCGCCCAAGGTCGATCAATGGGAGGAGGAGAAGATCTTCCCAAACTCGGTCTTCAAGCGTGCCGGTGACCTCGGAATCCTCGGGGCCCACTACCCCGAAGACGTGGGCGGCGGCGGCGGCGACTTTTGGATGAGCGTCGTGAAGTCGGAGGAGCTCGCTCGCTGCGGCTCGGCGGGCGTGACGATGGGTCTCTTGGTCCAGGCCGACATGGCGACCCCGGTGATCAATGATCTCGGTTCCCGCGAAGTGAAGGACGAGTTCTTGGCGCCCGCGATCCGCGGCGACAAAGTCGCGGCGCTCGGCGTGAGCGAGCCTGGCGCCGGGTCAGATGTCGCGGGGCTTCGGACGACGGCCCGCAAGGCCGGCGACGACTATGTGATCAACGGCTCGAAGACATACATCACCAACGGCACTCGAGCGGACTTCGTGACCCTGATGGTGAAGACCGATCCGGAGGCAGGCCACAGCGGCATCTCGATCATCGTGTGCCCTACCGACGCCAAAGGGTTCAGCGTCTCCAAGAAGCTCGAGAAGGCCGGCAACTGGGCGAGCGACACCGCAGAGCTCTTCTTCGAGGACGTACGGGTTCCACAGCGATACCTGCTCGGACAAGAAGGGATGGGCTTCGTATACCTCATGCAGAACTTCCAGTCCGAGCGTCTGGTCGGATGCGTCAGCGGGCTCGCGGGTTCGAAGCTCGCGCTCGACCGATCGGTGCAGTTCGGTCGCGAGCGCGTTGCGTTCGGAAAGCCGCTCATCAAGCGCGAGTACTGGCAACAGAAGTTCGTCGATTTGTATACGAAGTACGAAGCGGCAAAGGCGCTGACGTACAATGCGTGCGCAGCCTACAACGAGGACAAGTTCGTCAACGACGGCATGCTCTCCATGGAGACGACGCGCATCGTCTCGATGGCCAAGGCCTACGTGGGCGACGTCACGGGGGAAATCATGGACCAGTGCGTCCAATTCCATGGAGGCATGGGCTACCTCGAGGAGCTGTGGGTCGCTCGCGCGTGGCGGGACGCCCGGCTGTTCCGCATCGGCGGCGGCGCGACCGAGGTCATGCGCTACGCCGTCGCGAAGATCATGGGTCTCTGATCGCTCTCGTTTCTGGCGTCGCACGCCTCAATGGCGACGCTTGGAAGGCATGCCTCCGGGCTCCCTAATCGCCGACTGGACCTTTTCCCACGGGTCCGTCGTTCCGATCACGTCGACGATCATCACGGCCTCTGCGGCGGAGACGTTGTCATTCAAGGGGGTGCTGATGTCGAGCCATCCTGCGATGCGGCGAGCGATGGCGAGCCGGGTCGCCCACTCGGTGCGAGCGCGGGCCAGGCTCCCATAGTGGGTCCAGCGCATGGACCAAAGCTCGTCTGCAAGCCAATCGCCGAAGACCCTGTTCGGGGAGACGGGGTCGACGACACGCTTCGCCGCCCGTTCGAAGGCGTCCGCCCAAGGCCTCGTTTTCTCTGTGCGCTCGCGGCGGTCGACTAGGAACGCGATCGCCTCGGCAAACCAACGTGAGGCGGTCGCCGCGCGCGAAGGTCCCTGGAACTCGAGGAGCTCATCGGCCACCGCCGACCAGGTCATTCCGTCGAGCTCGGGGAATGGATCCGCCTGTAGGACAGTCGCGAGGTTTTTGCCCTCGACCAACGCAGCGAGAAGACCGGCTTCGCGCTCGGCGTACTCGGCGAACGATACGGTTTCTGTCGCAGACCAGGCCACCTCATCGAGCACCGCGTGCTCAGGCTTCAGCTCTCCGTTCGCATCGACGATACAGGGGCGCGCCGCATCGGCGGTGACCGGTGGCAGGGGGCCCAAGGTGCGGCAGGTGCAGCGGTGCTGCGTCGATATGCGCCCGCCGATCGGTGTGGCCGTCAATGCGTAGGGGAACTGGATGCATGGGCTCGGCTTCATGTCCGATCCTAGCTGCGAATGAATTGCGCATCCCTGTTCGCTCCAAAACACGCATCGACCGGTGTCGCTACGCATCATCATCACCGCGGCGTCCTCGCTGTTGTGCCGATCGATCGCGTCTTCAGATATCAGGGCGAGCATCTCGCAATCGTCTTCGCTCAGCGCTCCGACGGCATGGATGTCGCTACAGCATAGGCCGTCGCCCACGCAATCGAAGCGCGCGCCCGGCCGCACCAACAAGGGCTCTCGTCTCGCGAGCACCTTCACGAGCTCCTCAGCCTCGGTTTGGAAGAAATATAGAGGACCTCCATGTCGGGTTGCACCAGCGAGTCGCCACTTGGATTCACTTGTTCCTCCCCTGTGTCGGGATCGCGGTAACCGATCACCAAACAACCGGTGGACGAACGAATCTCCCGGCTGAGCTCGTCAAACGTGCGCGGTTCATCGATCGATTTCGGCAGATGCCCGACGTAGAGGTTCTGGTTTCCGCCGAACACCATGCGGCTGGTCGCGTCCGCGACCCCAGGGTAGACGACCGTGTGCGCCAACAGTGAATAGCCCACGCGACGCGTCTCGATGACTTCATCGCTACCAGCCGTCCGGGCGTGCTGGACGTTCTCGGAGTCGAGAACCTCCGCGATGATGCGAATCGGTTTCTTGCGATTGGCTGCCGCCACGCTCTTCTGCAGCGCCGAACGAATGGTGAAGACCGTCAAGATCGTCGCGGCATCAGCCTGCTGTGGGACGACGCGACGGGAGCCGGTGACGATGATGGTCGAAGCGGATGCGATGCGTGCCTTGTCGAGCTCGCTCTCCTTCGTCGGGTCGCCCTGCACCCACATGAACTCCGGAGGTAGGCTTCGCGGCCGTTCGTAAGGGCCGAAGAGAACGACCTTCTGCTGTTGGATGTCGATCTCGGAACTGAGGACGTCGAGCAACATCCCGCTGCCCATCTCGTAACCACAGACGACGATGTGATTGACGTAGCCACTCATTCGAAACTGCTCCTCTCGGATGCTCAAGACCGCATTGAGCAAGCTATGACTGACGATGCCAGCGAACAAGGCCAACGTGAAAAGCCCACCGACCATCATCGCTCCGCCGATGGATCGTCCGACGTTGGTCGCCGGTGTGATATCTCCGAAGCCTACGGTCGTGATCGTGACGAGGGCCCACCAAAGGCCGTCACCGATGGAATTGATGCCCGGGTTGTCGTTCCGCTCGACCAGAAACAAGCTGATCCCGCCGAGGATGGTTTCCGTACCGAGCACGGAGAACGCAAACGCGAAGAGAAGCCGGTCCTCTTCAAACGCACGCATCAAGCCTTCAAATGGATTCGCGTACCGGAAGAGCTCGGCCGTACGAAGCAACCGAAGCAGACGCAACACCCGAAGGCCCCGCAATGCGGGCACCAGAGCGAGCACGGTCATGATGTCGATCAGCATCATGGGGGTCAGCGCGAATCGGATGCGCCCGAAGACCTCGGTACGCAGCCGTTGGAGCGGCGGCTTGTTGAACATCTCCAGCTCCGGGGGCCGGAACGTCAGAATCCGCATGGTCGCTTCGATCGCAAACATCCAGAGAAGCGCCCGGTCGAGCTTTCCGAGAATCACGTCGCCACGCGAGCCCTCCTCGAAGAAGGGCTCCGCGACCAAGGTCGCGATCGAAAGAAGAATCAACACCCAGACGACTGATTCGACGGCTCGGTACGCTTTGGTCCGCGGGTCGTGGAACGCAGCATGCAGGAGATCGCGCGCGGACATGCGAGGCGAGCATCATTCGATGCCCGTCGCGTGTCAACCGCCCTAGGCAGGCCTATCGGTGCTACTCAGCTGCGACGGGAGTCTGCTCGACCTCGTCGAGCTCGATCGCTTCGGCGAGGATCTCGGCAATGTCGCGCTGCTCGATCTCTTCTTCCTTGTCCTGCGCCTTGAGACCGTCGGTGAGCATGGTCATGCAGAAGGGGCAACCACTCGCAATCGTCGTCGCGCCCGTATTGAGAAGCTGAAGCGTGCGCTTGTTGTTCACGCGCTCGTCGCCCTCCTGCTCCTCCATGAACATCTGCGCGCCACCCGCTCCACAACAGAGACCCTTCTTCCGGTTCCAATACTCGACCTCGGTGAGCTCGAGGCCCTCGATGGACTCGAGAATCTGGCGCGGCGAATCGTAGACCTGGTTGTAGCGGCCGAGGTAACAGCTGTCGTGATAGACAACCTTTCCTCTTACGGCCTTCGAAGGGATCAGCTTGCCAGCGACAAGCAGCCCGTTGAGGAAGTCTGTGTGGTGCACGACGTCGTAGGTGCCTCCGAAATCGCTGTACTCGTTGGCGAGCGTATTGAAGCAGTGGGGGCACGCGGTGATGATCGTTTTCTTGGACGCCTCGTAGCCGTTGAGCGTCTCGATGTTCTGCTCGGCGAGCATCTGGAAGAGGTACTCGTTGCCGGCGCGACGCGCAGGGTCACCGGTGCATGTCTCCTCGGTGCCTAGGATGGCGAAGTCGACCCGCGCTTTCTTGAGCAGCTTCGAGACCGCGCGCGCGACCTTTTTGGCGCGGTCGTCGTAGCTTGCTGCGCACCCTACCCAGTAGAGGACGTCGGCGTCGGGCTTGTCGCTCAAAGTCGGGATGTCCAGACCATCCGCCCAGTCAGCGCGGTCCATCGCGGAAAGGTTCCAGGGGTTACCATTGGTCTCGATGCCGTTGAACGCGCCCTGGAGCTGGCCGGGAAACTCGTTCTTCATCATGACCTCTTCGCGCCGCATGCCGATGATCTTGTCGACGTACGAGATCATCACGGGGCACTGCTCCTCACATGCGCGACACGAGGTGCAGCCCCAGATCACGTCTGGATGAAGGATGTTTGGGACGAGGTCGACGATAGTCTCGCCGACGAAGTATCCGCCCTCTGGTGCCTGTGGGAAGGTGTGAATCGGTTCCTCGCCGTCGCTTTCCTTCGGCGTGGCCGTAGCGGTGTCGCTTGGCTCCTCGACCAGGGCGTTCTTGCCGAACATGGCTTTCTCGGTCGCGTAGAGATGGTCGCGAATCGCGAGCGTGAGGTGCTTTGGTGAAAGCTTCTTGCCCGTGATGTAGGCCGGGCAGTTGTCGCTGCAACGCCCGCATTCCGTGCAGGTGTACAGGTCCATGATGTGTTTGTAGCTAAGGTCGCTCAGGCGATTGATCCCCAGGGACTCCTCACGCTCGACCTTGCCTTCCAGGTCCTCGACTTTGGGAAGCGCATTGGGTCGGCGGTCGTACGCGAACACGTTCGGAATGACGGTGAGCACGTGGAAATGCTTCGAATACGGCAGGATGTTGAGGAAGATGAGCACGAAGGCCGAGTGCCACCAAAACCCGGCATGCTGCAGCGCCGTCACGACGCGCGAGTTGTCGACCCCCGATAGGAGCTGGGCGAAGATCCCGCCGAACGGCTCCCACCAACCGGCGTGAATCGGATCACCGGTCGCTGCGGACTCGAGTGCCAGCGATGCGCCGACGTAGAGGAAGTCGGCAGCCATCATGGTGATGATGATGAAAAGAATGAGAATCGGCTCTGTGAACACATACCGGTCGACGTGATGACCGAGCGTCATGCGCGGCTTGTTTTTGACCTCTTTGGGGTCACCGCTGTCCTGGCCGCGCTTCACCCACCGGAGGTAGAGGAACGCGATGGAGCCGACGATGGCAGCAAAGGCCGCCATTTCCTTGGCGAACGAATAGAGCTTGCCGAATAGATGGTCCGTGCTCAGCAGGCCCCAAAAATCGAAGCTTGGGTCGAAACCGCGGCCCCAAAGCATCAAGCTGTTGAGCAGCAGCACCTGGAAGGCCACGAAGATGCCGACGTGGGCGAAGCCGGCCAACGTATAGTTCGGCATCTTCTTCTGCCCAAAGGCGTAGACGAGCAGGGTCTTCGCGCGATCGGCGATCTGCTCCCCTGTCCACTCGAAACGAGCGTCGGGCACCCCGACTTTGACTTGGCGCAGCCGGCGAAATGCCGACCACGAGAAAAACCCGAGCGTGCTCACCAACAGCAGCGTCATCCAAATCGGACCCATCGTTTTCTCCCTGATGTCGAGCGCGGAATCAGTGCAATAGCAGGCTCGCGCTCCGCGGAGGTTTAGGGGTGCCATGGAGCGAAGTCAAACCCCATCTCCTGGTCGATCGGGCCTCCCAGGGCCGCTTGGATTATGATGCTGGCGTGGGCCGTTTGGGATCGATATTGCTCCTGGGTCTCGTGGCCTGCGCGTCCTCTGTTCCGCGCACCGTTCCGCGCGTGGTCGACGGGCGCATCGAAGATAGTCCGGCGGTCTCGCCCTATGCATACGAGTGGTTCATCCAGGGCGAGCTCCAGGCCGCGAAGGGCCTGCACGACGAGGCCGCGATCGCATTCGAGAACGCAGCCGCCGCGCCGGCCGGCGACGTGTTGTTGATCACGCGCCTGGCCGAGGAATATGAGATGAGTGGCGCTGCCCGGCGTGCGGATCGTGCTTTGTCGTTGGCACGACGAGCGTACCCGGATTCGGCGCGTGTCGCCCTGGCCGAGGGTCGCATCCTGCGGAATCGAGGCGAGGTCGACGCCGCCCTCGCAGCCTTCGCGCTAGCCGCCAACCGGGCCCCACGATGGGCCGACCCGGTCGTCGCAACAGCGGAGACACTCGCGGCCCGCGACCTCGTGGAACGGGCAGTGGTCGTACTCGCAGACTATCTCGAAGGGGCGCCTCCCGAGCTCGGGGAGAGCGCTCGCGCCGCCTTGTCGGCTCTCGCACACCACACCGGGAATGCAGAGACGCTCCATCTCGCACTGGCGTTCCACCCCGGCATCATGCCCCCAACGCAAGCGTTCGAGGCCGCAGCGCTTGCGTTGGCCGCAGAGCAGCCTGCGCTCGCGGCTCGACTGCTGGACGATTCCCTCGTCACGGCAGACAACGTCGCACTATGGCTTCGCGCTCTCGGGGAGAGCGGTCAGCGAGCTCGCGCCGTGAGCTACTTGACCTCGGCTGAGGCAGCTCGCGCGGCCAGCGCCGACGATCGCGCCACCCTCCTTCTCGATCTTCACGAAGACGATCGCGTGCTTCGCCTCCTGGCAGCCGCCGAACACTCTGCGCAGGTTCAGTACGCGAGGGGAAGCGCGTTCCTCGGACGTGGGGACTATCTTCAAGCCGCGTCGACTCTGGCGGAGGTCCCGCTTGGCGCCGCGCCCTTCGAGCCATCGAGGATCGCACTTGCGGATTGCTCGCTGTCCCAAGATCGAGCTGGCGCCGCGGCCGAAGCGTTGAGCGCTGCTCCTCACGCTTCGCTGCGCGTTCGCAAGAAGCTTGCGGAGATCTACGTTGACGAGGGCGAGCTCGGCGCCGGTTTGCGCTTGTTCGACCCGAGGCGCTCGACCGAGCGAGCCGCGCTAGCCTCGATCTTCGAGCGAGCCGGCCGCTATGAAGAAGCGGCAGCGTACTACGCAGCCGTCAAAATCAGTCCGTCGAGCGAGCCGCGCATTCGCGCTCGCGCGGCGGCCGAACAGCTCGCGTCGAGGGGTCTTTGGTCGAGCGCCATCGTCGTGCTCGAACGCTGGGTGACGGCTGCACCGGACGATCTGTTTTCGCGGGTGCGACTCGTCGAGCTACTTCAAGCGGACGGTCGAATGGAGGAAGCCAGCGGGCGCGGCCGCAAGGTGTTGGAAGTGGTCGTCGATCCACTCCTGCGCGAGCACTTGGCCGGGCTGCTTCGCTCGCCACAGGCCGCAGGACGATGAGCCCCGCTCAGTACTCGCCGAAAAGGTCTTGGATACGTACGTCGAGCGCTGTGGCAATCTTGTAAAGTGAGCTAATGGAAGCGCTCGATTCCGCACGCTCGATCTGCGAGAGTAGCGACACGCTGAGGCCCGTACGCCGCGCCATCTGTTTCAACGTGAGGCCGCGGTCCTTGCGGAGGCCGCGAATCGTTTCACCGATCACGCGGTGTAGATTTTCCTCAGGCGTGCGAAGGAGGCCCTTCTTCCGCATGACGCGATCGAGGACTTCGCGGAACTCGTCTGGATTGAACGGCTTCTTGAGGTAGTCGACCGCATCGAGCTTCATGGACTGCACGGCCGTTTCGAGAGACGGGTAGCCGGTGAAGATCACGACCGCGACGTCGCTGTCGACCTTGCGAATCGACTCGAGCACCTCGACGCCGCCCATACCGGGCATCATCAGGTCCAGCACGACGAGGTGATAGCCACCGTCTTTGACCTCCTCGGGGGCGTCTTTGGCATTGGCGAGAGTGGTGACCTGAAAACCGTCCTTCGTGAGGAAGGTCTCCATAAACTCCAAGATCGCTTGGTCGTCGTCGACGACGAGAACTCGGACCGGTGGTAGCGCCTTTGCCATCTTTCCTCCGCCGCAATTATAATTGCAGTGTTCAATTCTAGTCGGGGCGAGAGGATTCGAACCTCCGACCTCACGGTCCCGAACCGTGCGCGCTACCAAGCTGCGCTACGCCCCGTATTTCAAGCTCGGCGGAATCTAGCGTTATGCCCAATGCCTGTCAACGAACTATCCTACATTTACCCACATGTAGATTTGGTAGGCATCAGCCCAGGGCCCAGCGCCTGGCACCCATGGCCCGAGATCCAAGCGGCCGTCCGAACCGAAGTACAATGATTTCAGGCAAGAGGCGCGCTCACCTTGGAGCTCGAACCCAGGAAGATCGACCGCGTCGACCACGCCCGGCCCTTCCTCTGACAACGGCGAGCACACCGCATACAGCAGCGTGCCACCCTTTCGGACGCGCTCGGCCGCGTTCCGAAGGATGAGGCGCTGGGTTTCACCCATGCGGGCCGCATCCCCAGGCCGAGACCGCAGTAAAATTTCAGGTCTCCGGCGAATCGTGCCTAGACCCGTGCACGGGGCGTCGACCAACACGCGGTCAAACTCGCCCCGTACGGCGCCACCACCCACCGTCCAATCGACGCACGCGGTATCGAGCGCAGCGGTGCTGAGACGGAGGCGGGCAAGCTCGTTCGCAATCTGCTCGAGGCGATGCTCGTGCAGATCGGTGGCGACGACCCGGCCACCCGGACCCACGGCTTCGATGAGCTGAGCGGTCTTGCCACCTCGCCCCGCGCACGCGTCGAGCAAACGCTCGCCCGGCCTGGCGCCGAGCAACCATCCGATCGATTGCGCACCCTCTTCTTGAACCGCGAAGCGGCCGTCCACGTATCCGGGAAGCTCGCGCGGATCGCCGGCGCCGGTCACCCGAAGACCCATCGGTGAGCAGGCGGTCCCCGAAGCAATCGCGTCCGGCCGAGCCCCGACGATCCCTGCGGCAACGTCGTCGCGATCGATGCCGGCGCGCACGCGCAGATCGATGGATGGAAGCTCGTCGCCGATCTTCAAGAGCCGCTCCGCGCGCTCCTTCCCGAGCGAAGATACGAGCGCCTCGTTCAGCCAATCAGGCACAGCGAGCGAACGAGGCGGACACGGCGCAGGAGAGCGCTCCGTCGCGAGCTTTCGGAGGATTGCATTCGCGAAACCAGCAAGGCGCTTGCCGCGTTTGCCCAGAATGAGCTCGACAGTGTCGTTGACCACGGCATGTGGCGGAACACGTTCGAGGTGGAGGAGTTGAAACGCGCCCCCGAGCAGCGCAGCGCGCGACCAGTCGTCGACTTTGATGGGCCGACGGGCGTGTCGGGTCAAGGCTCCCTCGAGCGCGGGGACGACGCGAAGCGTGCCGTAGACGATTTGGGTCGCAAGAGCAGCGTCGATACGGCTCATGGATGCTCGACGCAGCTCCGCGTCGAGCGTAGGCGCCGCCCACGCGTCGTCATGTACGACGCGGTGTAGAACACGCGTCGCGAGCTCTCTTGCAGGCGCGACCACCGCCGCAAGCTAGCCCGGCTTGCCGACGGAGGCACGGGGATTGGAGGCATCGCGAGCCGCATGATACCTTAACCGCCGTGGGGGCGAGCGACCGGGTAGACACAGACGGGACGAGACGATGAGCGCCCTAGTGCTCGTCGCGGATCCCGATCCGTTCAATCTGAGGTTACTCCACGAGGCCTGCGAAGCAGCGGGCTACGACGTCATTACGGCGGCGGACGGCCCCGACGTCCTCGCCATGGTAGCCAGACAGCCGCCGGACCTGCTCGTGCTCGATTCCAGGATGTCGCAGATCGACGCGTTTGAAATCCTTAGAATCCTGAAGGCAGACAGCGGCCTCGCGAACATCCCGGTGCTGCTCGTCAGCGACGAAGGCGATCACGAGGCACGACGGCTGGCAATCGAGCTTGGGGCGGAGGACACGTTGACTCGTCCGTATCGAGTGTTCGAGATTCAGCGGCGCGTCCGAAACGTTCTTCGCGCGACGCGCCGCGATCGTCTCGGAATCCCAGAGAGCGCCCCGCCCGCCGATCAGCGGGATCCTGTCACGGGCGCGGGCACGCCCTCTCAACTCCTGATCAGCCTGGACTACGAGCACACGCGCGCGACTCGCTACGGACACCCGTTGACCTGTATGGTCGTGAGGGTGAGCAACGCAGCCGAGCTCGCCGTGTCGAGCGAGGACGGCACTGCGGATCGCGCGATGCGCTCGATTGGTTCCGGCCTCAAGGGCTGCATTCGCGCGGTCGATCATCTGTTTCGCCTGCGTCGCGACGAGTTCTGCATCTTGTTGCCCGAGACCGATGCCAATGGCGCGGGCTACGTGCTCCGGCGTCTAGAGGGACAAGTGCAAACGGGGGAGCTGTGGGGCGGAGTGCTCGAACCGAAGCCGGTCGTCGACATCGCGGTGACGAGCACACCCGAGACCGGCGTCAAGAGCGGGGATGATCTGCTCAAGAAGACCCGACACGCTCTCCCGCGCTCGGTCTAAAGCGCGTTCGTCAGGCGCACGATCCAGAGCGCGACACCACAGCCGGCGACCGCCAGCGCCCAGCGACCAATCGCGAAGCGCTCGAGAACTGCGTCGACCGACCAGCGGTGCCAGCCCGCAATCAAGCCCAGCGGAACGCCTATGCTCGCCAACGCGAAGAGCAATAGGCCGAAAGGATTGGCGCTGGCCGCGAGTGCCCAATGCCCGCGAACGGCGTGCGCGAACGCGGTCGTGAGGCCGCAACCGGGACATGGCGCACCCGTGAACAAGAGGAACCCGCAAGGCGGCAGCCCGAGCTGAGCATGAGTGCCGTAGCCGCGCGGGTCGGGCTCGAGCATCGCGGCGGTGACCAACAAGGCGCTGCACCCAATCGCGAGACTCCACCAAATCGCTCGCTCGAGGGTCGGGAAGGCGTCCCCACGGTCAATCTTGATCGTCATCGCTCGGCTCCCGCCAGTCTGGATTACGCTGAAGCTCGCCGTCAATGAACGCGACACAGGCCGTCTCGCAGCACGGATCCCCGATTTGGTCAGCAACTCGACGACCAATGGGGTTGACGTTGCCGGCGGCGAAATCCGCATAGTGTGCGTGAAGGCATTTCACCCCGCCGGACGATCCCCCTACCCCGCCGCTTGGTCGATGAAGCGCGCCGGGCGGAACGACGGAGTCGCGTTCGCGTGCGTATCGGCCATGCGCGTCGGAGACTGCCTGAGCCAGCCCGGGATTCGCTTCGATTTCGTTCTGGGCCTCCCGAACGCCCCCGCCGGCTTCGATTCGTGCGATTCGACGGTGGGCTAGCGGGCACGTGAGCCAGTACCGTGTGGGAAAGGGCTCACCCGTGTCGAGAATGGGCGGCACCTCCGCCACGATCGGCAAGCCGAGCTCACAACGGCGAAGCACTTTGGACGTCGCGCGCAAACGTCGCCCGATTTGCAGGGCGAGCACTTCGCTGTCGCGGAGACCTATCATGAGACGCGCATGCGGTCCTTGATCTCGGTCCAGAAGTCCGATTCGCCGACCACCTCGAGCATCATCACCGCCTCCGCGGCCGCGCGATCGGCACGCGCGCCTGACGCACGAAGCCGGGCGCAGATGTCCTCCGCGATGGTCAGGCGCGTGGCGAGCTCCGCTCGCGCGAGAGCAAAGTGGTAGTCCTCCGCCCACTTGAGAGCCCACACCTCGTCCGCCAACCAGTCGCCGAACACCTCGCGGCTCGTTTGCGGCTTAGGGGATCGCGCCTGCGCGCGGTCGAACGCGCCTGACCAAGGCCGACCTGGCGGCCTAGGGCTGTGACCGTTTTGGAGTGCGCTTATCGTATCGCCGACCCACGCCATTGCGACACCAAACTGGGAGCCGTCGCGCGCGCCGATGAACTCGTCGGCTTGCTTGTCCCAACTGCTGCCTCGAAGCGTCGGAAATGGCTCGGCGTCCAGGATGTCCATCAGCGGCTCGCGGCTTCGAAGCCTGCGCAGGTACTCCGCTTCGATCGGCTCCCATTCCGAGAACTTGATCTCCTTCTTCGCTCGCAACGGGATCCGCTTGATGTGTCGATCGGCGATCAGACGGCCGCCGTCGGTGACCGACGGCTCCACCGCCGCCGGCTCGATGTCGGGACGCTCGCCCATCGTTCGGCAGGGGCACCGGTGATCTGTGGTGATGCGGCCGCCAACCGGCGTCGCCACGAGGCCGAGCGGGAAGCGCCGGCATCCTTCCGGCTTGGCGTCGGCGCCGTGCTCCGCGTGAACCGAACAGCGCTGATCGCTCATCAAGAAGACGCAACCGCCGTCGGCAGCCGTGTTGAGCATGTAGTCGTCGTGGTCGTCATTCCAGCCCGCCGACTTGCGGTCGATACGACGCATCTGAGCGCACTCCTTTTTGGTGAGCGGGCCGATGCCGTGGATATCCGTACAGCAAAGGCCGTCACCGAAGCAGGTGTAGCGAGCCCCGGGGCGCGGCAGGAGCGGTCGTACGTGGGTCTTTTTCCTCTTGTTTGAAGCCATGAGTTGGTGCGTCGGTCCTTAACCTCTTGAAAAAGGGGTCAGCCCCCTCTTTCTGGGATATGATTTCGAGATGGCAGCGAGTCCTTCACCGCTCGTGGGATACAACACGAACGTGCGCCATAAGGGAAAGCTGTATCACATTCAAACCGAGGATTCGGGTGTGAAGCGGCCGCACGTCATCACGCAGCTTTTCGCCGACGGCGGCCGCATCCTCGCTTCGGAGAAGACCTCCTACAAGGAACACCTGCAGGCGGACAACCTCTCGGTCGTGGTGAAGAAGCTCATGCAAGAGCAGCACAAGCGGGTGTTCATCGCGCTCCGCGATGGCCTCTATGACGAGGACGCGCCACCGGCCGCGGTCGAGGCACCCGAGTCGGATGAAGTGCCGACGGGGGAGCTGAGCACAGAGGTCCTGGAACACGCGGCGGCTCGTTTGGTCGAGGGCTCGCCCACCTACGAGCAGATCCGCCCAGGTAGTGGATCGCACCGTCGCGTGTCGCAGGCGCCACCGGCGCCCTTCGGTCACGAAGTGTTGACCGAAAAGACGCTCGATGAGGTCATTCTCGCATACCTCGCGCAGGATCTAGGAACGGGAACCTGAACGCGGACGGCTTGACAGGGTTTGGGGCGCGTTGTTAGCTCACCCTCTTCCAATGCCCGACGCGCAGACTTCATTCACACGAAACATCCCCCAATCGATCGAGCGCGATCTCGACAGAGCCAAAGCGGTCGATGCGGTCTTCCTCTTCAAGGTCAACGGCGAAGGCGGCGGCGTCTGGACGGTGAACATGAAGGATGCGCCCGGGGTGAGCGAGGGCGATTTCGGCAATGCCGAATGCACGATCGAGCTGTCGACTGACGATTGGAAGGCGATGACGGAGAAGCCCGGCTCCGCGATGCAGTTCTTCATGCAAGGCAGGATCAAGGTCACTGGAAACGCGCTGCTCGCAACCAAGCTGCAGTCGGTGATCGGCTAGTCACGGCCGGACGATGAGCCGCCTCAAGGAACGTGTATTCAGGCTGATGCAGGATCCGCGGGTCAGCGAGCTCATGCGAGACCCGCGTGTGCAGGATCTCGTCGTTCGAGCGTTTCGCTTGCGGGGCCGTGTCGAGGGCGCGGCCGACCGACAGCTCCAGCGCGTGGCAGGCCGACTCAACCTCGCCACCCAGAAGGACCTGCGCGCGATGCACCGGCGAATTCGCCATCTCGAACGTGAGCTCCGCGAGACTGAGGAGCGGCTCAACGAAGCCGAAGGCGCTCGATGAGCTCCGGCCCGTAGTTGAAGCCGAGGTAGAACACCGCCACGAGCGGCACGAGGATGCTCAAGATCGCGACGCTGACACCGATCGCCACGACGACGTAGTCTGAGAGAGACGCCTTCGAGCCAGGGCTCTCGTGCTCGCGGATGAGCTCGAGGTTTCGTCGATTGGCTTTGAACGCCACGTCGAAGATATCGCCGACGATCGGAAGCGAGCCGAAAATCATATCGATCACGATGTTATTCACCATCCTCCAGAGGACCACACGAGGAACACCGCGCTGCACCGCTAGCGTCAGAAGGCCAATCGATCCAGTCCCCGTTACTGCATCGCCGATTCCCGGAAACACGATTCCGATGATCGGATCGAGACCGAACCGCAAGTCCGTCCCAGGAATGCGGAATCGGTCGTCCAGGAGGGCGACGATCCACTCAGCCCATTTTCTCAGCGTAGATACCGATGCGTCCACGTCGGCCACGGCGGAACTCTAGGGGCGTGGTCAGTCGGTGGCCAGAACCCGGTCCCCACACAGCTCTCCGAACACCGTCCGTAGACGCTCACGCAGGTTGGAACCCTTCTCGAGGAAGTGGTGAATGCCGAGTTGGTGCAGAAGCTGCACGTCGTGCTCTTGAGCCCCGGCACTGACCGAGATGATCGAGCAGCTCTGCGCGAGCCCCTCGCCCTTGAGTTGCATGCAGACCTCGACTCCGTTCATCCGAGGCATGTGAAGATCGAGCAACATCACGTCCGGCTCTTCTCGTTGAACCTCTCGCAGAGCTTCTTCGCCGTCATGTGCGACGCGAATATCCGCGCGCCCGATGATCTGACGAACATAAAAGGCGAGGATCTTCGCTAGGTCGACGTCATCATCGACGATGAGCACCGATAGCGGTTTGAACCGACTCAACGGCATTGCGTCGCTCTGGGAACGGTTCTCGAGCACCGCGCGCATGTGCCACGCCGCTGCCTCCGCGCTTTGCACGCGCAGTTGCGGATTCGGGTTGAGCATCTCGTGCACGACTTGAGAGAGCCCCAGCGGGCAATCGGTTCGCGCTTCGGCAAGCGGCACCGGCTGGCCTCGCTCGTGCGCTGCGATGACTTCTCGAATCGTCGAGCCTGTATACGGACGCTCACCCGTGAGAAGCTCGTACGCGAGGACGCCGAGCCCAAAAATGTCCACGAGGTGCCCGCTTCCCGGTTCGGCCGTGTTGAGCAGCGCTTCGGGCGCCATGTAAGGAGGCGACCCGGCGACTCGTTGCTGACCGTTCACATCGAACTCCGGGAGAACCAGGCCGAAATCCATCAGCACGACGCGGTGCACCGGTGTGAGCATGATGTTGTCCGGCTTGATATCGCGATGCACCAAGCCGGCGCGGTGGACGACGCTCAGCCCCTCAGCCGCAGGCAAGACGATCTGAACGACCTCCGCAGGTGTGAACTTCTGCCCGCTCCCCCATCGCGTCGACGCGTGCTGCGTGAGCGACACGCCATACACCCGCTCCATGACGAGGTAGTCGATCCCCCGGTGCTCACCGAGCGTGTGCACACTGACCAGGCTCGGGTGCTGGAACGCCGCGAGCGCGCGCGCTTCGTTTCGAAGCGGAGGGCTCAACGGGTTGGGCCAAGCCGCCTTGATCGCCACCCGTCGGTTGAGTAAGTGGTCGTGCGCCTCGAAGACCTGCCCCATGCCTCCCCGCCCGAGAAGCTGCATGATCTCATAGACACCATCGAGCAGCTCACCCGTGGCGAAGATTCGGTTCTCCTCACCCATCGGCGGCTCGCTCGCGGCAATGGCATGTCCCCCCATATCCCGCATATCAGTATTTACATACTATAGCGGTGACACTGTAATATCCAGTCTCAAAGGTCGATTGCTTGGATATCGAGCCCCTGGACGGGTTTCCCGAGGAATCTGGAGGCCGACGACGCGAACTGGCCCGGCAGGTCCGTGACTAGAATCCGAAGCTCCCCCGCCGTGCCTGACTCCGCCACACCCGTGTCGACCGTTTCACGAAGCGCGGACGCGGTTGCTTCGGCGCTATCCACCACGACCACGTCGTGGCCGAGGAGCTCTGCGGCAACATCGTGAATCGTCTCGTTGAGGAGTGGATAGTGGGTGCAGCCGAGGACGATCGTGTCGACGTCGACTTCAACCAGCGGCTGGAGGTATCGTTCGGCGGCGAGCCTCGGCACCGCGCCGGTCACCCAACCCTCCTCGGCGAGGGGAACGAACAATGGCGCGGCCTGTGCAAAGACGCGCATTGCGCTGTTTTCCGAGTGAATTGCGCGCTCATAGGCTCCCGAAGCGACAGTGCCCGAAGTGGCCAAGACGCCGATGCGGCCGCTTCGCGTGGCCTGCACGCCGGCCTTTGCGCCCGGCTGAATCACTCCGAGAACGGGGATGCTCAACCGCGCCTCGAGCTCCCCAAGCGCAACACCGCTGGCGGTGTTGCAAGCGACGACGAGGAGCTTGATATCATAGCTCAGCAGCCGTTCGGCGCAGCCGATCGCATATTTGATCACGGTTTCGGCGCTGCGTGTCCCGTACGGTACGCGGGCTGTGTCCCCGAGATACACGAGGTCTTCCGCGGGAAGCGCCGCACGGATGGCGCGAGCGACAGTCAGGCCGCCCAGCCCGGAATCGAAGATGCCAATCGGCTTTGCCACGTGCCCCGTGTCGGCCAAGGTTACACACCCGTCCCGAAAGAGCCACCAGTGGGGTGGTCTCTGGTAGGCTGCAAAACACATGGCCGCGCTGGCGCTGATTTCAAGTGATCCAACCCTCTATCGAAAGCTCACCGCAGCTCTCGAGAGCAGCGCGTGGTCGGTGGAACGACTGGCGCCGGAACAGGCTGGGGAGGGAGTCCTGCAGCAGGAAGTCCTGGTCCTCGACGGAGCGGATCCGCAGGTGATGGAGTGGACGCCGCCCCGTGGGAAGCCCGTGCTCCTGATCGTGGACGAGGTGCTTCCAGAAGGCTTGGAGCAGCTGTCCGACGACATCCTGTTCCGTCCGGTGCGGCGCGACGAGCTCGTAGCGCGGCTGGAAAGACTGCTCGCTCGCTCGCCGCTCGAAAGCCTTCGACGCCGCTATGCCAAGACGTTTGCGTCGATGGCGCTCGGTATCGTCGTCGTCGGCCCCGATCTGGAGATGGTGTTCGCAAACCCGCGGTCCTACGAGATCGTCGGGCATCGTGAGGAAACCGTTTCACCGAATGACATCGGCCAAATCGTGTCGCCGAAGGACCTTCCGCGGATCCGAGGGGCCCTCGGGAATGGACAGTATCCTCGGGGAATGGACGTCCAGCTCGTGCGGCGCGATGGCACGGAGATCACTTGCAGTTGCTCGTTTGCACCGCTGATTGGTGCCGAAGACCATACGGTCATCTCCTTCGAGGATGTCACCGACCAACGCGAGACGGAGCGAGAGCTCCTCAAGACGATGGAGTTCTTGGAGTCGTTGATCGACGCAAGCGTCGACGCGATCGTGGCGACCGATATCGACCAGCGGGTCGTCCTGTTCAACCCGAGTGCGGAGAAGATCTCGGGGCGACATGTGTCGGATGTGCTCGGCCACCTAGGGTTGGAAGATCTCCTCGGCCGCTCTTCTGCAGACCTCGTGATGCAACGGTTGTTGGCGCCCGAGCACGGAGGCGAAGGACGACTCGAGCCCACGATGCTCGACCTGCTCGACGTCTACGGCGAACAGATTCCGGTGCAACTCTCGGCTTCGCTGATCTACGAGCATGGGGAGCCCTCGGCGATCGTTCTGATCTTCGCTGACCTTCGTGATCGCGTTCGGGTCGAGGAGCGACTTGCCGAAGCGCAAAAGAAGCTCGCATTCAATGAAAAACAGGGGGTTCTCGCCGAGCTTGCAGGGACCGCGGCGCACGAGCTCAATCAGCCGCTCACCAGCATGATGGCCTATGCCGAGCTGCTGCAGCGACAGTCCGAGCCGGACTCGGCCGCCGCCAAAGCCGCCGATGTGTTGATCCGCGAGGCGGAACGAATGGCGGACATCGTTCGCAAGATCGGCAAGATCACGCGATACGAGACGACCGCCTATGTCGGTCATCAGAAGATATTCGATTTGGACCGCGCAGCAGATGCGACGCGCGAGCCAGGGACGAAGGGCTGAGCGGTGGACGATTCGGCACACCGGAAACCCCCGACCCCGACTCGGCAGAGCCTGGAACCTCGCGTCTCGGCCGTGAAGTCGATCGTCCAGCCGCGGCAGCGTGGCGTCAGCGGTCCTACGATGCCGCAGATCCTCGAGTCGCTAAATGAGGCCTCGCGCGAGACCCGCGGGTTTGCAACCGACGAGAAGACCCTGCGCGCGTACGTGCACGCGCTCGAGCGCTTGTATCCGACGACGCGATTTGCGATGCGGCTCTCGCCTCGGACCGCGGAGGACGCCGCTATCGTACAGGCGACCACTCACCACGTTCGGCCGGAGGCAGCGCAAGAAGTCGCGATCACCGAAGCAGGGTTGTTGCGGGCGGGTCTGCCACAACCAGCCTCGGAGCCGCCTGGGATGAGGTTGCGGCGAACGTACGAGCCGATTCTCGTTGCAGGTCCGAACGACCCGGAGTTTCCGGCGGACGGGCTAGATGTGCCCCTGTCGATCGCTGGGGAGGTGATTGGCGTACTCGCCGCAGAGCTCGAGCGCGGAATGCCTCTCCCGCCGCGGCTGGAAGACGCGCTGTTGATGACCGCCTCTCAGGCGAGCGCAGCGATCGAGAGTGGCCGCCTGAGGCGCGAGGCGCTCCACCTGCGCGACTACCTGGAGAAGCTGCTCGAACACGCGAATATTCCCGTCCTGGTGGTGGGCCGCGATAGGAACATTCGGGTCGTGAGTAGTGCTTTCGTTCGAATTACCGGTCTCAATCGCGATCAACTTGCCGCAAAGGATGTGTTGCAGTTGGCCGGCCAGAGTGACCGCACCCGGGTTCTTTCTGCGTTCGTCAATGCGATCCGAGGCCGCGAAGTGCCCCCGTTCGAGTTGCGCCTCCCCAAGGCCGGAGGTGGTAACGCACGACTCCAATTCACCCTCTCTCCCATTCTCGATTCCGAAGGACGGGTCGCTGGCGTGATCGCAATCGGGCAGGATCGTACCGAGGTTCGAGAGCTCGAGGGTCAAGTGATTCACGCCGAGAAGCTCGCCACCCTGGGCCAACTTGCGGCGGGCATCGTCCACGAGATCAACAACCCGCTTACGAGCATCTCGGTTTACGGCGAGTACCTTCTCAGCAAGCTCACCCGAAGCGGCGCCGAGGACGACGACCTCAAACGAGTCGAGCGAATCCTTCGGAGCTCCGACCGGATCATGTCGTTCACGCGCAACCTATTGACGTACGCTCGCCCCTCGAAAGAGGAGGCCCATCCGCTCGTGCTCAACGATGTCCTCGAGGAGGCTGTCGGATTTTGCGAGCATGTCATTCGCGAATCCGGGGCGACGATCGTGCGCGACTACGGAGACAACCTACCGAAGGTGCGCGCGGTACCCGGGCAGCTACATCAAGTGTTCGTCAATCTGATCACCAACGCATGCAACGCGGCTCACGACGAAGGCGGCGAGATCCGGCTGACGACGCGCCTTCTCGGCCGCGACCGTGTGCACGTCCGCGTCGAGGACAATGGTGTCGGCATCGGATCCGACGATATGAAGCGCGTGTTCGAGCCTTTCTTCTCGACGCGACGGCGCGGCAAGGGGACCGGCCTCGGGCTCTCGATCGTCAAGAGCATCGTCGAGCGCCACGGCGGCAGCATCGAGATCGACAGCGAGATGGGCGTCGGCACGGTCGTCGTCGTAACCCTGCCCTGCCCGGTCGACTAAGATTTTGTAATTACTAATTTTTCCGCTCACCCGCCTCCGGCAGCCAAGCAAAGGGTGGAATCAAACCATTGCCCCGAGGGTTCCTGGCGCAATAGGGAGGTAATGTTGATGATCGGAACCATGTTTCGGAAGCCTTGGGCCTTGGTGCTCGGGGCGACGCTTATGGTGGTCGCGCTCGGAACGGCAGCGGCCTCGCCCGGGAATGCGGTAATCGACGAGGATGCTCTGTCGCGCGCGGTCGCGTTCGAAACAGCGTTGACCTCCGTCGCCGAATCGGTCTCGCCGTCGGTCGTCAGCATCCAAGTCGAGGTGAGTCGGCCGCAAAACGACGGTATCCCCTTCTTCTTCGGAGGCCAGGGGCGCGGGGGTATCGTGCGCGGAGGCGGGTCCGGAATCATCCTTCGGTCGGACGGCTACATCCTGACCAACAACCACGTCGTTGCAGAGGCGAGCCGAATCGACGTGCGCCTCCAGAATGGCAAGAGCTATCCCGCGACGCTCGTGGGCAGCGACTCCGCCACCGATCTCGCAATGCTGAAGATCGAAGCCACGGGGCTTCCGCAGGCCGAGTTCGCCTCCTCCGAGCGAGCGCGCGTCGGACAGTTCGTGATCGCGATCGGATCCCCGTTTGGGCTCGACTACACCGTGACCACGGGTGTGCTTAGCGCGAAGGGCCGTGGCGGCATTGGCGCGAACGAGATCGAGGACTACCTCCAAACCGACGCGAGCATCAATCCGGGAAACTCAGGCGGTCCGCTCGTCGATTTGCACGGACAAGTGCTGGGGATCAACACGATGATCATCGGACGAGGGTCGGGGATCGGTTTCGCCATCCCGTCTGAGATCGCGCAGCGAGTCGCAGAACAGCTCATCCAAAGCGGCTCGGTCAAGCGCGCGTGGCTCGGTGTGTCGTTCCAAGAGATCACGCCCGAGCTCGCCTCGTACCTCGGAGGAAGCTTCGACGGTGGCGCCTTGATCAATGGCGTGGTCCCCAACGGACCGGCGCAAAAGGCAGGTCTGCAAGCGGGTGACGTCGTCACCGCGGTTGGCGACACGCAAATACGGGAAGGTCACGACCTGCTGCGGACCGTCCTTCGTCATGGAGTCGGCGAGCGTCTATCACTCGAGATCCGCCGTGGGGACGAGGTCAAGAACTTGCTGCTGGTCACCGGAGAACGACCGGCCGAGGAGCGTGCTGCGGTGCAAGGACAGGGCGCGCAAGGAACCGGCATGCTCGGGCTCAGGCTCGAGCAGCTCACGCCTCAACTCCGTGCCCGGCTTCGCTACGAGGGCGACGGGCGTGTCGTCGTCGGGGCCGTCCTACCAGGCTCCGATGCCGACCGGGCTGGACTGCAACCGGGCGACATCATCCTCCAAGCGGATCGAAAAGAGGTCGCCTCGGTAGGTGATGTACGCACGGCACTCCGCGATGGGAAGGCGCTCCTTTACATCGAACGTGGCGGGCAGCGCTTCTTCAAGCCGATCGCAAGCTCGAAATAGACGCTCACCTGGAAATCGTGATCTCGACAACGGGCCCGCGTGCTTCAACGCGGTACGCAGGCCGGCGTCCGGCGACGAAGCGAATCGTAAGCTCGGAGAAGTCCCCTCGATTGAGGATACTGGCATGCTCGACATCGGGGTGCGCGGCGGCAATGGGACCCGCCCGCGATAGCGAGAGGCTCCCTGGAATGGTCACGGAGAACCCATCTTCTTCGACGATGCCGTCCATCTCGACGACCGGGTTACTCATCCGCAACACGTACTTCTCGCCATGAGGCACGGCGTCTGCTCCAAACGCGACGCCCTTCACCTTTTCGGGAGCAAGCGGAGGCCCCTGCACGGGAATGGCTGCGGCCTTTGATGACACGGACGCTTTCGCCGATTCTGAAGTTCTCGCTGGCGCTTTCGCCGGCGCTGGGGCTTTCGCCGGCGCCGACTCTGACGTTTTCGCTGGCTCTGCCGCTGCCCCTGTCACCGACCCCGCGGCCCACAGGTAGATCCCCCACCCTGCCGCGACGATCCCCGCGATCATGGCGGCGAGCATAAGGTAGCGGCGCCCGCTCCGTCGGGTGTTCTTCAAGTGCGCACGGGCAGCCTCGCTCCGTGGGACTTGTTGGCGGCGCGGCTTCTCGTCGAGGCGGGCGCGGAGCGCGCCGACGAAGCGTGAGATCAGCGCGAAAAAGTCCCTGATGGCGGCGCCGGCACGAGGGACGAACACTTCGGTCACGGCACTTCGAGCGCTGCCCGCGGTGGTGGCGAGCTGATCTATCGCGGACTTGCCGTAGGTGCGCAGCCGATCACCGATCGATTCACGTGCAGCGTCCTCCTCTGACCGGTCGTACCTGATCACGCGCGGTGTGTCGTGCATCCGGACCTCGTCAGAAGGTCGACTCGCCCGAATGACGGGTGGCTCATCGGGCATGGTATCCCGCCCTGCTTCTTCGATGGCGTTGGATTCACGCTCGCCGAGGACCTCATAGGCAATGCTCAGCACCAACTTCGGTGTCTCCGCGTCCATCCGGAGCTCGACGGCCTCGAGGTGACCGCGTCGACCCGCGCTCGCGTTCACCATCCCACTGCCGATCGCGAGGAAGGGCAACGGCTGCTCGACGGTCAACACGGTGTCCGTCTCCGACTGAAGCTCGGCAACGATTGCCGAATCGACACCATCGAGGTGTAGCGTGACCCCAGGCGCCGTGGCCGACGTACGCCCCCACCGCTGGATTAGTGCCTCGATGCGTGTCTGGTCGTCGTTCGACAGATGGGTGAAGCGGATCCCAAACTCGCCCGCATGCTCGCCGCTCTCGTGTGCCCACACGACGCGACCGATCATTTCAATCGCTTCGCCCCCGACAGGGTTGTCGAGCTGACAGCGGAGCGTCGAGCCGATCTGCGGCAATACGGAGGCGCGCATCGAGATGCCACCCGCACCTACATTGATCGCATCGGCTTCGAACGCTTGGTGGTAGCCCTCCGGGTGGAGCTTGATCAGGACCTCGTCGAGCGGCACGCGGGGCGGCCGAGGTGCTTGATAGTATCCCGCTGATGTGTTCATCGAATGCTCTCCAACACGACACGAGCCGCGCCACCTCGACTGGTCCCAAAACTACGCGCGAGCGTCCACTTTTCTGCAACCCGCTTCCTTGACCACGATGGACCGCAGTCGCAGTCTTGGCGGCTGCGATGGGTGTGCGGATCAAGGTTCAATCGCTTTGGCCGAAGACGGAGGCGTCGACGTTCGTCTACGAGTTCGCGCAGTCTCGAATCGTCATCGGCCGCTCGCGGAGTGCGGATGTTCAGCTACCCCATGCCGCGGTCAGCGGGACTCACGCGAGCATCCGAACGCAAGGTGCGGGCTATGCGCTATTCGACGAGGGCTCGACCAACGGTACCCGGGTCAACGAGGTCCCCATCGCTGCCGGACGCCCCAAGGCCCTTCGCCCGAACGACTCGATCGACCTCGGCGGGTATCGCCTCACAATCGAGGTTGGAGTCCCCGTAGCGCAAACGATGTCGGCGCGGCTGACTGCCGACTACGCCCGGCGGATGCTGTCGGAGCAGATGTCGCCACACGGCCCCTTGGAGCTCGACGCCGAGCTGGCGACGATACAGAGCGGCCCTGATGCGCATGTGGAGCTTCTCCCCATAGGGAACGAGCGACCGAGCGCGCCTCCCCCGCCCCGAGAGTCCAGGCCATCGCGCCCGCGCGCGTCGAGCCCTGAGCTTCGATCAACCGACGCCAAGCTTGGGCGTGGCGAGATGGCTGTCTACTCGCTGGCAGCCCTGGTTGTCGCAATCAGCGTGATTGCAATGGCCTTGTTGATGCGGCCTTGAGCGCGACCCCTTGGCTCAGACGTTTCTGAGATAGATCAGCCTGAGCCCCTCTAGGGTCAGAAACTCGTCTACCTCTTCGATTGTCTCGCTATCGGGTTCGATGAGGCGGGCAAGCCCTCCGGTGGCAATCACGGCGGCCTCGCCTCCCATCTCCTCGGCGAGGCGCCGCACCAGACCGTCGACCAAACCCACGTAGCCGAACACGATCCCCGACTGCATCGAGTGAACCGTGTTGCGTCCGATGGCCCGCGGCGGCCGGGCGATCTCGCTCCGGGGAAGCCTCGCGGCTCGCGAAAAGAGCGCACTTGCGCTGATTTGCATGCCAGGCGCGATGGAGCCGCCCAGGTACTCCCCTTTTTCCGAGATGCAGTCGAAGGTTGTCGCAGTACCGAAATCGACGACGATGGCGGCGCCCTTGACCCGCTCGTAGGCTGCGACCGCGTTGACCACCCGGTCAGCGCCCACCTCGCGCGGATTCTCGTACAGCACCGGCATGCCGGTCTTGATTCCGGGACCAACGACCATGATCTCGTGATCGAAGGCCCGATCGACCGCGTTGATTACGGTGTCGTTGAACGATGGAACCACGGACGCCAGAATGCTGGCCCGTACCTCGGCCCGTTTTACCCCCGCCAGATCGAGCAGGCTCAGCAGCAACACGTGGTACTCGTCGCTCGTGCGTCCTTTGGCCGTCTCGATTCGGAAGTCGTGGACCAAGCGTTCCTCGTCGTAGAGGCCGAGTACGGTGTGCGTATTGCCGACGTCGACGACCAGAAGCATCTAGCGGGGTCGCAATGACAGAGTGAGCTCGAGGAGATCCCCGAAGGTCTTTGGCCGCGGAAACTCGGGCGGGTCGGTTGCATAAACGACCGGTTGGCCGGTCGGCGCCACGCTCTGCGGCCGAATCGACTCAGGACGTCTCGACGCGGGCGGTGCGGACCGTGCCGACGGAGTTGCCGAAACCGGACGAACCGAATGTTCGCGCGGTTCGACGGAAAGGGGCCGCTCGACGCGGGGCGGCTGTGACGAGTAGCGCGAGGGACTGTCGAGAGCCGGCGACGTGAGGGGATCGGGGAGCGGCTGCGGGGCGGCCTGCGTGGGAAACGCGCTCGGCACGGGAGTTCGCTGAGGGGCAGGCGGCATCGGTGGTGACGATGGCGCTACCGCGGCGGCGGTCGTTCCGGAAGCCGTCCGAATTCGTTCGAGCGCGTCCGCGGCGTGAGGCGTTCGCTCTCCTGGACGCTTGGCTCGCACCTTGTCGAGCAGTGATCGAAGTCTGTCTTCGCGATTGCTCATGACGCCCTCTTGCTCTCGAGCATGCCCACGATGGCAGGCAAATCCGCTCCGTCCTTGTACCAACCCCACACCGTTTCGGCGACTTCGAAGTCCACCATGATGAACTTGGAATCGCCGGTCGGAACGCAGGAGACCTGCCGCTGCGAGATCTCGGAGAACATGCCCCCGAGCAATGCGGCGGCGCCTAGCTCGTCTTCGTCGAGCTCCGGCTTGTCGCGAAGCGCGATCACGAGGGCTGGACCCCAGCGTTCGAACGCGAGACGGCCCCAGCCAAAGAGCGCAGTCACCGCGGACGTGTGTCCAAGCACCGACTCGGCCGAAAGCACGGATGCCGGCCGGTCCAATCCGCTCAGCACCTGTTCACCGAGAAGCTCCCCGAGCCTCCTTAGCGGCGTGAGATCGCCATCGCGCGCAGCCGCCTCGACCAACGCCGAGAGCACACCCTCGCTGAGGATGACCACGCGCTCGCCAGCTCGCGTGCGCACAGTCCCCCCGGTCAGGTTGAATTCGTAGAAGCCGCTAGGATCGAAACGGCCGTCGTGCATAGGTCCCCCTCCAGCCTGGATGTAGAAGGTATAGGCGGATCGTGTCAAATGCCATGGGTGAAATCAAACCTCGGGTGGGTCGCCCTGACGATTGCCATGCAGACGCAAAACGCGCTCGCGCAGGGGGATCTGTTGGGTGCGGATGAAATGGCCGAGGCGATCGTCGCGATGACTTCGCGGGTGTGGACAGGGCCTCGAACCCCCGCGCCTGACCCGACTCCCCGGCCCAGTCAGGCGCAAGCCGTATCACGCTCCCCGTACGCCCTGCTCGCGGTGCATGCCGATCCGAGCGTCCCGCCCGAGGCTTCGAAGCGGGCCCTGCGCGCGCTCGAGTATGCACGGGGGAGACTCGATGCGCTTGGTTGGCCACAGCCGGTTTCAGATGGCGACCTCGGTGGTGGTCCCCAACTCGACCTGTACTTGACGTCGGCCCTCCCGAGCGGAGCCTACTCCGATGGGCTCGTCCCTTGGACCTATCTCGATCGGGCGTCGGTGTTCGCGGTGCTTGGACCGGCGGTGCCGGAGGCCTTGCTCGAAGCATGCGTGACCGAAGCATACGCGGAAGCGATGCTTTTGAGCTCGGATCCGGCAGAGGCGCAGACGTGGAGGCGCGCGACGGCTGCTTGGCTGACGTGGGAGCTCACAGGACGATTCGGGTGTGACGACGCGGTGCACGAGCAACAAGCAGAGCCATTCCGCTCGTGGGTCGCCGGGGCGAGCGGCAGCGGCGCGGGTGGTGCGCTATGGCTCGCGTACCTCTCCG
The DNA here is from genome assembly GCA_024640845.1 of Myxococcales bacterium. Taxonomy (GTDB): domain Bacteria; phylum Myxococcota_A; class Polyangia; order Polyangiales; family Houyiibacteriaceae; genus SG8-38. The sequence goes on along the minus strand of JAHEEE010000001.1, from coordinate 93,889 downwards.
CGCGGCACGATGGCGAGGGGGGACATTTTGTGCGTGACGTGTGGGCGCTCGCAACACAGCGGACCTGGGAGGGGGCCGAGCTCCGTGCCGACCCCGATCTGTGGTCGGCCACCGAGACCGCGGTAGAGCGAAGCGGTGACCGTTTGCTCGACAACGTCGAGGACCTCGCCGTGCTCCGATGGTTCGTCGGGCGCCACGAGCCCGACGATTGGCCTCTCGCTGCGATCGATGGGGACGCTCGCGTGCCATTGAGCAGAACGATGACACGCACCCCTAGCAAGGTGAGCGTACGCACGCCGCTTCAGGCTTTCGGCAGCGCCTATGTCGTAATGGACGCACCGGCGTGGAAGGATGCCAAGGCCCTTCGCGCATGGTTACGAGGTGAATACGGCGTCCGCTGGTCGTTCGTGGCGATGCAGCTCGACGCCCTCGGTCATGAGATTCAGCGTATCGTGGCTCCGCCCACCACAGTCACCCCACACGCGTACGTTCCGATCGAGCTCCAAGAGAAGACCACTCGGATTCTGTTCGTCGTGACCAATCTATCGAACCGGTTGCCGGATGCAGACGAAGCGGACGTCAGCGCCAACGAACGCGCGTTCGAGCTCATCGTCGACCGTGCCGACTAGCTTCGCGGCCGGCGACGACGACGGCGGCGGCGTGTGCGCGGTTCGGAATCGTACACGGCTTCCCCAGGGTCGCGGGCCCACGTGGGGAGATCTTCGCCTCGCGCGATGCGGTCCAGCGCGAATAGCGTCGCGGCGTCCGCGAAATACTCGCGCCTCGAGATCGACTGAATCCGGCCCGTCCGAAGGCGCCGCTGCGCCATCGTGAGGAGGCGAATTCGATCCTTGAGGCGGCGAGGTAGTGACAGTCGAAGCGAAAGCTCTCGGACGAACTCCTCGTATGCGACCGGAACGTCTGACACACCTTCGAGCGCTTCGTCGATGGGCCCAAGCAGGACGGCGGCGAGCAACACGGCATCACCTGGGAGGCGATCCTCGGCAGCCAATGCGTCGACCGCCGTGAGGCGGCCGAACGTGAGCTCGGCGCCTCCGTGGTCATCATCGAGGAACGATGCGACCTCTGGCAGAATCTCGCTGAGCACCCCGACATCCCACGAAAGGAACAAGGAGCGGTGCGCCGCGCCTCCGCGGAGAAACCGCAAGAGCTCTTCGAGAACCCGCGGCGCGGCCGCGCGTCGGAGATCGCCGCGATGTCTCACCATGCCGTCATACACCTCGGGGTCGAGGCCCATGTCGAGTCGAGCGCTGAACTTGATTGCGCGCAGAATCCGTACCGGATCCTCTCGGAAGCGCACGTTGGGGTCACCGATCGTGCGAAGGAGGTGGTCTTCCAGATCGGCAACGCCGCCCACGAAATCGATCACCTCGCCACGCTCGAGATCGTAAAACAACCCATTGATGGTGAAGTCGCGGCGAATCGAGTCTTCATGCGGCTCCCCGAACACGTTGTCATTGGTGATGAGCAGGTCGGTGTCATCGCCTTCGGTGATCGAGGTCTTGGCTGGGATCAGACGGACTGGCTCCGGGCCCGCACAGAGCGGAATCTCGCGGGCGAGCTTAGGCTTGATGATCTCGTAGTGCTGCGACGGATCTCTCCGAAAGGTCGCGACCTCGATCACCTTGCCGCCCGAGAATAGCACGTGGGCAAGGCGAAACCGGCGCCCGATGACGCGGCAGTTCCGAAAGAGGTCCCGCACCTCGTAAGGGCGCGCGCTCGTCGCGACGTCGAAGTCTTTGGGCTTGCGACCAAGCATCAGGTCGCGGACACCACCGCCAACCAAGTAGGCCGTGTGGCCGTGACGGTTCAGGCGTCTAATCACCTTGGCCGCGTCGGGGTCGACCAGACGTCTTGGAATCTCATGCGCGTAGACAACAGGTTCGGGAGGATCTTCGGCGAGCGTGGCTCGCTCCTGGTCGTCCCGTTGACCGAAGTCTGAATCTATCACTCGGGTCATCGAATACCAATGGGCCCAAAAAAGCAGTGGGCCGTGAAGCTGTTAGCGAGTCTTAGCAACATGCGCCCCTGACGGCAATCTAAGCTCAATGCTACCGTCCCCCAAGATAATGAGCGAGCTAGAAAGAACGGCGGGCAGCGTCATCGTGTGCGGATTTCACGGCGTGGAAGCACCCGACGAGCTTCAACGGTGGCTCGCTGCGAAAACCGTAGCGGGATTGATCCTTTTCAAGCGCAACATCGAGCACGTGGAGCAAGCCGCGTCGTTGATCGCGTCGTGTCGGAACCTCAGCAACGATTCACTTCCAATCTTGGTGAGCGTCGATCAAGAAGGCGGACGTGTCGCGCGTTTTGGCGATCCTCTGTTGCGACTGCCGCCGATGCGAGCGCTCGGCTCTGCCGCTGATCCGCAGCTCACACGAGACGCGGCCATAGTGCTCGGCCAACAGCTTCGAGCGATCGGTGTCAATTTAAACTTCGCGCCAGTCCTCGACGTCGACACGAACCCACTCAACCCCGTGATTGGCGATCGCGCGTTCGGAAATACGGCGAGCTCCGTCATCGAGCACGCGCTCGCATTCGCAGAAGGGCTTCACGAGGGCGGCGTGTTGTCGTGCGGCAAGCACTTCCCCGGTCACGGCGATACCGACCTCGACAGCCACCTCGCTTTACCAAGACTCCGTCATGACCGCGCGCGACTCGACCAGGTCGAGCTTCGTCCGTTTCGAGCGGCCGTTGGGAGACTCCCGGCGTTGATGACAGCACATGTGCTGTTCGAGCAACTCGACTCCAGCGTGCCCGCGACCATGTCGTCCGGTGTGATCACCGACCTTCTGCGGCAAGACCTCGGTTTCGATGGCGCCGTCTTCTCCGACGACCTGGAAATGAAGGCCGTCAGCGACCGCTACTCGGTCGAGGAAGCGGGCCTCCTGGCAATCGAAGCCGGCTGCGACCTTCTCTTGGTCTGCTCTGACCTCGATGCCGCTTCCCGACTTCGCGAGACGCTCGCCGCCGAGGCCAACCGAAGCCCAGCGTTCGAGGCCCGCCTCGACGAGGCTCGAAGCCGCGCCGACGCCCTCCGGCGCCGCATTGACGGTCTGCCTCCTGCCGTCCCCCTGAAAAACGCGCTAGAGAGTCGTCAGGCCAGGGCCGTCGAAGAACGCCTCCGGCAGCTCGCATGAACGCAGCCCGTCCACTCCCCGAGGCCCCGACCTCTTTTGTCGCTGGCAACCAGTGGCAACTCGGCGTCTACCGCACCCCGTTCGAGGTGGCGGACATGAACACGAGCGTTTGGAAACGCTACCGCCTCAAGGAGTGGCATTACCTATCGTTCACTACGCAAGAATGGTTCGTCGCGATGGGCATGGTGCAACTCGGCTACGTCGCCAACCTATTCGCATACGCGGTCGACCGTGTAGAGCTGAGACCTGCGGTAGAGCACGGCGTGCTCTCCCCGCTCGGCGCTGCTTTGTCGTTCGCGCCAAGCTCCGTACGCGGGACGACCTCATGGCACAGCCGGGGCGCATCGGTATCCGTCGAAGCGAACAACGGCTGGAGTGTCGAGCTCGACCTCCCGCTCGGCTCCGAGCGCTTGCGCGGGCGCGCGCACATCGAGTCTCGAGATTCACTTGCGATGTTGCACCGGCTCGGACCAGGCCGCGTCGCTTACACGCACAAGGCCGCCGGTTGGCCGGTTTCGGGGCAGTTGGAGCTCGGCGCGCGCCCGATTCACCTCGACGGCGGGCTCGCGACCAGCGACTGGACCCGCTCGCAGGCCAGTCGGATCACCGAATGGAAGTGGGCGTCGCTCAGCGCGTTCCTCGCGGATGGTACGCCCGTCGGTCTCAATCTCTCGGCACAGGTGTACGAGGACGAACGCGGGCACTCAGTCGAGAACGCGTTGTGGATCGACGGGAAGGTGCAGCGATTGTCCGGGGTCGTCTTCGAGGTGCCCGAGCGCCCGAAGACTCAGTCCTGGAAAATCCGCAGCATCGATGCTGACGAAATCGAGATCGAGTTCGAGCCTTTTGGAGCCCGGGAGGAGCACACGAACTTTGGGCTCGTTCGTACCGACTTCGTGCAGCCATATGGCAGGTTCATCGGACGCGTGCTCGGCCACGACATCACGGGCGCGTTTGGTGTCGTAGAGACCCACCTGTCGGTGTGGTGAGGCGAGGAACCGTTGGAGATTTACGGAGACACCAGTGGACTCAGCCCCTCGGAAACGAAGGCGCTTCAACGCATCTATCGCAGACGCATCCCGCTCGACCGCCTCACGACCCCGGATCTGACTCGCGCGCTCGTCGGGGTCTCCCACTCGACGGGGCGGCAAGTGGGAGTCTTGGTCGACCGAGGGGGCCGCGTGCACCACGTCATCGTCGGCGACGCGTCGAAGCTCATGCTCCCCGACGTGGGCCGTATGCGTGCCGGCGCAGGCCGCCTGCGCGGAGTGCGGTTGATCCACACCCACCTTCGCAACGAACCTCTCAGCCGAGACGATCTCGTCGACCTCACACGCTTGCGGCTCGACATGATCGTCGCGATCTGCCTCGCGCCAGGTGAAGAGCGTGCGCTCTGCGTCTACTACGGCCACAACTTCCCCTCGCTCGAAGAGACCAACGAGCCGCCGTTTCGAACGTTCGGGCCGATTCCCTACGCGAAGGCCCGCGCCAATCCGGCAGAAATCATCGAAACGCTCGAGCAGGAGTTTGCGCGCGCGGCGCGCGCGCGCGGCGTCAGCGCCAAGGACGGCCGCGCGATCCTCGTGCATGTTTGCGACAAGCGAAGCGCCGGCCAAGCGGAGGATTCCCTCAAAGAGCTGGAAGAGCTCGCGCGCACCGCTGGGGTGGAAGTAGTCGACCGCGTGCTCCAAGTGCGCGACCGTGTCGACCCACGGTATGCGCTCGGTCGGGGCAAGTTAGAAGACGTGGTGATCCGGGCGATGCAGCTCGACGCCGAAACGCTCATCTTCGACCGCAATCTGCGACCCGCCCAAGCAAGCAACATCGCCGCGATGACCGACCTCAAGGTCATCGACCGGACCCAACTAATCTTAGACATTTTCGCGCAACATGCAGAAAGCAGCGACGGTAAGCTGCAGGTGGAATTGGCTCAAATGCGCTACTTGCTGCCGCGTCTCGGGCAACGGGACGATGCGTTGTCGCGCCTTACCGGAGGGATCGGAGGGAGAGGCCCAGGCGAAACGAAGCTCGAGGTCGGGCGACGCCGCGCTCGTGAGCGCATCACCCGCCTTCAATCTCAGCTCAAGCGACTGAGCCGACAACGCGAACAGCGCCGATCGAAACGCAAGCGGAGCGGGACTCCAACGGTCGCCATCGTCGGATATACCAACGCCGGCAAGAGCACTTTGCTGAACGCGCTGACCGGAAGCGACGTCCTCGTCGAGGACAAGCTCTTTGCGACACTCGACACGCGCTCGCGCTCGTCGAGACTCCCATCGGGTCGGGAGATCATCGTGACCGACACGGTGGGCTTTATCCGAGATTTGCCCAAGGACTTGTTCGCCGCGTTTCGCGCGACCTTCGACGAGACCCAGGACGCCGACCTGCTACTTCACGTGATCGACGCGTCCGACCCCTGCCGGAGCGAGCACATCGAAACGACCGAAAAGCTCCTCGTCGACCTCGGACTCGAGCGGATCCCGCGCATTCTGGTGTTCAACAAGTGCGACCTGCTCGAAGTCCCGCAGGCCACGCTGGCAAACCGAGGCGTTCCTGTGAGCGCGTTACAGCCGGAGTCACTCTTACCGCTGAAACGCGCGATCGACGATCGCTTGGAGGTCACCCATCCGATGCTGACAAGCGACGAGCCTACTTCTTCACGACCGGCTTGATGCCAACCTTGCCGTCCTTGACGACCACCGTGAAATCGATTCGCTTGCCTTTGTGCTTGCGGTCGAGCTTGGGCACCATCTTCTTCAGACTCTTCGCAACCGTCTCGTAGTCGACCTTGTCCGTGCGCTCGTTGTTGCGGCGCTTGGCCTCGACGTAGCTCTCGTAGATCTGTCGCATTCGGGCATCGCCAGGGCCTTTCGCGCGCGAGGGGATCGGTGGAGCTGGCTTCCGGGCGGGAGTGACGGCAGGATTTGGTCGGGGACGCGTCGGCTGCGGCCTGTTCGACTGCGGCTTGGCGAACGTGGCCGAGGGCGCACCGGCGTCGGGGCTGGACGTGGGCCGCGACACCCGTGCGGCGTTGGACTCGTCGAGATCGAGGGACTTGGCGTTCGACCCTCGCGAAGGTGCCTTCAAAAGCTCGTCCATGCGGTCGCTCGCCTGTTCGATTAGTTGGTCGACGTCCATGTCTTGGCTGGGGTCGAGCTCGAGAGGGCTGCTGCTTCGACGGTTGCGGTTCGCCTCTCTCTCTGCCCGCGCCGCGTCGCGCCGGCGCCGCGCGCGCAACAGGTCGCGACGATAGGTCCCTTCTTCAATCTGTCGTCCGATCCGCCGCCAGTACGTCTGCAGAGTGGTGTAGCGCTGAATGAGGGTCTGAAAACGGAAGCGGAGCGCAGTGTTGCGGGGCTGCTCCTTGCGGAGCAGGTGAATCGTACGCTCCATCTGCTTGCGCGCGATCTGCGGTTCGATCCGTTCGATTCCTTGAAACCACTGCTCGTAGAGATGCTTGATGCGCGAAAGCTGCACCTCGGCGTCCGCTAGCGTGATTTCGAATTCCTTCGGCGTCATGGCTCGTCCGTCAGAGCGGCGTCACCTCCAAATTGTCGAACCAGAGGTCGGATTGCCAGTTATTGAACCCGAAATGGTCGTGCCCGCGACCTCCGAGGGGCTCGGGGTCGGCCATTTCCAGCAAAACCTCGTCATCCACCCACACCGTCAGAGTGCCACCAACCCGCTCGATTCGGAAGTGGTAAGTCCTTCCTGGCACGACCTTGCGGGCGGGGCCGATGACTCGGTCGATGCCGTGCTCGTCCATTCGGGCCAGAACGTTCTTCGAATTGTTCCACCCACCAAAGATGATCACATAGCCGCTCGCCTCGTACCGATCGGACTTTGCGTACGACGCCCCATCACCAAATAGCTCGACTTTGATGTCGCCCTCCGGGCTCTCGCTCCGCACATCGAGCTCGATCCGGACCTCCCGAGGCAGGGTTCGTAGAAGCCACAAAGGGTGATTCTTCGCGCCGTTGACCCGAAGCTGTCCGTCATCGATCCGCCAGTTACCCCCTGTCTTGTCGTAGTCCTTGCCCAGCGCTGCCCGCTCGAAGTCGTCGACGTAGCCGGCCCCGATGCCAGGATCCCCTTGTGGAGTGCAAGACAGCGTCAGCGTCAGCGTCAGCGTCAGCGTCAGCGAGCCGCTACTCCGGATCAGTGCACCCGTCTTCATCTAGATCCCTTCCCTCGATCGCCTCTTCGTTGGGGCACTTGTCGTCTACGTCGGGGATGAAGTCGTTGTCGTTGTCGGGGTCCATGCAACCGTCATCATCTTCGAAGCCGTCGATGTCTTCGGGCAAGCGCGGACATTGGTCGCTGGAATCGGGAATGCCGTCGGCATCCATGTCATTGGTTGCAGGTGACCACATCACACCGGCAACCGCGCGAAAACGCGGTTGGCCGAGCCCGCGGATGAAACCCATGCCGACCGCGGCGGTCAGCGTCACGTGATTCTTCGTCCAGCGAACGCCGATATCGCCCTCGAGCGTGTTGGTGCTGCGTCCACGAAACGTCGTCGTGCCGCGAAGCTCGAGAAGGCCGACGAGATCCTTGGCGGGAGGTATAGGCGGCTTGAGCGCAAAGCCATACAGCATCTCTTGTCCGAGCGTGTCCGCGCCGAACTCGCGCTCGTTCACACGATAACGCCAACCAAGCATGGTGCCGGCTCCGATGCCGATCAGATGAAAGTCCCCGAGGAGCTGTGCATCGAAGGTGAACTGGCCTTCGCTTACGTACATGCTCGTGCTCCCGATCGGGACGGGAATCGTGAGCAGGAGCCCGAGTCCAGGACCGTCCGGCCGGTCCTGGGCCTGCTCCGTCTTCTTCCCCAGCAACCGAATCTTGGTCGTGAAGCGTGGGTCCTCGACGGCGAAGCCGGTAAACGACGTGTTGCCGTTGACCGGTTGGCTGGTCTCTCCTGTTTGGTAGAACACCAGCGGCACTTCCAATGCCAGGGACCATCGACCGAACAGCCCAACCTCCGCAAAGAAGTCACCCGTCATCCGATTGTCGATGACCTGCTCACTGGTGCCGCCGGAGTTGATGCGAAGCGGACGGTTCGAGTACCAGGTGGTCAGACCCGTGTTCCACCGGCCGTGCCCAAGAGTCCCACTTCCGTTGATACCGAGAAACCCGAAGCGGTCGAGCGCCGGCCGGAATTGCTCGGTATTGATGGGCTGGGCAGTGATGTCTTGCGCGGAGGCGGACGTCGCCGTTGCGAGGAGGAGCAGGGCAGCGGTGGCCGCAAGGTGCCGCATCAGACCTCGCTCGTTCCGAGGAGGTGAGTCGCATGGACGTTCTTCAGCGCAGCGAGCATGCTCTGCCGCACCTGCGGAACGCGCTGCTCGATGTCGTCGAGCAGTTGCTTGACCTCTTGCCGCCAAAGATTCTCCTGCGAGCCACAGAGGTTGCAGGGCATGATCGGGAAATCGAGACCTGCGGCGTACGCTGCGATGTCCCTCTCGGACGAATAGAGAAGGGGACGAATCACCGTGTTGCGCCCATCTGCGCTCCGAAGTTTCGCCGGCATCGCGCTCAGCGCACCGTTGAACATCAAGTTCAGCATCAAGGTTTCAATCGCGTCGTCGCGATGGTGCCCGAGCGCGATCTTCGTGCAGCCTAGGCGCTCTGCCGCATTGTACAAAATCCCGCGACGAAGTCGGGAGCACATGCTGCAGTAGGTCTTTCCCTCGGGGATTCGCTTCGTCACCAGCTGGTAGGTGTCCTCGCGAAGGATGTGGTGCTGATAGTCGTTGTCGCGTAACCACGCTTCGAGCCGCGTACCATCATAGCCCGGTTGACCTTGATCGAGGTGTACCGCGATGATGTCGAACGGAACGGGGGCGCGTTGACGGGCGCGTTCGAGGAGATGCAGAAGAGTGTAACTGTCCTTGCCGCCGCTGATCGCGACCATCACCCGATCGCCCTGCTCGATGAGCTCGAAGTCGGCGATGCATCGTCCCATCTCGTGAGCGAGTCGCTTTTCCAGAGTGGCTTGCCCCACGCGAGATGGGTACTCGGGGAGCGTCGATGCTGCAACCATCGACGTCACTCGGCTCGTCGAATCGCCACCGCGCGCGCGTGCGCTTCGAGCCCCTCGAGACGCGCGAGGCTTTCGAGCAGGTCTCCCTGCTTCGAGATGGCCGCGCGGGAGTAGCAAATCAACGACGACCGGACGACGAAATCATAAACGCCAAGAGGCGAGGCGAAACGCACCGCACCACCCGTAGGGAGCACGTGACTCGGCCCAGCAGCATAGTCACCCGCGGCCTCCGGCGTATTGTAGCCCAGGAAGATCGCGCCCGCGGCACCGATGCTGGGAAGGAGTGCGTCCGGGTCGCTCACGGAAAGACTCAAGTGCTCGGCGGCCAAGGTCGTCGCCACGCGGCCCGCCTCTTCGAGGTCTCTGACGACGAAGCAGTATCCATTGTTTCGGACCGCCTCCCCTGCGATCGCTTCCCGGGGCAACGACGCGAGTTGACGCTCGACGGCAGCATCGACCGCATCGGCCTGCGATCGCGACAACGTCACGAGCATCGGATACGCAGCCTCGTCGTGCTCCGCCTGCGAAAGCAGATCGGCCGCGACGACCTCCGGATCGGCCCCATCGTCTGCAACGATTAAGATCTCGCTTGGGCCTGCGATCGAATCGATATCGACGGCCCCAAATACCAAACGCTTTGCGCAGGCGACGTAGATGTTGCCGGGACCGACGACTTTGTCGACCTGGGCGATCGATTGTGTGCCGTAGGCGACCGCTCCGATGGCCTGGGCGCCGCCCGCGTCGACGACCTCGGTCACGCCCGAAACCTCGGCTGCCGCCAAGATCTCCGGGGTCGGGTTCGGCGTGATCAAGACGATGCGCTGAACGCCGGCGACGGTGGCCGGAATCGCAGTCATGAGAACCGTCGACGGATAGCGAGCTTTGCCGCCAGGAGCGTACACCGCAGCCGCCGCCACCGGCTGCACCCGCTGGCCGAGTCGGATGCCGTCCTCTTCGTAGATGAAACCGCTTTCGCGCTGGTGCTCGTGATAGCGGCGAATCCGGTCGCCTGCTGCGCGAAGCGCTTCTCTGACTGCGGGGTCGACCTTGCCTGCTTCGCGCAGCCAGGTGTCCCTCGTCAAGACCAAGCTCTCGGGTCGGCGGCCGTCGAAACGCTCGGTGTAGTCGAGGACGGCCTCATCGCCCCGCTCACGCACAGCATCGAGGATCTCGCGCACGGCGGGCTCGACCCGCGCGAGATCTTCGTCGCCTCGCCGGCTCAAAGACGCTAGCGTGTCTTCATAGCCGGGCTGGCCCCGTTCGTAGATCGTGAGCATTTGCTGGTTCTAGCCGTCCGGCGGACCTGGTCAACCGCGCAACCTTGCCCTTCGGGGCGGAAAGTGCTCCAACTTCGCCGACATGAGTGTTCGCCTGCACAACACCCTGACAGGGAAAAAAGAGCCGTTCGAGCCAGCTGAGCCCGGCCACGCGCGCATCTATGTCTGCGGGCCGACCGTCTACGACTACGCGCACCTCGGCCACGCCCGCTGCTACGTGGTCTACGACGTTCTCGTTCGTCATCTCCGGAGCAACGGGCTCGAAGTCACCTACGTCCGCAACATCACCGACGTGGACGACAAGATCCTCAAACGCGCGGCAGAGACGGGCACCGAGCCCACCGAGCTCGCCACGCGGTTCGCAAACGCGTACGCGGAGGACATGCACCGGCTCGGCAACCTCGACCCCGACGTCGAGCCGCGCGTGAGCACACATCTCGGGGACATCCTCGCGCTCGTGCAACGGCTCATCGATGGCGAGCACGCCTACGTATCCGACGGTGACGTGTATTTCTCGGTCGAGTCATTTCCTCAGTACGGAAAGCTGAGCCATCGCGACCTCGGACAGATGAAGGTCGGTGCCAGCGAGCGCCTCGACGAAACACAGGCCACGCGAAAGCGGCACCCAGCGGACTTCGCCCTTTGGAAGAAGAGCGATGAAGGCGCTTGGGGATGGGAGAGCCCCTGGGGACGAGGGCGCCCGGGTTGGCACATCGAGTGCTCCGCCATGTCGATGAAGCACCTCGGCGACACACTCGATCTCCACGGTGGCGGGCTCGACCTGGTCTTCCCTCACCATGAAAACGAAATCGCCCAAAGCGAAGCGGCCACGGGCGCGCCGTTCTCGCGCTGCTGGATGCACAACGGCTTCGTCGAAGTCGACAAGGAGAAGATGAGCAAGAGCCTCGGAAATTTCTTCACCGCGCGCGACTTGTTCGATCGTGTGGAGCCCGAGGCGATTCGCTACTTCATGATGACGGTGCACTACCGCGCACCGCTCAATCTCGACTGGACGCTCGACGACGCCGGAAACGTCACTGGGTTTCCACAGTTCGAAGAGGCGGAGCGCCGAGTGGCCTACGTCTACAAGACCAAGCGACGCCTCGCCGACCTACCGGAGAAGCGAATCGTGGATGGCGATGGGCCTGTTCCAAAAGAGCTTGCGGAGTTCCCCGGAGCTCTTCGCGGAGCATTGGATGACGACCTCAACATGCCAGTCGCGCTCGCGAAACTGGCCGACTTCCTCAAGACGGTAAACGAGCTCTGCGACCAGGCGATGCGCAAGAAGGGCAAGGCCTCTCGCGAGGCGGTGGCCGCCGCGAACCGAGGCTTTGAGGCCCTTGGGGTGGAGCTCGGCCTGGGCACCCAGGACCCCAGCGCGGTCCTTCTTCGAATTCGCGATCGGCGCGCCAAGGCGCGTGGCCTCGATGCGGGGTGGATCGAGGCGCAAATCGAGGCGCGGACCGAGGCCCGAAACCTAAAAGATTTCGCGGAGGCGGACCGGATCCGGGGCGAGCTCGTGGCGAAGGGGGTCGAGCTGCTCGACAGCACCGAAGGCACCGGCTGGACGATCACGGACTGATGGAATTATCAGGGGTGTTGCCCGGAAGCCTTGGAATTACGGATCTTGATGTGGTTCTGTGCTTCTCGGCGACCTGAATATGTCACTGACGTGTTCGATATGTCACCCTGTAATTCCTTGGAGCATCGAGCTTTGACATCGTCTGTCCCAAAGCCGCTGGCGGAGGGCTCGCTGAGCGCCACCCCATTCGGGCACGTCCTTCTATCGATCCAGAAGAAAGGGCTTTCGGGCACCCTCGCCGTCTGGCCCGATGATGAGCGTCCGGGGCAAGACCGAATCCTGTTTCGAGCGGGTGCGCCCGCCATCGGACGCTTCCTCGACCCCGCCGCCGACCTCGAGCGCGCGATGCTCACCATCTTCCAGCGCGACCACAGTCCGTACGCTTTCTATGAGGCCGATCTCGTCGGCGACGGTCCGGGAACGCTGCGCGGACAGGTCGACATCCTGGCATTGATCGCGACCTCGCTGCGGGGCGACGTCCCCAACAACGCGGTGACCAAAGTGTTACGCAAGCTCGGCCTCGAGCGTCAGCGTGTCAAGAAGGGCGCGCCGCTCAACAGGCTCGGACTCCAGTCCAACGAGATGGCGTTCATCGAGCTCATGCGCGCAGAGCCCGCCACCGCTGCAATCCTGATCGAGCAATTTGGTGACCCGAAGCTCGCGCAACGCATGCTCTACTTGCTGGCGATCTCGGACTGCCTCGAGGTCTACCGACCCGTGTCGCAGCAGAAGCTGAAAGCCGCGGCCTCGTCGCAGGATGCGGCGCGTAAGTCGACGCCGCCTGCCCGACCGTCGCAGTCATCCGGGAGCATGCCGCCGCCTCGCAACCGCATTTCCTCGATTCCCGGAATGCGAGACTCCCACATACCGGGTCTACCCGGTGGGGACTCCGTGCTGCCGGCTTCGCTGAGCAACCTGCCGCCCGCCAAGACTTTGTCGGGCGAGATCGTCGCTCCGCGAGACATGCCCCCTCCGCCGCCTCCAGGCCTGAGTGAAAAGCACCAGAAGCGCTGGGAAGAGATCTCGCGAATCATCAGTATGATGGACCGGCAGAACTACTTCGAGATGCTCGGCGTCCGGGAGTCGGCAGATGAAAAAGACATCCGCAGCAAGTACATGACGCTGGCGAAGAAGTGGCATCCCGACCGGCTTCCGGCCGAGCTGAGCCCGCTCCGTCCGTGGGTAGAGGAGATCTTCCACCTGGTCACGGTGGCGAACGATACCCTCAGCGACACGAACAAGCGCTCGGCCTATCAGAAGACCGTGATGCAGGGCGGTGGTACCCCCGAGTCCGAGCGGAAGCTGAACGTGATGGTCGAAGCCGCCATCAACTTCCAGAAGGTCGACATCCTGGTCAAGCGGCGCCGATACGACGAGGCGATCGAGATTTGTGACGCGGCGATGAGTGTCGTGCGTAAAGAGGCGGACTACCCCGCCATGAAGGCGTGGATTCTCCTTCTCCGTGATGGGGTCGAAAATGAAGAAGTCGCCAACGAAATCCGAAGTCTGCTGCGCACCACGTTCCAGCTCAATCCGGATCACGTGCACGGCCATTTCACGCGGGCGCATTTCCTGAAGCGAATGGGCGACCACGACAAGGCCCACAAGCACTTCAAGAAGGTTGCAAAGCTCGACCCGAAGAACCTCGAAGCGCTGCGCGAGGTCCGGGTCGGCGAGATGCGCAAAGCCCGCGGCCGCTCGAGCGCCCCTCCGCCCAGGGGCGACAGCAAGCGGCCGAGTATTTTTGGGAAGTTCTTCAAGAAGTAAGGGTTGGCGGCGGTTGATTGCTGGCTTCGGCGGTGGGTTGGGCCTGTGGCGTGGTTTGGTTTAGTTAATGTCCACCCACCCACCCCCGCCGCGTAATCCTCCCTCCGCGGCACTCGCTTCGCTCGCGCTTGGCGGCGCATTCGCGCCGGGCTTCGCCCTGCGGGCTCGCGGGTTGCTTGCCGGAGAGTGGTCGGCGGGTTGGGGAGCTGGTTTGGTTTAGTTACATCCGACCCGCCCACCCCCGCCACGTAATCCTCCCTGCGCGCCCCTTCGCTTCGCTTGGGGCTTGCCGGCGCACTTGCGCCGGGCTTCGCCGTTCCGGCTCGCGCTACCGCGCATGTCTTGTGAATTGGGTCTTCCACGTGCACACACCGTCGCAGCCCTTCTGACGCAAGGAGTCGTTCATAAGGGGCTCGGAAAAACGCGGTAGGGGTTGGAGCGGGCGTGCGAAGTGACAATCGGCACGACAGCAACCACCCCCGATTGGCGCGCCGCACCGAGGGGCGGCGTGCGTGGCCTGACCTCCCCAGTTCTACGGGCCACCTTTGCAGGCCGCCCCGTCCCGTGAAACCCCTATCGCGTTTTTCCGAGCCCCGTGTGTACCTCGACGCCCGGGCGTCCTGCATCAGCGAGGGGGCTAGCTGGTATGCTCCGCCGTGTGACGATCAAATTCGCTTCGCTAATCTTGGTGGCCCTGCTCGCAGCGCTCGCCTGGACCTTCGTCAAGCGGCCTCTGCCCGTGCCTGAGGTCGCTGGGCCGGTGGTGCCGGATGCCATTGCTGTCGAAGGCGTCTCGTTGTCGATGATTCGTGGGGCGGAGATGACGTCGCGAGAGGCGTTCAGTGTTCGGGGCGGGTCCTTATTGAAGCAGTTCATAACCGGGATTGGCGCGTTCGTCGTGGAGCATCCGCGAGGGATATTGCTGATCGACGCCGGCGTTGGTCGGGACGTCACCGCGCATTTGGGCACGACACCGCTCTTGATGAGAGCTCTTGCCGAGCTGACTGTCCGACAACCCACCATCGACGCTCTCAGTGCGCGCGGTGTCGAAGCGTCCGACCTCGGCGGAATCGTGTTGACGCATTCCCACTGGGATCACGTCAGCGGGCTTGCCGACCTTCGAAGCGTGCCGGTGTGGATCACGCCAGAGGAGCTCGCGTACGCGCGCTCGGATGACGAGGGGGGGAAACTGTACCGCGAGCTCGAGGCTGCCGCTCCATTCGAGCTTCACGAGCCGAGCTTCACGAGCGGCCCCTACGGCCCGTTCGACGAGAGCCAGGACTTCTACGGCGACGGGAGCGTGGTGATCGTTCCGATGCCTGGGCATACGCCGGGGTCGGTTGGCGTCTTCGTAACCGACGCCTCGGGCAAACGCGCCTTGATCATCGGAGACACGTCGTGGACGAAAGAAGGCGTCGACTGGCCCGCCGAAAAGCCCTGGCTTGCAAGACGGATGGTCGACTCGGACGCGAAAGCGGTTCGCGACCAACTAGTTCTGTTGCACCAGCTGCAGCAGGCCAATCCAGAGCTGCTGATCATCCCGGCCCACGATGCGCGGGTCCACGAGGCCATCGCGGAGTTCTGACACTCACGCTGACGAAAGGGCGGCCGCCGGCGACCGGATGCAAGACGCCGTTCCGATGGACACAACTGCGCGGATTTCGCGAACTTGCGACCGGCACACCCCATGCAACCGCTCCCTTCATGCCTGGTCCTCGTGAACGTCTTGCCTACCGCGGCGCCGCCGCTCTTTCCGATGCCGAGCTGCTCGCCGTGCTCCTCGGCACCGGCCGCGCCGGGGAGGAGGTCGGTTCGTTGGCCTCCCGGCTCCTCCGAGAAACAGGAGGCCTCTGGGCGCTGAGGCGCATGAGCGTGACTGAGCTGGTCGAGCTGTCGGGCGTCGGCCCGGCCAAGGCGGCGCGCCTGGCAGCGGCCTTCGAAGCGGGGCTCCGCGCCCTCACCTTTCCGGAGGAACAGGCCGCGCCGCTCTCCAACAGCGAAGCGGTGTTTGCCCGCTACGGGCGCTCGCTGATGGCGAGTCGCGTCGAGCGGTTTCTGGTGATTTCGGTGGACGCCAAGAACCGCCCCAGAGCCCAGCGCGAGGTCGCTCGCGGGGGGCGAACGAGCTGTCAGATCGACCCGTCCGAGGTGTTCCGTCTGCTGATCTCGGAGTCCGCGTCAGGCGCGATCTTCCTCCACAATCACCCGAGCGGCGATCCTGAGCCGAGCCCTCAGGATCTCGAGCTCACGGAGCGCCTCGTCGAGGCAGGCTCCCTGCTCGATATCCGCATCCTCGATCACCTCGTCGTAGGCAATGGGCGCTACACCAGCCTCCGGGACGCCGGACACTGGCCGAGTACCCCTGTAAAATCAGGCCCTTCGGCGTGCCTTCGTCGCTGACCGGGGCGGCTTGACACCCCCCCAGCGTCGTGCTTTCTTCGCGCCCTCTATTTCTCGGGAGCATTAGTTGTGAAGCGGACCTATCAACCACATCGTAAGCGCCGTCTTCGGACACACGGGTTCCGCGCGCGTATGAAGACCAGAGGCGGTCGGGCCGTGATCAACGCACGCCGTCGTAAGGGGCGTAAGAACCTCACCGTCTCCTGCTACAAAAAGTAGCGGAAAATACGTGCGAAGATGCCTCGTGCATCTGGAACGACGGGGGCAGCGAGCGGCGAAACGCAGCGGTTTCGTAGCGCCGATCGGCTGAAGAAGCGTTACGAATTCAGACAAGTACAACTCAGCGGGCGACGCATTCACACCCCCCGCTTTCTTCTCTTCGTCCGACCAAATGCACTACCAAACACACGAGTTGGGATCACCGTGACGAAGAAAGTGGGAAACGCCGTCCAACGAAACCGCATCAAGCGGGTCGTACGCGAGGTCTTCCGCCGTAACCGGAAGCTGTTTCCGGCGTCTCACGACATCGTCTTCATCGCGAAGCGCGAAGCCAAGGGAATCACCTACGAAGCCCTCCTCGCCGAGTTGCACCGCGCTGCACCTAAGCTTCAGCCAGAGGCATCCCGATGATCCGCGCCGTGCTTCTGCTTCTGATCCGCGTTTACCAGCTCACGCTTTCACGCCTGCTCGGCCCGTCTTGTCGCTTCGAACCATCGTGTTCGCACTACACGGCTACCTGCATCGAGCGCTTCGGCGCCCTGCGCGGATCCTGGCTCGGCATCAAGCGCATCGGGCGCTGCCACCCGTTCAACCCGGGCGGTTTCGATCCCCCGCCACATCCGGATCGGCAGCACGCACGATGCTCACACGAGGCGCATCATGGATGATCGGAAGAACCCGCCCATCTGGCTGATGATGCTGCCCCTGATCGGGCTCGGAGTCCTGCTCACCTATCAATACTTCGCGCCGAAACCGCCTCCCCCGGAACCCACGCCGGCGTCCGCGTCCGCGTCCGCATCCGCGACAGCGACAGCGACAGGGGCAGCAGCAGCAGCAGCGGCGGTTGCTCCATCTGACGCAGCGGCGCGAGCGGACGCCGAGCAGCGCTACGAGCTCGAGAATGACCGCGTCATCGCATCGTTCACCAACTTCAACACCGCGATGGTGAGCCTCAAGGTCAAGGGAGACCGATACCTCGACGCCGACGGCAATCATCACGAGCTCGTCACGACGGAGAAGGAGCAGTATCTGCCCCTCGCCCCGGAGTTGTCCGGCGTCACGATTCCAGCAGACGCTGTTTGGTCGGTCGCCGAAGCCACGAAAGATCGAGTGCGTTTCCATTGGGCGGGTGACGGTGTATCGGTCACACGAACGTGGGAGCTCGCGGAGCCCCCCTATCAGCTCCTCTCCGCGATCGAGGTCCGCAACGATGCATCGAGCAGCAAGTCGATCGGGCTCGGAATTACTTCGGCCCACTACGTGCGCCGCGAAGCCGAGAAGGGCGGTTTCTTTGGGCGCCCCTCCCCTGCACTGAGCCACGGCATTTGTCAGTACGGCGAGGAGACGATTCGCGAAGATCGCGAGGGCCTGCTGAGCGAAGACGAAACCCGTCCGATGCAGCCGCACAGCTTCGGACCCGGTGTCGAGTTCGTCGCGCTCAGCAGCGTGTACTTCGCGATCATCGCCGCGCCAGAAGGTGCAACGGCCGAACGCTGCGATCTACTCTCCTCCGACCGCGGCGGGACCGTCCAAGACCCTGACGGAAGCTTATTCGAATCGAGGCTGGTCTACGCGCCTCAACAGCTCGCGCCCGGCACGACTGCGACCTTCCGCACGGCCGTCTACGCGGGGCCGAAGGACTACGACGCACTCGAGACTTTCGGTCACCAGGCAACCAACGTCATCGACCTCGGTTGGTTCAGCTTCATCGCGCGCGGGATGAGTTGGTTGCTCCGCGCCATCTATGGCTTCGTCGGCAATTGGGGCTTCGCGATCGTTCTGCTCACATTGCTCGTCCGAGTCCTGCTGCTGCCGGCTGTGATTCCACAGTTCAAGAACATGGCAAAGCAGCGGGCACTCAAGCCCGAAATCGACAAGATCAACGAGCTCTACAAGGACGACCGCGAAAAGAAGGGCGCTGCGATGATGGAGCTCTGGCGCAAGCACAAGGTCAACCCGCTGGGTGGCTGCTTGCCGGTGCTCCTGCAGATGCCGATTTTCTTCGCCCTCTACCAAACTCTCTCGACCAGCATCGAGCTTTACCATGCGCCCTTCGTGCTCTGGTGGACCGACCTCTCATCGCCGGACCCCTTCTACGTCCTACCCATCACGCTCGGCGCGCTGATGTTCATTCAGCAGAAGTTGACCCCTGTGCAGATGGACGCGACCCAAGCGAAGGTGATGCTCTACGCGATGCCGCTGATGATGACGTTCTTCATGTTGCTGCTCCCCACCGGCCTGTGTCTCTATATGGTGACCAGCTCGGCCGTTGGGATCACGCAGCAGCGGTACATGTACTGGAAGATGGACCAAGGGCCGCCGCTCCTCGCCACCGACGACGATGGCGACGATGATGGCGACGACGATCAAGCGGCTGACGACTCGAACGCCGCCGCACCGAAGCGGGCGAAGCCCCGCGGAAAGAAGAGGACTCGACGTGGACGAGCTTAAGAACAAGCCACGCGATGGCGCCCTGTTTCTCGATCAACCTTCCGACCAGGAAGACCCAGCCCAATTCGCTGGGGACGGTAAAGCCGAAGAGGCTGCCGAGATCTTGGAAGAGCTCATCAACCTGATGGATCTCGACGTACAGGTCGAGATTCGCTCGGACGCGGAACGCATCGAGCTGAACGCAACCGGCGAAGACTCCGGGCGCGTGATCGGAAAGAAGGGCGCCACACTCGATGCGCTCCAGTTTCTCATCAACAAAATGGTCAATCGTTTCCCCGAAGGCCGCCGGCATGTGGTGGTCGACTCGGGTGATTACCGCGAACGTCACGACGATGGCCTCGTCTCGATGGCCAAACGCCAAGCTGAGCGCGCCTTGAACGAAGGCAAGGTCGTTACGCTTCAACCGATGAACGCGCGCGACCGCCGCGTCATCCATATGTCTCTCGCGAAGTTCGAGGGCGTCAGCACGATGTCGCAAGGCGAGGGCACGCGAAGGCGGATCCAGATCATTCCGGCCAGACGCCGACGGTAGGTTTTGGGTATGGTGAGGGCGGTGATCCGGCCGGCGGCCTGGTCTGGTTTAGTTACATCCGACCCGCCCACCCCCACCGCGTAGTCCTCCCTCCGCGCTCGTCGCTTCGCTCGAGCTTGGCGGCACATTCGCGCCGGGCTTCGCCTTCGGCTCGCGCTTCCGCCTGCTGGCTGCAGCGTCAGCCACGATACGCGAGGATGGTTCTTGGGGCGCCGCTCGACGGCACGGTGTAGTCGAGGCGGCGAACTTGCTCCAGGTCGTTCGGCTGGGTCGGCTCGGTGCCCGCGGTCAGTACCCAGACCTCCTTGGCAAGCTTGGATCCGATCTGCAGCCACTCGTCCGGCCCGAACGTCGCTCGCGACAGCGCGATGCTGAAGGGCGTTCCTTCAAGGGAAGGGTTCGCTGGATCGATCTTGGCCTCGAGGACGCGCGTGCGTGTGGCGATGTCGAGCAAGCCTGCAGCCGTCCTGAGAAACGTCGTTCGAATACGCCGCGGCTCGATCAAGGCGCCGCTCAGCGTCTCGTCGTACGAGAGGATCGGGATCGTCGGTGCTCCGACACCCGCTCCGACGTCCACGAGACTTGCTCCGGAAGGGCACCAACTCGCCTTGATCACCATCGCGGCGTCGAGAAACAGGATCTCGGCAAGCTCGGGGTCGGTGCGCGCCGACGTAAGATCGGTCTTGGCTCCCCACACTTTCACCAGATCGAAGTAGTCCCTCCATCGGTCCGGCGCGCTCATTCCGACCGCATCGCATAGCTGCGAGATTAGATCTCGATCGCTCATTGTCGCCGCGCCTCATCCCAGGCGGCCTCGAGCTCCTGCACGCTTGGATATCGGTAGCTCTTGTCGCGGTGCATCGCGCGCGCGACGACGGCGGAGACCGCGGCCGACACGTCGGCGATGGCATCGAGTGGGAGACAATCACCGGCGTCGATCTTCATCAGGAGCCTCCCCACATGGCCGTCGTGAAATGGCTGCTCACCGCCGAGCGCCTCGTAGAGGAGCACCCCGAGCCCATAAATGTCGATGCGCTCATCGACATCGGCTTTGCCAGTGAGCACCTCTGGCGCCATGTACGCAGGCGTTCCGCTGATTTCACCGGTCGCTGTCAGGCGGTCCAAGCCTAGGATCTTCGACGCGCTGAAGTCCACCAACCGAGGTGAGAGGCCGTGCTCGTCGCTCCCCCACAACACGTTTGCGGGCTTGAGATCGCCGTGGAGGATCCCGTATGCGTGGGCTGCGCCTATGCCACCGCAAAGCGCCGCGACCAGCACATCGGCCTCCTCGATGGCCAGAGGCCCAGCCGATAGCCGCTCGACCAGTGTCTCGCCTTCAACGTACTCGGTGACGAGATACACGAGTCCACCGGCATCCACCTCGAGCTCGAGTAAACCGACGATCGCAGGGTGATCGAGCGCTTTGAGCGCCGCGCCCTCGCGGCGAAAGCGGCGGCGCATCGCGTCGTTCGCAAGATGCCTCGCATGGAGGACCTTGACCGCGGCCTTGCCGCCTTCCGCGCGATCGACCGCCTCGTACACAGTCCCCAGACCGCCGAGCGCCAGCTCGGCGACGAGCTCATAGCGCCCGGCCAAAATCGTTCCGATGGCGATCGCAGTCGACTTGGGCATCTCCGCGGGAGGAACATACCTCTCTTTTTCCAATCCCGCCCGACTGACGTACTCTTTATCGGCTCATGTCGAAGCCGCATCTCGAACGTGCGCTCAGGGATCTCTATGGCGAGCCCGCGCCTCGTGCGCAGTTGGTCCGTCTTCGGGGGGATGCGTCGACGCGCAGCTACTACCGCGCACACATCGAGCACGCGGGGCCGAACCTCCCGTCCGATCTGATCGTGATGCAGCTTCCTGAAGACGCCTTTCGAAGCGACGAGGGTGGCGCGACGTTGACGCCCGCGCGCTTGCCTTTCCTCGAGGTCGCGGAGCTCCTCGCGTCCCGGGGGCTTCCGGTTCCTGCGATCTACGCGGAGGACCTCGACCATGGAGTGGTCCTTCTCGAGGACCTCGGGGATGTGACTTTACACGAGGCACTCGCTCGCACTCGGCCCGAGCGGTGGACGGCGCTCTACGGCGCGGCGATCGACCTGCTCGCCGAGCTCCACGCACGCTGCCAGGAGCTTCCCGAGGAGTCGATCGTGACGCGGCGCCGCTTCGATCGGGCGCTGCTCGATTGGGAGCTCGATCACTTCCGACAATGGGGCCTGCGGGCGCTGTTCGGTGACCTCGACCGGAGCGATGAGGTCACCCTTCAGCGTGCCTTCGCGACGATCGCCGATCGCATCGAGGCTGCGCCTTATGGCTTCGTCCATCGCGACTACCAGTCCAAGAACCTGATGGTGCGGCCGGATGGCACTCTCGCACTGATCGATTTTCAAGACGCTTTGGTCGGACCGCGAGTCTACGACCTGGTCGCGCTCCTCTGCGACTCCTACGTGGCGCTCGACGTCGAGCTTCAGGCAGCGATGATCGCACGCTATGCCGCGCTGCGTCATATCGACCCTGGCGTGCTTCATCGGGAGTTCTGGTGGGTGGCCCTTCAGAGGAAACTGAAGGACGCCGGGCGCTTCGTCTATATCGACCGAGTCCGTAAGAACCCCAGCTTCCTTCAATGGTTCCCACAAAGTCTGGTGTATGTGGGCCGCGCTCTCGAACGAGCGCCGGGGCTCGGCGCACTGAATGAGCTCCTGAGGCGGGCGATCCCGGGCTTTCCCGATGCCGTGGTCGAACCTGCCTCTTCGATGGAATAGAGGGAAAAGGGCGAGTGTTGACCGATTGAGCAAGGGGGGTGAAACCGGTCACCAAGTGTACTCTCTCCTCTCCCAGTATCCGACATCCTACACCACCGGTTTCACCCCCCCATTCGCGGCGGTTTCCGTGATTTGTTGCAGACAGATGACGGAGCGGTAGACTTTGTTTTCGCCTTTCATGAAGACCCTACTCCAGGTGCTGGCTGTCGGAGCCTTGCTCTTGCTCGACGCAGCGTCCGCGAACGCTGCGGACTGCATGTGCGATCGGCTATCTGACGAGGGCTGCACCGACGGCGCGACGATTCGCGAAGAGCCTTTGGCACCCCCACTGTGGTGTGAACGCTCCGACGACCCGCGCTGCATGCCGGCGAGCACACACGGAACCGCCGTGAATGCGCTCGTGCCCGTCGTGATGAGCTGGGCACAACCGATTCGTTGGGATGCGCCGCCGAGCGCCGGCGTCCTGTTGGACATGTCGGACCACGGCCACGCGCAAACCGAGCACTCACGCAGAGTCGACCGGCCTCCTCGCTAGTGTCGGCCGCCCCTCGTGGCGCGGCCTTTTAGCGACTGGTTCGTTCGTATTGAACGTGAGTTTTCAATTTGAAGCTCGCCGCGCAAGAGCGGCGTGAGGATAGAGATATGAGTAAAGGTTCATCTGTATTGTTGGCCATCGTCATGGCCATTGGCGGGTTCATGCTCGGACACGTCGTTGGTTCGCGCTCCGGCACGGATACCGGCACATCCGAGGTCGCGGAAGAAGCGCAGGCCGCGGACGTGAAGATCGCGGACGACGCGGAACGGTTCAAAGTTCCGGTCACCAGCGCCCAGCCCTCGAAGGGCCCGAGCGATGCGCTCGTCACCATCGTCGAGTTCAGCGAGTTCCAGTGCCCCTTCTGCGCCCGGGTTCTTCCGACGATGAAGCAAATCGAGGAAACCTACGGTGACAAGGTCCGCATCGTATGGCGAAACAACCCACTGGCGTTCCACAACAACGCCGCCCCCGCCGCCGCCGTGGCGATGGAGGCGTTCGCACAGGGCGGCAACGACAAGTTCTGGGAGTTGCACGACGTGCTGTTCGAGAACCAGAAAGCGCTAGGCCGGGCTGAGCTCGAGGACTACGCCAAAGCTGCCGGCCTCGACATGGACAAGGTCAAGAAGGCCCTCGACGAGGGGACCCATGCGAAGGTGATCAGCGAGGACCAGGCCGTCGCCAACACCTTTGGTGCTCGCGGCACGCCATACTTCTTCGTCAACGGCCGCCAGCTGCGCGGCGCGATGCCTTTCCCTTCGTTCAAGGCAATCATCGACGAGGAGATCGGCAAGGCCGAAGCACTGATGGCGAAGGGCGTGAAAAAGGAGCAGCTCTACGCGACCATCATCAAGGACGCCAAGACCAAGGCCGCTGCCCCGGAAGAACAGAAGCCAGCTCAGCGTGCTGGTCAGCCCGATCCGAAGGCTGTCTACAAGGTTCCGCTCAAGGGCGACGAGCCACAGAAGGGCCCGGACGATGCGCTCGTGACGATTGTGGAGTTCAGCGACTTCGAGTGTCCCTTCTGCGGCCGCGTTGAGCCGACGCTCAAGCAGGTGCAGGACAAGTATGGCAAGGACGTCCGGATCGTCTGGATGAACAACCCGCTTCCGTTCCACAAAAACGCCAAGCCTGCGGCCACCGCTGCGCTCGAGGCACATGCGCAGAAGGGCGACAAGGCATTCTGGGCGATGCACGAGAAGCTGTTCGCCAACCAGAAGGCGCTCACGACCGACAACCTCGAAAAGTGGGGCAAGGAAATCGGTCTCAACGCGTCCAAGCTGAAGAAGGCGCTGGCTGACGACAAGTACGCCAAAACGATCCAGGCACAGCAGACCTTGGCCAGCAGCCTCGGCGCTCGTGGGACCCCTGCATTCTTCATCAATGGCCGCAACCTCCGCGGTGCGCAGCCACTCGCCGCGTTCACATCGCTCGTCGACGAGGAGCTGGCGAAGGCCAAGGCGCTCGTAGAAAAGGGTACCCCGCGGGCCAAGGTCTACGAGACGATCATCGCCAAGGGCGAGACCGGACCAAAGACCGCGCCGGCCGCGGCGGCACCGGACGCCAACAAGGTCTACGACATCCCCGTTCCCAAGAAGGCCCCGACCAAGGGTGCGGCCAACGCGAAGGTCGTGATTCAGGAGTTCAGCGACTTCCAGTGCCCGTTCTGCGGGCGGGTCAACCCGACCGTCGCCCAGGTGCTCAAGGAGTACGGTGACAAGGTCAAGATCGTCTGGCGTGACTACCCGCTGCCTTTCCACAAGGACGCACACCCGGCGGCCGAGGCGGCTCGGGAGGTGTTTGCTCAGAAGGGCGACAAGGCGTTCTGGGCGTACCACGACCTCCTCTTCCAGAACCAGAAGGCGCTTTCTCGGGAGAACCTCGAGAAATTCGCTGAGGAGATCGGCGGAATCGACATGAAGGCGTTCAAGGCCGCCCTCGACTCGGGCAAGCACAAGGCTGCGGTCGACGCCGACATCGCAGCCATCGCCAAAGCCGGGGCGCGCATCGGCACCCCATCCTTCTTCATCAACGGCAAGCTGCTCCAAGGTGCCCAGCCTTACCCGGCATTCAAGGCAGCCATCGACGCCGCGCTCGAATAGTCGGGCTCAGGTTCGAGGGACGGGGGCAGGTTCGCATCGCGAGCCTGCCCCTTCCTTTTGACACGATGGGATCGCCACACTACGTCTGCACCCATGGTTCAAGCGAAAGCTGCTGCCGCGAAACGAACGAAGAAGAAGCCGAACGTCGAAGAGCTCTATTTCAGGAGCGATAGCGCCTATCTTTGCCTGTTGTTGAACCGCCGGACGCGCTCGATTCGCGTGGTGGACTTCCGCGCTGGCGCGCTTCCGGCCAAACGGCTCTACATTCAATCGGTCGCGACCGAAGAGAAGGTCGAAAAGGTCATCACGCTGGTCGAAAAAGACGAGGTGTCGTCTTGGACCCGCGTCGGCTTCGTCCGCGAAGGTACGATCCCCGGCTTCTACAAGAGGAGCGATGGCCACCTCTGCGGCTGCGTGATCGGCGACAAGACAGCGTCAGTCGAAGTGAGCGACGCGAATGCCAAGCTCGCCGAGCGGACGATCAACGCCGCGAAGAAGGCTGCGAAAGACATCCCCGAGAAGATCAAGGGCGCGTCGGTCCGCAGCGCCTCCGAGAAGGATGCTTTGTCCGCTCGCGATGCCGCATGGCGCAAAGGGCCAGCCTTCGGGGCGTTCGACATGTTCGGCCGCGACGCGCAGCGCGTGTACTACGACGCTAGCGTTCGCCGCAGCAAGACCAACTACATCTCCGCGGAGTTCCAGGATTGCTTTGGACATGCACTCGTCGAGATCCTGCGGCTTCCAACTACGGACAACGAGACCCTCGCGGTGATCGCGGCGCTTCGCACGCTTGGCGACGATCTCCGAGAGCGGGGCATTGTCTCAGCGTTTGCCTTCGCGCCACACGACAACGTCGAGATCTCTACGGCGTTCGTCGCCGCAGGCTACCGGAAGACGGGGCTTCTCGCGCAAGGCGTTCTGAACTCGGACGACACTCGGAGCGACGCAATTCTGTGGACTCGCAAGCTCGCGAGCGCCACTGGCGAGGAGTACGAGTAAAATGCGGTCGCGCGAGGACATCGAATCCTATCTCTCTCGCGCCGAAGTTCAGTACGAAGTCGTCGGCGACGACGACATGTGGCTGGTCCGCGACAGCAGCTTGGGCGAGAACATCGCCATCAAGATCGCTGGGCCCCTCCTCCTATTTCGTGTGAAAGTGCTCGATCTCTCCGGCGTGAAAGATGAGGCCGCGCTGTTCCGGGAGTTGCTGAAGCTGAACGCGACCGACCTCGTTCACGGCTCGTATGGTATCTCCGAAGACGCGATCGTGCTCACCTGCACACTCGAGGTGGAGAACCTAGACTTCAACGAGCTTCAAGCGGTGCTCGATGACTTCTCGCTCGCCCTGGCCAACCACTACGAAAAACTGACCAAGTTCCGGGCCGCTACCTAAGGGGACACGACCATGGGATTTCTCAGCCGCCTCGCGCAACTAATCAAGAGCAACCTCAACGACCTCATCAACAAGAGCGAAGATCCAGAAAAGATGCTGAATCAGGTCATCATCGACATGAATCAGCAGTTGGTGGAAGCGAAGAAGCAAGTCGCCGTCGCCATCGCCGACGAGAAGCGCCTCCAGAAGCAGTTCAGCAACGAGGCGAAGAAGTCGCAGGAGTGGGAGCAAAAGGCCATGCTAGCGGTTCGCTCCGGAGACGACGCGCTCGCGAAAGAGGCGCTACTCCGAAAGAAGGAGCACGACGCGATCGCTGCCCAGTATCAGGAGCAATGGGAGCGTCAAAAGACGTTCACCGATCAACTCAAAACGGCCCTGAAGGCCCTCAATAACAAGATCGGCGAGGCCCAACGAAAGAAGAACGTTTTGGTTGCGCGCAAGCGGCGCGCTGAAGCGATGAAGAGCATCCAGGAGACGATGAGCGGCCTCACGGATGCAAGCGCCTTCGAGACCTTCGACCGCATGGCCCAGCAGATCGATCAGATGGAGGCCGAGGCCGAAGCCGGCGCCGAGATGGCCGAGCAGTACACCGGCGACATTCTCAAGCACCGCTTCTCCGAGCTGGAAGCCACGGCCGGAGCGGATCTCGAGCTCGAGGCGCTCAAGCGCAAGATGGGCCTCCTGCCGGCCGAGACCCCACCTTTGGCCGCCCGGGTGGCCACCGCCGAGGAGCAGTACGAGGAAGAGGAGCTCGCCGAGCTGGAAGAGGCTCTCGAAGGGCTCAAGCGCCGCGAGCGCTAGACCTTGACAGCGACGCCGGTCCGCTTAAGTTGGCGGCCAACTTCGCCATGCCGACCTATGATTACGCCTGCGACGCCTGCGGCCACGAGTTCGAGCGCCAGCAGCGCATCACCGAAAAGCCACTGAAGAAGTGCCCGAAGTGCGGGAAGAACAAGGCCCGCCGGATGATCGGCGGCGGCGGCTTCATCCTGAAGGGCGGCGGTTGGGAATCCGATTTGTACTCGGGGCCCTCGAACCGGTCGAAGAGCACGGCCCCCAAGAGCGAGCCGAGCTCGACGACGACGACGACAACCGACTCGAAGAGCACCGCGAAGCCGAAGACGAGCGCGAAGTCGGATTCGTAACAGTGGCCCGCCGACGCGCCGCCGCGCTATGCGGGTTCGAGATAGCTTGCAATGATCTTTCGCGTTCCCCACCCTGGGAACCGGACCGACACCCTTGGTGGCGAGCCCGGCGTCACCTCCTTGACTTCCCCCACGCCGAACTTCGGGTGCCGCACCTGCATTCCGCGGCGCAGCCCTTCGAGGCCCGATAGATCCGAGCCCTCGCTGTAGTCCACGTAGCTCTCGTCGGGCTCGTGGCGCCGTTCCTCGCGAGGCGCCGAAGCCGACGGTGAGCTCGTCCGCCCTCCAATCCACTCGACATCCTCGCTCGGAAGCTCGGTGAGGAACCGGGAAGGAATCCCGACGCGTTGCTGGCCGAAGATCCGTCGGACCGCGGCGAAGCTCAGAATTAGCCTCTCCTCGGCCCGCGTGAACGCCACGTAGGCGAGCCGTCGCTCTTCCTCGAGCTCTTCTGGGTCTTCCCAGGGATCGATGCCCTTGAACGGGAAGACCTGTTCTTCGAGTCCGGTCACCATCACGATCGGGAACTCCAAGCCCTTGGCGGCGTGGACGGTCATCAAGGTGACGCGGTCGCCGTCAGTCTGCTCGTCCGCGGAGGTCTGCAGAGTGACGTTCTCGAGGAAGTCGCCGAGCGAGGCGTCCGGGTGCTCGCGCTGGAACTCGTCCATCGACGCGATGAGCTCTTGTACGTTCTGGAATCGCGCGTCCGCCTCGACCGAATCATCATGGCGGAGCATTTCAGCGTACCCGCTTTGGTTCACCACCTCGGCGCCGATCTCGCCGAGCGGCGCTCCCGACAGCGCGACGTCGCGAAGCTCGGCCATCAAGCGATGGAAGCTGGCAAGGCGCTTTGCGGCGGCATTGCCGATCCCCCCGATGGCACCCTCGCCCAGAATTTCGGTGAGCCCCTTGCCCTGCCCCGCTGCGTGGTCGAGCAGGCGCGTGATCGTCGTTTTACCGATGCCGCGCGCCGGCGTATTGATGATGCGCAGCAGGCTCATGTCATCAGCGGGGTTCGCCATCACCCGAAGGTAGGCGAGAAGATCTTTCACCTCGGCGCGGTCGTAGAAGCGCATGCCACCAACGATTCGGTAGCCGATATTCGCACCGCGTAGCGCCTCTTCGATCACGCGCGACTGAGCGTGGGTCCGGTAGAAGACCGCGACGTCCGATAAGCTTCGGCCCTGAGACGAGAGCTCGCGAACGCCGCGGAGCACCAGACGGGCCTCGTCGCGCTCGTCCATCGTGCGCACCACGAGCACTGCATCGCCTTCCTCGTTGTCGGTCCAGAGCTCTTTCGGTTCCCGCTCGGCGTTTCTGGTGATCACCGCATTGGCGGAGCGGAGGATTCGCTTCGTCGATCGGTAGTTTTGCTCGAGCTTGACGAGAGTCGCATCCGGGAAAGACGCGCGGAAGTCGAGAATGTTGCGTCGGTCGGCCCCGCGCCAGCGATAGATGCTCTGATCGTCGTCACCGACGACTGAGAGGTTTCGGTGCCCCTCTGCGAGCAGCCGAACGAGTCGGAACTGGGCCTGGTTGGTGTCCTGAAACTCGTCGACGAGGACATGGGAGAAACGGCCCACGACCTCGGCGCGAAACACTTCGTCAGTCTCCAGGGCGCGGACGGTGCGGTAGATCAGATCCCCGAAGTCGAGCGCGTTCGCTTGATGTAGCCGTTCCTCGTAGGTGGTGTAGACCTTGCGGACCACCTCCGACCAAGCGTCCGGCGTCTCGATGTCGTCCGGCCCCTGTACTTCCTGCTTGGCGCGATTGATACGGCCCGCCATCGGCTTCGGCTGGTAGCGCTTCTCGTCGAGACCGAGGTCACGGAGCACCCGTTTGACGAGCGCGAGCTGGTCCTGGTCGTCGTAGATTGTGAAGTCTTTGGAGAGCCCGGTGCTCTGCCCGTGGCGGCGGAGGAGCCTGGCGCAAGTGGCGTGAAACGTGCCGACGCGAACGGCGGAGCCCTCCTCACCGAGCAGGCCCAGAAGCCGCTGGCGCATCTCGCCCGCCGCCTTGTTCGTGAAGGTGACTGCAAGAATCTGCCAGGGGGCGACCCCGTGCTCCGAGATCAGGTGCGCGACCCGATAGGTGATGACCCGAGTCTTGCCGCTACCGGCGCCCGCAAAGACGACGAGCGGCCCCCCCTCGTGTACGACCGCCTCGCGCTGGCGAGAATTCAGAGCGCCCAGGTCCAGCACGGACTCAACGTAGCTGTACGCCTCCATTAAACCAGGCAAAAACGAAGATTCTCGGTCCGCTTCGCATCGGAAAGCTGGCCATGCCGCCGTTTTGCGCGTAGACCTTCCAAAGTGGGTCGCGACGGCGACTAACCCCTTGAAAACGTCGAGGATCTTGGGTGAATCAACCGCTGTCCAGCGCGTCCAAATCTGAGGAGGCCCGAGAGGCCTCTTCCACCAAGGGCGATCATGACCTGGTACAACGCGTACAAGCAGGAGACTCTGCGGCTTTTCGAACACTGTTCGAGAAGTATCATCGGCGTGCGTTTGCCGTGGCCATGGGCGTCCTCAAGAACCAGGACGACGCTCTGGACGCCGTCCAGGAGGCATTCGTCAAGGTTCATAAGAACATCCACAAGTTCCAGGGCAGCTCTAGCTTCTACACTTGGCTTTATCGGATCGTCATGAATGTCTCGATCGACCATGTCAGACGCACGAACAGGCGAAAGAGCCTAGACTTCGACGAGCGCGCCCTGCACGAGGAGAGCGAGGTTGCTGGAGACGGCGCCCTAGTACCGAACGTGACGGACGCTAATCCGGGCAAAGCGGCGTTGCGCCGGGAGCTTGGCGGAGCCATTCAAGTCGCCCTTCAAGAGTTGCCGGAGCACCACCGTGCGGTGATCGTGCTCCGAGAGATCGAGGGAATGAGCTACGAGGAGATGGCCGAGACACTCGGAGTTCCGAAAGGCACGATCATGAGCCGGCTTTTCCACGCTAGAAAAAAGATGCAGAACGCACTTGCGCCCTACCTCGCGGGTGAGGAGGCTTCCGAGGACTGAGATGCAGAGCGCGAAGACAGAAGACGACCGGCTTCAGATGTTCTTCGATGGAGAGCTCGCTCCAGAAGAAGAGGCCGCGGTTCGTCGCGACCTGCAGAGCTCGGCAGAGGGCAAGGCGCAGCTTCACGAGTGGGAACAGATTCGTGACGCGATGAAGACCGTATCGAGCGAGTGGTCCGGAGCGATCGACTCGGACGCCCTTTTTGCTCGAATCGAAGCTGAGATCAGCGCCCCTTCCGTGCCCGAGCCGAAGGTCGTAGCGCCACCTGTGCTTCGCGTGGTTCCGGGCGGCCGAGAGCGGCGCGTCTGGGGTGCGGTTGCCATGGGATTCGCAGCGGCCGCGGCGATCTTCCTGGCCGTCGTGACATGGCCCGGGAAGGAAACGCCGCCCGGAGACGAGATGGCGAGAGGCACCGAGGTGCTCGAGGTCGACTTCGGAGCCAATACCGGAACGATCTTCAACGTCGAAGGCGGCGCGGGCGAGTCGTTGGCCGTGATCTGGATCGACGACGAAGAAGTGGGGATGCCATGAGCGCGAGTGGACGTGGGCTCTTGATGGCGCTGTCGTTGGGAGCGC
Organism: Myxococcales bacterium; assembly: GCA_024640845.1. GTDB lineage: Bacteria > Myxococcota_A > Polyangia > Polyangiales > Houyiibacteriaceae > SG8-38. Next base: position 62,921 of record JAHEEE010000001.1, on the reverse strand, counting down.
TTCTTTTCACCAACGGCGTGTCCGCGCAGGGCAGCACGCTTGCGAAGCCGGATCGGGAAGCCAGCGCCAACGTGCCGGCCGAAGTGCTGGTGGTGCTCGCAAAAGAGGAAGACGGAGAGATCGATCCCGCACTGAAGAAGCTGACCGCGCTGCGACGGCCACCCTTCAATTCGTTCCGCTCGATGAAGATCCTCTCGCGGCCCAAGCTCACGCTGACACCGGGTAAAGATGCGTTTGTCTCCCTTCCGAACGGACGACGCCTCAAGCTCACCCTGCTTCGCATCATGCCGGACGGGCGCTACAAAGTTCGGGCGGCGATCAACCGACCCAACAAGTCGGACTATCTGCCCCTGCTGCAGGTCGTGGCCTCGGCGGGGGATCCCTTCTTCGTGGCCGGACAAAGCTATCAGGGCGGGACGCTCGTCGTCGGTGTGACGGTCGACCCCAAGAAGACCACGAAATAGGTGCGCGCCGACGATCCAGACGTCATCGAAATCGAGGGCCCTCCTCCATTGGAGCGGCCTGCCGAGCAGGTGGTCGAAGCGCTTCGCGGGGTCGTGACGCCGGAGCGTTTGCAGCGCATGGAGCAGGTCGTCGCTGGACGGACGGATGACCTGGCCATCGTCCTCGATCGAATCGGCGACCCGCACAACTCCAGCGCCGTGCTCCGAAGCGCGGACGCTTTCGGCGTACAAAACGTTCATGCGATCGTGGGCGAGCAGGGCTTTCGCGCCTCGCGTGGCGTCTCGAAGGGAACCCAGCGTTGGCTCGACGTCACACGATATGAGACGGCCGAAGCCTGCGCACGGCGCTTGAGGGCCGATGGGTACGCGATCTACGTAGCGACGATGGATGGAGAGACGACACCCGAAGGCCTTCGCAACGTGCACCGCCTGGCGGTGGTCTTTGGGAACGAGCACCATGGCGTATCCGAAGAGATGCGGGCGCTGGCGGACGGCACGTTCACGATTCCGATGCGTGGTTTCGTCGAGAGCCTCAACATCTCGGTAGCCGCTGCGATCACCCTGCAGACGCTCGCGCACGATGGTAGATCGCGCTTGACGCCCCCGCGTCAGCGTGAATTGCTAGCGAGATTCCTCATGAATTCCGTGAAAAACGCCGATGAAATCCTCGCGCGGTCGACTGGGAATGATTAGCGTCCCCGAAGTGTCATGAATTAGGGGAGATGGCGCGTAGCGGGGGATGCTATAGGCGCCGGCGGACGAGATGGCAGGGAAGCGAACGCAGAAAAAGACGCACAAGGGGGCGAAGCGCAAGAAGCGGTCTAGCCAACGACGCTCGGTGCTACCAAGGCTCTTGGGCGCGACCCTCGTGGTAGGCGCGCTCGCTGTTCTTGGCGCGTACGCATACTTCAGTCGAGATCTCCCCTCGGTCAGCAGCCTGCGCGACTACAAGCCGCCGCAGACCACCCGCGTCTACGACCGGAACAAGAAGGTCATCGGAGAGATCTTCACAGAGCGCCGAACCGTGATTCCAATGTCCCAGGTGCCGAGAAACGTCGTGCTCTCCGTCCTCGCGGCCGAGGACGCCGATTTTTACGAGCACGAGGGGCTCGACTACTACGGGATCTTGCGCGCTGTGGGACGAGATATCCTGGAGGGCCGCGCGGCTCAGGGCGGCAGCACGATCACCCAGCAGGTGGTCAAGCTGATGCTGCTGACGCCGGAACGCACGATTTCGCGCAAGGTGCGGGAGCTGATCCTCGCGCGGAGGCTCGAAAACGAGCTCACCAAGGACGAGATTCTGCACCTCTACCTGAGCAACGTGAACTTCGGACACGGGCGGTACGGGATTCAAGAGGCCGCGCGGTACTACTTCGAGAAAAATGCGAGCGATCTGACGCTGGCTGAAGCGACACTCCTGGCCGGGGTTCCGCAGGCGCCGACCCACTTGTCACCGCGGAGCAATCCCGAGGCTGCGCGCCGGAGGCAGCAATACGTTCTCTCTCAGCTCGAAGCGAAGCGGGACGTGTATTGGCCGGACCTGAGCAAGAAGGCGATCGAAGCAGCGCGCAATACGAAGGTCGAGCCTGTGCCGTTGTCCGAGGGATCCGGGGCTGCGCCAGAGGTGTTGTCGATCGCGCGCCGCGCGCTCCGCGATGCGGCGGGCGAAGACGCGCTTGGCGCCGGCGGCTACAAGGTGTACACCACGATCGATCTCTCGCTGCAGCGCCAAGCGCGCACGGCGCTGCAACGAGGGCTGATCGCGGTCGATGAGCGCCAGGGGTATCGCGGCCCGATCCGCAGCAAGAAGCGACGGGCGCCGAAAGCAAGCCCGCCCGTCGACGAGCTCCGAATGGGGCGAACGTACTTTGCCAAAGTCACCGGCGTCGATACGGAGAACGAGCAGATACGCCTGAACGTAGCGGGTCACCCGGCGATCCTCCGAATGAAGGATGCCGCTCGGCACAACCCTGAACGGCTCGCCGCCCCCGAGTTCACCAGGAAAGGCGATCTCTTCCCGGTATCGATCACGCAGATGGGAACTGACGAAGACCCAGCCGTAGCACGCCTCGAACGTGGTCCGGAGGGCGCCGTGGTCGTCATCGAACCGCGTTCGCGCGACGTCTTGGCGCTGATCGGCAGCTTCGCGGCGCAGAGCGGCTTCAACCGCGCGACGCAAGCGATTCGGCAGCCCGGCAGTACGTTCAAGCCGATCGTCTATGCCCGCGCGATCCAATCACGCCGGTTCACCCCTGCATCTCTTGTGGTCGACGCACCGGCGGTCTACGACGAATGGAAGCCGAGCAACTACGAGCAGTGGAACTACCAAGGGGCGGTCCGTCTTCGTCAGGCGCTCGCCCGCTCGATCAACATGGTCGCGATTCGGGTCGTCGAGGACATTGGGGTCGCGGACGTCGCAGAGTTCGCGCGCCAGGACGGAATCACGACCAAGCTCGAAGAGGATATGGCCCTCGCCCTCGGAGCCAGCGGCGTGCGCCCCATCGAGCTGACGAATGCCTACGCAACCTTCGCCGCGGGCGGACGCTGGGCGCCCGCCCGGCTGGTATCGCGGATCATCGCTCCGGACGGTACGCAGGTGCCGCTCCCGCCCGTCGAGCCGGCGCGCGACGTGATGGACCCGAGTGAGGCGTACGTGATGACCAGCATGCTGCGCAGCGTGGTGACGGAGGGCACTGGAGCCCCTGCCCAGCGCCTCGAGCGCGCGGTCGTCGGAAAGACGGGAACCAGCAACGATGCGCGTGACGCCTGGTTCGTCGGCTACTCGCCATCCGTCGTGGTCGGCGTGTGGGTGGGCTTCGATGACCAGCGCTCCCTCGGCACGCGCGAAACGGGCACCAGGACGGCGCTGCCGATCTGGATCGACGTCATGGGCGCGGCGGACAAGACGCCGAAAGAAACCGATTTCGCCATGCCCAGCGGTGTCATCACCGCGCGAATCGACCCGGCGTCGGGCCTCTTGGCGTATCCGGGCCAAGAGGATGCAGTCGATGAGGTGTTCCTCTCGGGCACCGTACCGGTCGAGGTGGCTCGTCCTCCCGATGTGGCCGATCCGAACCTCTTCCTGATGGAGCAGTTCGACGAGGAAGTGGAAAGCACGTCGACGGAGGGTTCTCGAGCGCCCCGCGAAGAGCGGGTGCTTGGCGGCATGGCCGCACCATGACGCCGTTCGCGACTCGCGCTGCCGTTCTCTTTGCCTTGGCGGCGATCATCCCGGTCGCGCTCACGGCGATCGTGTGGCTGGGCGTGTCGGGCTCGAGCTCAGGCGCAACGACGAGCGAGGCCAAGCTCGCCCGAGTCCGGCTCGAGGAGCTCGGCGCCCAGCGGGGCGCGGCGGTTGCCCGGCTTTGCCGAGACGACCTCGCGATCGACGCCGTTCTCGAGCAGCGTGCGATCGAGGCCCCCCCTCAGCTCGACTATGGGCGCTTGTTTCGAGGTGTGATGGAAGCTGCCGGCCTCGACGCGTTGTGGGTCGTCGATTCGCTGGACGGAGAAGTGGTCGCGACTGGCCATCGGGAAAGGGTGCTGGGGCGAGACGGCTCTGAGCTCGTTCGCCGTGCCCGTGAGGCCAAAGATCGGGACTTCGCGCTGTTGCTCGGCAGCCAAGAGAATCAAAGATTCGTCGCGCGGGCATGTTCGATCGCGCGCGGGGGGGCGGCCCTCACTGTCATCGGCGCGCACCGAGTCTCGACGCTCAGGGGTGCGGACCCGGAGCAGATCCTCGTGGCCGGCGAGGCGAGTGACGGCGATGTGGTTCTCGCCGAGCTGGTCGACTCAGAAGGCGTCCGACAGGGTGTGGTGCTCTGGCGCTCTCGTCTCGATCGTCGTGCACCTCCGCTGCTTCTGTGGATCGCTTGCGTGACAGTTCTTTCCATCGGGCTTGCGCTTCTCTTCGGCGGCTATCTCAATCGGTGGCTTCAGTCGTCGGTCGACGAGCTTACCGCGGCCGCTACGCGTGTGGGCCTAGGAGACTTCGACACCACGCTCCGCGACGACTTGGGAGGCGCGTTTCCCGCGACCGCAACTGCGTTCAACCGTATGACCCGCGACCTACGAGACGCGAGGGTGCAACTACGGCAGACCGAGCGAGTCGCCGCGTGGCAAGACATCGCCAAGAGCTTGGCTCACGAGCTCAAGAATCCGCTTTCCCCGATTCGCTTGTCGATTGAGACGCTCCGCAAGGCACACGCACGGTCTCACGAGGAGTTCGACGCTCTCTTCGACGAATCGACGAAAACGATCCTCCAGGAAGTGGAGCGACTGCGACACATCGTCGACGAGTTCAGCCGATTCGCGCGGCTACCCTCCCCGAAGCTGCGTAAGACCGATCTCAGGGAAACGGTTTCCCAAGCTGCGTCACTACACGCAGAGGGCGCAGCCCCCGCCACCGTGCGCCTGCCCGCGGAACCCGTCGAGGCGTTCGTCGACCCCGACCAGATGATCCAAGTCCTCCACAATCTGATTCAGAACGCACGTGACGCAGCGGCCGAGGCCCATCCCGGCGGAGGCGGCAAGGTGTCGGTGAGCGTCGAACAACGTAAGGGCACGGTGTACATCTCGGTCGAGGACAACGGACGCGGCATTGCGGCCAACCAGGCCGACGCCATCTTCGAGCCGTACTACACGAGCAAGGAAACTGGCACTGGCCTAGGACTCGCGATCACCCAACGCATCGTCTCCGAGCACGGCGGTCGAATCGACGTGGAGTCGAAGCCCGGGCGGACGCTGTTTACGGTGGTGCTGCCGGGGGAGTAGCTCGTCCGCGATCCCGCTCGGGGTCCGGTGCGGGTGGGTAGATGTTGCCAAACCTACACCGTTGGCAGCGATCCCGGCCTCATCATCTTCTTCTGTGTCAAAATCGGGACGTATCGCCAAGCGAAGCTGAGGAAGCCGGCGGTCCACGCCGTAGCCGAGATCATGAGCAAGATGCGCGCCGCCGGACCCGCCGTCGCGGCGACCCGGGTCACGGCGGCAAGCGTGATCAGCACATAGGCTGCAGTCAGCAGCGGATGGCTTTGCAATGCGCGGCCTGTGTGGCCGAGTGCGGCTCGGCTCGCGACGGCGACGATCATGGTGGTGATCGCGCCGCTCGTCAGGGCGTGGACACCGGCCGTCCGAGGCCCCCAGCCGAGCTCGGCCGCACTCAACAGCAGGATGCCAACCGGAATCCACCCGAACGCCACATGAAGAACCCACACCAAGGGCTCGCTGAACGTCCTCTGGCCTTCCCAACGTGCGAGGCGAACGATCATGAGCGCCGCGGCGATGGCCCCTAGCCCCGCCGTCAATCGCGCGGGAAAGCCAGCAACGTGGGCAACGGCGAAACCGACCAACATCACAGTGGCAGCCAAGTCGAGGCGATTGAAGGCGGGTGGCAGCGCCGCTGGTCCGTCCTGCCTCGCCGGAGTCCGCAGCCTCAGCCAATTACGCGTAAAGCCAGGGATGATTCGTCCCCCGATCAGGTTGATCAGCAGGACGAGCAACCACATGCCTGCCAACAACGTCGCAACCGTCCACGGCGCATGGGCCGACACCCCCATGAAGAACAGCGCATTCGTTAACGGAAACAAGGCCAAGATGAGGAGGACCTTGTAGTTGCGATGGCTACGGGCCGCGATGACCTCGCGACTCATGAGCGCAAATAGCAGCGCTCCGTATCCGACGTCGGCAGCGGCCGCGGGTATGAGCACCCCTTCGAAAGGAAGGAGGAAGAGGACACGCGAGGCGCTCCAAAGTGCGACAAGGGCCACTAGCGGCGCGCCCGCTACGGGCGGTCGCTTCGTCCATGTCGCAACCGCCGTGAGGGCGAATCCTCCAACCGCCGCGCCAGCGAACCCGAAAATCATTTCGTGCGCATGCCACCACGTCGGCGCGCCAAGCAACGTCGGCGCGGAATGCGCCCCTAGCCAGGCCGCAACCCAGAAAGGAACGATCACGATCGCGTAGAGCGTCGCGAGGAGGAACAGCGGGCGAAAGGCATAGGAGAAGAGGACGGACATCGCTGGCACCGACACTAGCAGTAACACTGTCGCTTTCGCTATCCTACTGGGCCTCGATCCCGTACCCCCGCAGCTTCCTCTGCAGAGTGCGTCGATCGATACCGAGCGCGGCGGCGGCTCGGGTGATGTTGCCCCCCATTTCCCCCAAAACGCGCTCGATGTGCTCGCGTTCGACCTCGGCGAGGCTGGCGCGGGTACCGTCGCTCGGGGCTTGTGACGCATCCGACTCCCTCGCATTGCCGAACACGCTCGCAGCGATCATGCGTCGAACCAAATCCGCATCGATCGTGTCCGAGATGGCGAACAAGGAACTGCGTCGAAGGACGTTCAGAAGCTCGCGCACGTTGCCGGGCCAGTCGTATTCTCGGAGCACCTCGAGCGCCTCTGCATCGAGTTTGACGTCGCTTTTGCCGAGGCGCGCAAGCAAATGCGCAGCCAGCGGCTCGACGTCGTCGGGGCGCTCCCGAAGCGGACGCACGAGCACGGGGAACACCTGCAAGCGAAAGTAGAGGTCCTCCCGAAAACGACCTGCTTGGGTTTCTTCCCAAAGATCGCGATTGGTGGCTGCTACAATTCGCACGTCCACCTCGGTCTCCCCGGACTCGCCGACGGGACGAATGGTCTTTGTCTCGATAGCCCGTAGGAGCTTCGCCTGACTCTCGAGTGGAAGCTCAGCGAGCTCGTCGATGAACAGAGTCCCTCGATCTGCCTCTCGAAATAAGCCGAGTCGATCGCTCTGAGCGCCCGTAAACGCGCCCCGCTTGTGGCCAAACAGCTCGCTCTCGAAGAGCTCCCGCGGGACACATGCGGCGTTCATCGCAACGAACGGACGGTCGCTTCGCGTGCTCTGCGCATGGATCTGGCGAGCTACAACCTCTTTTCCGGTGCCCGTTTCCCCGAAAATCAGGACGGTCTCGTCGGTAGGCGCGACGGTGCGCACGAAGTCACGCACCTCTTCCATGACCGAGCTCGGCCCCACTAAAGGGGTCGTCTCCGATGGCGCACCCGGCACCTCGCCGCCGCGCTCGACCAAGGCCTGTCGCAACAATGGCTTGAGCATGTTGGCATCTATCGGCTTCTCGAGGAATGAGAACGCGCCCAGTCGCATCGCCTCCACCGCTGCCTTGACTGTTCCGTGACCGGTCAGAACGATGACGCTCGTCGGGATCGAGCCACAGCGCCGCAGCACCTCGAGCCCATCGATCCCCTTCATCTTGAGGTCGAGCAGCGCGACATCCGGCGGAGCGCTGCCGCGCAGCACCTCGACCGCCTCTTCACCGCTGCTGGCCTCCGAGACCGAATAGCCACCACGGCGCAGCGCCTTTGCCATCGCAAAGCGAAACGCGCCATCGTCGTCGATGATCAGAACACTGCCACTCATGCGTGTGGCGCACGATTATGCACCGTAGGCTCTTTGGCAAGCGGCTGCGCACCCGCGGGCAAACGGACTCGCGCGCACGCTCCCCGCGGGTCACGGTTTTCGATCGTGAGATCGCCGCCCATCGTCTGCACCAGCATGTACGAGGCATAAAGTCCCAACCCGGTGCCTTCGCCTGGTGGTTTGGTGGTCGCGAAGGGCTCGAAAAGCCGGCCTTCGATGTCTGCCTGCAGGCCCACACCTTCGTCCTCGACGATGATCTCCACCGCCGGTCCATGTCGTTTGGCGGACAGCAAGACCAAACGGCCGCCTGCTTCGCGATTCGCGTCTACTGCGTTCTGCAGCAGATTGACCAGCACCTGCAATAGACGATCGAAATCGGCCGCCACGACTAGCTCCGCCACACCCTCGCCAATCTCGAGCGTGGGCCCTCCATCACGGGCGCCTGCGAAGACCAGTGCGCGCGCCCTCTCGACGATCGGTAGAAGTGGTGCGGCCGAGTCCAAACGAAGCCGCGGTAGCGAGCCACCGGTCAGGAGCGAGTGTGTGATTCGACCGAGGCGCTCGGTCTCGTCGCGGATGAGTGCCGCCGATTCGGCGAGGTCGGATTGTAGAGCCTCTCCTCCACCGAGTGAGCGAATCGCCTCTCGCATATCGGCGGCAAGGGTTCGGATGGTTGCGAGGGGTGTGTTGAGCTCGTGCGCAACGCCTTGCGCGACGCGGCCCAAGCTCGCCAAACGTTCGGCATGAAGCAGCCGCCTCTCGGCAAGTAGGATCTTCGTCCGATCGACGTACAGGTTCATGATGCGAGTGCGACCCTCGGCTCGTGACGCCAACGGAAACGAGAGCATCTCGTACCAGCGGTCCTTCACCGAAAAGCGACACCTCCCCTCGGCGCGAAGGTCACGGGCCCTCAGGACGGGGCACTGACCCGCAGGCTCCGTCTCGCACGCCCTCGCGCTCACGGGGCACTCCCAAGTGCCTTCCGCGGTCGGCGGAGGGGCAAGCTCATCGGCGAGTCGGTTGCGCCACTCGATGTGGCCGTCAGCCGAGACGACTTCCAACCCTGCCTTGAGCTCGTCGAGCGTGTTCGAGATGACTTGATACTCCAGCTCCGCCTGATCGCGTGCAGTCGCGAGAGCCCGCTCCCGATCTCGCAGCTCGCGAACCGCGTGCAGCACGACGTAAGCGACCGCGCCGGCGGTGGTCGTAAACGCAGCCACGTTCCCGATGGTGTCCCACGGTGGGGGCGGATCCCAGGTGCCGATCTTCAAGGCTGGCACCCACTCGGTGAGTGCCAGGAATCCCGCGCCGACGAACGCCGCGGCCGTCGCAACCAACGTGGCGCCAGGACCTCCAAGGACGGCGATGAGCGCGAGGTGAAAGACGTAGAACGCGATGAACGGCGAAAAGATGCCGCCGGCGGCCCACAATACGACGGTCAGGAGCCCCAAATCGAACAGCGCCTGTGAGACCGCTGCTCGCTTGCCCGCCCCGGGACCCGGGGCCCGCCGCAACAAGACCAAGTTGTAGGTGCTGCCAGCCGCAACGACCACCAAGAAGACCGGCCACGCGACGCCCGGGAAATAGCCTGCGGCGGCAAAGCCCGTCGCCAGCAAGACCCCCACCATCGCAATCCATCTGAGTTTGATGAGCCAGCGAATGCGGTCCGCGCTGAAGTCGTCGCGCTCGAAGGAGTCGGCGAACACGCTCGAGCGAGTGGTCTCGGAATACATCATTCCTCCTAGCGATTTGGGGTCGATCGCTTCTGCCGGCCAGGTTACAACGATCGGACGCGAAGATGACGAGCGAATCCAGCGAAAGACGGGTCATCCTCACCATTCTCATGGTTTCGACGCTGTTGACCATGCTGGGGGTTGCCGGGCTGATCATGGGGGTCTCGGACCTTTCCTTGGCGCCGATTCCGGAGAACGCCCGCGACTACTACGAAGGAGAGACCGAGCTCACCGACATTCAGGTGGAGATGATCGAGGTCTGGGCGAGCAATCCGTATCGCCGACCGATGGCAGCCGCCAACGTGGTCGTGTCAGCGTTGGTGCTAATCGGGAGCTTCTTGCTGAGCTGGCGAAGGCGGCTTGCCCAGTGGTGGATCAGGCAAGCAGTCACCGCAAAAGTCCTTTGGATCGTGGCCTACACCGCGTCGCTTGCTCAACACATTCAGCGGAGCCTCAGCGCCTCGACGCTCGAGGAAGCGGGTACCACGGCTACAGCCATTGTCGGAGCGCTGGTCCTATTCGGAACGCTCAGCGTCGGCCTTCACGTCGCCGCCGCGTACCGCGCGACGCGTCCCGACATCCTTCAGTTCATCGAGGAAAACGCTAGGCCGCGAGCCTAGAACCCGACCCTGCGCATGACGGCCCGCGGCAGGGCCCGAATCACCGCCATGATGAGTCGCCAGATCGAGGGCGTGTACACCACGGGTGTACCTCGGTCGATGGCGCGTAGCACCTGACGAGCCACGCCCTCCGGCTCGCCTGCAAACGGCGGCGGCTGAAGGCCCGCGGTCATGCTCGTCTTGACGAACCCCGGCTTGACAGTGACGACGCGCAACCCATCGCCGTTGTGCTTGTGATCCAGGCCCTCGAGGTAGCGGGTGAGCCCTGCTTTCGCGGCTCCGTAAATGATCACGGGCTTGCGGCCGCGCTCCCCTGCGACCGAGCTGAACACGCATAGGGTTCCCGCAGCCTCTGCTAGCAGCGCTTTCTTCGCCGCCTCACAGAACAAGACGGTGTTGGTGAAATCGACGCGAAGAAGCCTCTCTACGAGCTCGGGATCGGCTTCGAGCTCTTCTTGCGGTGCAAAGACGCCGGCGCTGACGACCACGGCATCGAGACCTCCTAGCGCCTCACTCGAGCTCTCGATTGCCGTCGTGAACGACTCGGGATTTTCGAGGTCGCACGGCACGCACGGTACTGCCGGGCCGTTGCCGTACACGCCCAAATCAGCCGCGCTTCGTTCGAGGTCTTCCGGGTTCCTGCCGAGCAGGCAGATCGAGTCTCCCCGCTCTGCCATCAACCTTGCGAGCGCCCGCCCCATCCCCTTCGTTGCTCCCAAGAACGCGACTCTCATGTTAGTCCCCCAGCAACCGCACGGACTGTGCGCTCTGAAACCGTCGCTCTGGATCCCAACGGTCTCGAACGGCCTTGAATTCGTCGAGCCGTTTTCCTTCCATCGCTTCGAAGTGCTCGCGCCGCGTGAACGAGTCCTTCGCAAGGTAGATGCGCCCGCCCTCCCGGAGGACCTGCTCGTTGAGGGCGTCGACTAGGGCCTGGGTGTCGTCCCGAACGGCGATGTCGAGGGCAAGCGTGATCCCTGGGCGGGGAAATGACAGCAGCCCGCAGCTCTCGCGTCCGAAGTCCTTGATGACGCAAAGAAACGACGCCCCGCCGCGGGCGGTGAGCACCTCGAGCACTCGCCGCGCGGAGCTGCGACCCGCCTCGCGCGGAAGCACGCATTGATACTGGGTGAACCCGCGCCGCCCATACATGCGATTCCACGAGCGGATGGCATCGAGTGGGTAGGTGAAGGAGGCATAGCTGACGATCCCGCTCGATTCGTGGCGCCATTGCTTGCGGTAGTAAAGCTCGTTGAAGGCACGAATGGTCAAACCGTTGAGCGCCCAAGAGGGAAAATCGAAACGCAAGCTCGGCCGAAAGCCCGGCTTCGGAGGCGTCGGCGGCGCATGCTCGGGCTCGGCCCAATCCCCAGTCATGAGAATCCCCCGACCCATGTTCTTTCCGCGCGCCAGGCAATCGATCCAACCCATCGAGTATGGCCACTCCGAGGCCGCTTCTTCGAGCGCGTCTTGGAACTCGTCGATATCGTGGATTCGGCGGTTCTCCTGCCAGACCCATTCCGACGGGATGCGACGCAGCGCGAACTCGACCTCGAGGATGTGCCCGGTCAGTCCCATCCCGCCGACGGTGGCAAAGAAGAGATCCGGGTGCTCCTCAGGAGAGCACTCGATGATGCTTCCGTCGCCTACGCGCATCTTGAGCGCGGTCACGTGATCTCCGAAGTTTCCATCCCGGTGTTGGTTCTTGCCGTGCACGTCGGCTGCGACCAATCCCCCGAGCGTGACGAAGCTCGTTCCAGGCGAGACGGGCGTGAAGTACCCACGAGGCATCAAGAGCCGATTGAGCTCGCTCAAGGCGAGTCCCGACTCGGCGCGAATCGCACCGGTCTCTTGGTCGAAGTGGAGGATTCGGTCGGCAAACCTCGTGTTCAGGACGGTCCGTTGATCGTCCGCAGGGAGAGACGAATCGCCATAGGAGCGGCCCAGACCTCGCGACAGACTCGCTCGCAGAGACAGCTTCTCGAGGTCTTCTCCGACGAGCTCCCGCCCTAGGGCCGACTGCCGGCCCCAACCGGAGATTGTAGAAAGTGGTGGTTCCGCCATAGCGCGCGCAGTGTAGCCCGACGCGACCTGAAGCCCTAGCGACCGCGCTTGGGCGCCAGCGCCGCGCGAAGCTCTTCGGCGCGATCGGTGCGCTCCCAAGTGAAGGTCTTCTCGGTGCGGCCGAAGTGCCCATACGCTGCGGTGGGCGCATAGATCGGTCGAAGCAGGTTCAAGGTTTCGGTGATGGCCGCAGGGCGGAAGTCGAACAAATTGGAGACGACCTTGCTGATCTGCTCGTCAGGGACGACCCCGGTCCCAAAAGTGGTCACATAGACGCCCATGGGCTTGGCGACGCCGATTGCATATGCGACCTGCACCTCAGCCCTGGACGCCATCTTGGATGCCACGATGTTCTTCGCGACATAGCGGGCGAAGTACGCGGCGCTTCGGTCGACCTTCGACGGATCCTTTCCGCTGAAGGCGCCGCCGCCATGACGGCCCATGCCACCATAGGTATCGACGATGATCTTGCGGCCCGTCAGACCTGCATCACCGTACGGCCCACCCACGACGAAGCGGCCAGTCGGGTTGATGTGGAACTTCGTCTTCTTGTCGATCATCTTCGCCGGAAGTGTCGGCTTGATGACTTCCTCGATAATCGCATCGCGCAGCGAGCGCTGCTTGACGTCCTCGGCATGCTGAGTCGACACCACGATCGCGTCGAAGCGACGCGGCTTGTCGTCTTCGTATTCGACCGTGACCTGGGTCTTTCCATCGGGCCGAAGCCCCTCGATGATGTTCTTCTTACGAACTTGGGTGAGACGGCGTGCCAGCTTGTGCGAGAGGTCGATAGGCATCGGCATGAGCTGCCGCGTCTCGTCGACCGCAAATCCGAACATGAGGCCTTGGTCCCCGGCTCCCTGCTCCTTGTTGGCGCTCGAATCGACGCCCCTTGCGATGTCAGGGGACTGCTGTTCGACCGCAGCGAGGACACCACAAGTCTCGGCATCGAATCCCATGGAGGAGTCCGTGTAGCCGATCTCCGTGATCGCCTTTCGCACGATTTTCGGGATCTCGATGGTGGCCTTGGACGTGACCTCACCACCGCAGACCACGAAGCCCGTTTTCACCATCGTTTCGACGGCAACCCGTGATTTCGGATCTTGGGCGAGGTACGCATCGAGCAGCGAATCGCTGACTTTGTCGCAGATTTTGTCTGGATGACCTTCGGTCACGGACTCGGAAGTGAACAGATATTGGCTCATATCGGCGGTTGCCTCTTATCCGCGACGGGCGCGGTAGTCAAACAGCAGGGTGAGTGTCTCTATAGTGTTGGTATTTCCTGCCCGTACGTCGCGAGGATCTTCAGACTGTAAGGATCGCAATCATCACGGAAGTTCCTGGACTCGACGCCGACCAAGACCGTTCCGACCTGCGAGCTCGTGCTCTGCTCGCAACTGCGCTGGATGGCGACGAAGTCGTCCCGCGACGTGCAGAACTCGATGCCCTGCTGGCTGTCGACCTCTCCCGAGCAGGCCGCCATCCCGACGAAGCCGTCGGGGCAGAGGTACGTCATGAAGAGAACTCGCTCGCTGAGACCGTTGTAGGCCTGCGCGACGATCGGCGTGCCGGAGTCGAGCACCTCGAGCAGGTAGAGGTCCACGTCGTCTTCGCTGTGGAGCGAGGCTTGCAGGTTTAGGCTCCAAGCATCCTGCATGCAGTTGACGCCACCCCCACCGCAGACCTTTGCAAACGCGTCGAACGTGTCGTTGTACTCGAACGGATCCTCGCAAACACACCGTCCGTCGTCACAACGGTAGCCCTCGCCAAACCCATTGTCGGCGCAGGTCCCGCAGAGCCGCGGAGAGCCGCAGAGTGTCGCACTCCCACATTCGACGCCCTGGGCCTCGCAGGTGCAGTCGCCGAGACACTGGTACACCAGGTTGCTTCCGAAGGCGCAGGCCTCATCACCCCCGCAAGGCGGGCAGTGCGCAACGCCTCCGCAGCCATCCGGCAAGCCCCCTGGAGGAGAGCACTCGTTCTGGGCGCATGGGTAGGCTGGCGTACAGCACTCGCCATCGACGCAGACCTCCTCATTACCACAGAGCCCGCCACATTCGTCGTCGCAATTCTGCCCGGGAGGACAGATGCACTCATTGTCGACGCACACCAACTCCGCGTTGGGGCAGCTTCCGCAGAAGATCGCCTCCTCTTCGCCGCCGCAGCGAGTGGGAACGAAACCGCATTTCGCGCCCGTGCCAAACGTGGCGCATGTGTTCTCGTCGCAGCCGCAAAGGAAGTTCTGGCCGTTGGCACCGCAAACCTCGCCTTCGGGGCAACCGCCGCAATCGACCGAGCCATCGCAGCCGTCGGGGAGCGAGCCGCACTCGATTGGGATTCCAAGCGAGCCGAACTCCGCGATCACCTGCTCGCAGGACTTCGGCTCGCACTGAGGCTCTTTGGAATCGTAGCAACGGTTGTCGCTACTCCAACAGAAATAGCCCGAGGGACAGTCCGAAGGCTGCCCACAGGCAAAGAGGCCGTTCTTGATCGCGATGTCGCACCCCGTGAGGGCGAGCAACGAGAGTAGGAGTCCCGCGAGTAGTCGCATCAGAACCTACCTTTCACGGAGATCCCGGTTGGGCCGATGCTGATCTCGGGCATCGCCTCCTCGTGGCCACCGGTGAGCTGCCACACCAGTCCCCCGACGACGGCGGCGCCGCCAACGCTCATCAACGCGATGCCGGCTTTCGTCCGCCTGGGCCCGCGGTCGGCTTGCTCTTGCACGGTCGAATAACTCGAGCCGGATGGAGCGTTCTCGACCGCATTCTGATCGCGCTGCCCGAGGCCGAATAGTATGGCCCCTGCGACGAGGGTCGCGCCTCCGGTCCCGATGGTGATCCATGGGCCCGGTCCCGGACCCACGTATTGCGTCAGTGGGCGCTCTGCCTTCACGCGAGCGGCCGCCTCGATGGCTGCCTTTCGGGCCTCGATCTCCGCGTCGATTTCGGCCTGCCTGCGAGCTTCGATCGCATCACGCAAGATGTCGATGCGACTCGCAACGTGCTCGCGATCAACCGAGTTGGGTCGCGCCGAAAGATAACCCTCGTAGGCCTCTAACGCCTCCTCATCGAGGCGCATCCGGTCCGAGACCGTCGCGATGTTATAGAGCAAGTCCGGGCTTTCGGTCAGCTCGTAGGCGCGTCGAAACTCGTGTAGCGCAGTGTCGAAGTCGCCTTCGCCGTATGCGCGCGTTCCTACTGCGAAGGCCTTCTTCGCCGCTTCGATCCTGCCGTCACGCGAGGAAGCGCTTTGTGCGTCGACGCGGGATGTCGAAACCAAGCAGGCAAGTGCGACTAGGACGATAAGAAGGAAACGCATCTCTCCCCCGAGAAGTAAGCGCACGAACGGTTCGCGCATTCACAAACTAGCAGTCCGCCAATGCGAATGCTCACACGTGGACGATGCTCGGTGCGGCGTCTTTCGAGATGCGGGTGTCGCCTTCCCACTCTTCACCCGGGTGGGGATAGTCTAGATTGTAATGTAGACCACGACTCTCTTTGCGGGCGCTGGCGCAACGGATGATCAGCTCAGCGACATCCGCGATGTTGCGAAGCTCCAGCATGTCGCGGTTGACCAAGTGGGCCCAATAGTACTCGCGGATTTCGTCTTGGAGCATCCCGATGCGGCGCGAGGCTCGGCGCAAGCGTCGATCGGTGCGAACGATGCCCACATAGTTCCACATGAACCGGCGTATCTCGTCCCAGTTCTGCGTCACGACCACGGCCTCGTCGCTCGGTACCGCTTCACCGACGTCCCAGTCCGGGACCTCCAACAACGCCGTCGAGGGGGCGGTCTTCAGCGCCTCTCGGGCCGCGATCGCCGAACGGTGACCGTACACCAGCCCCTCGAGCAGAGAGTTGGAAGCCAAGCGATTCGCCCCGTGAAGGCCCGTGCAGGTGACTTCACCGACGGCCCAGAGGCCCGCAAGCGTGGTGCTGCCCCGCTCGTCGACACTGACGCCGCCACATAGATAGTGTGCAGCGGGAACGACGGGAATCGGTGCGCTGGTCATGTCGATGCCGAACTCGAGACAGCGGGCATGGATCTTCGGAAAGCGCTCCTTGATGAAGGAAGCGGGCTCGTGCGTCATATCCAGGTACACGCACTCGTCGCCACGGCGCTTCATCTCGAAGTCGATGGCGCGCGCTACGACGTCACGGGGCGCGAGATCCTTCATCTCGTGGTGGCTACTCATGAACGCTTCCCCGTTCGCCAAACGAAGGATGCCTCCCTCGCCGCGGAGGGCCTCGCTGATCAAGAAGCTCTTGGCCTTTGGATGGTACAGGCAGGTCGGGTGGAACTGAAAGAACTCCATGTTCGAGATCTCAGCGCCCGCGCGATACGCCATCGCCACCCCATCGCCGGTGGCGACGTCCGGGTTCGATGTGTAGAGGTAGACCTTGCCTGCGCCGCCCGTGGCCAAAACGGTCGCTTGAGCTAGATAGGTGTGAACCTCACCAGTCCTCTCGTCGAGGACGTAGGCGCCAGCCACAAGGTTTGCTCCTCCGAATTTGGACATCTCGACGAGATCGACCGCCATGTGATGCTCCATGATCTCGATGTTCGGTGACGCGGCCGCAGCGTCGACGAGGACCCGCTGCACCTCCTCACCGGTGATGTCACCAGCGTGCACGACACGCCGGGCGCTGTGACCCCCCTCGCGGGTCAGGTCGAGCGCTTGATCCTCTTCTCGTCTACTGAACTGCGCCCCGAGGTCCATCAGCTCGTGGATTCTGGCGGGACCGTCGCGTACGACCATCTCCACGATGTCCCGATGGGAGAGGCCTCCGCCGGTGCCCATGGTGTCGTCGACATGCGCCTCGAACGAGTCCGTGGGGTCGAGCACGGCCGCAATCCCGCCTTGTGCCCAGTTCGTCGCCGAGTCCGTCCGGCTCCGCTTCGTGACCATCGTGACACGGCCGTGGCGAGCCGCTTCGAGGGCGAAGCTGAGGCCGGCTACTCCGCTACCCAGCACCAGGTAGTCGCACTCGATGCGCATGGACCGCGCAGTCTAACACAGCATCAGAGAGTCAGCCGGTATGGGGGTCGCGGGCCGGTCGGCGGAACGAAGTACTGGAAGTAGCTGACCCTGTACCCACCCAAGGAATCGACCACGTGATCGCCAAGCGAGTAGCCGGCGACGGACAGCTTCGCCTCGGCGTCCGGCAAGAACGTGAGCACATCGAACGCTCGGGGCTTGAAGAGCTCCACGATGGAGCTGACGAGATCGTTGAGCCCTTCACCGAAGTCATAGTTCGTCTCGAAGCTAGCATAGCTCCCGAGATCCTCTGGGGTGACGTGGACCGTGTAGTACTCTGCGCCTTTCAGCGCGTTGAGGGAATATCCGGCGGGTTCGAAGACATGTTCGGATGTGACGAACCCAGGAAGAATGGCGTCGAGGCCGAGCTCCGCCGCCATGCCCTCGCGCGCGGCCGGGCGACCGCTGATGAAACGCTCCGCGACGCTTCGGTCGATAGCATGCATGAGCACTTCGACGGTTGGGTCGGTCGTCTCAGGCATGAACGGGCGGGTCGTGTGAAACATCTGGATGTAGTGGCCATGCTCGTCGCCGAAGCGGATAGCTCGCCCGGGCACCAACGCCTGAAGTCGGCGCGCGTCGTCGTAGAAAGTCGTCGGCTGGTGCTCCGGGTAGTGCTCGTTCTTTCTCTCGTAAACGAGAAATGCAACGGCGTCGGTTGGCACCGAGCGCAGCACCTCCTCGAAAGCGTCGACCAACGTCGTCTGACCACACGTCATCATCGCGAACCAATCGTCATAGACGAAGAGGCTCGATTCCGAGAGCAGGTATCCGTCGCAGTGTTCGTTGCTCTGAATCGACAGAGTTCTCGCACCGGCTGCTTCGACGACACTCCGCCACACATCCTCCCCGAGCGCGCGCAACGAACCGAACTCCGGGGTCACGACCACCTCCAGCTTCTTCTCGGGGCCTTCAAAAAAGCTCGGCGCGCCCATGGAACCGCCCATCATGCGCAGATGCTCGGCAAGTGCAAGCGCCGGAGGCGCGTTTTGGCGTGACCTGGCCCCTAGAGATACACTCCCGTTCGATGGTTCGACGCTCGCTGGCGATGCTCTCCTTCGCGTGCCTGCTGCTAGGCGCGAGCGGTTCCGCGCGCGCGGACATCTACCTTTGCAAGCGTTCAGACGGTACTCAGCACTACACGAACAT
>JAHEEE010000001.1:0-44352 GCA_024640845.1 Myxococcales bacterium | reverse complement strand
GGAGTCTTGCGTGGGGTGTTCCATTCGGCCTGCTGTCGATCGCGACGGTGCTGCGATCCTTCATTGGCTCGGTGCTGACAGTCCTCGTGATCGGAACGGGGGTTTTCTTCGGGCTCCGGGCAACAACGATGCCGCCTGACGAGATCCCTGGCCTCGCCGCCGCGATCGGAGGGCTCACCGGCCTGGTCTTGCTACTGAGCTCGGTGCGGCGCATGCGCCACATTCGCGGCCTTTCGGTTCTCTGCCAACGATTGCAGGAGGACGACGCGCGGGAGGAGGCGCTCCGTTCGCTCGGCCGAACGTTGCGTCGGGCGCGGCGGAGCGATCCGCAACGGCACATCGCGCTCGTGCTGATGGCGACCGGTCCGCTGACGCAAGCAGGGCTCTGGGGCGAAGCGAGGGATGCGCTCCGCTCGCTCGAAGACGAGATGCTGACCGCACCACAGTCAGTGCTGCGCAACCAGGCGCTCGCGACGTGCGAGCTTCAGTTCGACGATGTCGACGCCGCGTTACATGCCATCGACAAGATCGGGAGGCCCACCGAGCCGTCGATCGAGGTGTGGCTGGTCGCCATGGAGGCGCTGATCATGGCGGTGCGTGGCAAGCACGAGCAAGCGCTCGCGCACCTTGGCGCGCAGGACCCTGCCGACAACCCATCCTTGAAAGCGTCCCACCGCTTGGTGCACGCGCACATCTACGCCGCGCGTGGCGACGAAGAGGCGGCCGTGCAGGAGCTGAGGGAGCTCCGGCAGGAGGCTGGCGAGCAGGGCCTTCGACACGTCATTCGACCTCGAGGACCAGCGTCGGCACTGGCGGAGCAGCTACTCGTCGAGGAACCGGATCAATCGGGTTGAAAGATCACTCGTTGTGTCGGGTCGTCGTCGTAGAACTGATGATGCCGGTTGAAGGTGGCGGCTCCAAATGTATTGACGACCACCGCGAAGACCGCACAGGCCCAGAATACCCTGCCAAAGCTGCGGCGACTCAGGGCAACCAGCAAGAAGAGAACCGGGAGGTAATCGAGGGCGAAGCGCGGCCCGAACTGCACCCAACCGGTGTTCTGGTAGAGAAGTGTGCAGATCGCCGTTGATAGCGCCGCCAGCCAGAGTCCGGCGATCGTGAGGTCCAGCTTCTTGGGCCAGATGCTCCAGAGCAGGTTCGGTGTCGTGAACCAGAGCGCCAGCCCATGACGGCTAATGCGCACGAACGGGCTCTGTCCGACCCACCAGGGAAGCGACAAGAAGAAGACGGCAAGGTTCCTCGGAAGATAGTGCGCGCTGAATAATCCCCACGCCTCGATGCGCGAGCGCCATCGGACCTGGAGAAACCGGTGTCCGAACTCGAAGGGATCACCGAACCTTGCGAGGTTGTGACCCATGGCGAGCATCCCGAGAACGCCAAGTGGAAGCCCGAAGAGAACCAAGCGCCGTATCAGGTCGCCGCGGCCTCTTCTCTCGGCGCGGAAGGCCTCTATGACGAAGAACATCGCCAAGAGGAGGGTGGCAGGCCTGCACAAAAACGCGAGCCCGAGCGCTAGGCCTGCCGCGGTCGGGCGGCGCGCACCGAATGCGTACAGCAAGTAGAGACAGATGAAGATGGACGCGACGACGTGCGCAGCGAACCAAACTGTCCCTTGCACCGCAACGAAATAGTACACCGACCCGACGGCAAAGAGACCGGTTAAGAGGAGATTCTCTCGCTCGGTGCGTTCCGCGCGGTGGGACTCGCGCAAGAAGCGAAGCACGATGAACAAGAGCGCGGGGGCGAGACCCGCAAGCAGCACCCACAGCAACGTGTCGAGCGTGGAGAGGCCGAAGATGGCAACCACCGGTACCAACAGCACGGCGGGCAGCGGTGGAAACGAGACGTACCAACGATAGCGCTCGGCGTCCGATCCGGAAAACGCATAACGCCCGGGCGGACACGGGCCACGGTTGACGGTATCGAAGCAAGCCCAATCATTCGTACCCGGCGCGACCGGGCCGAGGTCGAGACGTCCGTCGAGCCACGCGCGAGCGAGGTGCACGTAGTGGTTGTTGGCCGACGGTTGCGTCAGCCGCCCCGCGGCGGTTGCGCAGTAAACCCCGGCACACAACACGAAGATCGTGAAGGGAAGAGCCCACCTGCGCTCCCAGAAAGCCACCGTGGCAGCATACTCGGGCCTCGGACCAAGCCGAAGTTTGCCCACCTTGACGCACGGAAACAGGCGCTCTAGAGCAGGGGCGCTGTGGCCGTGAACCTCGATGACGTCAAAGAAGCCCTTCGCAAAGTCGAAGACCCGATCTTCGAGAAGCCACTCGGCGCTCTTGGAACGCTCCTCGGAGTCGAGCTCGAAGAAGGCCGTGTGCGGGCGAAGATCCGCATCAGCTCACCCTCGGAAGACGTCCGCAAAACGATCCAGAACCGTGTAGAGGCCGCCTTGCAGCCACTCGGTGTCGACTTCGTCGAGCTCGACGTCGAGGTGAGCGTACCGACCCGCGAAGCAACGAGCGAGGACCCGCTCCCGGACGTGCGGAACGTGATTCTGGTCATGAGCGGAAAAGGGGGCGTTGGAAAGAGCACCGTGGCGACGAACCTGGCGCTCGCGCTGCGACGCCTGGGGACGCGAGTCGGGCTGCTCGACGCGGACATTTATGGGCCGTCGCTTCCCACCATGTTGGGCATCGAAGGACACCCTACGTCGAAAGATGGCAAACGAATCCAACCGCTTCAGCGATTCGGAATCAAGCTCATGAGCATCGGCTTCCTCTTGGAGGATCCCAAACAAGCGATCGTCTGGAGAGGCCCGATGCTACATGGGGCGTTGCAGCAGTTCGTGACCGACGTCGATTGGGGCGGCCTCGACTATCTCATCATCGATTCACCGCCTGGGACGGGCGACGTCGCGTTGACGCTCGCGCAGAAGCTGCGGCTGACGGGCGCCATCATCGTGACTACCCCTCAGGAAGTGGCCCTACAGGATGTCTACAAGTCCGTCTCGATGTGCCAGAAGCTCAACGTCCCGATCCTCGGCGTGGTCGAGAACATGAGCCACTTCATCGACAGCGCAGGGGTCAAGCACGAGCTCTTTGGCAGCGGCGGGGGCGCGAAGATCGCGGAGTTTGCCGGCGCCCCGCTGTTCGGCCAGGTGCCCATTGCAACCGAGGTTCGCGAGTGGGGCGACCAAGGAACGCCGGTCGTCCAAGCGGCTCCCGCATCGGCAGCCGGAGTCGCCTTCGCGAGTATCGCGGACACCCTCGCGGAACAGGTCGCCAAAATCCACTTCGAGCGCACGGGCGGAGAAGAGGCCCCCGAGGGTGAAGGTCCCAAGAGACTTCGCATCCTCCGCTGAGCTATAAGCGTCCTGGTGGACCTCTTTGAGAGACAAGCGGAGTCCGATTCTCCGCTGGCCGACCGGATGCGGCCGAACCGCCTAGAGGACGTGGTCGGTCAGGCCCATCTGCTCGGTGACGGTCACATCCTCGCGCGCGCGATCCGCTCTGATCGCATTCCGTCGATGGTCCTGTGGGGCCCGCCAGGAACAGGCAAGACGACCCTCGCTCACGTGATCGCAAACGAGACCAACGCGATCTTCGTCCCGTTCAGCGCGGTGCTTGGAGGCGTGCCGGAGCTTCGCAAGATCATCGCAACCGCGAAAGACCAGAAGAGCTACTACGGCAAGAAGACCATCCTCTTCGTCGACGAGATCCATCGCTTCAACAAGGCGCAGCAGGACGCCCTCTTACCACACGTCGAGAACGGAACGGTGACGCTGATCGGGGCGACGACTGAGAACCCGTCTTTTGCGGTCAACTCCGCGCTACTGTCGCGCGCGCGCGTCTTCGACCTCAAGCCCCTCGAAGCAGAGGACCTCCGAAAGCTCCTCGAGCGCGCCCTGCGAGACGGCGAGCATGGAATCGGTCACGCACCGCACCAGGTCGACCACGACGCCCTTGCTGCGATTGCCCAGAACGCGCGTGGCGACGCGAGGCGCGCGCTCTCGGCCCTCGAGCTGGCCAGCGACTTCGCGCAATCTGCCGGGGTCGAACACGTCACGGTTGCGATCGTACAAGAAGCGCTCGCGACGCAGACGCTGCTCTACGACAAGTCTGGCGAAGAGCATTACAACGTCGTCAGTGCGTTCATCAAGTCGATGCGAGGAAGCGATCCCGACGCAGCCGTCTACTGGTTGATGCGGATGCTCGAAGCCGGTGAGGAGCCATCATTCGTGCTTCGGCGCATGCTGATCTTCGCGAGCGAGGACATCGGCAACGCCGACCCGCGTGCCTTGGAAGTCGCGGTGAGCGCGGACGCGGCGTTTCGGCGGCTCGGCATGCCCGAGGGGGTATTTCCGATCGCGCAATGCTGCACGTACCTGGCAAGCGCGCCGAAAAGCAACGCGAGCTACAAGGCGTGGAAGATGGCGCAAGCAGACGTTCGCGAGCACGGCGCGCTTCAAGTCCCGATGAGGCTTCGAAACGCCCCAACTCCCGCAATGAAATCCTGGGGCTACGGCGAGGGCTACAGATATCCGCACGACGAGAGCGGCTTCAGCCCTGGGGAGACGTACCTACCCGACGAGTTGGCAGGGCGCCGCTACTATCGGCCGACAGAGCACGGTTTCGAAGCGCGAATCCGCGACCGACTCGAGGGACTGAGACGTGCAGCTAACGAGTCGGCGGCCGAGTCGGACGGGCGCCGCGAAGACGAATCCTGAAAACCGCGGCCCCTTTTTCGCCAGCGGCCTCGATGGTGCCCCCGACGCCGTCGAGGACGACTGCTGCAGCAAACAGGCCGACGAAACGGCTGTAGCGCCCGTCGAGACGTCCCTTCAGCGCCTTCTGCCCCTCGAGCGTGAATGCCTTGTCGCGAAGCTCGGGTGCGATCGCTTCGCCGGCATCCTCAACTTCGATCACGACCCATTCGTCGTCTTGGTAGACCCGCACGGTAGCGCTCGGCTCGGCGACGTTGGCGCGCGTGTTGTGGAGCAGCAGGTCGACGACCTCCACCGCGACCTGAGCGCCCTGCGCGTACAGTTGATCATCGCGCGCAATCTCGATGGTAACGGGCACGGCCGTATTCGCTCGCTCCAGTCGTTCGACAAACATGCCGGCGTCGCCGTTCGCCGCCTCGAGGGGAACGTGTCCGGTGAGCCACCGGCTGATCCACGCAAGCATGTCGAGCCCGCGCCGAAGCTCGCCCACTGCGAGCTTCACGTCCTCGAGCGCCTCGATCGAATCGGTGTCGGCCAGTTCGACTTCCTGTAGAAAATCTACGTTAGCCGTGATCGTCGCCGCAGGGTTCCGCAGGTCGTGCACGAGAAGGCCGAGCACATCGCCCATCTGGTCGGCATTGATCGCATCGGGCTTAGTCACGCCCCTTCCCTACCACGCAGCCCCATTCAAGGAAAGACAAGGACTTCGTCCTCCCCGCGCTCCTGAATCAGTGCCGCAACGTACGACAGGATCGTGGCGCGACGATCGAAGACGTCCGCGATCTGTGTATCGCTGAGAAGCGGAACCGACGCGTGGCTCGGGTCGCGACCGAGCTCCTCGCGAAGGGCGGCTTCATCGAGCTCGGCCAAGCGCTCGACGACCGACCGGGGGAATCGCTTCGTGCGCATGAGCCGGTCGAGCAACGCGTCACGGCGGCGAGCCAAGAGTGGCGTCGAGAAAGCGCGATCGTTATCCCTAAGGATGGCGCGCTGCCGCTCTTTGTCGGTCTGCAGGTTGCCGCCGCTGAAGCGGTCCCAGTTGCCGATGAGAAGGTCGAACACGGCCATCGTCGAGAGGTCGCGCGCCAACGCTTCCTTGCCCTTGGGGATCGGCCCGTTCTGCAGCCATCCCGCCCAAGTGGATGCCTCTTCGTTGCTGACCGAACGCATCCCCTTGACCCAGTAGATGGCGGCGCCCGGCGCAGAACCGTCGTCGTCCCAAACCACGGCTCTGCGAACCGAAGCGCGTCGGTCGAGCTTGTCTTCGTGAAACCGTTGCCGGATCTCCTTCCAGGAGACGCGGCGGTAGATGGCCGGTGGAACGTTGTCGAGTCCCAAGAGACGCGCGATGCGGTAGGCGGCGATCTCGTACTGGTAGCCGCGCGGCACGTCGCGGCTCTTGACTTTCATCGCGGCCGTCACTCGGGCGACGGTCCGCATTCGGAGGACGACGGAAGTGTGGCCAACCGGCTTGAAGCTGCGCGACCGCGCGGTGGAAATCACTTCGAGAAGCGCATCTTGATCGACGACCGTCCCGATGAACGGGGGCAGGCGCCCGAGCTCGGCGCGCGCCGCCGAGCCGAGCCACAGAGCCGCCGCGAGCGCGAAGCTAGCGAACGCCAGCGAAGAGATTCTTCGCAATGACCATCCGTTGGATCTGGGAGGTGCCTTCGTAGATCTGAAGAATTTTGGCATCCCGCATCAGCTTCTCGACCGGGTACTCCGTGATGTAGCCATTGCCGCCGAAGACTTGTACCGCATCCGTGGCCACCTGCATCGCGCTATCGGCGCCGAAGGCCTTGCTGTAGGAGGCGACGAGCGAGTTTCGACCCCCATTGTCAATCTGCCAGGCGGCCTTGTGGACTAGGAGCCGCGTTGCTTCGTACTTGATGCCCATCTCGGCAATCATCGCCTGCACCATCTGGTGCTCCGCGATAGGGACGCCAAAGGTCTTGCGTTCGAGCGCGTACGCGATCGACTCCTCCATCGCGCGTCGCATCAGGCCGCACGCCCCGGCGCCGATGTCCGGTCGGGTGCGGTCGAAGGTCTGCATCGCGAGCTTGAAGCCTTTCCCCGCCTCCGCGAGAACGTTGGAGGGAGGGATCCGAACGTCGTCGAGATTGACCACTGCGGTGTTGCTCGCGCGCTGACCGAGCTTGTCTTCCGTCTTGCCGATGCTGACGCCGGGCATGTCGCGATCCACGATGAACGCCATGATGCCGCCGTGGCGGAGCGTCGGGTCGATGGTCGCGAACACGACGAACCACGTCGCCCACGCAGCGTTCGTGATGTAGCATTTCTGTCCCGTGATGATCCAGTCGTTGCCGTCCTTCTTCGCGCGCGCCTGGATGCCTGCGGCATCGCTTCCAGCAGCGGGCTCCGTA
This sequence comes from Myxococcales bacterium, assembly GCA_024640845.1. Classification (GTDB taxonomy): domain Bacteria; phylum Myxococcota_A; class Polyangia; order Polyangiales; family Houyiibacteriaceae; genus SG8-38. Next base: position 37,275 of record JAHEEE010000001.1, on the reverse strand, counting down.
ATCGCGTAGGCCGCGAAGATCGGCTCCGAGGTCAGCATCCCGAGGTACTTCTTCTTCTGCTGCTCGCTGCCCGCGACGAGAATGGGCGTCGCCGCGAGAACGTTGGCCGTGATGCTCGTTTGGATGCCCGTGCAGCCGAACGCGAGCTCCTCCGTGAGCAGAACATGATCGACCTCACCCATGCCGGCGCCGCCGTATGCCTCGGGGATGTTGGGCCCGACGAAGCCGAGCTCCCACGCCTCCTTGAAGACGTCCATCGGAAACTCGTGCGTCTTGTCGGCCTCGGCCGCGATGGGAATGATTCGATCGCGGGTGAAGCGGCGTGTTTCCTCGACGAGGGCTTTCTGTTCGGGGGTCAACTCGAAATTCAACATGGTGCTACCTCTTGATCAGCGGCGACGCTCCTCGTCGCGGCGTTCGAGCTCTGCCCGGACCGCGCGGGCTCCGAAACGGAAACCAAACGCGAACCCGATGAGCAGGATGCCCGGAATGTAGATGATGTGTGCGATGTCTGGCATTAGCGACCCTCGGCGGCGCGAATCTCGGCGCCGAGCCGCTCGAGCTCCTCGGCCGTCTGGCTCTGAAGACGGCGCATGCGCACCAAGTACAAAAACAGCAGCACCCACACGATCGCATACGCGGCGAGCAGCAAGGTGCCTCCCGGCACGCTCTCCGCTTCGGGTCCGGTCACGCCCACGAACTGCGCAGCGCGTTCCTCGGCCGGTGACTCGTCGGCCTGGGAGCTCTTCTCCGCTTCGAGGGGTGCGTCCTCTGCGAGAGCTCTGGGAACGAGGGACAGCGTGGCGACGAGCACGAAAGCTGAAACAAGAGCGCGCATATTCATTCCTTCATCGGTGCATCAACTCAAAGCGCAACCGAGCGGTTTCTTCCCGTTGCCGTTCCGCGGAGGCGCGTGTCCAAATCAAGAGTGCGGCCAGGCCGGTAAAGGCAACGAAACTCAGACCGAGAGCCCAATACATCTCGGACTCGAGCCCGCCCCCCTTGCCCGTGATGACCGTCGGGTGGACGCCACGCCAGCGCTGGACGCTGTAGTGAATCAACGGCAGGTCGATCAACCCAAAGAGCGCCAACCCGGACGCGAAACGCTTCTCCACCTCGCCCGCATTGCCCATGGAGCGAAGCGCGAGGTAGGCCGCAAAGATCATTCCCGCCAAGAGCGTCGTCGTGAGGCGCGGATCCCAAGTCCACCAAACTCCCCACGCCTTTCGGGCCCAGAGTGGACCAGTGAGCAGGACGATTACACAAAAGAGCGTGCCGACTTCGGCGCCGGCGACACCGAGGGCGTCCCATTTTGGGTCGCGCTTGATCAAGTACACGGCGCTGCCCACCGCCGAGGCCCCAAAGCCGATGTACATCGCGTACGCACTGGGGACGTGGAAGTAGAAAATCTTCTGCACGATGCCCATCTGTTTCTCGACGGGTGCGACGACGAAAATCAAATAGAGGGTAACCGCAAAAAGGGCTAGCGTTGCGAACAACACCAGTGACCACAACGTCGTGCTACCCGATTGGCTCGACCTGCTCATCGCCGGGGACGCTAGCATGGGGCCGCGAGGGCGTCAGCCTGCGCACCCCAGAAATTCCGCATTAAAATGCGGTCGGTTTGCCGTTCTTGCACTGCGCCGCTAAAGACGGCGCTAATGGATTTGCTCGACCGGCGGTTCCTCTTCGTTGTGGGCAAGGGTGGCGTCGGGAAGACGACCGTAGCGACCGGGCTCGCCCTTGCGGCAAGTCGCCGCGGCAAGAAGGTCCTGCTCGCGATGGTCAACTGCAACGAGCGCGCAAGCCAGCTCCTCGACACCGAGCCCATCGGCCCGGATATCGTGACGATCGGCGAGAACCTGGACGCGGTGAACATGACGCCCGATGCCGCACTCGAGGAGTACGGGCTCATGATCTTGAAGGTCAGAGCGGTCTACAACGCCGTCTTCCAGAACAGACTGGTCCGCGCGTTCCTCAAGGGCACCCCGGGGCTCGAGGCGTGGTCGATGCTCGGCAAAGCCTTCTATCATGCCTGCCCGCCCAAGGGAGCGCCCGACTACGACCTGGTCGTCTTGGACGCACCCGCCACCGGACACGCCCTAGACATGCTGCGCGTTCCATTCGTGATCGAAAGTGTGGCGCCTCCAGGCATACTCCGACGAGATGCGGCCCGGGCCGTCGACATGTTTCGCGATCCGGAGCGCGCGGGGGCTGTCCTGGTCACCTTGCCGGAGTACATGCCCGCGAATGAAACACTCGAGCTCGCCAATGCGCTGACCGACGAGCTTCAGATCCCCATCCTGCAGCTCGTGATCAACCGGGTGCTGAGCGTACTCTTCGCCGAAGACGAGCGCCCGGTCGTGGAGGGCCTGCCGTCGGATCTACCAAAGGACAGCGACATCATGGGTCTCGCCGTTGCCGGAAGGCGCAGAGTGCTGCGGGAGATGGTCCAGGCCAGGGCCGTGCGAAAGGTATCCAACCATATCGACGCGCCCCGCAGTGAGCTTCCCTACTACGAGAGCCTCGAGAAGGACCGCGCCGCGGTCGATGCCCTCAGCGAAGCACTCCTTCGACACGTCTAAGCGCTTGCAGGCGAGACACAATCCTGTAGCTTGCGCCTGAACATGCCCGGATCGGCGACGACAGGACTTTCGTTTCAGACCCCGTTGATTTTCGAGCAGGGTGCACCTGCCCGGCACGCTGCGTCGCTGCGTCCGGACGATCTACCTCGGGTCGACGCCAAAGCCGTGTTGGGGGAGATGGCCCGAGATGTTCCGCCGGTGCTCCCGGAGGTGTCCGAGCCCGAGGCATTCCGACACTACGTGCGTTTGAGCCAGCAGAACTTCGCGATCGACATCGGGATGTATCCCCTCGGCTCATGCACGATGAAGTACAATCCCAAGGTCAACGAATGGGCGGCGCGCCTGCCGGGGTTCGGAGATCTGCATCCCTACATGCCGGATGAGCTCGTTCAGGGTGCGCTCGAGCTCATGTGGCGGCTCGAGCGGGGCCTTGCCGAGGTCTGCGGGATGGACCGGGTCTCGCTGCATCCTGCAGCCGGCGCCCAGGGGGAGCTCGCGGGCCTCATGATGATCCGCGCCTACCATCAGGCGCAGGGGCGCGATCCCAAGAAAGTCCTCATTCCGGACACGGCGCACGGAACCAACCCCGCCTCGTGCGCGCTCAACGGGCTGCGGGCCGTGCCCTTCCCAGCCGGCGAAGATGGCATCGTGACCGCCGAGGCGATCGCGCCCTTCGTCGATGACGACGTTGCCGCCGTCATGGCGACCAACCCAAATACGGTGGGCCTCTTCGAGAGCCACATCGCGGAAATCGCCGAGCTCGTCCACAGCAAGGGGGGCTTGGTGTACGGCGACGGCGCCAACCTCAACGCCTTGATGGGCAAAGCACGGCCGGGTGACCTCGGCATCGACGTCATGCAGTTCAACCTGCACAAGACGTTCACCACGCCCCACGGAGGAGGCGGCCCTGGTTGCGGGCCGGTCGGCTACAAGGCGCTCCTCGATCCTTTTGCCCCCGTGCCTGTCGTGGAAAAGCGCGACGGGCGCTTCGTCCTCGATCAGGGCAGCCGTCCCAACTCGGTGGGCAGGCTGAGGTCGTTCCAAGGCAACTTCGGGATGATGGTGCGTGCCTACGCTTACCTCCGGGAGATGGGGGCCGAAGGGTTGCGTCAGGCGACCGAGCTCGCGGTGCTCAATGCGAACTACCTGAGGGCTCGCCTAGGGGAGCTTTGGCACGTTCCGTACGACACGACCTGCATGCACGAGGTGGTGATCAGCGATCGACACCTGAAGGAATCAGGCGTCACGACGATGGATGTAGCCAAACGGCTCATGGACTATGGTTTTCACCCCCCGACCGTGTATTTCCCCTTGGTCGTCAAGGGCGCGATGCTCGTCGAGCCGACTGAAACCGAGAGCCTCCAGACATTGGACGAGTTCGTGGAGGTCATGAAGACCATCAGCGACGAGGCGTTCGCCGACCCCGATTTCGTGCATGCCGCGCCACATTCTACGCGTTTGCGTCGACTCGACGAGACGCAGGCGGCTCGGAAGCCTGTACTGCGTTGGACAGCTCCCGAGACACCGACCGAACCATCGTCTGCTTCTGGTGGAACGGCAGAAACGCGGCCTTGAAGCCGTTGATGATGATCCGGTGGATGTCGTCACGGTTGAGGCCCATCTGCGTGTGACAGAGCCAAAGCTCGCGTGAAACCGTCGTATCGGTGATCAACCGGTTGTCGGTGTTGACCGTCACTCGCAGTCCGAGGTCGTGGTAGAGCTTGAGAGGGTGGCTCCGGAGGTCCCGGACAGCGCCTGTCTGTACGTTCGACGACGGACAGCACTCGAGCGCGATGCGGTGATCGTTCACGTAGTGCAGCAGATCTCCATCCTCGCGCAGACGACACCCATGCCCAATCCGGTGCGCCCCACAGACATGAATGGCTTGGTGGACGGAGGCCGGTCCATATGCCTCGCCCGCATGAATGGTCACGGCAATGTTGTTGTTGTGCACCAGCTTGAACGCCTTGACGTGGTGTTTGGCCGGATGGTCGTACTCGGCTCCAGCGAGGTCGAAGCCGACGACGCCCCGGTTCTTGTAGGCGACCGCGAGCTGCGCCATCTCTACGGACGACTCGGGGGAGATGTTGCGGATCCCGCATAGGATCACGTTGACGACGATGCCGTGGTCCTTCTGCGCCTCCCAAAGCCCGGCCAACACCGCCTCGACCACGGTCGTCAGTCGGAGGCCTCCGCGCGTGTGCAGCATCGGGGAGTACCGCACCTCCATGTACCGGACGTTTTCGGCCGCCGCATCCTCGGCAAGCTCGTAGGCGACTCGAAACAGTGCGTCTTCCGTCTGGAGCACCGTGAGCGTGGTGTCGAAGGCCTTGAGGTATTCGACCAGCGAGCCGGTATGCTCGCCGCAATGGAGCGCCTTGGCGAGACCCTCCTCCGTGTCGGCAGGAAGCTCGACACCCTGGCGCTCCGCGAGCTCGAGCATGGTCGACAAGCGGAGCGAGCCGTCCAAGTGAACGTGCAGGTCGGTCTTGGGAAGGCGTTCGATGTCCGCGAGCGAGAGCTCCATGCCCATCATTATAGCGGCTCAGCTCGCAGCCTCGAAACCGCTCAAAACCTCAATGACTTCATCGAGTCGCTTGGCGGCAACGCTGACGCGGGTCGGCATCCCGCCATTGAGGCCGAGGGCGCGAACGAGGTCGATACCGCTGTCAAAACTGGCAGCCACCGTCACCGTGGTCTCGTCGTGCACCAGAGAGATCGGCGCCAGGCGCTGGCCGATCAGCAAGAGCTCGGTCTTGTCGTAGGGGCCATCTCGGCGGGTGGCGTCACAGATCGCGAGTCCTGCGCGTACTTGGTAACGGGCTGAGAGCCGCTTGGATTCTCGCTCCATCGCTTCGAGCGCTGCCGCGGCACGCTGGAAGTCCCTGTACATCACCGCGTCGCTCGCACCATCGGCGAGATAGCGCACCATCAAGCCGCGAAGCGCCTCGTCACGCGGCCGCGCTCGTAGCGCACGGTCGAGCACGCGGGCGCGCTCGCTGGGCTCGCCGAGCCGCGTGTCGATCGCTCGGGCGTCGTCGTCGGCTCCCTCGTAGGGTTCGACCCCGCCGCGGATCCACTTGGCCGCCGAGCACAACCCGTCGAAATCGAGATGGCAGCAGATCGTGTCGACGGGCCCCGCCGCCTCCACCCGTTCTGGCGTGACCATCTCCGGGCATGCGCCGTGCTGCGCCTTCGTCCTCAGAACGAAGCGGGCATCGCCCGCGTAGTCGGCGTGTTTATCGTGGTCGTGGTGGTCCACCCACATGGCTAGCCGATTGCCCAGCCCCTGAATGAACGGGAGCGTCGTCTTTTCGTAGCTCGCGCCCCCTGCATTCGCGGCAAAGGCCACGTCCAGCACCACCACCCGCCCCGGAAGGCTGTCTGGCTTAGGCAACTTACGGGGCGTTCCGTAGGCCAAATGCGGGAAACCACCCACCTTCTGAGCATGCGGCCACCCCCCTTACGGCGCAACTCGCGGATACCGGGATCGGTTTTTCCCAAACCGATTTCTCGACGAAACACAGTGGAAATAGAGCGCATCCATAGATCCCTCCGTGCCGCTGCCGAGGGTGCGCCGCGGCCATGACTAAGAGGTGAGAAAGATCATGGAAGAACAACTTTCGGAACTGACAACGTATGCAAACGCATTGTGGGTTCTCGTTAGCGCCGCACTCGTTTTCTTCATGCACGCGGGCTTCGCTCTGGTTGAGAGTGGATTCTGCCGCAAGAAAAACGCGGTCATGGTGCTGATGAAGAACTTCGGGGTGGTCGCGATTTCGTCGATCATCTTCTACTTGGTGGGATACGGCGCAATGTTTGGCGAGGGCAACTCCTTCGTCGGGCTCGCCAACTTCTTCCCGGACAACGGAGACGCGTACGCGGATCTGCCGCCGTATGTCTTTCTGTTTTTCCAGCTGGTGTTCGCCGCGACAGCCTGCACGATCGTGTCGGGTGCGGTCGCTGAGCGCGCGCGCCTGCTGACCTTCTTCTTCTTCACGGCGATCGCGACCATCATCATTTACCCGGTGGTCGGTCACTGGGTCTGGGGCGGCGGCTGGCTCTCGGAAATGGGCTTTGTCGACTTTGCGGGTAGCACGGTCGTCCACGGCGTGGGCGGTGGTATGGCACTCGCAGGCGCCATCATGGTTGGGCCTCGTATTGGAAAGTACATGCCCGATGGCTCCGTCAAGCCGATGCCCGCGCACAACTTCCCGTTGGCCGCGCTGGGTGTGCTCATCCTGTGGCTTGGATGGTTCGGCTTCAACGGCGGCTCGGAGCTCGCCATGGACGCAGACGTCGGTCGCATCGTCCTCGTCACCAACCTCGCGGCAGCCGCCGGCTTCTGCGGCGCGCTCACTTGGATCCGTATTCGAAGCGGCCTCCTCGACCTCTCGATGGCCCTGAACGGCGCCCTCGCCGGTCTCGTGGGCATCACCGCCGGTTGCTACAACATCACCGGCGGCTGGTCGTTGGTGGTAGGCGCCGTTGCGGGTGTCCTCTGCGTCGAGGGTGTTCTCCTCATCGACAAGATCAAGATCGACGACCCCGTCGGTGCGATCACGGTTCACGGCATCTGCGGCATGTTCGGCACGATCGCCGTTGGACTCGTCGGCTATGGGAACGCTGCAACCGGCGAAGAGCCCATGGGTCTTCTCGTCGGCGGTGGCGCATCGCAGCTCGGAATCCAGGCGATGGGTACGCTCGCGGGCGTGGCCTTTGCCTTCATCGTGGGTGCGATCGTATGGCTCGCGCTGAAGTTCCTCGTGCCTGGCGGCGTCCGCGTCTCCGAAGCGCACGAGCTCGAGGGTCTCGACATCGCCGAGTGTGGCGTCGAAGCCTACAACGAAGAGCTCACGGGCATCCATGCTGGAACCGCCATGTCGGCGGCACCGGCGGAGTAGTGAACTACGAGGAGAGGGGTGGGGTGGCTCCCCGGTCTGCCCTGCCCCTCTTCTCGACCTTTTGATCAATGTCGGATTTTGATTTCACAACGGATTTAGAGCGTGGAAACACGCTGGGAGTGGAGGTAGTAATGAGAAAGTTTCTTTCGCTAGCTGTGATATGCAGCTTGGCATTTCCCGCGATGGCGTTCGGACAGGACACGGCTGAATTCGACATGCCAGAGTCGCCCAAGACGCGCGCGGACGACATGAAGAAAGAGTTTCCTGACAAAGCGCCCGTCGAAGGCGAAGGCTACAAGACGATCGGGACTGAGGAAGCCGACACGACGCTCGTCGTCCCCGGCGAAGACGGCGAAGACACCATCGTCCAGGTGCACGAAGAGAACACGATCGTGGTGGACGAGGACGCCGTGGCGGAAAAGCACAAGGAGCTGCATCCATTTCTCGACAGAGTCGATTGGATGGTCATGGCAAGCGCCTTCTACCGTATCGGCGGCTACCTCAACGACGGTGTCGTTGCGGGGACCTACAACTCGCTCGGCTACCCCTACACGAACTACAATGGGTTCGGCCTCAACTTCGCCGGTGGTGACTTCCAGTACACGGGCGAGAAGTTTGCGATTCGCCTAGACCTACGCTTCGGTGAAGGCTCGTTCCTGTTGAGCCCGATCGCGCCGATCAAGCAGGGTTACGTGAGCTGGATGCCGAGCGACAAACTGCAGTTCGACTTTGGGTTCTTCGACACCGTCTTCGGCGGCGAGGTCGTCGATGAATGGAACAACGCCAACTACACGCGCGGCGCTCTATACTTCCTTCGACAGCCGTTCAACCACATGGGCATCCGGACTTCCATCGAGATGTCGGAGAAGGCAGGCTTCACCATCCTCGTGACGAACGGCGGCGTGCTCGGCGGAACACCAATCGACAACAACGAGACGCCAACCCTAGGTTGGCAGTTCGCATTCGGCGGCGACGCGGTCGGATTCTTTTTTGGTGGTCAGCACGGCGCCGGCGGCGACAACGACAACAAGAACTGGGAGAACTTCTTCGACTGGGTCTTGACCGCCAATGCGGGGATCTTCAGCTTGATCGCGAACGGCGACTACCAGACGATCCCGAGCGGTGGCGCAGGCGATGGCTCGCTGGCGTTCGCCTACGGTCACAGCTTGCAGCTGATCTTCGACGCCACCGACAAGTTCTCAATCGGCCTTCGTGGCGAGCATCTGTCCGGCAACGAGCAGTATCGCGACTTTTTCGCCGGCGGGGACACCGGTCTCGCAACGGCCACCCTCACATTCCGGTACAAGCCGGTCGAGTACTTGGTGCTGAGCCTGGAGGGACGTGGCGAGTGGAACACGCGCGACATCTACTTCTCGAGGACGGCGATGGAGGACACCGCAACGGGTGAGCTCATCCCCAACAAGAGCCACAACTACGCGGCGATCCTGGGCTTCACGGCCTTCATCGGGAACTAACGCCAGATTCTGAGGCAAGACAGGAAGAAGGCCGGCTCACTCGAGCCGGCCTTTTTCCGTTAAGCGGCGGTTGCTGGGATACCGCCAACGCGGGTGCTTCGGAAGTGCATGCGGTACTCAGCGTCCGTAGCCGTTCCGAGGAGCTAGGCGTCGAGTTGCTCGCCTTCGTAGGTCACTTCGATTTGTCCCGGGGCCTTGCCAAAGAGCGTGAGGCCGCTCCCGTAGAGGGCCAGTGTCGCGCGGAGAGGCGTCCAAGCCCGGCTGAGATCATCGATTCGGTCAGCGACGCGATGGTGTCGCAGCTCGCGCGCGACGGCCTGGTGCGCTGAGCCTCGCTTACCTCTTTACTTCGTCTACACCGCGATCGGCCAGCCACTGGCTCAACGGCGCGGGAAGCTCTGCGGGGCGGTCGCCCCAGTCGTATACGACCGCGGTTTTGGCAGCGAAATCGTGAAGGGCACGTTGCCTCGCGTCGAAGACGATCCCTAGGACACCGACCACGGTGACGGCACTGATGGGCATGACCAGCGCGCGGATTGCCGCATGGCCGGGACTGACGGGGGTTCCCTCCTTCTCGACGACCTTGATGCCGAGGACGCTCATCCCCGGTGTCCTCCCCGAAACGGCCACTCCGACCCAGAAGTAGACGAAAAACCAAATCGAAAACGCCACCAGACCCAAGACCCCGGCGCGCCAATCCCACTCCAGGTTCGCCGCGAACATCACGTTGATCGACCCCACGATGATGGTCGAGATCAGGCCCGCAGCGCTGAACGCCAAGAATGAATCGATCAGGTACGCAAGTAGACGGGACAAGGGCCCGGCGTAGTACCCGCTGATCAGTGAACGGCCGGGTCCCGCCGCGGGTTGGCTCTGCATTTCCTGTGCGACGAGCTCCGGAGGCCCGAGCGGTTGCTCTGCGGGATCGCGACCGAGGAGACGATCCACGAGCCCCATGATCAGGGTATCCAAACCCACCGCTTGGCGACGAGCGACGTCCAAGGTGGAGCCGGCGACTCGGCTCGTGCTTTGGGCTACCAAGCCACCGACGTTGGCCCGCATGGTCACGGCCTGGACGTCGACGCGGTCGACGAGCCGATTGACATCGACACCGTCGAGCAAGCGATTGACATCGACACCGTCGAGCAGGCGATCGACATCGACACCGTCGAGCAAGCGGTTGACGTCGACCCGATCGAGGAGGCGATCGACATCGACGCGATCCAGAAGTTGATTGACGTCGATACGAGCAAGCAGATCATCGAGCTCCACTTGCCCGATCAACGCATCCACATCGACCCGGTCGAGCACGGCGTTGATGAGCCTGGCCCTGCGTTTGTCTTCACTTGGTTCAGTCATCACGCTTCTTTCATCGCCAGTCCTTCGCACTCTCGTCGACGTCCCATCCATCGATCGGCCGCGGCTTGGGGCCCCGGGGTTTTCGCGAGCTCGGCTCCTAGATCGGCCGAAGGCGAGCTCCGGTCAGGCTCCGGCACGTCCGATGACAGCGTCGGCTGCACCCCCTGAGCATCGTCCCGCTCGCGCGGATCACCCTCTTTTTGCTCGTTGGCGGCCGGCTCCAGACTCGGAGCAGGTGCTTCGTGCCGAAATCCCAAATGTAGAAGTGCCGCCGAGGCAAGACAGGCATGCACACGCGTCATCGAGCAAGGATAGGTCAGATGATCCCATTCGGAAACCGGTTCCTTAGTGTGGTGGATCGGGCGCTCGATTCTGGTCTGCATTGCGATCACAGCACTGCCGTCGAGTACGACATGGGCAGAAGAACCGGATCTGGTTTCGCGGGAAGCGCTGAACAAAGCACAGCAAGAGCTGGACGAGGCGCGGGCCCAACTCGAGCAAGCCCAAGCCAACCTCGACGCGGCGACGAAGTCGCTTCCGAAAGGCATGCGTGAGCCGACGGACGAGGCGCGGGACGATCCGGTCGATCCCGTGGACGACTCGACCGATGAGCTCGAACCAGTGGGCCCGCGATTCGTATCCGCCGATGGCAAGACGAAGAAACTGCAGTGGACACGGAACGAGTACGGCTCGCGTTACTTCCGGATCTCGTTGTGGTTGCAGGTCTGGACACGCGCGCTGCAATTGAACCCGGGGACGACGATTGGCGACGACCTGAACACCGCCGAGACGGAAGGCAATCAGCCTGCCTGGTACGGCGACGTGGGAATCCGCCGCGGAGGTACTATCGCCCGAGGACGACCTGTTACCAAGCGGTTCCCGCGTGGGGCATGGGCTTTGGCGGCTTCTACCGGTTCTATGGCACGACCTCCACGAAACAGCACCGACCGGGCTACTTCGAAACCAGCAAGACGGTACGATTGGAGACGAATCTATGCTCGGCGGCCACCAACGATCTCGTCTGGACGGCACAGTCCGAAACGGTCGATCCGAAGTCCGTTTCCGAGCTCCTCGCCTCGATGACCGCGGCGGTCGCAAAGAGACTTCGCAGCAATGCACGTGCGCAGCTACGAGATGCACGCCAACGGTCACGCTCTTGGAGATCTGGGGCTTCCGCTCGCAGTCGAGGCGTCGCTCGAGTCGACCTCGTTCGCCGACATCGCGCTGGTCTCCCCCGAGGAGACAGAGCCGCTGACGTCATCACGACGATCGCTGCTACGCCTGGTTTCGAGAGTCGAGAACTGAGATCCTTTCTCTCTCACCGAGACACGATCGCTGGCACTCACGCTGGTGCTGCGCTAGCTGATCCGCCGATGCTCGATGCCTCCGTCAAACAGCTCCTCCAACACACCTCGGGGCTCGTTCTGTGGTTGACGGGAGCTGGCGTCTCTGCCGAGAGCGGAATTCCGACCTTTCGGGGCAAGGAGGGCTATTGGCGAATCGGGTCATCCAACTATCGGCCGGAAGAGATGGCGACGATGGCTGCGTTTCGGGAGATGCCCGACGAGGTGTGGAGCTGGTATCTGTATCGCCGCGGGGTGTGCCGAGGCGCTCAGCCCAACGCCGCCCACCGAGCGCTCTTTCGCGCGGAGCAGCGGGCCGGGGACCGTTTCCTGCTCGTCACCCAAAACGTAGATGGCTTGCATCTTCGCGCGGGCAACACCCGCGATCGGACGTACCAGATTCACGGCAACATCGACTTCATGCGGTGCTCGAGGGAGTGCTTGCCCGCACCGGTCCCGATTCCGGACGGCATCGACCTGAGCTGGGAGAAGCGCCGCACGCTCACGGACTACGAGCGGACACTCCTCAGGTGTCCTTCGTGCGGAGCCCGTGGGCGCCCGCATGTCCTGTGGTTCGACGAGAGCTATGACGAAGCGAACTTCCGTTTCCAAAGCTCGATCGAGGCGGCCCGGAATGCGTCCCTGGTCATCGTGGTGGGCACGACCGGCGCAACCTCCCTGCCGATGCACATCGGCACGATAGCTGCTCAACGCCGAGTGCCGATGCTCGCCGTCAATCCCGAGCCGAATCCATTCAGCGAGCTAGTCCAAAGGACGGGGAGCGGTATGTTTCTCCAAGGCACCGGCGGGCAGTGGGTGCCGCAACTCGTCGACGCCCTACCCGCGCGATGACCCCATAGAGTGACTTCGTCACCACGGGGCTCCGCGCTGACGACGAAGGCCCGTGGGCGGTGTGAAGCATCCGCTTTATGGGCCGACGCTTTGCGGGGGGACTTGCCTCGCTCGGTCTTCAGCGATAACTACCTACTCATGGCGCGAGTATCGATGGTTGTCCTCTGCTTTGGGTTGTTGGTTTCGTGCGCAAAGGAAAGCGAGCCGGCGCGCTACCCGGATCGGCCTAGCGGTGAATGCAGCCGAGCTGCCGGTGCGACGTGTGCCGAGGGGTTCGTTTGCCACTACGGGCCGACGGCCGAGTGTGGGGAGACTGGCGCGACTGGCGCTTGTTTTCCAATGCCCTCGACGTGCACAAAGGACTATAGCCCAATCTGCGGTTGTGACGGCCGAACCTACGTCAACATCTGCGTCGCGCATTCGCACGGTGTCTCGCCGCGGCGCGCGGGCGAATGTTCGACGCCGCCCGGTGCCGCCCTCGGTAGCTGCGGCCCCGGTGGCGCCGCGGCCATGTGCGCCGAAGGATTCTTCTGTGAGTACAGTGAAGCGCAGTACTGCGGCGAAGTGTCGACGCCTGGCGAATGCACGCGCAAGCCTACCGTGTGCACCAAGGAGTGGGCCCCGGTGTGCGGCTGCGACGGCCGCAACTACAGCAACGATTGTGTCGCGCACTCTCATGGCGCGTCGATCCGCCATCGAGGCCTGTGCCAAGACAGCGCCAAAGCTGCTGCGGGCGCTGCCGGCGCCAAGTGCGGCGCTCCGGGACAAGGCGACTGCGCGACCGGTCTTTTCTGCAATTACCCCCAGCCTGCGAAATGCGGAGCGACCAACAAGCCGGGGACCTGCCAGGCTAGGCCTCAGGCTTGCACGGCGGATTACAACCCAGTGTGCGGTTGTGACGATAAGACGTATTCGAACGCCTGTTCGGCACACGCAGCGGGCGTTTCGATCAAGCAGGGCGGCGCCTGCCCGTAACCACCGTCTGGTTGGCGGGACGGAGGGATCAGTTGCGCTGGAAAGGTAGAAAGCAGAGCGCTCACGTCGAAGATAGGCGTGGGGTAGGTGCGGGACCCAAGCTTGCAGGCGGTGGGATCGGGCTAGTGTTGCTGATAGGCGTCGGACTCTTCTTGGGCGTCGATCCAGGCACACTGCTGGAAGCTGTGGAAACCCAGCAAAGGGCATCTCCGACCCGGACGCCTCGGCAGCGTGCGCTCGAGGACGAGCAAGCGCAGTTCGTGTCGGTGGTCCTGGCGGATACGGAGGATACATGGAGCGATATCTTCCGAGCCGCTGGGCGCAGCTACGCCAAGCCCACTCTGGTCCTCTTCAGCGGAGCCGTGCAATCGGCGTGCGGCCTCGCCCAAGCGGCAGTGGGGCCTTTCTACTGTCCGAGGGATCAGAAAGTATATATCGACCTGAGCTTCTACTCCGACCTCCAAAATCGTTTCAGGGCGCCCGGAGATTTCGCTCAGGCATACGTCATTGCGCACGAGGTTGGCCATCACGTGCAGACCTTGGTGGGGATCTCGCAAAAGGTTCATCGCGAGAAGTCTCGCGTGAGTGACGTCGAAGCGAACCAGCTTTCGGTCCGGCAGGAGCTCCAAGCGGACTGCTTCGCAGGTATTTGGGCTTTCCACGCCGACCGTACGCGCAATCTGCTGGAGAGCGGAGACATCGAGGAAGGACTGAACGCAGCGAGCGCCATCGGCGACGATCGGTTGCAGCGACAAGCGCAGGGATATGTGACTCCGGAATCGTTCACACACGGAAGCTCGGCTCAACGGGTGAGGTGGTTCAAGCGAGGCTACGAATTAGGCGACGTGAGCCAATGCGACACCTTCGAGGAGCGCCACTTGTGAGCGCGAGCCCCCCGGTCGAGGCTGCAGCAGGGTTCATCTGCCGCTGTGAAGGAGGTGGGTCACATCGTCGAACTCACCCTGGTCCGGCGCGGTATCACAAAACGCGTAGTGCTCCACGCGACCGGGGCTCAATGCAGCCAAAGTGGCCGAGACCGTGCCGTATACCGGAGTCTTTACACAAATCGCTTGTAGTTGGCGCGCGAGCTCAGCATCGAACGGCGCATCGGGGGGCACTGGTGGCAGCACTTCGGGGTTGGGTAGTGAGCGATCGCTCAACACCTCGATCAACCGCGGTTCGAGCTCGTGCCAGGGAGCGGATACGATCGACTCGACCTTGACGCGTGCCTCGTCAGCCTTCGGGAACTCTGGCGAGCCAAGCCGATCGTTGCAAAGGACGTGCACGCCGGGGCCGAGCGGCTCGAGCTCGACGGCACGCGCGCTTCTCCTCCCGTACGCGGCGTATACCTGATCTCCGTCCCCAAAGATGATGTTGAATTCGTTGAACGCGCGGGCGTCGACCTGCTCGAGGTATCGCCTCACGCCTTCGAACGTGCCCGCACTCAGGGCCTCGATGACCAGCGATCCGCGGGAACGAAGAGCATCATCGCGCGCGCCGAAGCTCCGCTGATTGGTGAGGCCGACGAAGACCCCCTTGGGCGTCATCGCGAACCAGGTGCCGCCGGCGCGTTCGTCACGCCCTCCGACGATACGCGGTGTCTCGCAGAGCACCATGGGACCACTTGCAGGCCGATCGTAGAACTCGTCCCGATTCGCTGCGATCAACGTCGAGCACCACTCGTCCAACCCGTGGCGAACGATCAGAGTACACATGTCAGCGCCACGCCGAAACGAGTGCTTCACCACTTCCGTTCGCCAAGCCGCGCACTGTCGTCGCTTCGGCGGCTGGACCTCGCGGAGTCTCCAAGTGGTGGTGCAACACGACCACTTCAGCGCCCATGACGCCGATGCGCTTCGTCTGCAGGACGACCTCCTCACCGGGCAACACGGCGCTCTTGAAGCTCACCCGCTCCGCGATGGGCCGAAGCAACACGGGATCGATACCCGCGGCATCCATATGCCGACTGGTCGCTTCGTCGCACCAGTCCACGTACGCCGGGTGATTCGCATGCGCGAGCGGGTCGGCCCAAGTCTGCCACATGTCGAAGCGAAGCTCGTTCGATGCGCCGGGCGAGCTTTCGAACTCCGGGAGCTCAATCGATGGCTCGATGTCCGTCTCCGGGAAAGCGGCCGTGGCTTCGTGCGACCCCTGTTTCGGCTTGAGTGTCTCGAAGTCGACGTGGACCCACTCCTGCGTCGCCGCAGCAACACGTCGTCCGCCCATCCGGATACGCACTTCGCGCGTGCTGAGGGTCCGGCGACGCAACCTCGACACCCAGGTTTGCGCGTCGAGAACCGCTCCGTAGGGGGTCGGGACGTCGTGTATCATCGTCATGCGGTAGACGATGAACGCGACCTTCTCATCGTGGAATCTGGAAGGTGGCCAACCCGAGCGAATCGACGCCAAGGTCGCTGCATCTTGGCAGAGCCGCCAGATGTCTCCCGCTCGCGGCTCCTCGCGCGCTGTGAACGCGTTTCGAGGCAACATCAATGGGAACTGCCAAACCGCGTTCGTCACCCGACTCAGATAGCACCTTCGCGCGCGCGGCACCATTCGCTCCACGAACCGACGTAGAGTTTCGCGCCGCGCAAGCCGCATGCGGACATTGCGAGTAACAAGTGACAGGCGGTGACACCGGAGCCGCAATAGCAAACCACTCGCTCGGGTGGTACGTCGCGAAGGATTTCAGCGTAGCGCGCGCGAAGCAGCGATCGGTCGACGAGCCTGCCAGCTTCATCGACTTGGGTCTGCCAGTAGAGGTTGTATGCACCGGGGATGTGGCCCGCTACGGGGTCGATCGGCTCCAACGTACCCGCGTAGCGTTCGGGGGCCCTCGCGTCGATCACACGCCACGCAACATCAGCGCGTACACGGTCGACGAAGCTCGCATCGACGGTTGGCCAGCTTGGGGTGCGCGCCGGATAGGACACGCGAGGACTGGTGCGCGGTGCTTCTCCGCTCTCGATTGGCGCACCCGCCATCTGCAACGCGGCCAACCCTCCGTCGACGACCGCGATGAGTTGGTGACCCAACGCGTCGAGCATCCACCAGGCGCGTGCAGCCGCCATACCGCTGTTGACAGCGTCGTAGATCAGGACCGGCGTCGAAGGCGTGATCCCCCATGCACCAACCCGCTGGCACCATCGGTCGAGCGGCGGCAGCGGATGGCGGCCTCCCGACCGCGGATCGCCGGCCTCGGAGAGGTCGCTCTCCAAGTCGATATACCAGGCCCCTTGGATATGCGCCTCGCGGTAGGCTGCGCGGGCGCCGGATCCGGCTCGGGCATCGAGGACGACCGCTTCCGACAGTAGCGGGAGCGCCTGCTCCGCGGAGATGACCGGCCCGGAAAGCATTGGTGCCTTGGACTATAGCGCGGCATTGTAGTAAAGTGTCTAGTCACACTTGACACCAAGTCCCTCGTTCGGCACTCTGCTCGTCATGGAGGAACATCGCCGCCGCGCCGGTCGGCTCGACGCAGCCGCCGCACTGGCGGCGCGGGCACTGCCCAAGGCGTTCACGCCGTGGATCGAACAAGCCCGGCTCGACGCACGAATGCTGATCGATCGAACGAGCGGTCGGGCGCCTTCACCACTCGTGTCCGAAGCCTCGGCACCGCAGCCGCTCGCTGAGCTGGATCCACTAGGCCTCCTGCCGCGAGGTCTCGCCGAAAGGCTCCGCGCTGCAGGGCGCGATCTGAGCATGCTCGGCAGTCGCTTGGTTCTCGGCAAGACCCCTCCACCGTTGATCGAACGCCCTCGCCCCGCCGCAGGCGACGTGGTTTCGCTCCCCCGCAAGACCCCCAACATGGTTCGACCGCTCAGGGTCGTGAACGTCGTGCGAGAGACCGACGACGCCGTGTCGATCTACCTGACCGAAGAGGACGGCTCCCCGTTGGAGTTTCAGCCTGGACAGTTTCTGAGCATCGACGTCGAAGTCGACGGCCAACGACTGCGCCGCGCGTACTCGTTGGCAAGCCCGAGCCTGCCGGACGTCCCGCGGCACATCACGGTCAAGCGCATCCAAGATGGTCGAGCGAGCAATCTGCTGAACGACACGATCGCCGAAGGCGCCGAGCTGAAGGTGCTGGGCCCGTCCGGCAGCTTCACAGTCGAACCTCGGGCCGTAAACCAGCGGCATCTCGTGATGATCGCGGGCGGCAGCGGTATCACGCCGATCATGAGCATTTTGGAGACGGTCCTGCGCGTCGAGCGCGACAGCCGGGTGACCTTGATCTACGGCAATCGCGGATGGGACGATGTGATCTTCCGCGACCGGCTAAGCGCGTTGTGCGAGGAGTTCGGCGATCGATTGACGGTCGACCACGTCCTCGAAGATCCCCCGGAGTGGTGGACCGGGGAGCGCGGGCTGCTCACCGTTGAGATCCTCGAGTCGCGGCTCCGGGCCCTTCAGATCGAGGACGATGGCCTTCAGCGCTATTTCATCTGCGGCCCGACGCCCATGATGGAGGCCGCACACGTCGTACTGGCCGGCCGAGGCATTGCCGCAAGCCGCATCGCGGAGGAACGCTTCACGAGCCCCGAGGCGCGTTCCGGCGCTCGTGGTAGCGGCAAGACCGAGCGCGTGGTGGTCTCACGAGCGGGCCGCGAGCACGGCGTGCAGGTCGCTGCAGGGCAGACGATCCTCGAGGCAGGCCTCGCCGCAGGACTCGACATGCCGTTTTCCTGCGCGATGGGCGGCTGCGGCGCATGCCGTGTTCGCCTCGAGGACGGCCAGGTCGAGATGGAGGAGCCGAATTGCTTGAGCCAGGCGGAGCGCGAGCAAGGGTACGTGCTCGCCTGCGTAGGGCGTCCCCTCGGAGCGGTCAGAGTCGAGGTGGAGGAGTCGTGACGTCCGCGGCCAAACCACTCGATCTGGATCAAGAGCGTTGGTCCTTTCGCATGAAGGATCTTTGCGAGGCCTCTGGGCTTCCGCGCCAGGCGATTCACTTCTACATCCAACAAGGCTTGTTGCCTCCAGGACGCAAGACCGGCCGCAACATGGCTTGGTACACCGACGAGCACATCGAGCGGCTGCGGCTGATCAAGAAGCTTCAACACGAGCAGTTCTTGCCCCTCAAGGCGATCAAAGCCCTTTTCGACGGCGAGGACGGCGTGTTCTCCCCGCGGCAGCACGCGTTCCTTGCTGGCGTCAAGGATCGGCTCGCGGAATCCCTCAAGACCAGCGACGACCGGCGCCCCACCCTCACCCCGGGCGAAATCGCGGACAAGACGGGCATCGACGCCGCCGACGTGGAGCGTGCGTTCGAGCTCGGGTTGGTTGGCGGAGCCCGGTCGAAAGGCGAGCTTCGGATCGCGGCCGCAGACGCCTGGATCTTCGAGGTGTTCGGCCAGGTACGGGCCCTCGGATTCACGCCGGAGCTCGGCTTCCGAGTGGAAGACATGGCGCTCTACCAAGACGCGATCACCGAGCTCCTCAACGAAGAGGTTCGCTTGGTCTTTTCGCGGCTTTCCGAGCTGCCACCCGAAAAGGTCGCTATCATGATCGAGGCGGTCGTCCCGATTCTCGATCACTACATCATGCGTTTACACTCAACCAAGATCCGAGAATTCTTCGCGAACGTGCTCTAAGGAAGGAACTGGCCATGCTCAGTGACAAAGTCCTCGACAACCTCCCACACGAAATTCGCCGCCGCCTCGAGCCGTACGTCGAGGCGGTGCAGCTCATGACCGCGACCAACAACCCGAAGGTCTTGCGATCGATGGCGATGCCCGGGGTTCGGGGATTGATCCTTCAGCGAGGCAAGCAAGGTGTCCCGACGACGATGCCCTCCCACCATCGGGTCTACTTCGATTGGACGTACCCAAACGACCAACCGGAGATGCGCAACCTCTATCAGCGCGCCAAAGAGGGTCAGTGGAACGGAGACGATCTGCCGTGGCACATCGACGTCGATCCGGAGAATCCGGAAAAGCCGATTCTGCCGCCCAAGTTCATGGATTACGAGTCGCTTCGAAACGCCGGCATTCGGCTGACTGACCTCGAAGAGCGCCGGCTCAACGCAAGCGTTGCCTCGTGGATGCTCAGCCAGTTTCTTCACGGTGAGCAAGGCGCGCTCTTCGCTGCGGCGCAGGTCACCGAGGCGGTCCAGTTCTTCGACGGCAAGCTCTACGGCTCGACGCAGGTCGTGGACGAGGGACGCCACGTCGAGGTGTTCCACCGCTACCTCGATACGAAGATGAACAAGCTCTACCAGATCAACGACAATCTCTTCGTGATCATCGACGCGCTGATCCAGGACTCCCGCTGGGACGTGAAGTTCCTCGGCATGCAGATCATGGTCGAGGGCCTCGCGCTCGGGGCATTCGGGACGATGTACCAGATGACCAACGAGCCCATGCTCAAGGCGCTCCTCAAGATGGTCATCCAAGACGAGGCGCGCCACGTCCACTACGGTGTCATCGCGCTTCGCGACCACATCCGCAACGAGCTCAGCGATGCCGAACGGCACGAACGCGAAGATTGGGCCTTCGAAGTGGCGCTCCTGATGCGAAACCGCTTCCTGTCGTTCGAAGTCTACGAGGAGTGGTTCGAGCACAAGCTCACGCGCAAGGAGTGGGCCAAATTCGTCACCGAATCGCCCGGCTTCGCGCTCTTCCGCCAGGTGATGTTCAAGCGCTTGGTCCCAAACCTCCGTGAGATCGGCTTGATGAGCGATCGAATCAAGCCCCACTATCACCGCGCAGGCCTGATGGAGTACTACGACGGTGCATCCGCGAATCAGTTGAGCGGGGACCAGCTCATCGCCGACCTCGACGCCGCCTGAGTCACGCCTATTGCTGCTCGACGACTGCGAGCAGCGCGTCGGCGTCGACTTGATCGCCCGCTGCGACGGACACGGTCGTCACGCTGCCATCGTGAGGCGCTGTGACGGTGTGTTCCATCTTCATCGCTTCCATGATGAGCAGCACCTGACCGGCTTGCACGGTGTCTCCCTCGGCGACGCGGAGCTCGATCACCTTCCCCGGCATTGGGGCGATGCAGCCCCCTGCCGGGATCGCGAGCGACTTGTCGGGGAAGCGCGGCTTGCGCTGAAGCGCGGCGTCGAAGCTTGGGCTGTGCACGAAGACGCGGGCGCCGTCGAAGATGACGCGCGCGCGCTGTCGATGCCTGCCGTCCTCGAACACCAGGTAGGGCTCTTCCCAGGAAACAACCTGCAGGTCGCGCTCCTCTCCGTCGAGCCATACGCTGAAGTGGTCGTCCCCGAGGTGGCGGTACTCGACCCGCAGGTCACGCTCGCCCACGGTGTACTCGACCCACTGCGGGCTGTGGTAGTTGTTGCGCCACCCGGACGGCACGTTTGGCACGAGCTCGCGCTCCAAGTCGCGTTGCTGCTGCTCGGCGAGGGCTGCGACGACGGCAGCGCGCGTTGCATTCACCTCGGCGGACTCGTCGGTGAGGCCGTCCCCGAGGTGACGCTCGATGAAATGGGTGTCGATCTCTGCGGCGACGAAGGCAGGATGATCGAGAACCCGAAGCAGGAACTCCCGATTGGTCTTCAGGCCTTGCACACTGAGCGAGCGGAGCGCGCGCCGCATGCGTTGGAGCGCGATGTCGCGCGTTTCGCCCGAGGTGATGATCTTGGCCAGCATCGGATCATAGTGAATGCCGACTTCGCTCCCGGTTTCGACGCCACTATCCACCCGAAGGCCTTCGACGCGAGGAAGATTCCAGTCGACCACCTTGCCGCTTTGGGGAAGAAACCCGGCAGAAGGGTCTTCTGCGTAGAGGCGAACCTCGAGGGCGGCGCCTTCAAAGCGCACCGCCTCTTGAGTCGTGCGAAGCTCCTCGCCCTGCGCAACCCGAATCTGCTCCTCGACGAGATCCAACCCGGTGAGGCATTCGGTGATCGGATGCTCGACCTGAAGGCGGGTGTTCACCTCGAGGAAGTAGAAGCTCCGATCAGGCGCCAGGATGAACTCCACCGTCCCGGCGTTTTGGTACCCGATCGCCTTGCCGCATAGAACCGCAGCTTCTCCCATCTTGTTACGGAGCGCCGCGTCGAGCGCGGGAGAAGGCGCTTCCTCGATGATCTTCTGGTGGCGCCGCTGAATCGAGCATTCGCGCTCGTTGAGGTGGATGAGGTTTCCGTGGCTGTCTCCGAGGATCTGGATCTCGACGTGGCGCGGGTCATCGATGTACTTTTCAACGAGCAGCGTGCCGTCGCCAAACGAGCTCTGCCCTTCGCGAGCTGCCGAAGCAATGGCATCGCTGAGGCCGGCCTCTTCGCGAACGAGCTTCATCCCCTTGCCACCGCCGCCGGCGCTTGCTTTCAGTAGAACGGGGAAGCCGACCTCTACCGCTTTTTTGGCGAGCACGCCTGGGTCTTGGTCCGCGCCGTCGTATCCGGGAATCACCGGCACCCCGGCCTTCGATACGAGGGCTTTGGCCTCGCGCTTCGACCCCATCGCGCGAATCGCATCGGCAGTGGGGCCAATGAAGATCACCCCAGCGTCAGCGCACGCTTCCGCAAATGCGGCGTTCTCGGCGAGGAAGCCATAGCCGGGGTGGATGGCGTCGCTTCCGGTCAACGCGGCTGCTTCGAGAATCTTGTCGATGCGCAGATAGCTCTCCGCGCTCGGAGCCGGCCCCAACCGGACCGCCTCGTCGGCTTCGGCTACGAACGGCATAGCCGCGTCCGCGTCGGAGTAGACCGCAACCGTGGAGATGCCCATCTTCCGGCAGGTCCGCATGATGCGACGTGCGATTTCGCCTCGATTGGCTACCAAGATCTTCTGAATCGTTGTGGTCAACGCCCTCTTGCTCCCTAGTGTCTGAAGACACCCCACGAGGTGGTCCCCTCCACGGGTGCGTTGTACGCGGCCGACAGGCAGATCGCGATGACCGAGCGCGTATCCCGCGGGTCGATGATGCCGTCATCCCAAAGCCGGGCCGTCGCATAGAGTGCGGATGACTGATCCTCGATCATCTTCTCGGTCATCATCTTGGCGACTTGCAGCTTCTGCTCGTCGACTTCGATGCCTTTCTTGGCGGCAGCGTCGCGCTGAATGATGTCGAGCACGCCGGCGAGCTGCTTGCCCCCCATGACTGCAATCTTGTGGTTAGGCCAAGTGAACAGGAACCGCGGACAATACGATCGTCCGCTCATGGCATAGTTGCCGGCGCCGTAGCTCGACCCGGTCATGATCGTGATCGCCGGAACGGTGCTGTTCGAGACCGCGTTGATCATCTTCGCCCCGTGCTTGATGATCCCGTTCTGCTCATACTGCTTGCCGACCATGAAACCGGTCGTGTTCTGCAGATACAAGAGCGGTATGTTGGTTTGGTTGCAAAGCTGGATGAACTGGGCGCCCTTGTTTGCGCTGTCGCTGAAGATCGTCCCATTGTTGGCGATGATCCCGACCGGATAACCATGCACGTAGCCCCAGCCGCAGAGCATCGTTTTGCCCCACAGGGGCTTGAACTCACTGAAGCGGGAGCCATCGACGATCCGCGCGATGACTTCACGCTGATCAAAAGGCACCCTGATGTCGGCCGACGCGATCCCGAGTAGGTCTTCCTGGTCGTAGAGCGGCGCTTCGACCGGGCGCGGGCAGAGCCAACCATGCTTTTCCCAGTTCAGATGGGCGATGATCTCACGGCCTAGCCGAATCGCGTCCATCTCGTCCTCGGCCAAATAGTCGGAGACGCCGCTGATCGTCGAGTGCATCTCGGCGCCGCCGAGCTCTTCATGGTTGGTTTCTTCGCCGGTCGCCATCTTCACGAGTGGCGGCCCAGCGAGATAGACCTGCGCCTGCTCTTTCACCATCACGACGTAGTCGCTCATGCCCGGCATGTACGCGCCGCCGGCCGTCGAGCTCCCGAAGACGAGACACACCGTTGGAATGCGCGCCTCCGATCTTTGCGTGAGGTGACGAAAGCCGGCACCTCCCGGAACGAAAATCTGATCCTGTTTGGGCAGGTCGGCGCCAGCAGACTCGATGCAGCTAATCCCGGGCAAACGGTTCTGTTCGCAGATCTCGGCAAGCCGCCCCGTCTTCAGCATGCTAATTGGCGTGATCGCCCCGCCTTTGACCGTGGCTTCGCTTGCAACGAGGCAGCACTCGACTCCGCTGACGACACCGACGCCACCGACGACCGACGAGCCGCTCACTTCACCCTTCATCGCGTGACCGGCAAGAGGCGCGATCTCCAAGAAGTAGCTGTCGCGGTCGAGAAGCATCTCGAGGCGCTGGCGCGGGAGAATTCGCCCGCGGGATAGGTGACGTTCGACGTACTTTTCTCCACCTCCGCCGTTTGCTTTGGCCAGCGCCTCGGCGACCTCTTCGAGCGCCGCGAGATTGCCAGCGCGGTTCGATTGGAAGGTCTCGGACTTCGGATCGACCTTCGACCGCATCACGGGGTAGCGCTGTTCGTCGGACATGCGCCGGGGATCCTAGAGGCTGCCCCCGATGGGGAGCAAGCGGAAAATGAATGAGCATTCAATCATCTCCTGGTTCCAAACAGAACCCGTTTTCCGGGAGCCGAACCAGGCAGGTGATGTTACGTTCACAGTGTAACTAGATTTTTTTGATCATATGGTTGATAATTTTCCAACCTGGTGGTACCACACGCTTAGTCACCACGGAGAATCAGCAATGCCAGCAGAAAAGTCCAGCAAAGACGCAATCGTGAACGAAGTGATTGAATCGGTGAAGGCGCGTGGGTGGATCACCTACGACGAGGCTTCCGAGGTCATCGCCAAGATAGGGGCGACACCAGGGACGGTTCGGCGCTTCCTTCGACGGATCGAGGCTGCGGGTGTGGAGATGACGGTGAAGCCCGGCCGCAACCGCAGAGCCGATCGTCGGCGGGCGACGAAGCAGGCTGCGAACACCAACGTGCTGAGCGCGGAGCCGGTCCAGACCTATCTCGATTGGATGGGCGCGGTCAGCCTGCTCACGCGCGAAGGTGAGGTCGAGCTTGCCCGCCAGATCGAGCGTGGCCGCCAGACGATCTACGACGCCGTGCTCGAGCACGGGCTTCACCTCGATCAGATCGACGAGGTTCGCGAGCGCGTGTCGAGCGGAGACCTCGCGGTCCGCGAGGCTGTCATCGAGTCGACGTTCGAGTCGGTCCTCTCAGCGCTCGCGTCGTACGTCGAGTCGTGCGACGAGGGTCCAGTTGCCCGAAAGAAGGCCGAAGCCGACTCCGGTCTTTCTGTAAGCAAGCTCAGGAAGTTACACGAGGTGGTTTCGGCGGCGCACGCGGACGTCGAACGTGCGAAGTCGGAGATGGTCGAGGCCAACCTCCGGTTGGTCGTCGCCATCGCGAAGAAGTACCTCAAGCGTGGTCTTCCCTTCATGGACCTGATCCAGGAAGGCAACATGGGACTCATGCGCGCGATCGACAAGTTCGACTATCGCCGTGGGTACAAGCTCTCGACATACGCATCATGGTGGATTCGTCAGTCGATGGCGCGCGCGACGACCGATCAGGCCCGCACGATTCGCATCCCGGTTCACGCCTGCGAGCTGCTCACCAAGGTCACGGGGATGACCCGCCGGCTCACCGGCGAGCTCGGCCGGGAACCGACGGCAGCCGAGATCGCAAAACGTATGAAGTTGCCAACCGATCAGGTGGCAAACCTGCTGATGATCTCGCGCGACACCGTGTCGTTGGAGATGCCGGTCGGCAACGATGGCAACAGCGAGCTCCGCGACCTAATCGCCGACGACGAGGCCGGAACACCAATGGATTCGGTGATCGGCGAGGATCTCTCGAAGTCGGTGATGCGCGCGCTCGAGACACTCAACCCGCGCGAGCAACGAATCATTCGTATGCGCTTCGGCATCGGCGAGAAGGAATCGCACACTCTCGCTGAAATCGGCCGCGAGTTCGGGCTGAGCCGCGAACGCATCCGACAGCTTCAGGCCTTGGCGCTGCGAAAGCTCCGGAGCGTCCACGGAGATGCGGCGCTGAAGCAGTTTGTAAGCGCGTAGCCGTGGGTTGCTAGTCCTTCACGCCGGCCATCCCAACGTTCGGAACCGAGCAACGATCACTCGTCGAGCTCGCCGTTCTTCGCCTTGTCGATCCACTTCTGCATCGTCTTCTGGACCACATCGAGCGCCATGTTCTTGAACGGACGCAACAGAAGCGGGACCTTCTCCATGTCGATGACGGCTTCCCCGGGCCGCATGTCGACGGTCGCAGCGACGCTCACGCCCCTGACGTGAAAAGTGATCTCGGCGTGGGTGTCACTCGTCCATGTGGTCTTGGCATCGTACTTCGCCCACTTCTCGGTGTAGTACTCGGCGGCCTTGTTGGCGGCCTTCTTCGCCAGCTCCGGGCTCAGATCATGTTTGATGACGTGCTGCATGAAGCCTCTCGATAGGCGAAGGATTGCACGAAACGACGGGGAGGCGCTACGTCAATGCCGGCTGTGGGCGACCCAGCTCCATCCACGCCGCCAGAGCTGAGGGATTGCCAAGCATCCGTGTGGCTTCCGGGAGCGCCCAAGCCCGGACCGGGTAGTCGCGGCAAAATGCCTCGATGTTCGAGCGCTTGCGCGCCTGCTCGTTGGCGAGCGCCGTGTGCATCGCCGCTAGCTTGGGCGCCAGGCCCGCAAGCCGTTCGGGGTACTCGAGCCGCCCTCCGCCAGACAGCGCCGCCTCGGCGATGAACGCGCGGTTGAAGACGACATGGGCAAGCCTGAAGTCTCTCGCAACGAGCTCCGCAGCGACCGATCGCGCAGCCTGCAATCCGACCGAGTCCGCGGAAGACACCAACACGAAGCTCGTGTCGTCCGACCGCATGAGGTCCCGCACCTCATTGGCACGCACTGAAAATCCCTCCTGAAGAAACGACATCTCGGTCAGAAACTCGGTGAGCGCGGACACCAATGAATCGCCCGCAACCACTCGCAGCAAACGCTGCGCAAGTGTCCCCCTGGAACCCTGAGCCGAGCCTCCCGAGGCCTGCACGAACCAACGAACGACACGCTGATCGAGAAAACTGACCAATCGCACGGGCGCATCGAGGATCTCGATCGAGCTCTGCGCTGGGGGTGTGTCGACGACGACGAGGTCGTAGCGTGGGTCGTTCACGGTCTCGTGCACGCGCTCCATCGCGGCGTAAGCGTGAGAGCGCGCGAGCGTGTTCGAGAACGCCTGATAGATGCGGTTGTCGAGCACGCGCTGGGCCCGTGCCGCGTCGTTGGCGGCTCGACGAATGATGTCGTCGGCGCTTGCTTTCGTCTCCAGCATCGCCGCATGGAGCTCGCCCCCTCGCGCGCCATTGGGCAGCGCGATGTCGGAAGCTTCGTTGCGGATTCCTCGAATCCCGAGCGCATCGGCTAGCCGTCGGGCAGGGTCGGCGGTCAGCACCAGCACGGATCTTCCTCGAAGCGCTTCGCGCAACCCGAGAGCCGCGGCGAAAGTAGTCTTACCGACGCCGCCCACCCCAACACAAAACGCAAGCCTGCAGTCGTCGGCAAGCTCGATCATCGAAGACCCTCGGCATCGAGTCGATCGGCGAGCGCCTCGATGATCGCCGCGCCGTCGTCGCTCCGCGCGCCGAGCTCGATGGCGGGCAAATGGATGTCGCGCCGCAGACCGCGGAGGCACTTCTCCGCGGTGTCGCCGCGGCGCGCAAGATAGTCAGCGAGGACGAGGTCCCCGAACCAGGGCTCTCCGACGCTTGGTCCTTGGAGCTCCTGGGCCACCAACCGCCGCTCCTCGTCATCGAGCCACCTTGGGGGGATACGGTTGATGAAGAGATAGCCGAGGTGAAGGTCGTCTCTCGCTCGGAGCGCGCGATAGAGCTCCACCGTTTCGCTCACGGCGAGCGGCTCTGGAACCGTCACGATGTGAATCGCGCATCGATTCGCGTCTCGCACGAGCGCCGTCGCGCTGTCGAGCACCTGCCGCAGTGGTCCGTCCTTGAGAAACACACCTAGGACGCTCGGGAGATCGAAGAACATCAAGGCGTGACCCGTCGACTCGAGATCGACCAGGATGGGCCCCCATTGGTCGTCCGCAGCCAGTTGCGCGACTCGATGCAATGTCACGATCTCGTCCACGCCGGGCGCCGCCATGAACAAGCGGCGCAGGGACTGGTTTCTCGTCACTAGCATCGCGATGAACCGCAGCTTGAGGCGCGACGTAATGTAGTCCACCAACGCGGGCTCGAACTGCACCCGCGTCGCGAACACGCCCGGTGCGACCTCCGACGGCTCGTATCCAACGTTCGGTCCGCGAAACAGATGCGAGGACGAGGTATGGACCCCGAGCTCGACGATCAGCGGCCTCTTGCCGGCGCGTGCTGCAGAGCTTGCGAGCGCGCCGAGAACCGTCGACTTGCCAACCCCACCCTTGCCGGTGAAGAACTGAACCGGCCGCTTCAGAGGTTCCCGGTTGGGCGAATTCACCTGTAGCACCTAGCAGGATCAAATCGTGATATCGAGGGTCAGATCGAGATGAGAGCCTGGATCCAAGCCGCGCGACCGCTCGCGCACGTCAACATCGTCGTGCCAATCCTGCTGGGACACGTCGCCGCCTGGCACGTCACCGGCCTGTTCGATGGGTGGTGGCTCGCCGCTGTGCTCGGGTGGGGCGTGCTCGATCATCTCTTCGTCATCTTTGCGAACGATTTCGCCGATCAACGAGGCGATAGCGGTCGCCGAACACCAATTTCGGGAGGCTCTGGGGTGATCCCTGAAGGAAAGCTCGCGCCGCAACAACTAGCGAGCGCTGCACGGGCCGCCGCGATCCTGTTGCTCTTGTATTCGTGTGTGCTGGCTCTCGTGGGCCGCACCTGGACGCCGTTCTACGCGCTCGCCGCGCTCCTGCTGATGTGGCTCTATAGCTTCATGCCGGTGCGATTGAGCTACCGTGGTGGTGGAGAGCTGCTGCAGGGAGTGGGCGTCGGAATCGGCCTGCCATCGCTCGCCTACTACATGCAGACCGAAACCGTGTTCGCCCCTGGCTGGGTGATCTGGCCCGCTGCCCTACTCGGCGTGTGCAGCAACGTTCTCACCGCACTCCCAGATGTCGAGGACGACACGCGCGCGCAGAAGAGAACCTGGCCGGTTCGGCACGGGATGGGCTCCGCACGCCGTTTCGCGTCCGGAGGCATCGCGTTTGCCGCGTTCGGCATCTTCGTCTGGACGCCGGGCGTCTCGCTGCTTGCAAAGGCTGCGCTTGCGATCGTTCCGCTCGCCCCTTTGCTTGTCGGCGCGCGCGCGGACAATCCACTGCGGGCGGCCGCGTGGTCGAGCGTCGCGCTCAATCTCTTGGTCGCCCTTTGGATGCTCGCAATGCTTCTTGCCGACTAGCGGGCGAGGCCGAGGCTCTCCGCAACCTGCTCACGGAGGGCGTCGAAGTCACGCGATGCATCCGGCTCGGCGCCGAGCCGCCAAGCCTCCACGGGGATGCAGCCTCGCTCAGCAAGGCGACGGTAGAGGAGGAGCTCTTCTTCGGGATCGCGCGAAAACGAAAACGGATTTCGTGAGCCAGAGCCAGAGAGCTTGGGGTAGAGTGTGTCGTCGGACTCGATTAGCGTGAGGATGTCACGCCCTCGCGTTTCAATCTGTTTCAGGAATTGAAGTGAAAAAGGTCCGATGCCCGCCTCCGCATTCGGATCACGGCGCACCCACCGCGCCCAATCGAATCCGTACATGAAGTCGTGCACGTAGCGAAACCGAATCGTCGATTGCTGCCCGTAGAGGCGCATCAGACCCACGGTGATCTCCGTCACCCGGCTGAGGTGGTCAGAGTAACTCGACGCCTCGCGCGCCTGCTCGTGAATCGAACCGAGGAAAAAATCGAAATCCCAGAGCACGTTCTCCGGAAAGCTCTCCAGTTGAGCCTCGGCAACGGCAGACGCCAGCGCGGCCAAGTGCGGTAGCTCGGAAGGCTCAGCGAGCATGCTCACGATACCGCTCAGCGGCGTCGCTCGCGATCGGCCTGGATCGAGCGTGAGCGCGCCCCGAGGAGTGCTCGCGATGCGCGCGTCGATCGCGGAGAGGGGGGCAACGGCCTGTTCTACTGCAGGAACGGTCATGCGAGGGTCGACTGGAGCCACAAGAGGACGGCGGCCACCGTCGTACTATGCCAGATCGCTCGGTGAAGGAAGTGCTTGTAGCGGCTCTGCGCGCCGAATGCGTTGGTGACGGCGTCGTCGCTCATCCGACGCATCGCGACGAAGTTCCATGCGACGATGGCAATCGCGGGCGCGACCGCCCAGACGGGCACCCAGTCGGGCCGCCAGAGTGCAGCGGCAGCCCAAATCAGTGCGCCCGCCACGACGCAACTCTCGGTCAGCCTTCTGGCGAGGGCATTGCCAAACGTGGAGACGAACGTCCGCTTGCCGCCGGCGCGGTCGCTTTGCTCGTCGGAAAGACCGCTCGCAACGCCGCTTCCGAGGCTCAGAACCGCATAACCCGCGACCCACGGCCACACACGCGGGACGTTTTCGCCAACCTGCAAATATGCGTTGTATAGCGGCAAGGCGAACCCCACGCCGAGCGCCTCGAGGAGCTCACCCCCGCCACGATAGTTGAGTCGGATCGGTGGCAGCGTATAGGCCACGAACAGGAGCATGCAGGCAGCGCCCGCCGCGAACGCAAAGCGCCGACCCAAGGCGGACTCGGCCGAGAACGCGACGATAGCCGCGATGAGGCCACAAGCGAGGCCTGCTGCACCGACGGCGTGCGCCCCGAGAATCCCATCGGGGATTGTCTTCGGCGAGCATTGATCGGGAAACATGTTCCGCTTGATCGCGTCGACCTCGCGGTCGGCCCAGTCGTTCAGGAGGACGATGAAGGCGAGCCCGAACACCGTAAAGCCGAGACCCCAACCAAATGCCCGTACGTTCAACTGGCCGACCGAGCTCGCGGCGATGAGCTGGCCGAAAAGCGCCGGCACGATCAACTTGGGCCAACTGGCAGGCTTGAGCGCATAGAGCCAGCGGTCCGCGCTCGAGCTCGGGAGCTCGCCTCTCGTGACCGAGGTGCTCATGAGCCGCGCGTGGGATCTTGGCGCTCGACGGGCTCGCGCGGATCATTTTCGATGTGTTTGGCGCGGTGCTCCCATTTCGACCGCGCCATCGCCCGCATGTCTTGAACCGAATCCATCTCGTCGACGATCTCGAGACCAATCAAGGTTTCGAGGACGTCTTCCATGGTCACGACGCCGTCGACGCCACCGTATTCGTCGACGACCACGGCGATGTGCTCTCGATTGTCGAGGAGCTTCTCGAAGAGAGAGGGCAATGCGATCGTGTCGGGCACCATCAACGCCTCTCGGGCAAACGAGCTCAAAGGAGCATCGAGCTGGTCGCGCGCCGCGCGGAGCAGCAGTTGGTCTTTAAGTACGTACCCAGTCACTTGATCGGGAGTCCCTTTCCAAATCGGAATTCGCGAAAAGATCATGGAGCCACGCGCCGCGACCGCATCCCGAACCGTCGTGTTTTCCTCGAGGGAAAACACGACTGTCCTCGGCGTCATGATGTCTCGGGTCCGAAGCGAGCCGAAATGGAAGAGATTCCGGAGAATTCTCATCTCCGACTCGTCGAATATGCCCTGCTCCTCGCCCACTCGCGCCAACGCGGCAAACTCCTCGCGGGAAAAAGTCTGTGCAACCCGCCGACGTTTGAGCGTGCGCGTGATCGCCTCGGACAGCCAAACGAAAGGCGACAAAACCAGGATCATGATGGGAAGGGCAGTCGCCATGAAGCTCGTCAGACGGCGCCAATAGAGCGCACCCAGCGTCTTCGGGAGGATCTCACTGATGATCAAGATCGCCAACGTCAGCACCCCGGACGCGATTGCGAGCGCTTCGGAGCCCCATAGCCGTTGCGCTTCGGCGCCGACGCCGGCGGCGCCTGCCGTGTTCGCGAAGGTGTTCAAGGTCAAGATGGCGGCGAGCGGGCGATCGACGTTCGCCTTGAGTCCACGGATCTTCAAACCGACCTTCGGTCGATCCTGGACGAGCTTGGCGACGTGTGATGGCGTGACACTCAGGAGCCCAGCTTCGAGAATCGAACAGAGAAAAGAGACACCGAGCGCCAGCCCGAAGTAGGCGAAGAGCGCCGTCATCTCGGCTCTCGGATGTCTTGCGATTCGGCCTCGTGCCGACGGAACGGTCCGTGGTGGGCCAGCTCTTGGATCTGCTCCTGGACGGACGCTGCCTCCCGCGGGAGGAAGTCAGCAACGGCTTGTGCGAGCACAGGATGGCGAACCCAATGGCCGCTGTAAATCGGCACGGGCATCAAGCCGCGCCGCAGCTTGTGCGTTCCTTGTGCGCCGGCTTCGAAACGTCGCATGCGCTGATCGATCGCGTGCTCGATGAGCCGATAGTAGCAGAGCTCGAAGTGAAGCATGTCGTGCTGCTCGCTGGCGCCCCAATACCGGCCATAGAGGTGGCCTCCTTTTTCGAAATTGAGGGAAGCCGCAACAATGCGTCCCTCGTCTCGCGCGACGAGCACCAGAGGCGAGCCGTCGAGCCGTGCGGGGGCAAGCTCGAAGAACTCCCGGGTCAGATAGGGATAGGAGCCCTTCCGCCCACACGTCGCGCGATACAAGCGCTCGAGCGTCAGCCAATCGAGCGTGCTGAGCTCGTGACCGTGGACCTTTTCGATCTGGAGACTCGATTCGGCAGCCACCCGACGCTCCTTGCGGAGCTTCTTGCGCATCGAAGAGCGGAACTCGCCGACGAAGTCGTCGAAGGTCTCGTAGCCGGCGTTTCGCCAATGGAACTGAAACGAGAGCCGCTTCATCAGCCGGCCGTCGGACGTAACCCACGCGTGCTCGTCGGGGTTCAGGAACAGCAGGTGAATCGAGGAAGCCTTCGTCGCATCGGCCACCTCGAAACAACCGTCGATCAATCGCGAGACCAGAGGGCCGGGAGCCTCTTCGGGTGCGAGCAGGAAGCGGCGACCGGTGACGGGTGTCACGGGAACCATGGCCACCAACTTTGGGTAATACGCGATCCCAAGCCGCGATGCGGCGTCGGCCCACCCCCAATCGAAGATGTATTCGCCGTAGCTGTGGGTCTTGAGATAGAGTGGCAGCGCTCCGACGAGCCGGTCGCCCCGCCACGCGGTGACGTGCGTTGGCTCCCAGCCGGAGCCGCGGCCGACCGAGCCGCTCTCCTCGAGGAGCGAGAGAAAGGCGTGCTCGACGAAAGGATCGTCTTCGCCGACGAGCTCGTTCCAGGCGCGAGGGTCTACGGACCTCAGTGACGACAGGACTCGTATATCGGGGGACTGAGCCAAACGAGTGGAAGAGTCTGCACGACCAACCGCGCTAGAGCCAGCCGAGATAGCGGGTCGGGCCGGGCTGACCCCGAAGCCGGTTGATCAGCCGCTTGACGACGGCGTAGCAGCGAAAGAAGCCCTCGACGCGCCGGCGGTCGGCGGCGCCAAGCGGTTGGTCGGCACAAACACGCTTCGGATCGGGCACGCCCGCGTCGACGAAGCCGATCGTTGCCTGAACGACGGCGGTCGCGCGAGCGCCTCGCCGGAGTCGAGGACCGAGAACCACCACGTCGATTGCGTCTCCGTCGTCCGCGATGGTGCCGGGGACGTGCCCATAGTTGAAGGGCGAGGGGAACGGAGAGACGAAATCAATGCTCCCATCGTCTTTGCGTTTGATGAAGCTGCCGCGAGGAACATCGATGACGACGTTCAGCGTCTCCTCGCTCATGCGCGCAGCTCGCAGGCGGTTGCCACGAACCCATCCTCGACGAGATAGCGACCCGTCATTTCGTGGCCAGGCTTGAACTCGCCGACCTCCTGCCGAAAGACGGCGCGAAACGAGCCATCACCGATCTCGACCTGGACCGCATGAAAGCCGAGGAACTGACTCGTCAGCGGATACTGGCACTTGTAAACCGCCTCTTTGGCGCTGAAGAGAACTTTTCCCATCCGCCCTGCATCGGGGAGCTCACGCAACCACTCGCGCTCGTCGGGCGTGCAGACGCGCCGCCACAGGGCCTCCTTTAGGGGTGTCGCGGATTCGAGGTCGATCCCGAGAGAACGCAGCTCGCCGAGCCGAGCCACAGCGGCGGCGCACCATGTGTCCGTGTGGGTGATGCTTCCGATGAACCCCCGCGGCCAAATCGGCGCGCGATCCTCGCCACGCTCGATCGGTGTGGTTGCAGCGACACCGAGGCGCGCCAACGCCAGGCGGCTGCATACTCTGCCGGCTGTGAACTGTTCGACACGGGTCTGGGCTGCGCCCTGGATCGCATCTCGCTCCGCGCTCAACAGGCCACCACCAACCGAATGCGGGTCGACCTCCTCCGTCTCGACGTCCTTGGAGACCAATCGATGGAAGAGCGGCTTGTGCATCTATCGGGTGGTGCCGATGGCGCCCGCGACGCCGAGAATGGCAACAGCGTTGGCAAGCGAGAGGAGGGGCGAAAGGGCGTTGAGGACGTCGCCGGTGCTCGCGTACCAGGCCCTGCTGACGTAAACGATGTCACCGGGGACGAGCAGGATGTCCTTGGAGTCCCCTACGCTCAACGCCTTCATACTGGTCGTGTAGACACGGGGTTCGTCCAGGGGGCCGCGGATGATGCGGATGTCTTTTCGATCGCCGCGCTGCGTGTTGACGCTTCCAGCCCTTGCCAGCACCTCGGTCAAACGCAGGCCCTCCCGATATGCAACGGGTTGCGGCCTAGTTACCTCGCCCAACACCATGATCAACTCGTCGGTGACCGGCGGGATGAACAACTGATCGCCGGGCTGAACCCGAACGTTGTGCTTCGGGTCACCCCGCCTGGCGAGCTGGACGCTCACCGGAACGGTTTCGTCGCCCCTGACCAGCCGGGCGAGATCGAGATTGCCGAGCAATGTGGGAATGAACTCCGACTGCCCGATGGCGGGGCCGCCGGCAAGAGCGAGCAAGTCCGCCAGACGCATCCCTGGGCTGACTTTGAATCGCCCTGGGGTCGTCGCCGCGCCGACTACCGTGGCCATGTGCCCGTCGAGCGCACTGATGACCAAATTGACGCGCACGAAACGGTCGTAGCGTTGAAGCCCGCGCTCAACGGCCTTCTCTGCCTGGGAAAGCGTCTTTCCTCCGACTTGAATGTCGCCAGCCAGCGGGACGTGAAGCTGACCCATCGCATCGACGATGAGCCCCTCGTAAACTTCGGTTTTTGCTGAGACCGTCGTGAGCTGAATGACATCACCGGGCAACAGTTCCAGCGCGGCGGGAGGATCAGAATCGAGGCCCCGGGGCCGAATGACCTCGGGCGCCGTGAAGGCCGGGTCGTCCTCGGGGTGGGCCGGCGCCTGGGGGAGTCGATGCCGAATGCACGCCGAGAGGAGCATGAAGGAAAGCAAGACTGCGGTGACGCGACGCATGAATAGCTGATTAACGTGCCCACAGGGCGTCTGCAAGTTTGCGCCACAAACCCTGGAAAATGGGAGCACTACCCTTGCCCAGAAAAGGCGATACGAGCAAGAAACCCACCGATGGCGAAATCGGCGTTCAGCGGTACATGTGCTCGGTTTCCTTGCTCACCATCTCGATGGCGGCCCGGCGCGGCAGAAGACGGGCGAGCAAGGCGGCCGCAAATCGGTTCCGGCCGCCCGACACCCCACTCGGGCGCTGACCGAGGTCATGGAGCGCCTGTTCGGCGACATCGCCCGGCTTCATCGGACGCGCGAGCCAGCTGCTCGGGATCTTGTCGGTCGACCCCTCATAGTTGGGGGTCAGCGTGGCGCCCGCAATGCAGCCGAGGACGTCCACGCCGCGCTGTCCAAGCTCGCGCCACAATCCCTCCGCGAGGATCGTGTCGTAGGCCTTCGTGGCTGCATAGTTCGCGACCATCGCCGTGCCCTGGATGCTGCTCATCGAGCTCATGATGATGATGCCGCCCTTCCCTCGGTCCGCGAGCCGCCGGCCGAAGTAGTGCGCCACGCGCAAAGTGCCGAGGACATTGACGTTGACCGCCTTGATGTGCTCTTCGACGTCGACCTCGATGAACGCCCCGATCGGGGAATACGCCGCGTTGTAGATCACTAGGCCGACATCGAGAGCTTCGGTTGCATGGCCGAGCTCGGACGAGACGTTCGGGGCACCGAGGTCGAGCGCTTGGACTCGAACCTCGACCTGGTGCTTGGCTCCGATCTCGGAAGCCAGCTCCTCGAGTGGCCCTACGCGTCGCGCGACGAGAACCAGGTTGAAACCCCGCTCGCCGAGCTTTTTCGAAAAAGACGCGCCGATTCCTTCCGATGCGCCGGCAACGACCGCCCAGGGCCCGTAGCGATCGACGAACGCCGTCATGCTCAAGTGTTCTCGGTGAAGGGGGTCTCGGCGTTCCACATGCGCCTGATGGTATAGGCGGGCACCAACACCCAGGGTGCGTTGAGTGCGAGCACCATCCAGGGATGTGGGGTCGAGTGTGGTCCCATGAACTCCTCGCCGAGGATGATCGTGACGTTCGTGATCAGGACGGACGCCCAGATGATGCTCGGAATGCGAATCCAGTTCTTGCCCTTCGTGTAGGCATAGATCGCGAAGACGTAGAACGGCCCAAAGAAGAGCGAGTCGATCCAGATCGTCATGCGCCACCACACCGGGCGCGCGATGAGGACGGGATCGAAGTTCCTGCCGTACCAATGGATGATGTCGACCCAGAAAGCGGGCGGCCACAGCGGGTACTCCCAGTCCCCGCTGATGTCCGGCAGCACGATCTGCTCGACGTCCACGATGTAGGTGATGAGAAGGATGTTGAGCCAGAAGAAGCCCAAGATGACGATGTCGCCCTTGCGGCGGGACAGTGGAATCACACGCTCCATGAAATACCCTCGTTCGAAGTTCCCGGGAGGGTACTCAGCGAGCCGCAAA
This sequence comes from Myxococcales bacterium, assembly GCA_024640845.1. GTDB lineage: Bacteria > Myxococcota_A > Polyangia > Polyangiales > Houyiibacteriaceae > SG8-38. The sequence goes on along the minus strand of JAHEEE010000001.1, from coordinate 960 downwards.
AATCCATCCCTAATGCGCGGGCGGGAGCTCGCCCTGGGGCAAGAAGCCGCGTCCTACCATGAAGCGCGCCATCTCGGTCAGATAGACGCCTCGGTCCATGTGAATGATGTGACTGCCGGGGAACCAGTGGATCCTGCACCGGCCCCAGTGATCCCAGAGAAGCCGCGAGTGCTTGGGCGGCGCTAGGCGATCACCGACTCCGCCCACGATCATCAGACGTTCAGGCGGAAGAACGGGCGCGTAGCTGAGAGGGCAGCTGACGGCTACCATGCGGCGGACATCCTGGAGGCCCATTCCCTTCGTCAGGAGCGCGCCGCGAAGAAGCCAGCCGATCGGCTGCCATTCGAGGACCAGGTCCGCGAGGCTCACGACCGGCACGTTGGGAATGGCAAAGGCAAGGCGATCCTCTACGCTTGCAAGCATCGCAGTCGTGAAGCCGCCGAGGCTGAGGCCGGTCACCCCGATTTGCTCCGCGCCCCGTTCGCGCTGTAACCAGTCGAACAGAATCCTGAAGTCGAACACCGATTGCGCGACGGCCTCGTTCAGGCGCGACGCGCCGCCGGCGAAGTATCCGTGGCCGGAGAACGGCGAGAATCGCGTTTGGCGCGGACCGTGGAACGGTAGTGTGAACAGCGCGACGTTGCATCCCATTCGGTAGAACCAAGGGAGCGCGAAGAACCATTCGTTGATGAGATACCAGTCGGCAGTGAAGCCGTGGATCGCGACGATGGTCGGCCGGTGTTGGTTTCCGCGGTGCCGAAGTAGCCGCGCATGTGCGACGCGGTTGGCGCCGTGGCGCAGGTACCGCTTGTGTTGGGCCGGGTTGACCGGCTGGAACGGGCTATCGAAGCTGATCGCCTCACAGGTTCCGTCGCTTGGCTCGAAGCGGGGCAACCAACGACCCTTCTCCGCACGGACGCGAACGCCGGACGGCGGCTCCGCGAAGAAGCGCTTCGGATC